>DGZP01000006.1:8391-48152 GCA_002398565.1 Proteiniphilum sp. UBA4977
TGCAGGAAAGAGTCCAATACTTAGTTACCGGTATGCAATGATGTATCCGCCGGAAGGAGTGGATGGCCTGTTTAAGCGTTCGGGGTTCATTCATCCGCTGTGGTCTCCCCGGGGGGAGGTGTTGTCTCGGGTTCAGCCGCCAGATCATTATCATCATTACGGTATCTGGGGGCCGTGGACTATGACTCATATTGGCGACAGGGAAGTAGATTTTTGGAATTTGAACAAAGGTCAGGGCACCGTAAAGTTTGCCGGTTTTATATCCGAAACAATCGGTGATGTTTTTTCCGGATTCAAGGCATTGCAACAACATATCGATTTCGGGGCGAAAGGGGAGGATCAGGTCGCGATGAATGAAGTGTTGGATGTGAGGGTATGGAATACCGGTAACGGTGTCTGGATGATTGATTATACCACATCCCTCAGCACACCCTTGGAGAATGGTATTACGCTTGATGCCTACAGGTATGGGGGAGGAATAGGTTACAGGGCTACAGAAAAATGGACAAAAGAGAACTGTACGGTATTAACCTCGGAAGGCAAAACAAGGATCGATGCGGATGGCAGTAACGCGCGCTGGTGTATTGTGGAGGGGGAATCGAAAACTCCGGAGGGCCGATCGGGTATACTGTTTTTAAGTCACCCTTCCAACCGCGCCCATCCTGAGCCCATGCGCGTATGGCCGCTGGATGGTAATGGAGGCAGGGGAGATATGTTTTTTGAATTCACTCCCATTCGGCATCAATCGTGGAAGTTGAAAAATGGAAATGAGTACGTATTGAAGTACCGGATGATCGTGTTCGACGGTTCGCTTGACAAAGTAACGGCCGAGAAGTATTGGAACAGTTTTTCCAGAGCACCTGAAATTGAAATTCAGAAAAATAGTAAATAGATAAATCATGAAAAAAATTGCACATTTTATTTTATGCACGGTCTTTTTTTGCCATGCTGCTTTTCCTCAGTCGAAAGTAACGGCGGAGAGATTGGGTGATAAGATTAACATCAAGATTGATGGGAACCTTTTTACCAGTTACATTCTCTCTGATTTTGAGAAATATCCGTTTTTTTACCCGGTAAATGGCCCATCGAAGGCATCCGTGACCTCTATGCGTAATGCAAATTATCCCCATCACAGTTCACTCTTTTTTGGCTGTGACAGAGTCAATGGAGGTAATTACTGGCAGGAGGGTATTGAAAGAGGCCAGATAATTTCTTTGCGGGCAGATATTATTGAGTCGGGATCGGAAAGGGTAGCTATTGAGAATGAATGCATCTGGAGGCGACCCGGCGCCGATGCCCCCATCAAGGACAAACGAACCATCATTGTATCGGCTCCGTCGAAAGATAAATTTCAGATTGACTTCGATATCACAATGGAGATGCTGATGGACGTGGTGATCGAAAAAACGAATCATTCTCTTTTTAGCGGACGGATTGATCCTGATCTGGCAGTGACCAACGGGGGTACAATGATCAATGCCGAAGGAGACACGGGTGAGAAGGACACCTTTGGAAAACGTTCGCCGTGGATTGATTGTCATGGAAAAAGGTTGGGTAAAACAGAAGGGATTGCCATTTTACAGCACCCCTCCAATGCGTGGTATCCTGCGCCGTGGTTTACGCGCGATTATGGTTTCTTTTCTCCCACACCCATGTACTGGCCTAAGGATGATAAAAGTACGCCGTTGAAAAAAGGAGAGTTGATCCGGCTCCGATATAGGGTAATTGTTCATGAAGGCAATCACATTGAGGCGGGTATCGCGCGTGAATTCCAAAAATATGCATCAGAAAAAAATAATTAAACATGAGACGAAGAGTATTTATAAAGCAAGCAACGGCCACGGCAGTAGGGGCAGTTGTATTCCCTACCATTGTTCCCTCGTCGGTATTCGGTAAGAATGCGCCGAGCAACAAGATCAATATCGGACAGATAGGATTTGGTAGGATCGCACGCGATCATGATGTGGCTGAAACCATCAAATATGATCAGGCTCAGTTTATCGCCGTGTGCGATGTAGATAAAAAGCGCCTTTTGGACGGTAAGAAGTTTATCGACGATTATTATGCGAAGAAAACGGGCAGCAGCAAATACTCGAATGTCCGCATGTATGATGATTACCAGGAGATGTTGTTGAACAAGGACATCGATGCTGTGATCATCAGTACGCCTGATCATCAGCATGCAGAACCTGCAGCCCGGGCCGCCTTGGCCAAAAAAGACATCTACCTGCAAAAACCCACCTCGCTGACGGTGCACGAGGGCCGGTTCTTGAGTGATATTGTCAGGAAGCAAGGTGTTATCCTTCAGGTAGGCACCCAGCAGCGCTCCTCGCCGCAATTCAGGATCGCAGCGGAATTGGTCAGGAACGGAAGAATAGGTAAGCTGCACACGGTGAAAATCGGTTTGCCGGGAGACCCGTCCGGACCCGAAGCGGCTCAGATGCCCATTCCCGAGAATCTGAACTACGACATGTGGCTTGGTTCGACGCCCGAAGTGTATTACACGGAGATACGCGTGCATCCCCAGGACAATTATGGCCGTCCGGGCTGGTTGCGGTGTGAGCAATTCGGCTCTGGCATGATCACTGGCTGGGGTCAGCACCATTTCGATTCTGCCGCATGGGGAATGAATACGGAATACACGGGTCCAGTTTCCGTTGAAGCGGTGGCCCAGTTCCCCAAGTCGGGATTGTGGAACGTGCACGGCGATTTTATGGTGAAGGCCGAATATGCAAATGGAGTTACCATGTACACCAGCGGCGGATATACGAACGGTATCCGGTATGAAGGTACGCAGGGTTGGATCTTTGTCTCACGAGGGAGTTACATGGCTTCAGCCAGCGATCCAGTAGATAAGGAGAAGAGTGCGAGAGCGTTGGACGCGAGCGACCCGAAGATTCTCACTTCCGAAATAAAGGAACATGAGATTCACCTGTATCGAAGCGATAACCAGCACGGCAACTGGTTGGATTGCATCAAAACAAGGAAAGAACCGATTTCTCCGGTGGAGATCGGCCATCGTGCCTGTACCGTATGTCTGATCAGCCACATCGCCATGAAGGTGCCGGGCAGGTTAGAGTGGGATCCCAACACCGAGAAATTCAGAAACAGTGAAGCGGCCAACTCGATGCTAAAGCGGTCGCAACGGTATCCCTATGGTACTGATTATATCAAGGTTTGAGGTGAAAACCTGATCGATGACTGATGGCTATTGCATCAGTCGGCATATAATTGGAAACGATCACATGCAAGATCTGATCACAAAGGTTGACCAATGAATTTATGACTCCCTTCGAATAAGTCTTTTTAATAAAAATACATTCAAAAACCCGATTGATGAAAAATCTATTACATACTTTCACGCCGATTCTTATCATGCTTTTCATTTTGTCATGCAATACCCAAAAAGAGAAAAAAGAATCGAAGCCATCGTTTACCGGCAGAGATGGGGAAATTGAACTGGTAGTATTGGATCCGGGCCATTTTCATGCAAGCCTGTTGCAAAAGTTTCCGCAGAAACAGGTGAACGATACTGTATGGGTATATGCGCCCGAGGGTGATGAGCTGAACCAGTATATGAAGAGCATCGAGGGGTATAACCGGCGTTCCGATGATCCCACCCGTTGGCATGAAATGGTCTGTGCGGGTGAGGATTATCTTGAGCGGATGATCGAGGAGAAAAAAGGAAATGTAGTGATCCTTGCCGGTAACAACGGAAAGAAAACCGGTTATATTGCCAAGTCGATCAATGCCGGCTACAATGTCCTTTCAGACAAGCCGATGGCCATCAACAAGGAAGGATTCAAACTGCTGGAGGCTGCATTCGATAGCGCCCGCGCGCAGGATGTATATCTCTATGATGTGATGACCGAACGCTACGAGATACTGAACACCCTCACGCGTGAGCTCATCAACAACAGAGAACTGTTTGGTGAACTCCGGGACGGCACTCCTGATGATCCTTCTGTTGTCATGGAAAACGTACATCATTTCTATAAACAGGTTTCGGGGAATGTACTGGTCCGTCCCGCGTGGTTCTATGATGTGGAACAGCAGGGCGAAGGGATGGTGGATGTGGCCACTCATCTGGTCGATTTGATTCACTGGCAGTGCTTCCCGGATTCCACCATCGATTACCGCAATGATGTGCAGATAACTTCAGCCAACCATTGGCCCACAACATTGACGTTGGATGATTTCACACGCTCCACTCAATTAGAGGCCTTCCCCGATTTTCTCACCAAGTATGTCAAAGATGGCAGGCTGGATGTGTACAGCAACGGCAGGATCAACTATCGGGTGAAAGGAAAGAACATCCAAGTTACCGCACTTTGGAATTATGAAGCCCCGGAAGGAGGGGGTGATGCATACAGTGCCTTGATCAAAGGGACGCGCGCCAGCGTAGAAATTGTACAGAATAAAGAGGAGAACTATATCAAGCAATTGTATATCGATAAAGATCAAGCTGTTGATGGGAAAGTCTTCGAATTGGCATTGAGTGAGATGGTTTCCGAACTGCAAAAAACCTATCCTTATCTGTCTGTACAACGAATTACGGATGAGCGGTATCAAATTATTGTTCCCGTAGAAAACAGAAAGGGACACGAAGATTATTTTGGAATGGTAGCTGCAAAATATTTCGGCTATCTAGTGAATCGGGATTTACCCGAATGGGAGGTATCCAATATGTTGGCCAAGTATTATATCACCACCACTGCGTTGGAAATGGCAAAAAAGAATTCCACGCCTTAATCTTGAAAAAGATGATTGAAGAGGAAAAAAGAATGTCGGTGAACTGGCTTCTAACTTTGTTAACGACTAAAATGCAAAAAAATACTGTGACTTGCAAATATACATGTAGTCTTTAATTATTTCAATCATCATTTTTGATTTATTGAATGATGTCTTTATAGGGAATGGGTTTTATCTACAATGTTCATGGGATACTTATAAAAACCCAATGAAAAATTTAAATGTGTAATATTAAATCTTAAATTATTTTTAGAATGAGGAAATTATATGTCTTATTGTTATTGTCATTGGTGACGTTGTCTGTGACGGCTCAGAGAGTCAGGGTCACAGGTGCCGTGGTAGATGCAACCAACGCGGAGCTTCCCGGTGTGACTGTGATAGAAAAGGGCACATCCAACGGAACAGTGACTGACCTTGACGGCAATTTCTCACTGACGGTCGCCGGCAACAACAGCGTGCTGGTCTTTTCGTTCGTGGGATTTGAAAGCCAGGAAATTGAAGTAGGTACACAGAGAAGCCTGAGTATCACGATGGAGGAGTCTTCTCAGACACTCGATGATGTGGTGGTGGTCGCCTTTGGTACTCAGAAGAAAGAAGAGATTGTAGGCTCTGTTTCCACGATTCGCCCTTCCGAATTGAAGACTCCCTCCAGCAACCTGACCACCTCCCTTGCGGGTAGGATGTCGGGTGTGATTGCTTATCAGCGGTCGGGTGAGCCAGGTCTGGACAACGCGGAATTCTTTATTCGTGGAGTGACCACATTTGGTTACAAAAAAGACCCGCTGATACTGATCGACGGGATTGAACTCACATCAACAGATCTCGCACGTCTCAATCCGGATGACATCTCCAGCTTTTCAATCATGAAAGATGCCACCGCTACGGCATTGTATGGTGCCAGGGGTGCCAATGGTGTGATTTTGGTCACTACGAAAGAGGGAAGGGAAGGAAAAGCCAAGATCTCACTGAGGGTAGAAGGATCTGCATCCATGCCTACCCGTGATGTGGAGTTAGCCGACCCAGTTACCTACATGAAACTGAACAACGAAGCGATCCTGACGCGAGATCCGCTGGGGCGAATTCTCTATTCGGATGACAAGATCGAGAACACGGTACCCGGTTCCGGTTCATACATCTATCCTACTACCGACTGGAAAGAGGAGCTGTTCAAGGATTATGCCATGAATCAGCGTGTAAATCTAAGTGTTTCGGGTGGTGGTAATATTGCCAGGTATTTCGTGGCCGGCTCATTCAACCAGGACAACGGGGTCCTGAAGGTGGATAACCGGAACAACTTCAACAACAACATCAAGCTCAGGACCTACTCATTGCGATCGAATGTGAATGTCAATGTGTTTCCCACCACTGAGATGATTCTCCGTATCTCAGGGGTGTTTGATGATTACAAGGGGCCGCTCTACGGTGGTGGGGATCTCTATACTCGTGTGATGCGTGCCAACCCGGTACTTTTCCCCGCTTACTATCCGAAAGATAAGGATCATCCATTTGTGGAGCACATTATGTTTGGGAACTACGATGATGGACAGTATCTGAATCCTTATGCTGATCTGGTGAGGGGATACCGTGACAATTCACGTTCCAATGTAAACGCACAGATTGAATTTAAGCAAGACCTGAAGTTTGTGACAGAAGGCTTGAGGGCACGGGCTCGTTTCAATACCACCCGTACCTCCTATTTTGATCTCTCCAGACACTACTCTCCCTTCTATTATCAGTTGGAGAGTTACAATACTCGTGAGAACAGCTATAGGGTGGGAATCATTGATCCCGATGGAGGTACAGAATACCTCACCTATAATGAAGGCGAAAAGAGGGTCAATTCTACCGTCTACATCGAAACAGCTCTCGATTACAACCGTTTGTTTGCTGACAGGCACAACCTGAGCGGCATGCTGGTCTATGTACTCAGACAACAACTGAACGGAAATGCCGGTTCACTGCAGTCCTCGCTACCCTACCGTAACCTGGGTCTTTCAGGGAGGGCTACCTATGGATTCGACAACCGTTACTTTGCCGAGTTCAACTTCGGTTACAACGGTTCTGAACGTTTCTACAAGACACATCGCTGGGGTTTCTTCCCTTCGGCTGGATTAGCCTGGAGCATCTCGAATGAGAACTTTTTCAGCGGGTTGAAGAAGACAGTTGACAATTTGAGGCTGCGTGCCACCTACGGTCTTGTGGGTAACGATGCCATCGGTTCGGGTCGTTTCCTATACCTCTCGGAAATCAATCCAAATGCATCCGGAATGAGTGCTGTGTTCGGCCGTGACAACGGTTATCAGCGCAATGGTTACTCGGTGATCCGTTATTCCGATAACGATATCACCTGGGAGACCGCCAAGAAGATGAATGCCGCGCTGGAAATAGGTCTATTTAACAAAGTGGATATCATTGCTGAGTATTTCACCGAGAATCGGTACAACATCCTCCAGGAGAGAGCATCCACGCCTGCCTCAATGGGGCTTTGGACGGTGCCCGCAGCCAATATAGGCAAGGCTTCGGGGCATGGAGTT
Source organism: Proteiniphilum sp. UBA4977 (assembly GCA_002398565.1). Lineage (GTDB taxonomy): Bacteria > Bacteroidota > Bacteroidia > Bacteroidales > Dysgonomonadaceae > Proteiniphilum. Next base: position 15,678 of record DGZP01000006.1, read on the forward strand.
GATATTTCTGTTGACATCAACCACTATATCAACAAGGATATGTGGGTCCAGGGAAGGGGTAATTTCACCTATGCCACCAGTGTCTATGATGTGTATGAAGAGTATGACTATCCGAATGCGCCTTGGAGATCGCGAATCGGCTATCCTATCAGTCAGAACTGGGGCTATATCGCTGAAAGTCTCTTTGCCGATGATGCCGAGGTGGCCAACTCACCCAGACAGTTCGGCGACTACATGGCGGGAGATATTAAATATCGTGATGTGAATGGTGACGGTGTGATTTCCACGTTGGATCAGGTACCCATCGGGTACCCTACCACACCTGAAATTGTATACGGTTTCGGTTTTTCCTACGGATACAAGCAGTTCGATATATCTGCCTTCTTTCAGGGCTCCGGAAGAAGCTCTTTCTGGATTAGTCCTTCCGCAACGGCACCCTTTGTGCCTTACTACTACAACGATTCGGAGCAAAGCTCCGGTACAATTTTCACCAACCAATTGTTGAAAGCTTATGCCGACAGTTACTGGTCGGAAGAAAAGCGAGATCTGTATGCTTTGTGGCCACGTCTTAGCACCTATCCCATTCAAAACAACACGGTGAGCAGCACCTGGTTCATGCGGAATGGCTCCTTTATGAGGCTGAAACAGGTTGAAATGGGGTATACTCTTCCCAATAACCTGGTAAAACGTCTAGGCATGTCCGACATGCGCCTATATATGAACTGCACCAATCTCTTCACATGGAGCAAGTTTAAACTCTGGGATGTGGAGATGGCTGGTAACGGCTTGAAGTACCCCATTCAGAAGGTGTTTAACGTTGGACTCACATTATCTTATTAATTCCTGTCTTATGAAAAAGAAAATACTAAATATACTACTGGTTGTCCTGTTGATAACCTCCTGTAATGATTATCTTGATATCGTACCGGATAATATTCCCACGATTGAACAGGCATTTAATATGCGTACCACGGCTGAACGTTACCTCTTTGGCTGTTACAGCTATCTTCCCAAGCATAGCAATATAGCCCAGAATCCCGCCCTGACCTCAGGTGATGAGATCTGGCTTCATAACAACTATTCCCAGTCAGGATGGATGGTTGCTCAGGGTTATCAGGACATTGTAAATCCATACCTCAATTACTGGCAAGGTGCCCGGGGTGGCCGTGACCTCTATCAGGCTATCCGTGACTGTAATATCTTTCTCGAAAATATTGAAAGAGTGCCCGACATGGATCAGTCTGAAAAGAACAGATGGATCGCCGAGGTAAAATTTCTAAAGGCCTACTATCACTTCTATCTATTGCGTATGTACGGACCCATTCCGTTGAAAAGAGAAAATCTGCACATCAACACTCCGGTAGAGGAAGTAAAGGTGTACCGCGATCCGGTCGATGAGGGATTCGACTATGTGGTGGAGCTGATTGATGAGGCAACACCCTATCTACCGGCAACTATTGTAGCTGAATCTGCCGAGCTGGGCAGAATAACCCAGCCGATTGCAGCATCGATCAAGGCATATATTCTGGTAGTTGCGGCCAGTCCACTTTTTAACGGTAATACTGATTATGCCAATTTCCGTGATAACCGTGGGAAATTACTCTTTAACCCTGTCTATGATGAGAGCAAATGGGTAAGAGCCGCTGAGGCATGTGAATCTGCTGTGAAAATGTGTGATTCGCTGGGCTACAAACTATATTACTATTCGCAGAGTTCACGACAATACAATGTCTCCCCCGAAATCAGGATGCAGATGAATATCCGCAACAGCATGAATGAGAAGTGGAACAGTGAGGTGATTTGGGGTAACACCAACAGCATGACGGATAATATGCAAATTCAAGGAACACCTAGGGGACTTGATCCTTCCAAGATTACCAATCGTTCCGCGGAGGGTAATGCAGCCGTGCCCCTCAAAATTGCCGGTTTCTTCTATTCCAAGAATGGCGTACCCATTGAAGAGGATAAAACCTGGGATTATGCCAACCGCTTCCAGCTTCGAACAGGAGACGATAACAGCAAATATTACATTAAGTTGGGTTACACCACCGTTGCCATGAACTTTGACCGGGAGCCACGCTACTACGCTTCTATTGGCTTTGATGGAGGTATATGGTACGGTCAGGGGAAGTATGACGACAAAGATACTTGGTTCGTTTCAGCCAAGAAGGGGGAACCCTCTTCCAACATCTCCAACCTCACTTTCAACGTGACCGGCATCTGGCCGAAAAAGTATGTCAACTATGTGAACGTGATTCAGGAGAATAGCTATTCGCGTGAACAGTATCCCTGGCCGGTGATGCGGTTAGCAAACCTTTACCTCCTATATGCAGAGGCTTTGAACGAGATGGAGGGACCAAGCGAAAAGGTATACGAACTGCTTGATATGATTCGTACCCGCGCCGGTCTGCCCGGCGTGATTGAGGCATGGAGCAATTACTCTAACAATCCTGATAAACCAGCCTCAAAAGAGGGATTGCGTGATATCATCCACCGGGAACGTACTGTGGAACTTGCTTTCGAGGGACAACGATACTGGGACCTCAAGCGCTGGAAAAAAGCGGTGAATGAACTGAACAGACCCATTACCGGATGGGATATTGAACAACAGACCCCACAGGGTTATTACCGTGAGCGGGTATTGCACCAGCAAACTTTTACAACAAAGGATTACTTATGGCCAATTGCCGAAACGGAACTGCTTGCCAACCGCAACACCGTGCAAAATCCAGGATGGTAAACAAATAAAAAAATAATGGATTATGAAAAAAATATATAACTCAGTTGCCGCTTTTCTTGTTACGGTGACATTCCTGTTGACCATGGTTCAATGTTCGGAAGAACATTACGTGGGTCCGGTAAACAACGATGAGGCACCGGCACAGATCAGCGATGTGAAGGTAACTCCCCTCAACGGTGCTGCCCGCATCAGTTACAATCTTCCGGATGACCCGAACCTCCGCTATGTGAAGGCGATTTACGAGATCCGCCCCGGAGTGGAGAAAAAGTCTATCTCCTCGCTGTACACCAATTCAATCCTGGTGGATGGCTTTTCCGATGAAAAGGAGTATACAGTAAAGCTTTACACGGTAAGTTACGGCGAGAAAGTTTCTGACAATCCGGTGACAGTGAAGGTTACACCGCTCATCTCACCGCTCAAGGTGGCATATGAATCCTTCTCCTTTACCGAGACTTTTGGCGGCATCACGGTTCGTTTCGATAACAATTCCGCAGCGAGCCTTGCAGTGATTCTCTTTGCTGATTCGTTGGGCGGGTTGAGAGAGGTGGAGACTTACTATACCAAATCAATCAAGGGACAGTATTCTATGAGAGGATTTTCCAATGAGTCCAGACTTTTCGGTGCGGTGATCCGCGACCGCTGGGGCAACACGTCGGATACCATCACCCAGCTGCTGACCCCCCTCTTTGAGGAGTTTATCCCAAAAGATCTCTTCCAGCAAGTCTCATTGCCGACAGATACGTATGAAGCTCATATTACCAACGGTTATATGTATCAGATCTGGGATGAACGGATTGCACCAAACGGTGGCATTCCCGTATTCCATACAAAACCGGGATCCGGGATGCCGCAGTGGTTTACCTTTGATATGGGCCGTACCGTACAGTTGAGCCGTTACAAATTCTGGCACAGAGGTGGAGGTGCCACCAATTATGCCTACGCGCTTGGCGGACCCCGCAGATGGGAAATATGGGGAAGAGCAGATGCACCCGACCCTACAGGTTCGTGGGATGGATGGATCAAACTGATGGATTGCGAATCCTACAAGCCTTCAGGACCCGGTCCGGCCACCACGGAAGATCTCAATTATGCCACCAACCTGGGTGAAGATTTTGATTTTCCGGAAGGAACTCCTCCAGTGCGTTACATCCGCATGAAAACTCTTGAGACCTGGGGGCTGGTTGATTATATCTATATTCAGGAAGTCTCTTTCTGGGGAAGAATCCTATAACCCCATGCTCAGCAATATGAGACCGAAAACCTATGTGATTCGTTTCTTCCACTGGTTACTGTTGCTGTTGGTGACGGGAGTGGTGGCCTGCTCGAAAGAGGCCCCTCTTCCTGAACAACAGGAAGAGGAGGATCCATATGTGGAGCGGCCCAATGGGGCTAGGCTCTTTTCCGGTTACAACCGCCTGCTGATCACCTGGAAGCAAACCAATCCATTAATCACCGGTGCGCTGGTCTACTGGAACAACCGGAGTGACTCCCTGCTGTACACCATCCCTGCCGGAACAGACAGTGTGAAGATCTTGCTCAACAACCTGGAGGAGGGTGAGTATCAGCTGGAACTCTACACCCTCGACAAGGATCGCCACCGCTCCGGGAAGGTGATGTTGTCGGGTTATGTTTATGGTGACCAGTATGCATCCACGCTTACGCCCCGCAGGTTGTCAGACATCATCTATACAAAGGATGAGCGATTGAGGTTGATCTGGGCACCAAAGAGTGAGGGAAGTGCCATCGGTGCGGAAGTAGCGTACCAGGACAGAGAGGGAAAAACAAGACAGATTCGTCTGGTTACCGGAAATGAAAGTGAGTCCGAGATACCCGATATCCATTCGGGTTTGCGGGGATCGATCCGTTACAGGACGATCTATGCTCCCGGAGAGAAGGTGATCGATACGCTATTCTCTGATTATCTCAGCCAGTCATACGTGAACCGCTACGCGGTATATGACAGCCTGCCGGGATGGGCTTTCCGCTGCAAGGTGATGGTTGAAGAACAGACCATCGCCGATCATGGGGGGATGATACCCTTCAAGGAGAAGATGGATGAGGCGATAGCCCGTGCCAGTAAAAAGTTTCAGGTTGCGGGACTCAATGATGAGGGGAACAATCAGATTCACTTCTATGCGACCGAGATTCTTTCTTTCTCCGGCAGATCGTCACAGTTTACCACAAAGCAGTGGGTCAATGATGCATCGCTCGATCTGATGCTGGTGGTGAACGACCATGCGGCGGACGATGACGACTCCTGGGGTTGGAGAAGGGCTCCCTATCTGACGCTGGGACATGACTATCAGGGAATCTTTGGCTCGAATGCGGTAGATGCACTGCTGCACGAGTTCGGTCATACCCGGGGGATGTACGACCTCTACCTGGGTGAGGTCACAGCTGCCCGGAATCCGGTCAGTCACCAGGCCTACGAGTCGGATCGCTGCATCATGAATTATCCCTATGGGGAAACGGTATGGTCTGAGTTTGCTCAAATCATCATCAACGCCTCCGGCGATGAGAGGGTAGCTCGTCACTACTGGGACTTCTTCCCTGATGCCTTTTGGGTGAAGGTGAAAAGGAAGGATCAGACCCCTGCTGTGGGCGCAAAGCTCCGCTTCTTCCCAGTGATTCAGACCAGCAGCGGCAATGTGGTGAGAGAGAACGACGTGATTCAGTATCGGACTACGCTCGACGATGAAGGAAGTTACCTGTTCGATCCTCCCAATCCCTTTGCCATTGATCAGATTCCTAACAGGAATATTTACAATTTTCTGGTGGAAGTCAGCTATTCTGTGGCTGGCAGCCATTATACAGACTATGCTTGGATGCCGATGAACGATGCACTGACCGCCGGCAGTCGTGGTATACCCTATGAATTAAAGATAATATTAAGCAATTAAAAATATGAAAAACAGTTTGATTTGGATAATGTCACTTCTGGTGACTATGGTAGCAGTCATTACCGGCTGTTCCAAAATGGATGATACCTACCGGGGATTCCTGGAAAAGGGAGTGATCAAGTATGTGGGGAAGGCCGATTCGGTTCAGGTCCTTCCCGGGTATAACCGATTACACCTGCGCTGGCTCCGTTCGGCAGATCCCTCCGTATCGCACGCCATTGTCTACTGGAACAACCGGACAGATTCAGTAGAGATTAACATTGAAAAGAGTCAAGACACCATTGTGGTGCCATTGGAGAATATGCCCGAGGGAAGTTACACCTTCGAGATCATCACCTTTGACGACCTGGGGAACAATTCGGTAACAGTAGAGGCTATAGGGCGCACATATGGAGAACAATATGAGAACACCCTGCTTCCCCGCATACCGGAAATCACCGAGTTCTTGGATGCCCAAACACTGAAGGTCTTTTTCACCAATGTGACCGATACCACAATGAAAGGTACGGAATTGATCTACAGAAACAATGATATGGTCTACGACACTCTCTTGGTCTCACCCGAAGAACCCTTTGTGGTGCTAAACTCTTTCTCGAGAGGATGGCTCAAGTTTCGCTCCTTCTTCAAGCCCTCCTCATTGGCCATAGATCAGTTTTATACCGGTTATGACTCCATTCGGGTAAAGGGATTACCGGTTGAACTGGCCAAAACGGGCTGGACTGCTACCGCTTCCAGTTTTGATGATCGATCAGGAACCCGATATAGGCCTGCTTCACATACTATTGACAACAATCCTTCCACCATATGGGTAAACCAAATCACTCCTCAGACTTACTACCCTCACTGGGTACAGGTAGACATGGGACAGATCCATGAAGGGATTGAGGGATTTGCCATTATTACCCGTGTGGGTGATGCCGCAGCGCGTCCGAAGACCGCAGAGCTGCTGACCAGCCTGGACGGCGTGGAGTGGACCTCATTCGGAGACTACATCCTGGAGAGCATCAGCGATATGCAATACCTTTCCATACCGGAACCGGTAAGTGTCCGTTACTTCAAGGTGATTTTGAAAAATGCCCACAGCAGTAATGAGAATAACGCTGCTTTGGCTGAAGTTGGACTATTTACAAGATAACCAAAAGATGAAATTAGCAAACAAACTACTCTCCTCCTGGTGGCAACTGCTGATCATCCTCTTCCTCCTCAGTTGTGGGGATAAAACGGCTGAGATGGAGGAGGATATCGACCCTGATCCCATCGAAGAGGAAGAGCCCGAACCGAATCTCTATTTTGTGAATCCTGTCTGGAGCAGGGGTGCCGATCCCTGGGTTGTATTGGAAAACGGCAAGTACTATTTCACCTATACAGCCGGCAGTTCTCTCTCCCTTTACGAGGTGAAACGAATCTCCGATTATTTTGAGGGAGACAACTTTGTACTCCACTCCCGCTGGCGCCCACCTTCCGGTACCGCCTACTCGAGCAACCTCTGGGCACCGGAGCTGCACAAAATCAACAACAAGTGGTATGCCTATATCGCGGCAGATAATGGTGAAAACCGGAACCACCGGATGTACGTACTGGAGTACTCAGGGTCACAGCTTTCAAGGGGAGGCGATTGGATGCTCAAAGGAAAAATGACTGACCCTACCGACAACTGGGCCATTGATGGCACAATCCTGGAGCATGAAGGACAGCTTTATACAATTTGGTCTGGCTGGTCCTCACCCGAGAACACCGCGACACAAAATCTCTATATTGCCAGGATGTCTAATCCCTGGACCATTGACGGTGAGAGGGTACTGATCTCCCGACCCGATTATGCATGGGAAAAGCATGGCAACCCGATCAACGAAGGCCCTGCAATCATCACAAACAAGGATGGCGAGGTGTTTCTCACATACTCCGGGAGTGGTTTCTGGACAGATGATTACTGTCTCGGTCTGTTGAAACTCAAACCGGGTGGTAACCCAATGGTGAAAGCGGACTGGATCAAGTATGACCAGCCCATCCTGACACGCAACGATGAGGGAGGGGTATTCGGCCCCGGCCATAACGGCTTCTTCAAATCGCCCGACGGTACGGAAGACTGGGTGATCTACCACGCCCGGAACCTACCCGGCGGTGGTGATACCAACTACCGCAACGTCCGAATACAAAAAGTTAACTGGAATGAGGCTGCGAGTCCAACCTTTGAACGGGCAGTTTCAATTGGAGAAAAAATGAAACGACCTTCAGGTGAATAATATTTATAATTTTTAATTTACAATGAAAAATAGATTGAGTGAGATTATTAAACTGTATCTGATCATAATTATTGGATGTAGTTTCTTTGGGCTGAGCGCACAGAATGCTCAATTGAGAACGATAACCGGTACCGTCTCAGATACCGATGGAATCCCGGTTATTGGGGTGACAGTGATAGTAAAAGGTACTTCCGAGGGTACAATTACCGATGTCGACGGGAATTATCAGATCAACGTCAGCGGGGAATCTTCTATCCTTGTGTTTTCTTATATTGGCTATGAAACGCAGGAGATTTTGGTTACCGCACGAACAAATAAGCTAAATGTGGTGTTGCGTGAGGATACAAAACTTTTGGACGAAGTCGTTGTGATTGGATACGGTACCGTTCGCAAGAAGGATTTAACCGGATCAGTTTCTCACGTTGGTAGTGATGTAATTGAAACAAAAGTAGCGACCACAGTGGCTGACTTTTTGAAAGGAAACCTCGCAGGGATCAATATCGGTGTGAATAACGACGCCGCCGGAGGAGGCAGTATTCAGGTGAGGGGACCTGCGTCGCTACAGGCCTCCACGTCACCGTTGATTGTTCTTGACGGGAACATTTACTACGGCAATATCAGCGATATCAATCCGAATGATATTGAAAGTATCGATGTGCTGAAAGATGCCAGTTCTACTGCAATTTATGGTTCGAAGGGGTCTGCGGGTGTGATCATGGTCAATACCAAAAAAGGAAAATCAGACAAACCACAGATTACCTTGAATGCAAAATATGGATTTTCAAATCTCAGGACAATCCCCCCCTTACCAACGCCTGATGAATATGTTACTCGTAGAGCGGATTATTGGAAAACAATTGATTTTTTCAATCCTGAATCAAAAAAAAAAGGGCTTGGATACTATGATAACCCGGATCAATTACCTATGGGCGTAACCAAGGAACAGTGGGCTGCCTATGATCCATCTTTTTCTGGTAATTATACCGAGACGTGGCTTAACAGGTTGCAATTTACTGATGTAGAGCTTAAAAATTATACGGCAGGGAATTCCGTGGATTGGAGAGATATGATTTATAGAACAGGGGTGAGACAAGATTACAACATCTCCATTTCAGGTCGTACACCCAAAGTAAATTACTATACGTCATTGGGATATCAAAATAACGAAGGTTTTGTGGTAGGTGATAATTTTAATGCTGTAAGGGGGCGTATTAATCTTGAAACAAATGTAACTGATTGGTTAAAAATCGGAACCAATACGCAATTCTCCAACAGAAGTGATAATGATATCACCGCAAATACAGGAAATGCCGACGTGATCAGTCCATTCGGAACAATGTATGAAGAGGATGGATCCATCAAACGATTTCCAACGAATGACGCACGAATTGCAAATCCGTTGTTGGAACACTATGTGGATGATTATTTTTACCGCGTGCAGACACTTAATTCTACTATCTTCTCACACATAACCTTTCCAAAAGGATTCAGCTTACAGACAAACGTAAATAACCGATTCGGATGGAGAAAGAATTACTATTTTCATTCTGATATCAAACCGGGAATTACTGTAGGAGGTGAAGCAAGCAGAAATGACTATTCGGATTATGAGTGGTTGATCGACAATATTCTGAACTGGAATTATACTTTCTCTGATATCCATCGTGTTGATGCGACCTTCGTTGTGAGTTCAGAAAAATATCAATATTGGAACAGTACATCGTCAAATGAAGGCTTCGTGCCAAACAGCAACCTGACTTTTCATAACATGAATGCCGGAATTAATCCTGTTACCGAATCCAATGATGAGGTACAAACCGGAAATGCCATTTTGGGGCGGATAAACTATAATCTGTTGGATCGCTATTTGCTTACTGCCTCAATTCGTCGTGACGGATTTTCCGCTTTTGGGATTAACAATCCTTACGGTACCTATCCAGCTTTTGCAGTAGCCTGGCGAATGTCGCAAGAACCTTTTTTTAAAAATGTAAACGTAATTGATGATTTAAAACTGCGCCTTTCCTGGGGTGAGAGCGGCAACAGGGATATTGGCCGGTATGTCGCCCTTTCGCGGTTGAATGTTACCGATAACATTATGGATGGTGAAAATGTAAAAGGCGTATGGACGAATAATCTTGCCAATAATAATCTGAAATGGGAGCGTACGCGTGCCACCAATATAGGAGTTGATTTTTGGATGTTTGACAGTAGGATTAACGGAGTTGTCGATCTCTATTACAATAAAACAAGCGATTTAATTCTTTCACGGTCGTTACCGACAATCACAGGTTTTAGCAGTGTTATTGCAAATCTTGGACAGGTAGATAACAAAGGCCTTGAAGTCACTCTTTCAAGCATCAATGTGGATATTCCCAAAAAAGTACGCTGGGAATCTTCTGTCATCTTCAGTACAAATCAGAATACCATAAAGCATCTTTATGGCAACATGGTTGATGTCCTGGATGAGGAAGGAAATGTGGTCGGACAGCGTGAAGATGATGATGTACAGAACGGATGGTACATCGGTAAGGGAATTTATGATATATATGATTATAAGATGATCGGGATATGGCAGTTGGGAGAAGAAGATGAAGCGAAGAAATATGGTAAACTGCCAGGTGATCCCAGATTATTAGATGTGGATGCAGATGGAAAAATGACCCAGAAAGACAAAGTATGGCAAGGTTCGCTGGTACCCAAATTCCGCGCATCACTGAGAAATGATCTCACATTGTTTCAAAATTTCAATTTATCCTTTTTGTTGAGAGGTGAATTTAATTATTGGGCGGTAGATAATATGCCCAGAAATGAAGACAATAGGTATTTTGACAGATCTAATTCAATAAAAACTGACTACTGGATGCCTGATAATCCATCGAATGAATTTGCTCGATTGGCTTCAAACTCTTCAAATCCTTCGGTAAATATATATAAAAGAAGAGATTATGTGAGACTACAGAATGCATCGTTGTCGTATAGAATACCCACACAGTATCTTACGAAATATGCCCTGGAATCGCTTCGAGTAAGTGCCAATGTTGATAATGGGTTCGTTATTACCAACTGGACCTATTTTGATCCGGAGAACAGAGGCAGATCTCCGCTTATTCTTACTTTTGGACTAGACCTTACATTTTGAGAATCTTCTAAGAATAACAATTATGAAAGCAAAAATAACAAAAAAAATATCCTTCTTATTGCTCCTGGTCTGTATGATTTCATCTTGTGTAGACCTGACCCCGGAACCACTTTCATTCTATGCACCTGAAAACACATTGATTGATAAAGCGGGTCTCGAAGCATTGCTTGTGACTTCCAGAAAACAGATTAAATGGGAGTGGTTTGGCGATGCCTTTAATGCAGGTGTTTGTGAAACGCCCATCGTATACGAATATGCTTTTTCAGATGTATCCGTCATCGGTAGTCCCGAAACAAAAGAAATTCACAATTTGGAAACCCAACTTACTCCTACCACGAATGCTTCTTTGCATATGAGATATTGGGATTTAAGCTGGAACGGCATCAAATATGCCAACACGGTGATCAGCAGAATCGACAATGCCACATTTACCAGCGAAGAAGAACGCAACGCAATTTTGGGAGAAGCTTATTTCCATCGCGCCTACTGGTACTTTATACTTACCCATCAATGGGGTGACGTGCCTTTGATCCTTGAAGAGATTACCGGGCCCAAGCTTGATTTTTATACCGCCTCACGTTGGACGATTCTCGATCAGATAAAGAAAGACCTCGAATTTGCCGTAAAATGGTTGCCTATATCAGTAAAAGCGGGAGCAGTAAACAGAGCAACAGGTGAACATTTGCTGGCCAAGGTCTATTTGTCAGTCGGTGATTTTGAGAATGCTGTGGCATCTGCCACAAGATGCATCAACGATTATGGTTTAAAGTTGATGACTTCCCGGTTTGGCGTGAATGCTTCCAATGCAAAGCTGGATGTGTTCAACGACCTGTTTAATGAAGACAATATAAGTTCTCCGGAAAATAAGGAAGCAATTTACGTTGTGCAGGAACGTTTTGGCATTCAGGGTAATGTAGCAGTCAACGGCTCTGCAAGAATGCGTAATTTTGTTCCTTACTGGAGCAATGGAGCGGCCGTTCGTACACCGGACGGGAAACCCGGTACAACTTATGATGCTGCTCCCTATGCCGGATATCAACTATTGGATTCATTGGGCAGAGGAATTGCGAAGATCAGGCCTACAAACTACAGTCAATATGAAATTTGGTCAGCTGCAGGAAGCGATCTGCGTCATAATAACAACAACTGGTATGACATTTCCCGCCTTTGGTATAACAGACCGGCCTCAAAGGGCGGTAGTGCTACATGGTTTGGCAAACCTGTCCAAAGACAGTTTGTTTCAGATACAATGCGTTGTTATTTTTCATTTCCCATTGTGAAAGTATTAATCTATAAGGATGATATCAACAGGGGGAAAACACCTTCGGGAGGATTTACCGACAGTTATGTTTTTCGGTTGGCTGAGACCTATCTCATGCGTGCCGAAGCATACTGGTGGATGGGACAGTTAGATAAAGCGAAGGCCGATGTGAATGTGATCCGCTCTCGAGTGAATGCTCCATTATTGAATAATGTAACCCTGGATGATATCCTGGATGAAAGGGCAAGAGAACTTTATCTGGAAGAACATAGAAAGATTGAGTTAACCAGAATTGCATATCTAAAAGCTAAATTAAATAAGGACGGCTATTCTCTCAATAACTTCAGTGAAAAAAACTGGTATTACGACCGCATCATGCAAAAGAATAATTTTTATAAGGAAGAGTTTTTTTATTCCACCAATGCATTTGTGATGAAGCCGTATCATGTGCTTTATCCTGTCCCCTTGACAGCTATTACTTCAAACAGTCAGGGACATATCAATCAGAATATGGGTTATCCCGGTTCAGAAACAAATATCCCCGTAGAATAAAAGTAAGATTATGGAAAGAAGAACATTTATCAAAAAAGGTACCCTTGCATCGATGGCAGCGGGAGTTTCTCTCGGTTCATTTGGGCATACAAATCAGGACAGTACCTCACAGGATGCTGCAAAAGATAAGTCGTGGAACGATCGACACCGGCTGCCCCGCGATCTGGAGCGTCTCGCCGGGGACACGTCGTTGTTGAAAAAACCGGATGATTTGACTGTCGCAGCTTACGTGTTCCCAAACTACCACCCTTCGGCTATACACAATCATCTGTATGGTGAGAAATGGACAGAATACAACCTGATCAGAAGTGCGCGATCTTGGTTTCAGGGACACCAGCAACCCCGCGGTCCCTTATTGGGAGAGCTCGATGAGAGCCTGCCTTCCACTTGGGAGAAATATAACAGGCTAGCCAAAGAAAGTGGTATCGATGTATACATCTGGGACTGGTATTGGTATAATGGAGAACCAGCCCTGCATGAAGCATTGGAGAACGGTTTTCTACGTTCATCAAATGCTTGTGATGTCCAGTTTGCCTGTATGTGGACCAATCATCCCTGGTATATACTCTATCCCACAGAACAAATTGACGGCAAACCGGTCTATCCACCCAGCTATCAACCCCCCGATGTAACTGTTGAAGAGTGCTGGCGCAGCCTCACTTACATGATTTCCCGCTATTTTCATCAACCCAATTACTGGAAAATCGACGACAAGCCGATACTGTGTATATGGGATCCCAACCGGCTGGAAAAAATGATTGGACTAGATACAACGGTGCAACTTTTTAAGGATTTGCGGGCTTATGCCAAAAAACTGGGACATAAAGGAATCCATTTTCATATGTCCGGTTTTTATTCGCCCAATTGTCGAAAAGTGGGTTACGATACTGCCGGGTCATATAATCCAATTGATTGGACCACCCGTCGTTTCCAACCCAAGGAGAACGAGATTTCTGACTACGAAGTAGCTGCAGCTGATGTGGCTTTCAAACTTTGGCCGGAACACCACAGGGATTTTGAGGTGTCCTATATTCCCGCTCTTTCACCTGGGTGGGATTCAACACCTCGCTATATCGCCCCGAAAAAGAGGCCCGAAGTACCAAATAGGGATGAATGGCCGGGATGCGTAATTTTTGACAACGAAAGTCCGGCTGCATTTAAAGCGTTTGTACGGGCAGCTTTCTCCTACCTCAACCAGCACCCGGAAGTACCCAATATTCTAACGATTGCTTGTTTTAACGAATGGTCCGAAGGCCATTATCTGTTGCCAGACAACAGATTTGGATACGGAATGCTTGATGCCCTCGCTGAGGCGTTGGATATAAAGGGAACTGCCATGTTGCATGGTAAATGAGATTGCGGAACTTGAGTTGGTTATTTTTTTGTAGATCAATAAAAAGTGTAAGATCAATGGTGTATTTAAAGCGTTTCATCTTTTTTTTGTTTTTTAGTTTGCCATTCTTTCTGGATGCCCAGATTCAGTTGGTAAAAAATCCCAATTCCAAATCATTCCAACTTTCCGGTCCTGCTATCAGTACGGAGATTGTGGTAGATCGGAGTGATCACAAGTCTGTGGCCACAGCGGCTAAACTATTCGCCGGCGATATAACAAGGGTCACCAATCAGACAGTCCCCATTGTAGATATTGATGAGATTTCTTCTTCAAATATCGTACTGGTGGGAACAATCGAAAATAACCAATTAATTAGAGAGTTGATTCGGAGGAAAAGGATTTCTGTACAAGAAATAGAAGATGGCTGGGAACAATATCTCATCCAAGTGATTGACAACCCTTTTCCAAAAGTGCATAAGGCATTGGTAGTTGTCGGAAGTGATCGAAGGGGTGCTGCTTATGGCATCATATCAGTTTCTGAAGCCATTGGCGTCTTTCCTTGGTACTGGTGGGCGGATGTTCCCGTTCTTAAAAGGAAAGACCTGACAATCAATGTGGATCGCACTGTTTCAAAAACTCCCTCTGTACGCTACAGGGGAATTTTTATCAACGACGAGGATTGGGGATTGCTGCCATGGGCCAAAAAAACATTTGAGCCGGAAACGAATGATATCGGTCCCAGAACCTATGAGAAAGTTTGTGAGTTGCTCCTTCGCTTAAAAGGCAATTATCTTAGTCCGGCCATGCATTCGGCTTCTGGCGCATTTAACAAATATCCGGAAAACAAGGTTGTTGCTGACTCATTCGGGATTGCGATGGGATCCATCCATTGTGAACCACTCCTCTTTAACAATGCTTCTGAGTGGGATACCAAAACCATGGGACCCTGGGACTATTCAAAAAACAAAGATGGAATCAATAAACAGTTGATAAAGAGGGTACGAGAAAACGGTATTTATGAGAATGTATATACCCTTGCACTACGAGGCATACACGATGCGGTAATGGCGGGAGATCTCTCCCTTCAGAAACAGGCGGAATTATTGGGGGTTGCATTGAAAGATCAGCGGCAGATTTTAGATGATAATTTGGATAAACCCCTAGAGGAGATACCCCAAGTCTTTTACCCCTATAAAGAAGTGCTGGATATTTACGATGCAGGACTTGAAGTGCCAGATGATGTGACTTTTGTCTGGTCGGATGATGATTATGGCTACATGAAACGCCTCAGCAACACCAAAGAGCAACAGCGAAAAGGCAGAGCCGGTGTTTATTATCATTTGTCCTACTGGGGGCCACCCAACGATAATTTGTGGCTCTGCACAACTCCTCCCACCCTGATGTACGGGGAGCTAAAAAAGGCATACGACACCACTGCCGACCAGTTATGGGTTGCGAACGTGGGAGACATCAAACCGGCAGAATACCATATCAGCCTCTTTTTGGAGATGGCATACGATATTGATCGGTTCTCGTACGACAATATTGTGGATCATCACGCGGATTTTCTTTCCCAGATCTTTGGCAAACAATACAGAAGCGAGTTTCTTGATATTTCAAAATCCTACCACAAACTGGCATACGTCAGGAAACCGGAATATATGAAGAACAGGAGAAGCGATCTCTTTTCTGTGCAGCACTATGATGAGGCAGATCGTCGAATCCGGGAATACGCAGCAATGGCAGATAAAGCTGAAAAAATTCTTGTACAGTTGGATAAAGATCTGTATCCTTCTTATTTTCAGCTTCTCTACTATAACGTAAAAGGTTCTGCCCTATTTAACCAAATGTGGTTGGAATCTGAAAAGGCAAATTACTACGCATCACGGAAGTTTGTCGTGGCGAACAGTTTACGTGAGGAGGTAGTACAATACGCGGAAGCGTTGCAAGAACTGACAAATACATACAACAGTCTTCTTGATGGCAAATGGAAACATATGATGGCGTTAAGCAATGGAGGAGGGCGGTTTGCTGTTCCCCCGATGGATAGTGTGACGGCTGCTCCGAATCCTTCGCTGGGAGTCACGGTTTCAGATTTAACAGATATGAAGAATTCCGTAGAGCCTTATTCATTGCCGATGTTTAATAAATTTCTACCGAAATCATATCATATTGATTTGTTTAACAAAGGTCTGGGTATGCTGGACTGGAGAGTGGAGGTGAAGGATGACTGGATTCGCCTCGACAAAAATTCAGGGAGTACAAGGGAGCACGATAGGGTTGTTGTTTCGGTAGATTGGGATAAAGCGCCGCTGGGAGAAACAATAAAGAGTGAGATTAATATTTTATCCAATGGGGGTAATCAAAAGGTTTTTGTATCTTTATTAAACCCATCGACTCCATCTGTGGAGGATCTGGAAAAACTATATGTTGAGGACAATGGCATTGTGGCTGTCGATGCAACGGGTTTTCACAGAAAAAAGGAGACAGACGAGATTCGCTTCAGCATATTGGAAGGGCTTGGCATGGACAACAAGGTAGTGATGCTGGGTGATCCGTTGGCCAAAAACAGCCTTTATCCGTCACTTGAACTCACTTCCAATTATGTGGCTCCGGTTCGCTCCAGTGAATTCCCTATGTTGGAATACGATTTTTATACATTTTCGGAAGGGCCCGTGGATGTTTACACCTATATGGTACCCCAGTTTCCGTTGAATGATGAAACGGGTTCACGGTATGGTGTCATGCTGGACAACAGTCCGGTTTATATGCCAGAGGCGTCGGCTCCCTATTACAGTACTTTGTGGATACAGAGTATCCTGCGCAATACCCGAATTAACAAGACAACGCATGTGATTGACCAACCGGGGAAGCATAAGATCAAAATATTCGTCGGTCATCCGGGTGTGATGCTCCAAAAGATTGTGATTGATTTTGGGGGAATGAAACGGTCCTATGGCGGTCCGGAATTTACAAGGAATACAGAGACAATCTCTCGGTAGGGTTCAAATTATTTATTATGTAATTAATTTTGAAAATTATGAGTAAAGTAGGATTATTTAGTGTTGGATTGGATACATATTGGACCCAGTTCGAATCTTTATATTCCAATCTGAATGGCTACCATCAACAAATTAAAAAAAGATTGGAGAAGTTGGGTGCTGAAGTAATTGATGCTGGTATGGTCGACAATATTGACATATCTGTCCGGGCTGCAAATTTATTCAGTCGCAATGATGTCGAATTGGTCTTCTTGTATGTTTCCACTTATGCTTTGTCGTCTACGATCCTTCCTATTATCCAAAAGACAAAGGTTCCATTTGTATTGCTTAATCTCCAGCCGGTGCAAAGTGTTGATTATCAAAAATTTAATGCATTGGATAATTATGCCGAAAAAACAGGAGTATGGCTGGAACATTGTCAATCGTGTGCTATTCCTGAGATTGCATGTGTAATAAACAAAACTTCAGTACGTTATCAAATAATAACCGGTTATTTACATGAAGAAAAGGTATGGGAAGAGATAAAGAACTGGATTGATGCATCAGATATAGTGAACGCATTACAAAAAAACAGAATGGGCATTTTGGGAAATTACTATGGAGGGATGTTGGATGTGTATGCTGATTTGACCAAACTAAGCGTCACTTTTGGTACTCATTTTGAAATGATTGAGATGTGTGAATTAAAAAGTATCCGAGATCAAGTATCCGAGAAGGAGACGAAAGAGAAAATTGGGGAATTTCACGCTGCTTTTGCAGTCGATCCGATGTGTGATCCAAGAGAACTGGATCGTGCAGCGACCACTTCTGTGGCACTGGATAAAATGGTGAAATCACACAACCTGGGTTCCTTGGCGTATTATTACGAGGGTCAGAGAGGAAATGAGTATGAAAATATCATCACCTCGGTCATTGCAGGAAACACTTTACTCACCGGTAAGAATATACCGGTTGCAGGCGAGTGTGAAGTAAAAAATGCGCACGCCATGAAAATCCTGAGTGAACTGGGTGCCGGAGGGTCGTTCTCTGAATTTTATCTGATGGATTTTAATGAAAACATCCTTTTTCTAGGTCACGATGGTCCGGCACATTTTCAAATCTCTGAAGACCGTGTCAAACTGGTTCCTCTACCGGTATATCACGGGAAGCCGGGTGCCGGCCTTTCTATACAAATGTCAGTTAAAAAGGGTCCAGTTACTCTCCTTTCCGTTGTAGAAGGATCTGACTCAGTTTTTTTGCTGGTGGCAGAGGGCGAGTCAGTGGAAGGAGCAGTATTGGAAACAGGTAATACAAACAGTCGTTATCGTTTTCCCGTCAATATCCGGGATTTCATCAACCGATGGAGTAAAGTGGGGCCATCGCACCACTGTGCTATTGGAACAGGACACCATGCTGATACTATAGAAAAAGTGGCATTTTTGTTAAATATTCCGATGATTAATATTTGCAAAGAAATCAAAAACTAATTCATTGATGAAACGAGCTTGATAATCATTATCACACAAGTACATGATTAAAGCGAGTTCCAAACACCGTAATTAAAAAATCGTATAAAACGAGCATATGAATCACTAAACGCAAGAACGTGATTAAAGCGAGTACCATGCGATACCTTTGAAAGTCAATAATTTTAATCGTATGAAATGAAGTTTAAAGAACTATTTATTTTTATTCTGTTTTTAAGTATATCACTTTTTCTGAATGGACAACAGATTAGTCTTGTTGAGAAGCCTGCCACAGGATCATTCAGCCTCTGTTTTCCTTCAGTGGAAACACAAGTTGTGTTGGATCCGCATGATCCAGTATCGGTAAGAACGGCTGCCACCCTTTTCTCCAACGATGTGAAAATGGTTACAGGTCATCAGCCATCTCTAAAGAATGTGGAAAACTTTTCAGCTTCACAAATTGTTCTGGTGGGCACGCTTGAGAACAACCGGCTCATCCGTGAACTGGTGCAAAAAAAGAAAATATCGGCAGATGAGATAGAAGGGGAGTGGGAGCGGTTTTTGATCCAGGTGGTGGATAATCCCTTCCCCAATGTGAGCAAGGCTTTGGTGGTCGCAGGAAGCGACCGCAGAGGCGCTGCCTACGGACTCTTCACCATCTCCGAAAATATCGGAGTCTCACCCTGGTACTGGTGGGCCGATGTGCCGGTGGAAAAGCGAAGTGAACTGCATCTGACGGTGGAACGGTTTGTCTCCCAAAAACCTTCCGTCAAGTTCAGGGGACTTTTTATCAACGACGAGGACTGGGGGTTGCTCCCCTGGGCCAAACATACCTTCGACCCGGAACTGAAGGATATCGGTCCCAAAACCTATGAGAAGGTATATGAGCTGTTGCTCCGTCTCAAGGCCAACTATCTCTGCCCAGCCATGCACGAGGCATCCGGAGCCTTTAACAAGTACCCGGAGAATAAGGTAGTAGCCGACTCGTTCGGCATCGTGATGGGTTCGGTGCATCCCGAGCCGCTCCTCTTCAACAACGCCAGTGAGTGGGACACCAAGACCATGGGCGAGTGGAACTATATGACCAACAAGGAGGGAATCCTGAGGGCGCTGGAGAAAAGAGTCAGGGAGAACTCACCTTATGAAAATGTCTATACCCTGGCTTTGAGAGGTCTCCACGACAAGGCGATGACCGGCAACTATACACTCGAAGAGCGGGTGAAGCTGGTGGGTGAGGCGCTCAAGGACCAGCGGGAGCTATTGCTCAAGTACATTGACAAACCCATCGAGGAGATACCCCAGGCTTTTACCCCTTACAAGGAGGTGCTCGAGATCTACCTGAAAGGTCTGGAGCTACCGGAGGATGTAATTCTGGTATGGCCGGACGACAACTACGGCTACATGAAACAGCTGAGCAACGCCGATGAACAGAAGCGTTCCGGCGGGTCTGGAGTCTATTACCACGCTTCCTACCTTGGTATCCCGCACGATTACCTCTGGCTTGCTTCCACCCCCCCCTCACTGATGTACGAAGAGCTGAAGAAGGCCTATGATACCGGTGCTGATCGCCTTTGGCTCCTCAATGCGGGGGATATCAAATCGTGTGAGTTCCCGGTGACTCTTTTTCTCGATATGGCCTACGACCTGGAAAAATTCTCGTTTGAGAATATTGCAGATTACAACGCGAAGTGGCTGAGCAGCCTCTTTGGCGAACAGTATTACGATGCCTTCCATGAAATCACCAATGAATATTTCCGGCTGGCTTTTATCCGCAAACCGGAGTTCACGGGTTGGGGATATGAGTGGAACACCTTCAGCCACGGACGAGAGCGTCACACCGACACCGATTTCTCCTTTGCCAACTACCGGGAGGCTGAGACACGCATTGCCGACTACACCCGTATTGGCAGTATGGCGGAAAAGATCCTGAATGAGCTGCCGGAGAAGATGAAACCCTCCTTCTTCCAGCTGCTTTACTATCCCGTGAAGGGAGCGGAGCTGATGAACAAGAAGTGGCTCACCGCACAGCGGAACAGAGACTACATTGCTCAGGAGAGGGTTCTGGCCAATAAGTTGAGAGACAAGGCAAAACATTATTACGACACCCTCTACCACATCAGTTACGAATACAACGACCTGATGGATGGCAAATGGAAGAGAATCTTGTCGCTCAGACAGGGAGTTACCGCCTCATACTTCGAGATGCCAAAACTGGACTCCGTAGCGATTGCTCCGAAGCCAGCAATGGGGCTCTATCCCGAAGGACGGGAGCCACTGAAAGGTGTGAGCAGCTTCCTCTCTCTGCCTGCCTTCAGCAGGTATTTCGACCAGACAACCTATTTCGTGGATATCTACAACAAGGGTGAAGGCTCCTTCCGCTGGAAGGTGAAACCTTCGGCCGACTGGATCCGCGTGAGTAGCAGAGGGGGTACTGTGAGCGGTGAAGAACGTCTGTGGGTTTCGGTGGACTGGAGCAAGGCGCCTCTGGGTGAATCGGTACAGGGCTACCTGGAGTTTTCTGTAGGCAGGAAAAAGGAGAAGGTGATGGTTTCACTTTTCAATCCTCCTACACCCACCAGTGAGGAACTATCGGGTTTGTTCGTGGAGAATAACGGTGTTGTCTCCATTGCAGGAGCTGATTTCCACAGGAAGAGAGAGAGCGATGAGGTGAAGATGCAGCTCATCGAAAACCTGGGTGTGGAGAACCGTGCGGTGATGATGGGCGATCCTACCGGCAAGGTGCTCAATCCCCGAAACCACAACAACCCCGGTGTGGAATATGATTTTTATACCTTCCACCATGGCCCGGTGGATGTCTATACCTATGTGCTGCCTGTCTTCCCGCTCAGCTCCGACAGGGATTTCAACTTCCATGAGCAGAACTCCTCCCAGACCCGCTATGCGGTCTGCATCGATGAGGGTCCGGTGGCTTTACCCTCCTCATCGGCACCCGAATATACCCAGACCTGGTACGAGAATGTGTTACGCAACGCAGCGGTCAATAAATCCACTTTCTACATCAACAAGCCCGGAAAACATACGCTCCACATCCGATGTGGAGATCCCGGCATGGTCATTCAGAAGATTGTGCTCGATTTCGGCGGGATGAAGAAGTCCTATACCGGCCCTGCCATCACAAAAGCCCAATGATCGTATGCATAGAATGAGCATCAGAAAAACATTCTCCTTGTTGGCCGGTTTGCCGGCAATTGCTGGTTATGGGCAAAATGATGCCCGACCCAACGTGCTGTTGATCATGGTCGATGACCTACGTCCCGAGCTAGGCTGTTACGGCGAGGAAGCAATTCGCACGCCAGTGATGGATTCGCTGGCGAACCACTCGCTGTTGTTCCGCAATGCCTATTGCAATGCACCTGTCAGCGGTGCCTCCAGAGCCAGCATGCTGACAGGTCTCTATCCGAAACTGCCGGAACGGTTCACCCATGCCTATACCTATGCGGAGAAGGATGCACCGGATGCGATACCCCTGCCACGGTGGTTCAGGGATCACGGGTATCACACCCTCTCCAATGGCAAGGTGTTCCACAACGTGGATGACCATGCCACTGCCTGGAGTGAGCAACCCTGGAGGGTCCACAGGGAGGGGTATGAGTCGCATTGGGCTGTCTACAACAAGTGGGAGCTATGGATGAGTGATGTCTCTGCCAGAACCATTCATCCCAAAACGATGCGGGGACCCTTCTACGAGTCTGCAGAGGTGTCCGACTCCGCCTATCAGGATGGGAAGGTGGCACTGAAAACGATCGCTGACCTGCGAAGAATGAAGGAGCAGAATCAACCCTTTTTCCTGGCATGCGGCTTCTGGCGACCCCACCTCCCGTTCAACGCCCCCAAGAAGTATTGGGATCTGTACAACAGGGAGGAGATCCCCCTGGCAGATAATTTCTACCGCTCCGAGGGGTTGCCCCAACAGGTGAAAGCACCTACTGAAATCAACTCCTACGGGGGAGTGGGAGATAAGTCGGAGGAAGATTTTCAGCGACTGGCAAAACATGGTTATTATGCCTGTGTGAGCTATGTGGATGCCCAGATAGGGTTATTGCTCAACGAGCTGAGGGAACTCTCGTTGGAGGAGTCCACCATCGTGGTGATTCTGGGCGACCATGGGTGGCAACTGGGAGAGCACTCCTTCTGGGGTAAGCATACCCTGATGAAACGTTCCACACAGATACCCCTGATCATTCACCTGCCCGGACAAAAGGGCGCAAAGTCAGACCTCATGGTGGAGCTGGTGGATCTCTACCCCACACTGTGCGACCTGACAGGGATACCACAACCGGAAGGCCAGCTGCAAGGACTGAGCTTCGCTCCCTCTTTTACCGATTCCCGCTTCAAGGGTAAAGAGGCTGTTTTTGTACAGTGGGGCAATGGTGACAATGCGATCAACAGACGCTATAGCTATGCCAAATGGAGAGACAAGCGAAATGATACGGAGGCTGAGATGATGTTCGACCATCAGCGGGATCCAGAGGAGAACCGCAACGTTGCAGATGAGAGGGCCTATCGTCCTATGAAAAATCATCTTTCCCGTTTGATCGACCACCTCAGAAGCAAGCTCTGAAGATCATGATGATGACACGCATGAAACAAAAGAATGGGATATAAAAGTTTTGATCAAATGAAAATAACAACATTATTACTTGCTCTGTTATTTGTAGTGACAGCCTGCAAAGAGCAATCGAATGAGAAGAAATATCAGTTGGATGCGCTGATCGCACTGAAAACTCCCGGAAACGAGGCTGTTGAATATGGTCTTAAGGAGATCAGTAAAGGGGGAGCGATCTATCTGGAAGCGGATGAAAAACTACCCCTTACCATCCGCAGAAACGTAAGCGACGGGTCCATCACTGTTACCCTGAAGGCTGAAGAGAATCTCTATTTCAACTTCAAGCAGCTGCTTCACACATCCTTCAAACATGAGGATTGCCAGTTCTATATGCCGGGCTTCTGGTACAGGAGAAATCTTCGTTCACCGGATCGCGCTCCCTCATTTCACACCTCCGACAGTTGGACGGTACGGGAAGATCGTCTGAGTGCCCCCATGACTGCCATTTTCAATGAGGTGTCCGAAACTTTTACCTCTGTGATGCGAATCGATGATTTCAGACATGAAGCCCTTGCGACACATACTGCAGGAGAGGTGATCGTTTCCGGGAAAACATCCATAGGATATACCGGATTCGAGAACCTGGAGGGGGAATCGGCCATTTCCTTTGGATTCCCCTATCAGGAGACCCCACGTACCTATATTCGCAAACTGACACTGGCAGAACCGGTGGAAGCGTTTCACTACCTGCCGGAAGGAACCTTGATGGAGCTTACCTGGCAGATCAGGGAAGGGAAGGCAGCCGATTTCTCCGACTTTGTCCGGCAGATGTGGGAGTATGGGTTTGATACCTGGCGCCCTGAGCCGGTAGAGACCGGATTCAGCGATTCATTTGTGAAAGAGACGCTGAGCCGTTTTTTTACCTCCAGCTATGTGAATGATAAGCCGCTAATATTCAATTCGGGTGAGTGGTTACAGGTGGCTACCTGTGAACCCAATGGTAGGGCAGAGGTGGGTTTTGTGGGTAGGGTGCTGCTCAATGCCTTTAATGCTCTGGAATATGGAGCGCAGCATGGTCGTCAAGACCTGATCACCAATAGTTATGCAGTATTTAGTAGCTATCTGGAAAATGGTTTTACTCCCAATGGCTTCTTCAGAGAATTTGTTAACTTCGACAACGACAGTGAAACAGATGTTTACAGTATTCGACGACAATCGGAAGGCATTTATGCGATATTACATTTCCTTCAGTATGAAAAGAACAACGGCCGTGCTTATCCAGAATGGGAAGAAAGAATTACCTGGATTCTGCAACAGTTTCTTCTCTTGCAGCATGAAGATGGCAGCTTTCCCAGAAAATTCCGGGATGACCTGAGGCGGGTGGATTCCACCGGTGGTAGTACACCTTCTGCAACCCTGCCCCTGGTAATGGCTTCCTCCTATTTCAACAATGATCATTACCTGCAGGCGGCAAAAAGAACAGTCGACTATTTAGAGAAAGAAATTATATCGAAAGCCGACTACTTTTCATCCACGTTGGATGCAAATTGTGAAGACAAGGAAGCTTCACTCTATGCTTCAACAGCTACCTATTATTTGGCTTTGGTGAGTAGCGGAGAGGAACAGCAGCGCTATGCTGACTTGACCCGTAAATCGGCTTACTTTGCCTTGTCGTGGTATTATGTATGGGATGTGCCATTTGCCCCTGGGCAGATGATTGGCGATATCGGGTTCAAAACGCGCGGATGGGGCAATGTATCCGTAGAAAACAACCATATAGATGTGTTTATATTTGAGTTTGGGTCGGTGTTGAAATGGTTATCAAAACGATACAACGAACCTCGTTTTTTACAGTTTCTTGCTGTCATATCTTCTTCTATGCGTCAGTTGTTGCCCTTCGAAGGGCATTTGTGTGGGGTGGCGAAGTCAGGTTTTTATCCTGAAGTGGTGCAGCATACCCACTGGGATTACGGCAGAAATGGGAAAGGATTTTATAACAATATTTTTGCACCGGGATGGACGGTGGCTTCCCTCTGGGAATTGCTCACCCCT
Organism: Proteiniphilum sp. UBA4977; assembly: GCA_002398565.1. Taxonomy (GTDB): domain Bacteria; phylum Bacteroidota; class Bacteroidia; order Bacteroidales; family Dysgonomonadaceae; genus Proteiniphilum. The sequence continues at coordinate 40,912 of DGZP01000006.1, forward strand.
GAAAGGACGGAACAGTTTTTACAATCGTCTCAAACCCCTCGAAAGAGTAAAAAAGATGAAATACCTTCTACATGAATCACTTGTTCACTGAGCAGTAATTAATTGGCGAAAACTATCACATTGAGAAAGCTATTATCACCGATGTGGAAAAATCATCATTGATTTTTGGAAATATCAAAGGAAATCTTTTCTCATTGGGCTAAATACATCTATCAGTAGACCTGCTTCGAGGCATTGTGTACCATGAGGAAGATTGGGAGCGATATAAAGTCCATCCCCTTCTTTAACGACATTTATTTCGCCATCTATGTTAAATTCAAAAATACCACTTGCTACATAAGTAGTCTGCGAATGGGGATGGGAGTGCATCTCTCCCACTGCACCTTTCTGAAATTTGACCTTCACGAGCATCATCTGCTCATCGTAACCCATTATCTGGCGTTGTATTCCTGGACCGGTCACTTGCCATTCTGCCTTATCTTGCATTAAAAAGGAACCACTTCGTACCGACATAAGCCACAATTTAACTGTAAAATATTAATTGTAATTAATTGTACAAATGATTTGAATGTGTTATAATTATTCAAACACAGCAATACTTATACGAACGTACGAATATAATTCAATATTTTGACAATATCAATAGCTTCCAATGAAAAACCAAGATTTGAGAAAAACCTAAACGATATTCTTTTGGATCCGTCTTTGAAGAAAATGAAGGTAACTTGAATTGCATGAGTCAAATTGATTTTTTTCAACAAAGTTAAGACTTTTCGTTTTTGAATAGAGGTTCTGCAATGATTTGATTATCAATTATGTAATCAATAATTTTGAGGTTCATTTTCAAATTCTATTTCATTCCGTACTACGGCCATCATCCCTTCCACCTGTGCCAGAGCAAACATTCTCCCTAAGAAGGAGTAGCCCGGATTGTAGTCCTTTTCCGCATCGTTGAGTATCAGCTTGCCATGATCTACCCGCATGGGTATCTGCGGCCGCTCCCGTTCCAGGATGCGGATCACCTCTATCAGCTTGCCGTTTCCATCCAAGTGCGATGCTTCCATAAAGTTGCCCTCGGGAAGTAGTTGTGTGCTTCTGAGATGGGCAAAGCCTATCCGGTCTGCAAATTTGCTGGCCAAGGCAGGTACATCATTGTGGGCACCGGCACTCAGTGAACCGGCGCAAAGGGCGAGACCGTTGCTTCGGGAGGGTAGGGCGCGGAGAATCCAGTTGATATCCTCCTCATTAGTGACAATGCGGGGTAGGCCAAATACAGGGAAAGGTGGGTCATCGGGGTGGATACATAACATGATGTTTTGCTCTTCTGCCACGGGTATTACCTGCTGGAGGAAATATTGCAGGTTCTCCCGGAGCTTCTTTCTGTCAATGCCCGCGTACTTCTGTAGCTGTTTTCTAAATTCCACGACCGGATTATTGTTCCCGCCGGATATATTCCGGTGGATAAAACCCTGTGTTTTGACAATGATCGTATCGATGAGGATTTCTTTATCTTCTGTAGTCATCTCCTTGTACAGCAGATTCATCTTTTCGATCTCTTCTTCAGTGTAATCTTTCTCTGCTCCCGCTCTGCGCAAAATCTTACAGTCGAAGCAGGCAAAACGAATCTTGTCGAAATAGAGGGTGGTGGTACCATCGGGAAGCGGGTGGTTCAGGTTGGTACGTATCCAGTCGATGGCGGGCATAAAGTTGTAGCATATGGTTTTCACACCGGCTTTACCCAGGTTGGCTAAACTCACTTTATAGTTTTCAATCAACTGATCGCGCACGGGGGTAGCATATTTTATCTCCTCGGCCACAGGAAGACTTTCGGCTACCGACCAAACAAGACCTGCATCTTCAATGACTTGTTTCAGCTTATCTATTGCTTCCCTGCTCCACACCTCTCCGGGAGGAAGGTCGTGTAAGGCGGTAACAATTCCCTCCACGCCAATCTGACGAAGCATATCGAGAGTAATTTTATCTTGTGGCCCGAACCAGCGCCAGGTTTTGATCATTTGATTTTTCAGTTTTTAAGTTAGTTATTCGTTTTCGGTTTACAGCGATCAGCTTTTGCCGTACAATTGTTGGACATACAACGGTTTGCAAGTAATCATTACATAGGACAAAGTTAGTGATAAAAAATTAGTTCGACCGCTTTTACTGTTTTATCGTGAAATCCATATTTTTATATCGTTACAGGCTAAGTCCCTCCGTATAACAGAAAGGAGATAAAAAGGAAAAATAAATTGATATGGCGATATTTATTCACTATGTTTGTAATACTGATCCAAAAGTATAGGCCAAAATTTCACATTCTAATTGATTACATGAAAAGTATATTATTCTTGTTCCCATTTTTGCTGCAAGCCTCTTTTCTTGTAGCCCAAAACATGACGGATGCGAGTCTCTTCCTGCGCAGTGACAGTACCCGTTATCTTGATTATGTCTCATCAAAATCAGGAGATCTCTATAGTGCTCTGGGGCATCACGGCCCGGCAATTGAGAATGAATGGCTAGGTCTTCGGCTCTACTTCGACAAAAAGGCAGCCATCGATGTTTACTCAAAAGCCAATAGGGGACTAGAGTTGTCACAATACAGGTGGTACCCCACACCGGAGCAGCAGATGCAAGGGAAAGGTGCCGACTACTATAAGGTAGGGTCTACAGTCGGTCTGGGAGGTATTCGTTTATGGGATGGAGAGAAGGTGGTACCGCTACACCCGGTGTCAAACCGATTGGCTAGGGTAGCGAAAGAGGGATCCGTCTCATTTATGGAGATGCTGTCGGAAGATGTCCCCTATCGCAATGGCAAAGTGGATATCCTTGTCAGGGTTACCGTCTATTCCGGTGTCAGAAAGGCTAAGGTGGAAGCTTTTGCTCTATCGGATGCGCAGGTGGAATTTGTGACCGGTATCAACTACCATCCTGGACAGCAGGTAGTGGTGGAAGAGGATCGCATTTTTACCTGGGGATTGCACCCGGAAGATGTGGCAGACGAAAAAGTGGAACTGGGTGCTGCGATCTTCCTGAATCCGGATGATTGTGCGCTGAAGATGGATGATGGCAACCAGCATATCTTTATCCTAAAGCCGGCAAAATACCTCAGCTACTGGATCTCTTCAGCGAATGGCAAGGAGCCCGTTATCAATACGCTGGATAGGTTTATCGATTTTGCAACTTTGGAAATGAACACAAATTAACTGAGTACAAATGTCTCACGAACCACAAATGAAAGAGGGAATCATCAGATGAATATCATTGTCTCTCCCTCTACTACGCCAGCTTTTAACCTGGCCGCAGAAGAACATCTATTCTCTAGAAAGGGTGAAAATTTTTTGTGGCTCTATGTGAATGAACCGAGTGTGATCATCGGGTCAAACCAGGCAGTAATGAACGAAGTGGATCCGGATTTCTGTATCGAGCATGATATCCGGATTATTCGTCGCATGTCTGGTGGAGGAGCGGTGTATCACGATGAAGGAAACCTGAATTACTCGTTCATTCATGATAGCACTGGTGCACCCTTAAGTACTCGTTTTCTTGAACCCGTTGTGGTTGTACTTCACAAATTGGGTATTCCCGTTGTGATAGGGAAAAGAAAAGACCTCTGGCTTGAGGGACGTAAGATATCGGGTACTGCATCACATATCTCCAGAGGAAGGGAACTGCATCATGGTACCCTGTTGTATGATGCAGATCTGGAGGTTTTACAGAGAGCCCTGACGTCGGAAAACGGGCACCTGATAAAAAAAGCGACAGCCTCGGTATCCAGTCCTGTGCGGAATATACGTTCCTATCTGTTGGAACAGCAAGGAAGGGCTGACGACGTGACTGCTTTTTTGGAGGCGCTTACCCGAAAACTGCTGGAATACTATGGACTCAAAGAACTCACTATGTTCAAAAGAGAGGATATGGCAGAGATTGAGGAACTGCAAAAGAAAAAGTATACACAGCGTGACTGGAACTACCGGATGTAAAGTTTCCCTTGCCAGGTTCCCTTCTCGCCAAACCGTTTCAGTATTTTTTCCCTCACCTCGTAATTCTTTAGTCCCCAATCGGGTGCAATCAGCAGTCTTGCGGGCGATTGTGACGTGAACCTTTCAATATTGATATCGGGACTAAGGCGTTCGGCAAAAAGAACGCACAGATCGACATATTCTTCGAGCGTGAACAGCTTGAACGATTCCGGCAGCAATTTATACTCCCGTGCCATGGCGGTGTAACGGATAATTTGCAACTGGTGAAGCTTGAGGGTTGTGAGTGGTAATTCGGAGAGTCTGTCAGCATGGTGCAGGATATCTTCTTCTGTTTCTCCGGGCAGGCCCAGGATCATGTGCGCGCCTGTCGGGATCATTCTTTCCGCCGTTTTACGGATCATTAGGGCAGATTCTTCATAGGTATGTTGACGGTTTACCCGTTCCAGTGTTTTATTTAAAGTTGACTCCACGCCATATTCTACCAACACAAATGTCTTTTTGCCGAGGGCTTCAAAGTAATCAAGCAACTCCCCGGGCATACAGTCGGGGCGGGTACCCACAATCAGTCCCACCACGCCGGGATAGGAGAGTGCCTCCTCATATTTGTCGATGAGCGAGTCAATGCTGTCGTAGGTATTGGTATAGGATTGAAAATAGGCCAGGTATTTCATCTCCGGATATTTGCGCGAGAAGAAATGAATGCCGTCGGCCAGTTGTTCCGTGATGGTCCTGGTAGGTTTTCCGTAACCGGGACTAAAGCTTTGGTTGTTGCAGTATGTACATCCGCCGCGTCCTTTACTGCCATCGCGGTTGGGGCAGGTGAAACCTGCGTTAATGGATATCTTTTGTACCTTATAAGGAAATCGTGCCGAAAGATATTCCGAGAAATCACGATATGGTTTGTCGTTTAAAAACACCTGCTCTGATTTTTAGGATACAAATATAACGAAAAATGAGAAACGGGAACATGACATCCCGTCATATTCCCGTTCATGTGTATATATTGAAAAGTAGAGTTTCTTTACGAGAGCACCTTCTCACATGAATTATTTCTGGGGAGCATATGAATTCAATGTGACCATGATATTCTCGGGATTTTTTATGAAACTGACTTTAGACGTCCCTTTGTCGCTGTTTTTTTCATAGGTCTCCACCCGGTTTTTTCCGTTTCTTACGATTGAAACTTGTTCATACTTGTCGGCTTTGAGTGCATTTTCTACTTCCCGGGTAAAACTTTCATCAAGCGATTTGTCGGTCGAATTCAACGTAAGCATTTGACGACCAGTGCTTATTGGCGATTTGCCAAGCTCCCATGCCTCGATGTTTGTCAAATCGTTTAACCTGTCCATCATATTGGCTTTTTTCTGGTATACATAATTAAATCGCTCATCCTCCATATACTTGTCGAACAATTTTTCGAGTTGTTGAGCCGATATGGTCGTGGCAAAAGCGAGCATTACGAACATAATTGAGAGATTTTTTTTCATTTTTACAGGGTTTTAAGTTATTGATTCGCAGACTTTATATAATTAATTTTTTGTGATAAATCGTCAAAAATTTTATCGGCATCCATCTCCTTTTGTATTGTATTTGCTTTCACTAAAGGTTCATAGCTGGTACGGATGATTTCATTGGCTTGCATAAACATTTTATCGGCATATACTTGTGCTTTATGCGGGTCTGATATTGCCTTTCCATGGATGAAAACCACGTAATCGTTGGAAGATATTTCGGTTTTGTTTTTGAGCGGGAATAAAATAACAACCAGAAGAATAGCTGCCGCGATACTTGCTGCTGGAATCCACAATTTTCGAAATAGAAATGGTTTTTTATTGTTCTTCTTCACCGGAATAACAAAAATGGGAGCAGCAATTTGCTTTTCTTCCTCGAAAGCAGCAAACATGGGTTTATATACTTCATGTTGAGGTAAAACAGTATTGCTTCGGAAATATTCCTTCAGTCTTTTTTCCTCTTCAGGCAATGCCGTTCCTTCGAAATAAGCGTTCAGTATATCATTTACGTTGTTCATAAATCATAGTCTCCTTTTGTTGAAAGGTAAGAATCATTTCACGTATTTTTTTTCGGGCCCGTGACAGATTAACAGTAACGGCGTTTTCTGTGATCAACATCATTTCTGCAATTTCCGTCACCTCCATCTCTTCCACATCTTTCATACGGATAATAGTTCGTTGCATTTCGGGAAGCGAATCAATCATTCTGTTGATGGTATTTACCGTGTCAGCCTCTTCGGTAAGCTGGTGCGGACCGGGCGCAGGATAAGTTGCGTTGGGGGAAAGCTCCCCGTTTGGTTGCTGCTTGCGGAGCATATCCAGACAGAGGTTTCGCATCGATGTAAGCAAAAATGCCTGTGGGTTTTCGATCATCCTCAGCTGTTCACGTTTTTCCCATAAACGCATCATCAACTCCTGATACGCATCCTGTGACAGATTTTCGTCTTTCAATACCGAAAGTGCCATACGATACAGCTTATCGGAATAACATAGGATTTGATGTTCAAATTGATGAGCGTTCATACATAATAGACGTGAAACGGGGGAAATTCTTACATCAATCGGCGTTTTTTTTCAAAGATAACATAAAAGTTAACCTGTCGGATCACTTTACGGTCAGAAGGTCGGGAGATATGTTTCCTATGTAAACTATTCATTGCCAGGATTTTTTACATAAAAAACCGGGGCATCACATGGTGTGATACCCCGGGTAAAACAGTATTTTATAAAAAGATTATGCTTCTTTTTCAGCGTCAGCTTTAGTATCTTCTTTTACTTCAGCTTCTAGTACTTCGGCTGTTTTGGTTTCTTTTGTTTCCCTAGCCTTGGGAGCCTCTTCTTCTTTTACCTCAGCTTTGGCTTCTGTTTTGGCTTCAGCTTTGGCCGCCTCTTTCTTGAAAGCTTCCACCTTCTGGTTGTCAAGCTTCTCTTTTAGTGCAGCTAGTTCTTCGATGTCGCCCAGTGTGGTTTTCTCCATCACCGGAATTGCTGCTGCCACTTCGTTTCCTCCTTCTTTCTTGCCAGTGCGTTTTCCTTTCCTTCTGGAGTCGTCGCCTGAGATATCTTCGTGGATGCGGCTATGAGAAACGATGATGCGTTTGGCATCTTTATTGAACTCGATCACTTTAAATTCGAGCTTTTCTTCCACCTGAGCCTGTGAGTTGTCTTCCTTTACCAGGTGTTTGGGAGTTGCAAATCCTTCCACGCCATAGGGCAGAGAGATCACTGCTCCCTTGTCGAGCATTTCCACGAT
>DGZP01000006.1:48410-52325 GCA_002398565.1 Proteiniphilum sp. UBA4977
TGCTTGTGACCCAGGCTTAAACGGCGGTTTTCCTTGTCGATGTCGAGTACTTGAACTTCAATTGAAGCTCCTATTTCGGTGACTTCACTCGGATGTTTGATCTTCTTAGTCCACGACAAGTCGGAGATATGAATCAGGCCCTCTACGCCTTCTTCAATCTCCACGAAAGCGCCAAAGTTGGTAAAGTTACGTACGGTAGCTGTGTGGGTACTGCCCACCGGATATTTGATTTCAATACTATCCCATGGATCAGGCTTGAGTTGCTTCACACCGAGCGACATCTTGCGCTCGTCGCGGTCGAGTGTGAGGATCACTGCCTCCACCTCTTCACCTACGGTCATGAAGTCCTGTGCGCTGTGAAGATGTTGCGTCCAGCTCATTTCCGATACGTGAATCAGCCCTTCCACACCGGGGGCGATTTCTACGAATGCACCGTAATCGGCAATGACCACTACTTTTCCCTTCACGATGTCACCCACCTTCAGAGTTTCACTGAGTGCATCCCATGGATGCGGAGTCAATTGCTTCAGACCGAGTGCAATGCGCTTTTTCTCGTTGTCGAAATCAAGGATTACCACGTTGATCTTGTCGTCGAGCTGTACCACCTCTTCGGGATGCTGAATGCGTCCCCATGAAAGATCGGTAATGTGTACCAGGCCGTCTACGCCGCCCAGGTCCACAAATACACCGTAGGAAGTAATATTTTTGACCACTCCTTCGAGCACCTGCCCTTTTTCGAGTTTCGAGATAATCTCTTTTTTCTGTTGTTCCAGTTCTTCCTCAATGAGAGCCTTGTGTGAAACAACCACGTTCTTGTATTCAGGGTTTATTTTTACTACCTTGAATTCCATTGTCTTATCTACAAATATATCGTAATCGCGGATCGGTTTCACATCAATTTGTGATCCGGGGAGGAATGCTTCGATGCCGAACACATCCACGATCATACCACCCTTGGTACGACATTTGATATATCCTTTAATGATTTCGTTGTTTTCAAGCGCGGCGTTGACACGGTCCCAGGAACGTGATGCACGGGCTTTCTTGTGGGAAAGGATCAACTGTCCTTTTTTGTCTTCCTGGCTTTCGATGTAAACTTCTACTTCGTCGCCAATTTTTAGTTCGGGGTTGTAGCGGAACTCGTTCATTGACACCACGCCATCGGACTTATAGCCAATGTTTACAACCACTTCGCGTTTGTTCATGGAGGTTACAATACCTGTTACAACTTCTTTGTCACTGATTTTACTCAGCGTATTGTCGTAGCTTTCGGTAAGTTTTTCTCTGTTTTCTTTGCTGTAAGGATCTCCTTCAGCATACGCAGCCCAATCGAAATCTTCTACCGGAGCTACACTTTTCAGGTTTTCAGTCATTTGTAATAAAAAAATTTACTTTAAATAGTGAGACATTATGTTGCTTATAAAAAAAGTGGTGCAAAGATAATCTGTTTTTCGTTAATAGCCAACATTTTCGTTAAGTAATACGAACAGGAATCAAATTTATTTGAGCACTGTTGTTACAGGAAAATGCCTAAGTCTACTTGAACTCTTTGCACCTTGAACTTCCAAAAAAACGGGAGAGATTGCCGGATATTACAAAAGCAAGCCTTGTTGCACCTCGCGCCGTGTCGAAATACCTGCAATCTGTTCTACCAGTCTTAGTGCGAAGTCAAATACAAGTCCGGGACCTTTTCCCGTGGTTAGATTTCCGTCTACAACCACGTTTTCGCCGGTAACCTGTGCACCAATTAACTCAGGCTCAAAACCCGGATAGCAGGTAGCCCGTCTGCCCTCAAGCAAACGAAGTCCGCCCAGTACCATGGGGGCCGCACAGATGGAGGCGATCATCTTTTGCTGCTTGTTGAATTCCAAAAGCAGGTTTTTCACTCCTTCGTGCTCATTCAGATGTTTCGCACCGGGCATTCCTCCCGGCAACACCAATACTTCCACCTCTGTGAAATCTGCCTCGGCAAAGATGGTGTCGGCGATGACGGAAATATTGTGTGCACCGGTCACCGTTTTGTCGTCAGAGATGGAGACGGTTTTTACAGGTATTTGTGCTCTCCTCAAAATATCCAGTGTGCCGAGGGCTTCGATTTCCTCAAACCCGTTTGCTAAAAACAAGACTACTTTCTTCATAATTTCTTCGTTTTGTGTCCGGATATATCCGGACAGGGTTTTAAACAAATGATGCCGGGCGGAACATATTTATTCCCTATTGTGCAGAAATAGCTGTGATCAGTTCAGGTTGAACTTGTAGGTGATTGTCCCCTGCTGGTTGTTAGGTGAGGCTATCGCGTTGAATTTTGTGTTTTTGGCAGCACGCAATGCTTCGTTACGAAGGGCAGTATTGGGCGTATTTGTCCCTCGTCCAATTTCTGCGTTGATCACATTTCCGCCAGGATCTACGGTAATATTAACAACGACCGTGCCATAATCGTTCACTGTGTAGCGTGGCTGTACCAGTCCCCCGCTGCCAAGGCTGCGTCCGCCCAGGTCGTACGAACCGATACCACCCGTGCCCGTGGCGGCTCCCTGCGTAGCATTTCCGGTGGAAACGCCCTGAGTACCGCTGCCTTCGGTATTGCCCCGGTTGCCGGCGCTCTCGCCAAAGAGTCCCGACATCTGTTGGTTGATTTCTCTTCGCCGCGCTTCTTCCGCTCTCCTCAATCGTTCCGCCTCTTCCCTTTTTCTGCGTTCTTCGGCCAGTTGTGCCTGGCGACGTTCTTCTTCCCGTTGTGCTTCCACGTCGATGGTTGGCTCGGTGGTTTGCGTGATCATCGGTTCATTGGGTCTATATTCCGGAACATTCGGGGTGGAGGCGGGAGCTGGGGTCACCTCGGCCATCGGTGCCTCCGTGATGCCAAAAGCATTTTCTGTGGCGCCAAACATTACCGGAATACCTTCCAGCTCCTGGGGAGGGGTTGCCAGGGTGAAGTAGGAAAAAATAAGTATGAGCAGGAGCAACACCGCAAAGATGATTGTTCCCACCAGTCCACCTATCTTTTCTTTTGTTAACTCCATCTGGATTTCTCCGTTTAATTGGGCCTTGTCATCAGCACCATTTTGAACTTATTCTGATTGGCGATATCCAGGATTCGCACAATCTCCCTGTAGGGAACGCTCTCGTCGGCATAGAGTGCTACAAAAATATCGGGATCGGCCGTGTATGCCGACTGTAGAAACGGTGTGATTGCCTCGAAGGGCACCTGGCGTTCTGTTTCGTTGGCATTGGCTACATAATAATTCAAATCCTTGTCGATGGTCACCCGGGTAATAGGCTTTGCCTGTGCCTGTTGTTGCGCCCTGGGCAGCAACACCTGAATAGCATTCGGCACGACAATTGTAGAGGTGATCATAAAGAAAATAAGCAACAGGAAGATCACATCCGTCATGGATGCCATGCTGAAATTTGATTCTAACTTAAATCGTTGTTTTAATGCCATAGCTTCTGATTCTCTTTAAACAGCCGGTTCATTCAGGATGTCCATGAACTCCATGATTCGCATCTCAAGCCTGTTTACAATACCTTTGATGCGTGTTGCAAGATAATTATAAGCAAAAAGGGCAATGATTCCCACAATAAGTCCTCCGACAGTCGTGACCAACGCTTCATAAATACCGGTTGAGAGAATATTCACATCCACATTGGCTCCAGCGCCTGCCATATCCATAAAAGCTTTCACCATACCGGTTACGGTTCCCAAAAATCCAACCATGGGAGCACCCGATGCGGATGTTGCCAGCACGGGAAGTCCCTTTTCCAGTTTTGATATTTCTATATTTCCTTGGTTTTCAATGGCGGACATCACATCGACTGTGGGCCTGCCCAGGCGTGAGATCCCTTTCTCCACCATGCGGGCCGATGGCGTATCGGTGTGGCGGCAGAGAGCCAGGGCAGCGTCAATTTTCCCGT
>DGZP01000122.1:0-1810 GCA_002398565.1 Proteiniphilum sp. UBA4977
CGCAACAGGGAATCGAAATCGGCCCGAAAGCGCTCACTCTCCATGATGGGGCGGTATGCCTTTTCGAGGTCGGTCACACACTGGTGCAGAATCTCGGGGATGTAGGCTCCTCCAAATTCACCGTAATATCCTCTTTCATCTACTGAATACTTTTGCATATCATCATTGTTTTAATTGTTGTTTCATCTACACCTTAAAAACTCAAAGAGCCTGTCGCAGGATTGCGACAGGCTCTTAAATTATATGCTATATACTTACTTCAAGACATGACTGCTCTTCCTTACGACTTTTCGGGTTGTAAGTAGCGCCACCAATATCCGTTGTTAAGTAAATTCATTATTTCGCTATTATTTGACTGCAAATGTATATGATCAAAAAACAAAAAACAACTCTTTCAAGTTTTTTAACTTTAATGATTTCTCCTACTGATTTTTGGTAGTATCAAAAATAAGCTTCATCAGCACCGAATGTAACGAAAGAATTTTGGAGAGCCATAGAGATCGTGAAACCGTACAAGACATTTATAGTTGCCCCAATTACAGACAGATATCCTTTTGGTATCAATGTCGAAGTCTGCGGACTATCCGATTTATTAAGTGAGCTTCACAAGGAACTGGCTAATTAATCCTTAAAATCTAAATCGGCTCCGCCTCAAAACCGGTACGTTTCACGGTTTTCACAATATCCTCCGCCGAAAGATCGATGGTTTCCACAACAAGTATCTTGTCCGGATTGTCGATATCGACACTCCAGGAGATGACTCCCTCTTTCTTATTGAGAAAGGGGGTTACTTTTGCCACACAGTTTGAGCAGTTTATATTGGTCTTGAATTTGATTGTTGCCATCTTGTTTCATTCTTAAAATTATATGGAAGCAGCTGTTCTTTGAAACATCAAACTTTCATTCTTAAAGACAAATGTAAACCTTTTTTGTTCATCTTTCCGGCCAAGAATGGGAATATTTACCTGCCGGAAGACAGACAGCATATTCAAAATTACTGAACAGTAGACAAGTGTGAGTAAAGCGATAAAATAATTAGCGGGACAAAGCGAAAGGTTTCGCAATAAATGCATTATTTTTGGGAATGGCAAAGAAAAAGAACAGACAAAGATTCACGTCTCTGCTGATTATCACAGCGATACTTTTTGGGGTGATTATAATTTTCAGTCGCAGTGCAGCCCTCTCCGAATGGTACATGCAGCACGTTTACCCTGCGGTAGCAATCATCCTGTCCATGCTTTCGGGTGTTTTTCCATTTTCGCTCTACGACCTGTTTATCATCACAGCTTTACTCTATCTGATCATACTGATTCTCTTCGTGATCACCGGGAAGAAAGGTTTTAAAAAGTTTCTCTACTCGTTGGTCCGCTTTGTGACGATGCTGGTTGCCTGGTTTTATTTCGCATGGGGTATCTCCTATTTCAGGGAAGATTTTTATGCGAAGAGCGACGTGAAAGAAACCCCATTTGATGCGGAAAACCTCAAAAAATTTGTCGTCCGTTTTATTGCAGATGCCAACGAAGCGTATGTGGATATTGATGTGATGGACAGAGCGGGTGTGAGGCAGGAGCTTGAGCGGTCTTATCATGCCTTGCACGGGAAGCTGAGTATCGACTATCCCAATGGCAAAAGAAGAGCTAAGCCCATGCTGTTTGAACCACTCTATTCGAAAATGGGTATCTCCGGATATTTCGGACCTTTTTTCAATGAAATCCACGTGAACAACTACAGCCTGGATATCACATACCCTTTTACATTGGCGCATGAGATGGCCCATCAGTTCGGCATTGCGCACGAGTCGGAAGCCAAC
>DGZP01000122.1:2016-7420 GCA_002398565.1 Proteiniphilum sp. UBA4977
TGTATGCTTTTATTGTTTGCTTGGGAAGCGAAGACGAACGCATCCGCTACAGCGCTTATCTCTCGACACTCCTCTATCTGGTGAACGATGCGGCTGAATTTCTACCGGACGAGGTAGATTCGTTGACATCGGCGATACGACCGGAAATAATCGCTGATTTGAGAAGAAACAGGAAACACTGGCTGGCTGTCAGGGACAGGTCACTCTCGGAAGTGCAGGACAGGGCCTATGATGCATATTTGAAAACGAACAAAGTAAGCTCGGGACGCGACAACTACTCCGAAGTAGTTGGTTTACTGATTTCGAGCTACGACACCTTCATTAAAAAAAGCACAGCGATACCGGAGGCGCCAGCTAACTAAAGTTTGATTCGGCTGTTATAATTGAAATAAACAATCCAATGAAAAAGTTATTATTTTTATTGGCAGCTGCATCATTCATGATTGCCTGCTCAGGCCCCAAAGGGATGGTAAAGATTGAACCGAACAGCCACGAGGTCGCACAGGAAGATTCCCTGGAATATGAACTGATTGTGATGGACCCGGGTTTTGATACGTGGTATATGCTTCAAAACACACCGTCAAGATATCGTTCACAGCAGTACTACGAAGGATGGAACCAGCAATATGTATCGGCCTGGAATTATCTGGCCACACAGCCCGGAAGAAGGTCGTTCTTCCAGACTATAGTGGGATATGAGCCGGGTGAGGATTATGGTTTTGAACTGAACCACAAACTGTTCTACTATTTTCAATATGTAGAACAGGTCCTGCGGATTCCCATATTGGACCACCATCCGGTAGGTGTGGTCTTTTAGGCGGGCAGGTTTTTTCCTTACGGCAGGTTTTCCCGGAAAGTGAATTTATCATATCTTTTTACCCTTTAACCGCAGACTGTTGGTCACCACACTCACAGAGCTAAGCGCCATGGCAGCTCCCGCAATCATGGGATTGAGCAGGAAGCCGGTGAAGGGATATAGCAGCCCCGCAGCAATGGGAATACCGATCACATTGTAAATAAATGCCCAGAAGAGATTCTGGCGGATTGTCCGCACGGTAAATTGGGAGAGGTGGATTGCTTTGGGAATTTTATTCAGGTCGGACGAGATGATGGTCATCTTGGCCACATCCATGGCGATATCGCTCCCCGCCCCCATGGCAATGCTCACATCGGCCTGGGCCAAGGCGCCGCTGTCGTTGATGCCGTCGCCCACCATCGCCACCTTTTTTCCTTGTTGCTGCAAAGCCTTTACCAGTTCGGCCTTTTCCTCCGGTAATACCCCTCCCTTGAAGCGGGTTATGCCCAGTTCGCCGGCCAGTGCGGCAGCCACCTTCTCATGATCTCCCGTGTAGACGGCTACATCGATGCCCATGTTGCGTAGCTGGTTGATGGCTGCCTTGGAGGTAGGTTTTATTCTGTCGGTAATACCCACCACACCCAGTGCAACCTGCTCATCGGCGAACACTGACACCGTATGTGCTGCATCCAGTTCAAGGTAGACCTGTTGTTTCAGGTCGGCAGGAATAACCACATTCCTTGAAGCCAGATAGTCGAGATTCCCCACGTAATAGCGCTCGCCCTCATGAATTCCTTCTATGCCCTTGCCGCTCACCTGCTGCACGGTCACATCATCAAGCAATATACTATTATCTTTCAACGCGTCGGTGATCGCATCTGCCAATGGATGCTCTGAGCGGTATTCAATACTGTAGAGAATATCGCGGTGAAGCGGTGTGGCATCGAGTGACCAGACCATATTGCTCACCGCCGGTTTTCCTTCGGTGATTGTCCCTGTCTTATCGAGTACCATCACATCAATATCCTTTGCGGCCTCAAGGCTCTCCGCATCTTTTATCAGGATTCCTTCTTCAGCACCTTTGCCTATTCCCACCATGATGGCTGTGGGCGTAGCCAGTCCGAGTGCACAGGGACAGGCAATGACCAGCACCGTCACCATGGCCATCAATCCGTATACAAATCCGGTTTCACCGCCAAAGAGGATCCAAATTACAAAGCTGAGCAGCGCAAAGCCAATGACCACCGGCACGAAAACAGCGGCAATCTTGTCCACCAGTCCCTGTACCGGGGCTTTACTTCCCTGTGCCTCATCCACCGTTTTGATGATCTGCGCAAGGAGTGTATCTTTTCCTACCTTCTGCGCCCTGAAGCGGAAACTCCCTCTTTGATTGATGGTGCCGGCAAACACCCTCTCGCCCGGTTTCTTCTCCACGTGAATGGGTTCTCCAGAGATCATGCTCTCATCCACGAAGGAACTGCCTTCGGTCACCTCGCCATCCACGGCAATCTTATCACCGGGCTTTACCAGTACGATATCGTGGATCGCCACCTCCGCGATGGGTATCTCTACAGGCTTTTCGTCACGGAACACCACCACGATGGAGGGTTGCAGACCCATCAGCTTTTTAATGGCATCGGAAGTATTTCCTTTGGCCCGTGCCTCCAGCATCTTTCCAAGTAAAATAAAGGCGACGATCACCCCGGCAGCCTCAAAGTAAACATGGGCCTGAAGGCCTCTGCTCTCCCAAAATTGTGGATAAAACATGTTGAAGAGGCTGAACAGGTAGGCAATGCCAGTACTCAGCGCCACCAATGTATCCATATTGGCAGAACGATGTTTCGCCTGCTTCCATGCACCGACAAAGAAACGCTTGCCGAAAACAAACAGGATGGGGGTTGCCAAAATCAACATGATCTCATTGGCGTAAGGAGCATGCATGAAAAACATGCCGACGATCACCAGGGGAATGGCAAGAAAAATGGACCAGATGGTATGCCGGCGCAGCTTCTTGTAATTCTCCTTCTCTATTTCCTCCACCTGTGCAAACGAGGATTCCTCCTCTTCGAGAAGCAGGTCGTATCCGATCTCCCGTAAAGAGTTCCTCATGTCGGCCGGCGAAACAACACCCGGTATAAATTCTATATTTCCTTTTCCATTGCCATAGTTTACCGAAGCACTGACCACGCCCGGAACATAGGAAAGAATATTCTGTGAGCTGGAAGCACAGGCGGCACAGGTCATGTTGAGCACCGGCTGCGAAATCTTCTCCGTAAGTACTTTACCACCCTCCCGGCGAATCAATGAAACAACTTCCTGCAATATTTCAGCGGCATCATCTGCATGCTTCTCTCCAATAGTGAGTGAAAGTATGCTGTTGTTATAACGTACCGAAGAGACACCACTGATTTTTTCAATGGAGAGAGGCTGGGGCAGGTAATCCCCTGCTAGTTGTATATCGTATCTGTTATTTGTAATCATTACTATGCTTCCTTTCCTGATGATGAACAATTGTAAAAAGGTAAGGTTCAAAAAATGAATGCATGAAGTTTATTCCATATAAAAAAATTGTATTTTTGTTAATTGATATTGCACGACCCAACCATTCATTCACTATGCAAAAGTCACTTTTTTTATCGTTTACTTTCCTTTTAACCTCATGGATGCTCTTCCCACAGAAAAAGCCACTTGACCATTCGGTATATGACAGCTGGAAGAGCCTCACAGGTACGACAATCAGCAGGGATGGGAAGATCACGTGCGTACTCGTTTCCCCGCAGGAGGGCGACACCACCTTGCTCATAAAGGATAATGGCATGAATCGTACACTTCATGTGGAGAGGGTAATAAATTACGCACTTTCGCCTGACGGAAGATGGACCGTGGGACTGATTGGCGCACCATACGCTATCCGCCGTCATGCCCGTATCGAGAAGAAAAAAGCAAATGAAAAACCTGAAGACTCGTTGCTTATTATCGACAACCTTGCTTTTGAAATGAAGAAGATTCCGGGCGCAAAATCTTATAAAACTGCAAAGGAATTCGATTCTCATGTAGCATATACCCTCATCCCGTCGAAAGATACAACGAGCAAAAACAATGCCAAACAGAGAGAGATTTTGATCTTGCGAAACATGCTCACCCAGCAGGAGGATACCTTCAGAAATGCCAAAGAATATATTTTCAACAAGTCGGAAAGCAGTTTTGCCGTGGCAATCCAGCCCGATAAAAAAGATTCGGTAAACCAGACTTGTGTCGTCTTTATCAATCTGAAAGACCACACAAAAAAGATTGTCTCCCATGAAAAGACAGAATACAAATCTCTTGCCTTTGATGAGTCAGGCAGACAGCTGGTTTATCTTACCACAGGAGATACATCGAAAATGGTACAGAAAGTATATGACTTGCGTTATTATGTTGTCGGAGCCGATTCGGCAGCGATCCTTGCCGACCGGAATGCCTCGGGACTACCAAAAGGATGGGTCTTCAATGAATATGCAGCACCTTCTTTCAGCAAAGACGGAAAACGTATTCTTCTGGGTGCTGCACCTGCGAAGGCACCGAAAGACTCAACCCTTGTCGATTTTGAGATGGCCGGTCTTGACATATGGCACTGGCGGGAACCACTCACACCGCCACAGCAGCTGGTGGAGTTAAAAAAAGAGGAAAGTCGCACCTATAGGGGCATTGTTTGTCCGGAACACATGAACCGATACATTCCTTTGGCAACCGTGGAGATGCCCTATGTATCCGTTGGAGACGAGGGTAACGGACAGTTTGCACTCCTTTGGTCCGACAAGCCATATCAGCTGGAGAGCCAGTGGGATATTTCATCCAGGCAGGACGTGTGGATCAAGGATCTACAGACAGATAGCCTTTATGAGTTGGGCAGACCCTTACCTGGCAGGCCGGCCTTATCACCCGGCGGAAGTTTTACTTTTTGGTGGGATGCGGGTGAACAGCAATGGTTTGCCTTCAACAACCGCAATAGATTGATACAGAACCTCACCAAAAACATTCCGGTGAACTTCTGGAACGAAAAGCAAGATACCCCCTCTCCGGTGGAATCATACGGAATCGCTGCCTGGGGAGAGGATGACGAATATGTACTGATCAATGATGCATTCGATATCTGGAAAGTAGATCCCACAGGAAAGAAAAAACCGGAAAATATAACACGTCATGCAGGACGTACCGACTCCATCACATTCCGGTATGTGAATACAGATACCGAAAAACAATCTATCAAAACAGGCGAACTGATGTTGCTATCGGCATTTGACACTGCCGGAAAGAAAAAAGGTTACTACACTCTGGCACAGAAAGGGAACAACCCGCTCAGGAAAAGAACGCTTGAAAAGTTCAACTTCACAGGGCTGGAGAAAGCGAAGGATGCCGATATTTTCGTTTTTCAAAAAAGTAATTTTAACACCTCTCCCGATCTGTATATCACGCGTGATTACTGGAAAACAGCACAAAAGCTCACAGATATTAATCCCCAGATGCACGACTACAACTGGGGAACAGCTGAACTTTTCTCCTGGACTTCTTTCGCCGGCATACCTTTACAAGGCATCCTTTACAAACCCGAAGATTTTGATCCGCTCA
>DGZP01000122.1:7631-9615 GCA_002398565.1 Proteiniphilum sp. UBA4977
AAAGTATCCGGTGATGATTTATTTCTATGAAAAGCATTCCGATGAACTGTATCGCTGGTTCACGCCGGCACCCAGCCGATCGACCATCAATATTCCATTTTTTGTCAGCCGCGGTTATATTGTTTTCACTCCCGATATTCACTATACAGTGGGGCAACCGGGCAGGGATGCCTACAACGCGATTGTCGCGGGGGCGGAAGCTCTTGCCCAAAACAGCTGGGTGGATAAGGAGAACATGGCGATACAGGGACAGAGCTGGGGAGGTTATCAGGTAGCCTACCTCGTTACCCAGACCAATATGTTTAAGGCAGCCGGTGCCGGAGCGCCCGTATCGAACATGACCAGTGCATACGGTGGAATCAGGTGGGACTCGGGCAGAAGCCGCCAGTTTCAATATGAGCAGACCCAATCGCGTATCGGATCCACCATGAACGATTCTTTGCAACTCTATATTGAGAACTCTCCACTTTTCTTTGCCAATAAGGTGGAAACACCGCTGCTGATTATGCATAACGACAAAGACGGAGCGGTTCCCTGGTATCAGGGCATCGAGCTCTTTATGACCCTGCGACGTTTGGGTAAGCCTGCCTGGCTGTTACAATACAATAATGAAGCACACAACCTGGTGCATCGCCGCAACAGCAAAGATCTCTCCATCCGCCTGCAGCAGTTCTTCGATCACTACCTCAAGGGGGATCCTGCACCGGTATGGATGACACAAGGCGTACCTACCGTGCTAAAGGGTAAAACATGGGGTTACGAATTTGACAGATGATATTTAACAAAGGGTTCGATCGCAAGTGGCTTGCAGATTTTGTCGATAAGCTTATTGAGCAATTGCCCCCGTCACGAAAAAAAAGAATGGAAAAAAAGAATTATATCCTGTTTTTCTTGCTGGTCATTGGCATCGCCAGCTGCAAGAAAGGTGATTCGTATGAGACGATTACCACCCCTACGGGAACGTGGCAACTGGTGTGGGACGAAGAATTCAACTATACCGGTCTGCCCGACACCACCCTGTGGAGCTACGACACGGAAGGAAACAGCTGGGGCTGGGGCAACAACGAAGCACAGTATTATACGGCCGGTGATTCTGCCAACGCCTATGTCAAGGATGGGATGCTAACCATCACCGCCCGTATCGACAGCATGGGTGGAAAGCGATACACATCGGCCAGACTGATCACCAAAGAGAAGGGAGACTGGCTCTACGGCCGTTTTGAAATAAGAGCCAAGCTCCCTACAGGACTAGGGACATGGCCGGCCATATGGATGCTTTCCACCGACTGGGAATACGGTGGCTGGCCTGCCAGCGGTGAAATAGACATCATGGAAAATGTGGGTTATGATCCCTACACCATTGTAGGTTCAGCACATACCCAGAGCTACAACCATGTGCATGGGACACAGAAAAATGCAAAGATTCACATTCCCACCTCCTACACTGATTTTCACCTCTATGCACTCGAGTGGGAAGCGGATGCGTACCGGGTTTATGTGGATGACAAGCTCTATTTCACATTCGAGAATGAAGGTACAGGATTTGCCGAATGGCCTTTCGACAAAAGATTCCATCTTCTGCTGAACCTGGCCATCGGAGGGAACTGGGGCGGACAGAAAGGTATCGATGATTTATTGTTCCCTCATCGTTTTCAGGTTGACTACGTAAGGGTATATCAAAAAATGAATTAGCAGTACAACATACCGGTCATCCATCATCAAAAGCAGGTAGCAAGGATACAGGACTTGCTTTTCTGTGCTCAGAAACCCCGCTGCCGCATCGCTTCAAAGGTAAGAATAGCAGCCGAGACAGAGACATTCAGCGAATCGATTTTCCCACGCATAGGAATTTTGATTCGCCTTGTCGCATTTTTCAGCCAGAAACCGGTCAACCCATCCGCTTCAGTCCCCATCACGATGGCGGAGGGTATTTTAAAATCGACGTTCTGGTAAAATTCAGCTGCCTGCAACTCCGCGGCATATA
>DGZP01000122.1:9879-66509 GCA_002398565.1 Proteiniphilum sp. UBA4977
GGAACGGATCACGTTAGGATTATACAGATCGGTATGAGGGTCACAGACAATCACTGCATCCGCTGCTGCCGCATCGGCGGTACGCAGTATGGCACCCAGGTTACCCGGTTTCTCCACCGACTCAAGCAATATAAGAAAAGGATTATTTGAAAGCCTGATATCTTTCAGACCATGCGATTTGGGCTTCAGCAATGCCACAATCCCATCGGAGTTCTCCCGGTAAGCAATCTTTGCGAATACCCCCTGAGATATTGTAAAGAGTATCTCTTCGGGAACTGTGTTCAACACATCCGGATATTTCGATTTGTCGAGCATTTCCGGGCATACATAAACAGCTTTCACGCTGTAACCGCTCTGTAAAGCCAAGTAAAGTTCACGGGCACCCTCGCTCACAAAGAGCTGCTGCTCCTTTCTCTCTTTGATTTTCGAGAGCTTCATGATATTCTTTATGGCCGGATTTTGCAGGCTTGTGATCATCTCTTTTCAGAGTCCGGTTTGATTATCCTTTTTCAGCAGAAAGTTGTCGATTGCCTCCTTGAAAGATTTTTTCGGCAGCGCACCCATCGCCACCTGCGGTTGTTCATTCATCGGGATAAAAAGAAACATGGGAATGCTTTGCACCCCGAACGCGCGTGCCAGTTCTGGCTCTTTGTCCACATCGATCTTATATACATAGATATCGCCTCCGTACTCTGCAGCCAGATCTGCCAAAATGGGGGAAGTAATCCGGCAGGGTCCGCACCAGGTAGCATAAAAGTCCACAATGGCAGGTTTGTCGCCGTTATACTTCCAGGTTTCCGGATTATTCTCATAGTTGAACACCTTCTCCAGAAAGGTCACTTTGGTCAACTCGATCGGTTTTTGCGTATTTTTTCCTTGCGGTTCGGAAGCTGAGGTGCTGAAGAATATGATCAGCATTACAAATAGTATCGTGGGAATTCTCATTGTGGGTAATCTTTACAGTGTGATTTTTAATTGCTGTATAAATATTCATTTATTAATTGCGAATAGTAAACAACAATATATGGAGGAAAGTTTTACAATATCGTTTAAAACACCGTCCGGTCTTTGTATTTAACCGCTTTGGTGCCCGGTACACCGAATTCCTTTGCTGAAATATTTTCGAGGGCAACCTTCCATATCTTTACATTCTTCACCGCGGGTGCCGAGTAGCTGAACTCCCTGTCGGAGTAATGCTGCATAATGATATTCAGCGCATTTACTTTTTCATCATACTCTTCCTCGAAAGCCACTTTCCCATGGCAAATCACACTTTCTGCCCGCATCCGGTAGCTGCAGGCCACCTCCTCATCCTGCCACACCAGTCCAGGATCGGTACAAAAGGTAATGCAGACATTAGGATTATTTTCAAGTATTGAAATTGAATGTCCTTCCTGCGCAGAATGGAGATAGATCACCTCGTCATCGTATCCGAAGTTCATTGGCAGTACATAGGGGATGCCGTTCTCGTCAGCCATGCCTACGTAACACAATGTACATGCATGAATCACCTTCTCGATCCGTTCCTGCTCTTCCAGCGGATGGGTTCTCATGACGTGCTTTTATAATTCTTTTTCAGTTGTGGAGGGTCCATCCACAGTGAGCAGACCCTGCTCGTCAATATTCACCTCATCGAAAAAAACAACCCGCTTGTTACCCGTCTTTTGTGTCCTTCCATGATAGACGGTGTACATTTTTTGATCGTCCTTTGAGCGGAAGACCATGTTGTGTCCCGTTCCCGTGACCTCCCCTCCACTACCCGTATTCTTTTCCAGTACCGGATTGTTCGCGGCTTTTACGAAGGGTCCCAGTGGATCACCTGAAACAGCATAGCCCACGGCATAATGTTCACCTCCGAAGAAGTTGGCAGAGTACATCATGTATATCTTATCATTGTAAGTAAAGGCAAAAGAACCTTCCGTCCAGCGGCGATTAACCTCTCCGGCTGTGACGGAGCGGCTTTCCCACTCTGTTTGTGGATCATTCATCATTGTAGGTGGTTGCAAAAGCAGCACCGGCTCCCCGATTATCGAGGTGAAATCGTCTGAGATCTCCACTCCATATACCCAACTTTCTTCTATCTCCTTAAAAAGGTTCTGATCCCGTGCCCATTGGGCTACTTCACTTTCTACAGGATGTTTATAACAGCAGCGGGAATAATAAAGGTATGTTTTTCCCTTATGCTGCAGGATATTTGCATCAATAACGGGGTAACCCGGATCGAACAGCGGCTTGTCGGATATCTCCAGAAAAGGACCGGTAGGCTTGTCGGCCATAGCCACACCAATACGGAAGTTTTCCTCTTCGTTATCAGGATTCACCTTCCAGTCGGCACTGAAAAACATATAATATTTTCCGTCAATCTCGTACACTTCCGGGGCCCAATAGTTCTTTACAGTCCAGGAACCGGGCTGATTGCCGGAATAAACCTCTCCCTCCGGCTGCCAGTCCACGAGATTATCGGAACTGTAGGCAACAAAGCCTTTTGCTGTTCCTCCCGTACCATACATATAATACTTTCCGTCGGATGCCGAGAGGATAAACGGATCTCCAAATGCGACCGGTAAAGGGTTGGAATAGGTTACAGGTTCTGATGAACGTTTCTCCGATCCTGCGGTACAACCTGTAAGAAAAGATAACGGCAGAAGTATCATATACAATCTTCTGCAAATGCTTTTTGTGATCATAGACTTGATTTTACTGTTGCGGTCGGCAAAGATATATAAAAAAAAGGAAAAACCCTCTTCAGATTCTTCCTTTCTATGCTCAATCCACGGGAAGCAGCACTACTTCACCTTGTCCACGATCGCCTTAAAAGCTTCTGGATGGTTCATTGCCAGGTCGGCAAGTACCTTGCGGTTGATTTCAATTTCATTTTTGTGCAACGCACCCATCAGACGGGAATAAGACATCCCGTTTTCGCGGGCAGCAGCATTTATACGCTGGATCCAGAGTGCACGAAAGTTGCGTTTTTTGTTTTTGCGGTCGCGGTAAGCATAGGTCAAACCTTTCTCCCACGTATTTTTGGCTACTGTCCACACATTCTTGCGGGCACCTATATAGCCTCTTGTAAGTTTCAGAACTTTTTTTCTGCGGTTGCGCGAGGCAACATGATTGACTGATCTTGGCATAATGTTACTTGTTTTGAATGATAGCGTCTCTGTCGAGCAGAGCTCTTTGGGGCATACATCCGGTTACTAAATCTCTTTACTGGAAACACCGGCATGAATTATTTCATTGCCAGCAGTGTCTTAATGCTGTTTATGTCAGATTTGTGAACAAGACCCGAATGAGTAAGATTTCTCTTCTGCTTTTTGGTCTTCTTCGTCAAAATATGACTTTTATACGCATGTTTCCGCTTGATTTTTCCTGTTCCGGTAAGGGCGAACCTCTTTTTGGCACCGGAATTAGTCTTCATTTTTGGCATTTTGCTGTCTTAGAATTTGTGAATATTATTTTCTACGTTTCTCCGCGGTCAGGCGAAAAAGTGTGCAAAAGTAATGATTTTATCCGAACAATCAAAACATTACCTGTTTATTTTTTACCGGGCGAGGTACATATTGCCCGAGAACAATCATCTTTCCAGTGACGTAGGGTGAAATGGGATGAGATAAAAAAGCCGACCAAATGATTTTGGCCGACCCTGTTCCTCGTCGTCGCAAAGGAGCGCTCTGCTTACTCTTCCTTTGATTCCTTTTTGGGGGCAGGAGCTCCCTTTTTTGGTGTCATCATGATAGACATCCTTTTTCCTTCCATGATGGGCATGTGCTCCACTTTGGCATAATCTTCCAGGTCGTTGGCAAAACGCAGCAACAATACTTCTCCCTGTTCTTTAAAGAGGATGGAACGGCCTCTGAAGAACACATATGCCTTCACCTTTGAGCCTTCACCCAGAAAGTTCATTGCATGTTTCAGTTTAAAGTTATAATCGTGATCGTCTGTCTGCGGACCAAACCGTATCTCTTTTACTGTCACCTTGACCGATTTTGCTTTTTGTTCTTTCAGTTTTTTCTTCTGCTGATAAACAAATTTCTTGTAATCGATGATCCTGCATACAGGAGGTTTCGCCGTGGGTGCAATTTCAACGAGGTCTAACTCCTGTTCCTCGGCCATCTTCAAAGCTTCTCTCGTAGAATAAATTCCCTCCGTCACATTGTCGCCTACTAACCGGACTTCCGGTACCCGGATACGTTCATTGATCCGGTGCTGGTCTTTTGAGTCTTTTCTCATTCGGTGATGTTAATGTTTGCGCTGTTTAATTGGTTAATGTTTTTAATAAATTCCTTTTTTACAAATATTTAATTTGATTGGGCGGTGGGGTTCATCATTTGATCTACCTCCCGTGCAATCGTTTCTGCAAATGTAATCAATTTTGTGGAACCCTGATCGACTCCGCCTTGTTTTCTTACTGAAACCTCTTCATTTTCTGCTTCTTTCTCACCTACTATCAGCAGGTAAGGTATCCGTTTCAGTTCATTGTCGCGGATCTTGCGCCCCACCTTTTCGTTGCGGTCATCTACCTCGGCACGGATATCGAATCGTTTTAATTCCTTCACCACACGATGGGCGTAGTCATTGAACTTTTCACTTACCGGCAGAATCACTGCCTGTGTGGGAGCCAGCCACAACGGGAATTTACCGGCGGTATGCTCAATAAGGACAGCCACAAAACGCTCCATAGAACCAAACGGAGCCCTGTGAATCATTACCGGGCGGTGCTTCTGGTTGTCTGCGCCTGTATACTCCAGCTCAAACCGGTCTGGCAGGTTGTAATCCACCTGTATGGTGCCCAGCTGCCAGCGGCGCCCCAATGCATCCTTGACCATAAAATCGAGTTTTGGTCCATAGAATGCAGCCTCACCGGTTTCTACTTTTGCTTTGAGCCCTTTCTCCCGGCAAGCCTCCACAATGGCACGTTCCGCCTTCTCCCAATTTTCGTCGGTACCGATATACTTGTCTTTGTCGTTCGGATCACGCAGCGATATCTGTGCCTCAAAATTCTCAAAATCGAGTGCCTTAAAAATGATAAAGATGATGTCCATCACCTTCAGGAACTCTTCTTTCACCTGATCGGGTGTACAGAAGATATGGGCGTCGTCCTGCGTGAAGCCACGCACCCGGGTTAGTCCGTGCAGCTCTCCGCTCTGCTCGTAACGATAGACCGTACCAAACTCCGCCAACCGGAGGGGTAAATCCTTATAGGATCGGGGAAATGCCTTGTATATCTCGCAGTGGTGGGGACAATTCATCGGTTTCAGCAAAAACTCTTCACCCTCTTCGGGCGTATGGATCGGCTGAAATGAATCTTTTCCGTATTTGGCGTAATGGCCTGAAGTCACATATAACTGCTTGTGTCCAATATGGGGAGTAATTACCTGATCATAATCAAACTCCCGTTGTATTTTCTTCAGGAAGTCTTCGAGGCGAAGGCGCAACTGTGTACCCTTGGGCAACCATAAGGGGAGGCCCGCTCCCACGGTTTGAGAAAAATGAAAGAGTTGAAGCTCCTTGCCTATTTTCCGGTGATCGCGCTTCTTGGCCTCTTCGAGCATGATCAGATACTCATCGAGCATTTTCTTTTTTGGGAAAGTAATACCATAAAGTCTTGTCAGCTGGGGCCGTTTCTCATCGCCCCTCCAGTAGGCTCCTGCAGCCGACAGTATCTTCACTGCTTTGATGTAGGAGGTATTGGGCAGATGAGGCCCTCGACACAAGTCGGTAAAGCTACCCTGTGTGTAGGTGGTAATGGTACCATCCTCCAGTTCACGAATCAACTCCACCTTATAGTGCTCATTACGTGCGCCGAACAATCCGAGAGCATCAGTTTTGGATATGCTTTCCCGTTGAATCTCTTCGCGGGCAGCTATCAGCTCCATCATCTTCTTTTCAATGTCAGGGAAATCGCTTTCCTTGATGGTTACTCCTTCACCAGGATCCACATCGTAGTAGAATCCGTTTTCAATGGCCGGCCCGATTCCGAATTTGATGCCCGGATAAAGCTCCTGCAGGGCTTCAGCCATAAGGTGTGCCGATGAGTGCCAATAGGCGTGTTTTCCTTCTTCATCTTCCCATTTGAGCAGGTTTACGGCTGCATCCTCCTCAATGGGACGAGTGAGATCCCACGTTTCACCATTCACACTTACAGCCAGTACCTCCTGCGCCAACCGCTGACTGATACCTTGCGCTATCTCTAATCCCGTGACACCCTTTTCAAATTCCCTCACAGAGGCGTCGGGAAATGTAATTTTTATCATGCTCTGTTTCTGGTTTGTATATCTTCTTCGTAATGTGACTGCAAATGTAGTGATTTTGTGGTTGATGAAACAGCAAAACTGCAAGAAAATTGCATCCTGTGCCGTGGAAAAGGTTCATCCGGCAAGATGCGAATTCCCATATTGATAAAGTATACCGGCATGACAAACCGATCACTGCATTCTCTTTATGATGCTGTATGACTGCACGATACCCAACTCACCTGCTTTGCGTAAGTCATCGAGTCCCAATGCGGTTTCACCAATGGCGAGACGTGAGATGCCACGGTTAAAATATGCTTCTGCAAACTGAGGTTCCAGTTCTATGGCTTTCGTGTAATCGGCAATGGCTGCACGGTAATCCTTTTCCAGAGCAAAGATCTCTGCCCGGTTATAATAGGTATAAATGAAGCTGGGATTGATACCGATAATTGTTTCATATTCTTTCAGTATCTCTTCGTAGTCAATCGATCTGGTTGAAATCTCGGGCAGCCTCGGCTTGCCGGAAATCTTGCTCATTTCGGGCAGATTGATACCCGTGCTACTGCCCATCATCCGGGGATCATTCTGTAAACGTTCATACTCCATCTGCTTGGAACGTACCACCGCACGTCCAAAACGGGCAAGCAGCATATCTGGTCTCAATGAAATTACCATGTTCAGATCCTTCAATGCATTTTCGTAGTCCTGCACAAGCATAAAATCCATGGCTCTCCCAAAATAGAGGGATGAGTTGGCAGGTTCATTCTCCAATCTCATGGAATAATGATCAATGGAACGAAAATGGGTCTGTATCTGCAATTCATTAAGAGGAGCTTCGTTGTTGGTCGCTTTCAGCACCCAGGTAAGGCCCAACTCACTGTTTGCCTTGTCCATCACCTCTGAGTAGTAAACCGGCCGATTCACATCGTATGCCCGTTCATAGTAGGTAAGAACAAATATGGGCTCAGGATCTACCGGCGCGTTTATGTTCTGCACCTTACCGCGACTCTGACGCTGGTACTTGGTTTTTTGGTTATTCTCACTGTCGGCCACAACCAGCATGTTGAACTTTTCAATATCCTGGTCGGCCTGCTCCCGGGTATCTCTCGTTTCATCCTTTCCACGGGCCTGTTTAAAAGGTTCGGGATGAGTGGTGGCCACTCTGCGGGCTTTTGACTCTTCGGCACGTGCCAGCATGTAATCATGTTCCGCACCCCGCAGGTCATTCATCTCCCTCTTCAGTTCAGAACGCATGTAATAACCGCTGAAGAAATCGGGGTGGGCTTCAATAACCACGTTCAGATCGGCCAGTGCTGCTTCCCTGTTGCCTGTCTCGTTGTACAACATGGCTCTGTTCAAATACGCGATGGTATTGTCAGGCTCCAGTTCGATCACCTTGTCGAAGTCACTTATTGCCCGGTTGTTATCTGCTACCTGCGCACGCAGCAGACCGCGGTTGAATCGGGCAATGAGATTGTTATCATCCGTCTCGATCACCCGGTCGTAGTCTGCCATGGCTCCCCGCAGGTCGTTCAGATGATACTTCACCAGTCCACGGTTGATATAGTTTCCCTCGAAGTAGGGATCCAGCCGGATGGCCTCATCCAGGTCGGCAAGTGCATCGTTGTATTTCTGCTGCTGCAGATGAAGTACTCCACGTGCTGCAAACGACTGCGAGGTATAGGGGTCGATGCTGATAGCCTTATTCAGGTCTGCCATCGCACTTGTGGTATCTTTCATCTCCAGATACATCTGTGATCGTGTAAGGTAACCAGGTGTATAATCAGGGAAACGGCGCAGCAACACTTCAAAAAATTTCGCCGCCACCTCATACTGTTCCAGTTCCACATTTACAATAGCCATATTCACCAGGGTGATCCGGTCTTCGGGAAAAAACTCCAGGCTTCGTTGATAGTCGGTAGCGGCAAGTTCATATTTTTCCTGGTTTTGACGTGCCGCCCCGCGTAGCTGATAGGCAGCAGTATAATATGGATTGCGCAATAAGCACTCGTCGGCATCTTCTTCGGCACCCTTAAAGTCGTCGAGCATAAACTTGGCCGTTGCCCTGAAATAGTAAGGGTCTGCCAGATAAGGCTTCGCTGTGATTACCTGGTTGAAATACTGAATCGCAAGTACGTAATCCTCGAAATAGAGTGCATTCCTGCCAATCATCATCACTCTGTCTGTATTTACCTGTGCCGAAACAGGCAGGGAGATGAGCATGATGTAAAATGCCAGTATGAATTGTTTCATTTTTGAATCTTTGGTTGTGCGAATATAGGTATTTTTCTGCATTTCGTGTCAAAACCTTTTCAGTTAGAGCCTTTCTATGCCGGAACGTTTAAAAGCGATCTCTGAACTTATGATATATATTCCAAAATCCTGCTGCCGTTGTCCATTACCCTGATTGCTATTTTCACTGCATCCTGAGGCAGGATGGATTCTACCAGCTCCGGCCACTCAATAAAACAAAGGTTGCCACTATAGAAATAATCTTCGTAACCAAAATCAAAGGCTTCTTCAAGTTTGCTGATGCGATAAAAATCGAAATGAAATATGGGCGTACCTTCTTTTCCCCTGTACTCGTTGATGATGGCAAATGTTGGACTGGATACCGTTTCCGTTACTCCCATCTCTTCGCAGAGTGCTTTGATGAAAGTGGTTTTCCCGGCACCCATGCTGCCATAGAATGCGAATACCTTGTTATTTCCCATTTCTCTCAGAAAGGTACTTGCTGCCCTTCTGATATTCTTCAAATCCGTGATTTCTATTCGCATAATTTTTTATTTCGGGTTTAGTGTGATGAGCGGGATCATCATCTCTTCCATAGAGATGCCTCCGTGTTGAAAACTCTGTGCATAATAGGACAGATGATGGTTATAGTTGTTGGGATAGACAAAGAAGTCGTTTTGTGTCGCAAAAATGTAGCGTGTACTCATATGGGGGGTTGGCAAACCGAAGTCTTCAGGATGCAGCATCTCGAAAAGTTTTCTTGGCTCGTATCCCAGATTTTTTCCTGCCTTATAACGGAGATTTGTATTGGTTTCTTTGTCGGCCAGCACCTTTACTCCCTTTTTCACTCTGATGGAACCATGATCGGTGGTCAGCACGACCCGATATCCTTTGGCTGCGATTTTTTTCAGCAGCGTGTTCAGAGGTGAATGCAAAAACCATGATTTCGTGAGTGAACGGTACGCATATTCATCGGCAGTCAGTTCACGTATCATTTTCGAATCGGTTCTTGTGTGGGAAAGGGTATCAATAAAATTAAACACCCATACGTGCAGATCGTTTCTTTCCAATTCTGGAAAATGTTTGTTGAGTTCTTCTGCTTCGGAGTTTGAATTTATCTTCCGGTAAGACAAAAGCGGAAACAAATTTTTTCGTTCCAGCTGGGCGCGGAGGAGGAGTTCTTCCTGCAGATTCTTACCCTCTTCCTCTCTGTCGTCGATCCATAAACCGGGAAACAGTGAGGCTACTTGTCGCGGCATCAATCCGGAAAAAATACTATTTCTCGCGTAAGGTGTGGCTGTGGGAAGGATACTGAAATAAAGCTCCTCGTCACAAATGAAAAGGTCGGTGAACAGGCTTTTTACTGCCTGCCACTGATCGAGCCGGAAGTTATCGATCAGAATAAAAAAGAGTTTCTCTCCTCTTGCGATTACAGGAAAAACCTTTTCTTCAAACAGTGCAGGGCTCATCAATGGACGTCCTTCTTCCCGTATCATCCATTGTGGATAAATATTACGGATAAATCTGGCAAATGCACTATTTGCTTCCGCCTTTTGCAATGCATGCAGTTCCTTCACCGGGCTGTCGGCTTGCTCCAGCTCCAATTCCCAGTATACCAGTTTTTGGTAGAAGGCCGCCCAGTCTCCGGCCGTGTGGCAGCTATCTGCCTCTTCATTTAACTGATTGAATACCTGCATGTAATTTACCGCCACAGCTTCCGAAACAAGCGTTTTCTTGTAGAGTATTTTCTTGATGGTCAGTAACACCTGGCTGGGGTGGACCGGCTTAATAAGGTAATCAGCGATTTTTTTGCCAATAGCCCGGTTCATGATCCCTTCATCCTCACTCTTGGTCACCATCACCACAGGCACACCGGGTGCGGCCTCATGCAACCCGCTAAGTGTATCCAGGCCGGATAAACCCGGCATATGTTCATCGAGAAAGATTATGTCGAACAATGTCTCTCTCGTTTTTTCTATCGCATCAAGTCCGTTGTTGGCACATTCCATGAGATAACCTTTTTCTTCCAGAAAGAGTATATAGGGTCTAAGGAGATCGATCTCGTCGTCTACCCAAAGAAAACGTGCTTTGTTCATCTTGGTTACCACCCTGTTCCGTTGCTGAAAGAAATTGGGCAAATGTATTTATTTCCGTTGTATCTGACAATCTTTTTTGCTTTTTTAGGAGAGTTTTCAACTACTGCCCCTCGCCTGTCCTTAATTTTACGATAAAATGTTTCGCATTATTACTAAAAAGATTATATTTGTACCAAAGATAATCACTTAACGAATGTAAACACATATGCAAAAAACAATTCTCTTCACGGTCATTCTTTCAGTACTGTTCATCATCGGTTGTACAAAATCCACAGACAAGATTTTCAATGGAAAAGATCTCTCGAACTGGAATTTCGTCGTTGAGAACGATGCTGTTCCTGCAGATCAGGTCTACACGGTTCAAGAAGGGTTGATCATTGTAAAGGGCGAGCCACTGGGTTATATGTATACCCAACAGAAATACAGTGACTTCATGCTGGAACTGGAATACAGATGGGGTGGAGAGGCAAGTAACAGTGGCGTTTTCTTTCTCATAGAAGAGCCCTCCAATCCGTTTCCAAAAGGTATTGAATGTCAACTCAAAGCTGATAAGGCAGGAGATTTTGTCTTGCTGTCGGGAGCTGATCTGAAAGAATACGTTCTTCCCGAGGGAGTCACTGAAAGGCCCAAATTTCCGGTAATAGAAAAAAGAGAATCATCGAGTGAAAAGCCCGTTGGAGAATGGAACAAGGTAAAGATCAGAGTAAAAGGAGGAGCTATAGAAATTTATATAAACGATGTACTTCAGAATAGCGCCACCAGTGAGGTAAAAGAAGGACACATAGGTCTTCAAAGTGAAGGAAAGGAAATTCAGTTTAGAAACATTATACTTGAAAAGTTGTAAAATTGAGTTACGCGTAAAACGCAGATACTAATGAGTACGCACCAGTCTAAACATTATATCGGTTTAGAAGAGAAATACGGAGCACACAATTATCATCCGCTACCGGTTGTGTTGTCGGAGGGAAGGGGATGTTACGTATGGGATGTGGAAGGTAAAAGGTATTTCGATTTTTTATCTGCCTACTCCGCTGTGAACCAGGGACACTGTCATCCAAAAATCGTCGCGGCCCTCCATGAGCAGGCAAGTAAACTGTGTCTTACCTCCCGCGCTTTTTACAACGACGCACTGGGTCCCTACGAAAAGTATATGCACGACTATTTCGGGTACGACAAAATTCTCCCTATGAACAGCGGCGCAGAGGCGGTGGAGACGGCACTCAAGCTGACACGCAAATGGGGTTACCTGAAAAAGGGTATCCCGGAAAATGAAGCCATCGTTGTCGCCTGCAGTGGAAACTTTCACGGACGCACCATCACCATTGTTTCACTTTCCAGTGATGCGGAAGCACGGGCCGAGTATGGGCCTTATACACCGGGCATTGAAGTGATTCCCTATAACAATGTGGGCGCCTTATCATCACTTTTTGAAGAAAAAGCAGCTTCCATAGCCGGATTTCTAGTGGAACCCATACAGGGTGAAGCAGGTGTAAATGTACCGGATGAGGGCTATTTGAAACAATGCCATACGTTGTGTAAGACATACAACGTGCTTTTTATCGCCGACGAAATACAGACCGGGATAGGACGCACCGGTAGGATGCTATGCTGTGATCATGAGGGAGTCCGTCCCGACATTGTGATTTTGGGAAAAGCACTCTCGGGTGGAGTACTTCCCGTTTCGGCTGTATTGGCCGACGATGAGATCATGATGACCATTGAACCGGGCCAGCATGGATCTACTTTCGGCGGATTCCCGCTTGCCTGCAAAGTGGC
Source organism: Proteiniphilum sp. UBA4977 (assembly GCA_002398565.1). GTDB lineage: Bacteria > Bacteroidota > Bacteroidia > Bacteroidales > Dysgonomonadaceae > Proteiniphilum. The sequence goes on from DGZP01000122.1 coordinate 22,217, forward strand.
CATGGCTGCGCTGGAGGTAGTGAAAGAGGAAAGGCTGGCAGAAAAAGCCGAAAAACTAGGCGAAATTTTCCGCGACGCGATGAGGGCAATAAAGAGTCCACTCATCAGCCAGATCAGGGGAAAAGGTTTGCTCAATGCCATTGTAATTGCTCCCCACAAGGGGAAAGAAGCATGGGACTTATGCCTGAAAATGGCGGACAATGGTTTGCTGGCCAAGCCCACCCATGGCAACATCATCCGTTTTGCACCGCCACTGGTAATCACGGAGGAGGAGCTTATGGAAGCGATTGGTATTATCAGGGAATCAATCAAATCTTCGGAAATTGCTCAACCGGTCAATGACATCTAATGGTCCTGATTCCAGATTCTAATAATCTGATTTATGCAAACTACCTCTAAACTACTGATGGTGCGTCCTGCCCGGTTTGCGTTTAACGCGGAGACGGCACAAAACAACTTCTTTCAACAGCAGGTGGAGAGTGATACTGTGACTGAAGAGGCTGTGGAAGAATTCGATGCCTTTGTACAGCTACTGCGGGGTAATGATCTGGATGTGACGGTCGTACAGGATACGCTGGAACCTCCAACGCCCGACGCCCTCTTTCCAAACAACTGGTTCTCCTCCCACATCACGGGAGAGTTGGTCCTTTACCCTATGTTTGCCGGAAACCGCAGAATGGAAAGAAGACCGGAAATTATTGATCTTCTTCGTAGAAAGATGAATCACCGAAAGCTGGTCGACCTGACCCATTGGGAGAATGAGGGCGGGTTTCTGGAAGGTACCGGCAGCATGGTTCTCGATCGCCGCAAACGAATAGCCTACTGTTGCCGATCACCCCGCACTTCCGAAAGGGTACTGGCAGATTTTTGCTCCCGCATGAGTTATGATGCGATCGTCTTCGACGCACTTGATCAGGGAGGAAACTCCATTTACCATACCAATGTGATGATGACGATTGGAACCCAGGTTGCCATCGTCTGTCTTGAGTCGATCCGTGATCCGGACGAACGGCAGAAAGTAACTGCAGGATTGACTGCTGCCGGCAAGATCATCGTGGATATATCACTTGATCAGGTGGTCTGTTTTGACGGGAACATGCTGGAAGTAAAAAGCCGAAACGGAACACCCCTTATGGTGATGTCGTCTTCGGCACGCAATACCCTGACACCAGTGCAGGAATCAACTATCTCCACCTTTAATAGGATTGTAGCCGCCAATTTGCAGACTATAGAGGCTGTAGGCGGAGGTTCGGCCCGTTGCATGATGGCGGAAATTTTTTATTAGCTATATTATCCACTCTTTAATCAAAAAAACTATGTCATTTAAATCAGAACTGAAAGAATTTTTAATGCGGGGCAGTGTCGTAGACATGGCCGTAGGTATTGTGATTGGCGGCGCATTCGGAAAGATCGTCACCTCTTTCGTGAACGATATCCTTATGCCACCGATTGCCCTGATCGCAAACCAGGGACAATTTACAGATCTCAAACTTGTTTTGAGACAGGCAGTGATGGAGGGTGCAGAGGTGGTATCGCCTGCCGTCACATGGAACTATGGCGCCTTTATTCAGGCAATTGTGGACTTTCTGATCATTGGTACGGCCATTTTCCTTGTCATCAAGGGAATGAACTCCCTAAAACGGAAGAAGGAGGAAGCTCCTGCTCCGGAGGCTGCTCCCGAACCCTCCAAAGAGGAATTATTGTTGGCCGAGATTCGCGATTTGCTTAAAAACAAATAATCTTTTTCGGGAGATTATCAGACAATCCCACACAACTTGCCATCTTCGTCCGGTCAAGGTAGGCCGGACGAAGTTTTTATGCAGATAACCTACGGATGCACACAGCAGTGTGCGGAAAAAAAAATTTGTAACCGATTTGTAGTAGTGGCAGTCATATGGATGTAAGCAAATTAATTATTCACTTTTAAATGTATTTAATTATGGAAGATTTAATCCCAATCATCGCCATTCTGTGTACCATAGGGCTGCCCATAGCCACCGGGCTCGTCATAGGCCTCACCTCGGTAAAAAATGACCACAAGGAAAGAATGGGGCTAATCAATCAGGGAATCATACCCCCTAACAGGACAAAAACGAAAAGAAATCCTAACCGTTTCGTATCATTGAGGAACGGGATAGTACTCGTGGCCCTTGGAATAGGAATCATTGTCGGTTTTCTTTGCTCCGAATACCTTGTGATTGGTCAGAACAATGAATTCTGGATCACAGGTGCCAGTGTGGTTTTTTTCCTTGGCATAGGCTATCTGGTCTATTTTTTGATAATGCAAAAGATGCCGGTTGCGGCGCAAAGAGAAGATACAGAATTGGAATAAACGCTTGCAATGAACGAAAACCAACGTCTGCAACAGGTGCTTTCAGGCAATACTTCCGCGTTTGCATATTTTGTCGATACTTATCAGGATATGGCGATCACCATCGCTTACCGGATTTGCGGCAACATGCAGGATGCGGAAGATGTTGTGCAGGAAAGTTATGTAAAGGCATTCAGGAATCTGCGCAGTTTTCGCTCCGACAGCAAATTTTCCACCTGGCTGTATCGCATTGTATATAACACGGCGATTACGCATACGAAGTCACAAATGTGGATAGGAGGCAGGGAGGTGGCAATGGAAGATGCTTCTCAGCTTGCCGATAACACACTGGAGATAAACATGAACGAGAGCGAAAGAAAAGAAATAGTAGCCGATGTATTGCAGAAGATGCCTACGGGAGATGCACTTTTACTCACGCTCTACTATATGGAGGATAATCCGGTGAAAGAGATTGCCAGGATTACGGGGCTGAACGAGCCAAACGTAAAGGTGAAACTGTTCAGGGCCAGGAAACTTTTCAAAGAAATGGTTGTTTCAAATTACGGAGTACAAATTACAGGGACATAAAAATGATTGTCATGATGGACAAATACAACAAGCAAAAAGAGGACGAAAAGTTCCGACAAATACTGGCATCTGCAAAAGTAGGAGCTCCTGAGAATCTGAGACATCGGATTATGCAGCAGATAGAAACCGAAAAGGCGCTTTCCCCTCACAGCACAAAACGCAAAAAAGAACGGGAAAACATGCTAAGGGAGATGGCTGTTATCTTTGGCACTATGTATGCTATTTTAGCAGCAATGGTTGCAGGGGTGTATTTCCTGCTTGGAAAAGATTTTCTGCTTTCCCCCCGGTTTATTGGAGCAGCGGTCCTTGTGGGCTCCATATTCAGCCTGTTGTGGCTTATTTCTCGTCTGGATTCACACTTAAGGGAAAGTAAAAAAATTCGTTAACCCCGGCCGCATTGATGTCTCTTCCGCTATGGTAAACACGAAAAAAAGTCGATGTCGGGCATGGGATGCAGTGACAGGTAATGGGGTATCCCGTTTATCCCTTTGTCAGCTCTGCTCTTGCCTTTGCTAATATTTCGGGTGATTCGGCTGGTGGATAGCGCAGATCGAGCGACCGGAACAATTCCAGGATGATGTCTCCCACTGCCACGCGGGCAAAGAATTTTTTGTCTGCAGGGATCACATACCAGGGTGAATATGGTTTGGATGTTTTTTCCAGCATCTCTTCGTACGCCCGGTCATAAGCATCCCATTGTGCGCGTGACTGTAAGTCTGCCGAACTGAACTTCCAGTTTTTATCCGGTTCATCGATACGAGAAAGAAAACGCTCCTTCTGTTCCTCTTTTGAAACGTGCAGAAAAAACTTCAATATGCGCATTCCATTCTGATACAGGTGTTTTTCGATCCCATTTATCGCTTCGTACCTGTTTTCCCAGAACTGCTTATCTATTGCCTCTACTGTGTTATAACCAGGAATGCGTTCGTTGAGGATCCATTGAGGGTTCACCCTGGTGGCCAGTACATTTTCATAGTGGGAACGATTGAAGATCTCAATCATCCCGCGTTGCGGCAGGGCAACATAATGACGCCAGAAATAGTCGTGTTCCAGCTCGTTCCTGGTGGGTGTTTTAAAACTATGCACACGACAGCCCTGCGGGTTGATACCCGACATCACATGCCGGATAACACCATCTTTACCCGCTGCATCACGCGCCTGTAAGATGATCAGCAGCGAATAGCGGTCGTCGGCATAAAACATCTCCTGCAACTTCTTCAGTTCTTTGATGTTCAGCTTAATCTCCTCTTTTGCGGATTTTTTTGTAAAGCCGCCATCCTCAAGGGTCGGATACTCTTTCAGGCTTACCTTTGTGCCTTCCTTTACACGCAGTTTACTGTAATCGAAATTCATTTTTCCTTATTGCTGATGTGCCACATTGCTCCCCAGGCCTTTGAGCAGGCCTTCATAGCGCAGATCATCCGAAATGATCTGCAATCCTTCAGAAAAAATATCATTTTCTTCGTTGATGATCCGATAGAATGCCGATGAATCGTATAAATCACGGGCAATCAACGCTTTTAACTGTACAAAAATCAGTTCTTTCGAACGACCGTACTCCTCTTCATTCCATTCCACCTGCTCTGCAGCCGCTATTGACCGCAGCCTTTGGTTCAGTTCCTCCGATACACGAAAACCCGACATGAAATGAACAACATCGGGGAATTGTTGCAGCAACATAGTGCGTTGGTTGTCCACCTCCGAAATAGCCACTCTGTTGATTACCCCTTTGGCATTCAGATTTGCATGAAACATGGTACCCGATGTGGTATCCACCGGCACAAAATAATCAGGCATGATTCCGCCACCACCGTAGACAGTGCGTTGGTTCACCAGCGTCTTGTATTTCAAGGAATCAGCAAAATGGATGCTGTCGGCAGCAAACAACTCGCCGTGGGTGTATCGGTTCATGAAATCCTGATCATAAGCATCTTTGTTTCCCACCTCATAAGGCTTTTGGATGCTTCTGCCGGAGGGGGTATAATATCGTGCCACGGTCAGCCGGATCATGGTTCCGTCGGGCAGTGGCAGCTGTCGCTGCACCAATCCTTTTCCAAAAGTCCTTCTGCCCACGACCACACCTCTGTCCCAATCCTGCAGTGCCCCTGCGAGAATCTCGCTGGCGGAGGCCGAAGCTCCATTGACCAGCACAACAAGTTTTCCTCTCTGTAACTCGCCCCCCGCCGTGGCATTCATGGTAAAACGGGGTTGATTCTTCCCTTCAGTATAGACAATCAGGCGGGAGTCGTCCAGAAACTCGTCGGCAATCTCGTTGGCGGTCTGCAGGATACCTCCGCCATTGTCGGTAAGGTCGAAAATAAGGTGTTTCATTCCCTGCGCTTTCAAGGTCCTTTCTGCCTGCTTGAATTCAGTGGCGGAAGAGATGCCGAATCGGCTCAGGCGTATGTAGCCGATATCGTTTGTCACCATATAGGCTGCATCGATGCTGGTGATAGGTATCTTATCGCGTACGATGCGAAACTCCATCAGTTGCGGGACACCGCGCCGCAGCACCTCCACGTTCACGACAGTACCTTTGGGACCACGAAGACGCTTGATCACATCCTGGTTGTTCATTTTCACTCCGGCAATCAACGTGTCGTTCACCCGGATGATCTTGTCACCTGCCATAATACCCACCTTCTGGGAGGGTCCTCCTGAAATGACTTCCATCACATAAAGAGTATCGGTGAGCATATTGAAGGATATGCCTATCCCGTCGAAATTACCCTGCAGGGGCTCATTCATGGCACGTACCTCCTCTTCGTTCAGATAAGACGAATGCGGATCCAACTCTTCCAGCATAGCACGTATGGCCGCCTCGGTGAGTTCTTTTGAATCCACATCATCCACATACAAGCTGTTAATCAGCTGCAAGGTACGTTCAATTTTCAATCCTTCGGGTGAAGGCCTGAATTGAGCCAGAGCGCCCCCCGATACCAGGAGTACTCCCACAGCCATGGCAATTATTCTTTTTTGCATTGTTTTTTTGTTAGGGGATTATATCTTCATTCCCCGGGGAATAAAGCAACTGACATCGTGCCCGTAGCGTAACAATTCCCTCACATGGGTGGAGCTGATGTGCGTCAGGGGCGGTTCAGTAAATAATACAAACGTCTCTATTCCCGAAATGGTTCGGTTTATGTCGGCAATTGTCTTCTCATATTCGAAGTCGGTCACCGAACGGATGCCACGCAGGATGTACCGGGCGCCCACCTCTTGTGCGAAACTGATTGTGAGCGAGTCATAACTCTCAACGCGCACACGTGGTTCCTCACGGTAAAAATCACGGAGCATCCCGATCCTTTTTTCCAGCGTAAAGTAGGACTTCTTTGCTTCGTTGGTCCCGATGGCAATTATTATCTCGTCCATCAGCGCCAGCCCTCTGCGTACCAGCGATTCATGCCCGATGGTAAAGGGGTCGAAGGTGCCAGGGAACAGGGCAATCCGCTTTTCAGTACCGTTTTGTTTCATTTTATGCTACTTCTTCATCCTCTACCACCAGATTGTCGATGATAAAGTTTTGCCGTTCCGGCGTATTTTTTCCCATATAAAATTCCAGGAGTTCCTTCAGCAGATCTTCTTTTCGCATGGTCACCCTGTCGAGCCGGATATCTTCGCCTATAAAATTGCGGAACTCATCGGGAGAGATCTCTCCAAGACCCTTAAAACGGGTTATTTCCGGATTGGGGGAGAGTTCTTCAATGGCATTGAGCCGTTCCTCCTCGGTATAGCAATAAAGTGTCTTTTTCTTGTTACGTACTCTAAAAAGAGGAGTCTGAAGGATGTAGACATGTCCCTTCTTGATCAGATCGGGAAAGAACTGCAGGAAGAAGGTAAGCAACAGGAGGCGGATATGCATCCCGTCGGTATCGGCGTCGGTTGCGATGATCACCTTATTGTAGCGTAACCCGTCCATATTTTCTTCTATGTTGAGGGCCGCCTGCAACAGGTTAAACTCCTCATTCTCATAGACGATCTTTTTGGTAAGCCCGAAGCTGTTCAATGGTTTTCCGCGCAGGCTGAATACCGCCTGCAAGTTCGGATCACGGCTTTTGGTGATGGAACCGCTGGCAGAATCACCCTCTGTGATGAAGATACAGGATCTTTCCCGGTCATCTCCTTTGGCATCATTGTAATGAATACGGCAGTCACGAAGTTTTTTGTTATGCAGATTGGCCTTCTTTGCACGTTCACGTGCCAGTTTGGTTACGCCGGCAATAGCTTTACGCTCTTTCTCCGAATCGAGTATAATCTTCTGTAAAATCTCTACCGTATCGGGATTCTTGTGCAGATAATTGTCCAGTTCCTTTTTCAGGAAATCGTTGATATACTTGTTCACCGATATTCCATTCGGGGCCATCTCCTTCGAACCGAGCTTGGTCTTGGTCTGTGATTCAAAGACAGGCTCTTCTACCTTGATGCTGATGGCAGCCACCATACCATTACGAATATCGGAATATTCGAAGTTTCGATTGTAGAACTCCTTGATTACACGCGCAGTGGCTTCACGGAAAGCTGTAAGATGCGTTCCCCCCTGGGTGGTGTGCTGTCCGTTGACAAATGAATAATATTCTTCCCCATACTGGGTTGTATGGGTGATTGCCACTTCAATATCTTCACCGAAGAGATGAATAATGGGATAAAGCTGCTCAGAGGTGAGGTTTTCATTGAGCAGGTCTTCGAGTCCGTTTTTTGATGAAAACTTTTTTCCGTTGAAAACAATGGTCAGTCCGGTATTCAGAAAGACGTAGTTTTTTAATAGCGGTTCTATGTGTTCATCACGATAATGATATTCACCAAATATCTGTTCGTCGGGCGTAAAACCCACCTTTGTCCCGTTTGAGTTGGCTGAAGGCACTGTTTCACTCTCATTCACTTCAATACCCTGTCTGAAATGCACGGTTTTGGAAAGCCCGTCGCGGGAGCTCTCCATATAGAAGTCAGAAGAAAGTGCATTCACTGCTTTGATACCGACACCATTCAAACCTACCGACTTTTTAAAAGCCTTTGAATCATATTTTGCTCCAGTATTCATTCTGGAGCATACATCCTTCACTTTTCCGAGAGGGACTCCCCTCCCGTGATCACGCACAGTGACATCATGGTTTTCAATGGTGATCTCGATGGTCTTCCCGAAACCCATCATAAACTCATCGATGGAATTGTCGAGCACCTCTTTTAACAGTACATAAATGCCATCGTCGTATGATGAGCCGTCGCCCAACTTTCCGATATACATTCCCGGACGGCGGCGTATATGTTCCTGCCACTCGAGGGTGACAATATTCTCCTCCTGATAGTTATCCTGCAGTATTTGTAGTTCTCTCTCTGTTTCGTTCACGTTATCTTATTTCTCCACTATAGTTGTTTGATGAATGCTCTGCGCCTTTTTGTCTGTCTGGCATCCAGGTCGTTCCACATGGATTTCACCTTGTGATTCAAGTCCAGTTCAGGATTGCTCTCGGCGTACTCAAAACCCAAACGGATTGCTGCAGGAATAAACTCATTGAATAGCAACGCATTTACCCCTTTCCCCTGATATTCAGGATCCACAGCTACCAGCAAGAGGTCCAAGACATTGTTCTCTTTTCCTTTCAGTGCCTTGTACAGATGATACCAGCCCGTGGGCAGAAACCGTCCTTTTGCCTTCTGGAGTGCTTTGGCAATACTAGGCAGACCGATGCCCACACCCACCAGCATGTTGTCTTCCTGTCTGATTACCAACGTGAGAAACTCAAGACGCAACATGGGAATATACATATCCACGTAGTAGTCGATCTGTTTCTCTGAAAGTTCCACAAAGCCATATAAATTTTTATATGCCCGGTTGATCAGTTTGAATATCTCCCTGGCATAGGGATATACATCTCTTTTGCTCTGTAAATGTTTGACCGTAAGTCCCGAACGTTTCTTTACTATTTCCGATGCACGCAGGAAGCGTTCGGGCATTTCCTTAGGAATGGTAATGAGAAACTCCACCCAGTCCTGATCCTTCACATAACCCAGCCGTTCCATATGTTCCACATAATAGGGATAGTTATAGATAGTGGAAAGCGTACCAATCTGGTCGAATCCTTCTATCAACATTCCTTCATGATCGAGATCCGTGAAGCCCAGCGGACCATGGATCTTCTCCATCCCACGGGACCGGGCCCAACTTTCAGCTGCACCGAAAAGCGTATCTACCACTTCGTCGTCATCAATAAAATCGACAAAACCAAACCGGGCGTTCTTTTCTTTCCAGGTCTCATTTGCTTTGTAATTTATGATGACTCCTATTCTTCCGGCGATTTCACCGTCGCGGTAAGCCAGAAAGTAGGAAGCATCACAGTGTTCGAAAGCCGGATTTTTTGTTCTGTTGAGAGTTGCCCGTTCGTCGTAAAACAACGGGGGAACAAAATATTCGTTGCCCTCATACAGATCAATACCAAACTGGATGAACTTCCTGAGATCATCTTTCGTGGTGACTTTATGAATTGTTACTGACATTTTGATAGAATTCTATTAATTTCTTTGGCTCTGCCGGTTTATTCCTCTCATTTTGACAGAGACACAAAGATAGTGAACTTTTTCGATAAGCTAAATGAGCAATAGGCAAATTTATTTGGATATTGCCACAGCGAGAAAAAGTCTCACTTTAGTGAACTTTTTTGATCAACGAGTGCAGAGTAAATTCATTTATTCTGCCGAGTACAAAAAAAGTCTACGTAAGTGAACTTTTTTGATAAGCCAAATGAGCAATAGACAAATTTATTCGGGTACTGTCTCCCTGTAATATTCCCACCTGGCAATGACATTACCGACATAATTGATAGTTTCATCTGCCCTGAAGTATCCATTTTTACACACCGGATCCGTATAATATTGTTCCAAACGCTTCAGATGGATATATTTTTCCACGTTTCCAGCCCATACATTTTTATCGGCACCATATTTTTCTGCGAGCGCCCTGGCATCAAACACATGTCCTACTCCGCCGTTGTATGCAGCCAGCGATAGCTGTAGCCGTTCATTCTGATCTGCTACCGAATCGAAGGTATTGAGGAGACTGCGCAGATATTCTGCCCCTGCACGGATGTTCGCTTCGGGATCATACAAATCGTCGCTGCTTAATCCGAGTGAACCAGCTGTGGCGGGCATCAACCCCATCAGACCTACTGCACCTGCCCAGGACTCGCCTTCCGTTTTAAAAGAGGATTCCTGCCATGCAACAGATGCGAGCAACCGCCAGTCGATCCGCTGTCGCTTACCTTCCTGTCTGAACCACGTGTCGAAAGGAGATATTACACCATGTCCGAGTATTTCCTCATAAGAGACCCTGACACTGTCGGAATATCCTTTTGTCTCTTCAAAATACCGTTTCTCAATACGCAAAAAGCCAGGTGCAGCCGTTTTTTTCTCAAACCAGCTATCCAGCGAATCGGCCAGGACGGGCGTGTCTTTTCTGACTACCCACGAGGAGCGTTGTTCGAAGCTGACAGGAAGTTCCACATTCAGATTTCTAAAATAAGTCTGATTGAGCCTGGCCAGATCATCATCTGATATGGTATATGCAATCTCGCCGCGGGATACGGACCGGATAAGATCCTCTGTCACGAGCGTGTCGCTATAGGCCGTCTCCAGCTGAATTCCTCCTCCAAGTTCATTGTTAAGATTCTCAAGCCGGTCACGGTATTTGGACAACCCGATCACTGTCACTTTCTTCCCGATCAGTCCGGTCACGTCCGTGATGAGCGTATCGTTATGCAAGGCTCTTTGTACCAACACTTGATGGGATATATGCTGAAGGCCGGCAAAAGATACCGAATCTTTCAATGAGTTGGTTATGGGAATGTTGTAAGCTATCAGGTCTCCCACCCCCAGTTGCAGCATCCTGATCATATCCTGGGTATTTTCTGCCACAATTATTTCAGGAACAAGTCCGTGTTGTTTACAAAAATCACGCACCATATCGTAATGATATCCCATGGGTTGATCACGATAGATAAAATAAGATGTTGACGTGTTCATCGTAAGCACACGCAGCGTATCTGTCTGTAAAATTTGTGGAAAGTCATGAATATGTTTCTCCCGGGTCCATTTTCCGCATGAAAGGAACAAGATGACCTGAATGAATAGCAACAATATGACTTTGTTCATACCCTTGTTTAGTTAAAACAGGGCAAATATAGTGAAAGCGGAGAAATAAGCCAAACCTGATCACGTGTATACGATGTGGCTTCATGAAAAAGACTGCCCCGATTGGAACAGTCCTCTCCACAAAACACGACAACAGGAATTTGTCTATTCATAGGCAATTTCGCCATGCTCGGATATATCGAGACCTACAGACTCGCTTGCTCTGCTTGCTCTAATGCCAACAACCGCATCAACAGTTCTGAAGATGATCCAGGTCATGACGGCACTGAACACGACAGTGCCGGTAGTCGCTATAACTTGTATCCAAAGCTGGTTCCAGTCGCCATAAAGTGCACCTTGAGCGCCCCCCTCGCCGGTGATGGCTTGTGTGGCAAAAACACCAATCAGCAGAGACCCTATAACCCCGCCAATGCCATGCACGCCGAAGGCATCCAATGAATCGTCGTAATCCAGTCTGGGTTTCACATGAGCCACCATAAAGAAGCAGATAGATCCGGCGGCCGCACCGATCACGCAAGCACCCAGCACGCCGGAAGATCCGGCGGCAGGGGTAATTGCTACCAAGCCGGCCACCACACCCGTACAAAAACCGATCACGGTAGGCTTCTTGTTGATAACCCAATCGAGTATAACCCACGTGAGTGCCGCTGCTGATGCAGCAATGTTTGTAATCAGTATCGCACTCGCGGCCAACCCATCTGCCGCCAGACCGCTACCTCCGTTGAAGCCGAGCCACCCCAGCCAGAGCAACGCCGTGCCAATCACGACAAAGGGTACATTATGCGGTGTAATGGGGGGAACTCCTTTCACGTTCCATCCTTTTCTCCTGCCAAGGAGGATAGCCATTACCAATGCCGAGATACCGGCGTTGACATGTACCACGGTACCTCCTGCAAAATCAATGGCTCCCATTGCAGCTATCCAGCCGCCACCCCACACCCAATGGGCAAGCGGATTGTAGACCAGCAGCGCCCATAATAGAGAGAAGAGCAGAAAACCACCGAATTTAATCCGTTCGGCAAAAGCACCGACGATCAGTGCCGGGGTAATTACGGCAAACATCCCCTGAAACGAAACAAACAACAATTCGGGAATGGTATATCCTTCGAGCAGGTCGTTAATCCCGATATTATGCAGGAATATTTTATCAAAACCGCCGATAAGGATATTCAAATCTCCTTCAGACGAAGTAAAAGCCAGACTGTAGCCGACTGTCACCCACTCAATAATGATCACAGCGGTGAGAATCAGGCATTGCATCAATACGCTCAGTACATTCTTACGGCGCACCAGTCCACCGTAAAACAGTGCCAGCCCCGGGATGACCATCATCATCACCAGGATGGTGGCCACAATAATCCAGGCAGTATCTCCGTTACTCAGGGTATGCGCCTCCCCTTCCTGTGCCAATACCATGACAGGCAGGATAAACCATGCTGTCAGCATCACGGTATATTTCAATATCTTATGTCTCATATTTTATCTGTATCATGTGCATCAATTCTGTAGCGAAATGCTATACTTTTATCTCTTCCTTGTCATACAGTGATTCATCACCCCTGTCTCCTGTCCTGATACGAATGGACTGTTCTATGGCAGATACGAAAATCCGGCCATCGCCACTTTCGCCGGTGAAAGCTGACTGCAATATGGCGTCGATCGACTTCTGCACGTTCACCTCCCTCACCACAAATGAGAGATAAACCCGTTCAATGGCATTTACATCGTAGGCGATACCTCTGAAAATAAGTCCCTGTTTGGCCGTACCCTGACCCTTCACTCCCCACCAGGAGAGAAAGTCTATATCGGCCTCATGCAACGCAGCCCGCACCTCGTCGAACTTCGTCTTACGGATAATTGCTTCGATTTTCTTCATAGGAATAATGTATTATGTGAATATGAATAGAATGTATGAGCGTCTGTATTTTTTAAAATAACCAGTCATCAGCTGACTGTCCGAATCACACTTAGAAGCTGGCTCCAAATACCAGAAAAACATCTTTTGTATCGGGATTCAGGATAGCCTGTGTAAAGACCGGAAGCGAGAACGAATTCGTGAAGGATATCTCTTTACCCGCTTTTATCGAGGCATTGATCAGTGTAAACCCGCCGGAATAAATACCGGCCCGGGGCGTGGCACCAAGTATCAGATCGATTGTGGCTCCATCGACAGGAACGGAGTAGCTTGCCTCCATATAACTGGAATAATTGTCATCACCCGCGAAATTGGTATTCCAGGCCAACGACAGTGGCAATGATTCATCGAACGAATATACCAATGTTGCCTCGAACAGGTGTTCCGATAATCTGAAATAACTGCTACCCGTTCCATCGGGAAGATCTCTGGGGAAAGAGTAGTCCGTAATCAACACCGAGAAGTTACCAATGGTATAACCGGCATACAAATCAAACTCTCTCCAGTTACCCTCAAAACTGGAGGAACCCCAAATACCCAGTGATAAATTACCTGCCGACAGGGAAATGGAGGGTTGTACTGAAGCAGAACCGGCATACAATCCGCGCCAAACGTACAAGCTCACAATATCGGCCCCAGCAGACAGATTGATTTCCTGCGCCTTGACTCTCTCCATCGAAACGGACAATGCGAACAAAACAACGAATAACTTCATTTCTTTCATGCTTTACATTTTAAATAAATATCCTCAATCTTTTTTACTAATTGACACCTAAAACACACAATTAGATCTTTTTGAAATCAAATATCCAATTTTAAAATCTTTTTGATTGTTTTATTCTGCAAATATAGTCATAAAGATTTTAAATCAAACAAATTGATGTCATTTTGATCAAATTAATTACAAAAACAATTATCATCACGATAAAAACCGGTTCCCGATCTACTCACAGAGGAGCCTTCGTGAATTCATAATCAAATATTTAGAAAAAATGAAAATTATCGTTATTTTTGTGAAAATCGATGCAAGATGAAAAATATGTTTTCCATCCTCTGCTTTCTTTTCACCTTGGGTCTTGCAAGTGAAGCAGGTGCGCAAAATGTTAGCTGGCGTGAGTATGTGGAGCAGCTCGCCGAGGAAGAAGAGATGAATGAAGCCGCCATTGAGAACATGTATCAGGAATTGCTTCAGCTCGAAAATAATCCTCTTGATCTGAACAGGGTTACACGCGAACAGTTGGAGAGAATTCCTCTGCTATCATTGGATGAAGTGGCTGCCATCATCAATTTTGTAGAGAAAAACCGTCCGGTGTATACTGTTTTTGAGCTGCGCAACGTGCCCTATCTCGATCTGGAAACGGTGGAACGGATCATTCCTTTCTTCCATGCCGGAGATGGCAAACGTTTTGAGACTGGGGCACTACGTCCAGACATCCTGCAAAACGGACAACAAGAGGTGCAGTTTCGTCTCGACAAGACAGTCACCCCGCGCGCAGGATACAGTGATTTTCCCGATAGTATTCTGGCCCGTTACCCCAACCGAAAATACCAGGGTGAAGATTTTTATACCTCTTTACGTTACTCGTTTCGCTATCGCGATAAGGTACAAATGGGGATCACAGCAGAAAAGGATGCCGGGGAGCCTTTCTTCAAAAAGGGCTACCCCAGAGGGTACGACCACTATGGTCTTCACCTGATTGTTCGTGATATCGGGCTGTTGAAGTCTGTGACGTTGGGTGACTATCGCCTCTCGTTTGGACAAGGGCTTATTCTGAATAACGATTTTATGGTCAGCAAATCGTGGAGCACAGAAAGTATCGTCCGCCGCACACAACAGCCAAAACGTCATTTTTCAACTGCTGAAAACGGTTTTTTCCGGGGTGCTGCTGCCGTAGTCGAAACGGGAGGTTTCACCCTCACCACCTTCTATTCCAATAAAAGGATCGACGCCAACCTGTCGGAAGAGGGTATGATCACCTCCTTCAAAACCGACGGACTCCATCGCACCCCTTCGGAGATAGAGAAGAAAAAGAATACCTGGGAGCAGGTGACGGGAACAAACATCAACTACCGGAAAAATCGTTTCCAGGCAGGAATCAGCGGGATTTATCATACCTACAGCAGAATGTATAACCCCCCACTCCGGGATTACAATATTTACTACCTGCGCGATTCATCGAATGTGAATGTGAGCGCCGACTATTCCTACCAGCTGCCGGGATTTATCGTCGCGGGAGAGACTGCGGTATCGAAGAACGGATCAGTCGCCACACTACACGCCCTGCAGTACAGGCCTTCATCAGATCTTTCCTTCTCCTTGTTGCACCGATACTACCCGATCTCCTACAATGCGTTCTTCGCACAGGCATTTTCCGAGGGAAGCGCTGTCCGCAATGAAAGAGGCTTTTTCTTCAGCACGCAATTCACACGCTTTAGCAGACTCACCGTGAACAGCTACCTGGATATCGTACGATATCCCTGGCTTAAATTTGGCGTAGATACCCCGTCAAAAGCACTGGACTTCTACCTCCTCGCCACCTACGCCCTCTCACGCCAGTCCTCACTTGATCTCCGGTATAAATACAAGCAAAAAGAGAAGAACATGACCTGGCCCGATGAGTCCTCCACCTCCACACTGCCTTATGCCACCCATAAAATCAGGATCCGGCACGCCCACACATTCAAAAGCGGATGGGAATCGCGCACCACCGCCGATATAGCCCATTACACCGAAAAATATTTCCCTTCGGAAACCGGCTACATGTTTTCACAAAATATCGGCTATCGTGGGGAAGGTCCTTTTGCAGGAGATCTCCATCTGGCTATTTTTGATGCGGAGAGTTACGACGTACGACTCTATTCCTACGAGCGAAATCTGTTGAACTCCTTCTACATGCCCTCCTTCTATGGCAAAGGGATGAGGCTGGCACTATCGGTTAAATATAATGTCTCCGCATCGCTAACCCTTTCGGCGAAAGCAGGTCATACCCGTTATTTCAACCGCGAAACCATTGGAAGCGGCACAGAGTTTATTGACGGCAACAAGAGAACAGATCTCTATTTTTATCTGCGCTGGAAATACTGAAGGCTCCGCGTGCGAAAGGACGGGATATGCAACAAAAGTAAGAGCACCACTGGCAGGATGAAATATGCGAAGTCGATTGTTTTTTGTACTTTTGGCCCCAAACTCTGAATATATGTCCCATTCTCTTCTGCAAATCGACTCACTCACCAAAAGCTTCGGTGACCTGCTGCTCTTTCGCGACATCTCTTTTGGCATTGCTGAAGGTGACAAGATAGGGCTGATAGCCCGCAACGGCTCGGGAAAAACAACCCTGCTGAACATCATTGCGGAAAAAGAGAATTATGATAACGGCAGGGTGGTATTTCGTAATGGCGTTCGATTTGCCTATCTGGAACAGTCTCCACAATACGATCCGGCGCTGACGGTGCTTGAAGCATGCTTCAGTGCCGACAATGAAACGGTGAAGCTGATCGCACGGTACGAGGAGATGCTCTCTGCACACGATCAGAGCGGACTCGACGAGCTGTTGCTGCAGATGGACCTGCTCAAGGCATGGGATTACGAGCAACGAATCAAACAGATACTCTCCCAGCTCAGGATCACCGATTTTCATCAGAAGATGGGCGAACTCTCCGGGGGTCAGGTGAAACGGGTGGCACTGGCTAACGTACTGATCAGCGAGCCGGAGCTGCTCATCATGGATGAACCCACCAACCACCTCGACCTGGAAATGGTGGAGTGGCTCGAAGAATACCTCAATCGAAACAGGATGAGCCTGCTTATGGTGACGCACGACCGTTATTTTCTTGACCGCATCTGTACGCAGATATTGGAGATCGATGAAAAACAGCTTTTCTCCTATAAAGGGAATTTTTCCTACTACCTGGAAAAAAGAGAGGAGCGGATTGCCGCACAAAATACGGAAGTAGATCGTGCCCGCAACCTGATGCGCAAAGAACTGGACTGGATGCGCCGTCAGCCACAGGCACGCGGGACAAAAGCAAAATCGCGCATAGACGCATTTTACTCGTTGGAGGAGAAGGCACAACGGCACCGTGAAGAGGAGAGCGTGCGCCTGGCAGCCCGCGGATCCTATATCGGGAAAAAGATCTTTGAAGCGAAACATGTGACCAAACGGTTTGGAGATATCCGCATCACAGACGATTTCAACTACATCTTCTCACGGTACGAAAAAATGGGTATTGTGGGAAATAACGGTACCGGAAAATCCACCTTCGTAAAGATGCTACTCGGCAAAGAGATGCCTGACAGCGGCGGCTTCGAGATTGGCGAAACGGTGCAATTCGGCTATTACAGCCAGGAAGGACTACATTTCGATGAACAGATGAAGGTGATCGATGTGGTACAAAACATTGCTGAAGTAATCGATCTTGGCAATGGTAGCAAACTTACCGCCTCACAGTTCCTGCAACATTTTCTCTTTCCCCCTGAAAAACAACACAACTTTGTCTACAAGCTCAGCGGCGGCGAGAAAAGACGACTCTACCTCTGCACCGTGCTGATCACCAACCCCAACTTTCTGGTGTTGGACGAACCAACGAACGACCTTGATATTATCACCCTGAACATCCTGGAAGAATACCTTACGGGATTTAAAGGATGCCTTATCGTGGTGTCACACGACCGCTACTTCATGGACAAGGTGGTGGATCATCTTCTGGTATTTCATGGAGAGGCAACGATTCAGGACTTTCCCGGGAATTACACCCAGTACCGTGAATGGAAAGCCGATGAACAGAAAAAAGAGGTGGAAGAACAGAAAACCATCAGACAGGAAACTGATCCGCGAAAAAACAAGCCATTAGAAGAAAAAAAGAAACTATCCTTTAAGGAAAAACGCGAGTTTGATGCACTGGAAGGAGAAATCGAACTTCTGGAAACAGAGAAGACAAGGATCACTGAATCGCTCTCCTCGGGTATGCTACCTCCCGAAGAGCTGATGGAAAAATCGTCACGACTCTCGGAAATCATGGACTTGATCGATGAAAAAACCATGCGTTGGCTCGAACTGAGCGAGCGGGCATAAAACCAATTTAGAAAGATTTTAAATAGCTTATACTTACCTCTTTATTTTTTATTCAAAACCAAAAATTGCCTATTTTTGCTGGTAATGATAATTTATGATATGTGGAAACAAAATTGCCTGCATCATCACTTAGCGTTGCTATTTAAACCAACAACTCAATAAACTATAAATCTTATGAAAAGTGTAAAAGGAACCCAAACCGAACTAAATCTGATGAAATCCTTTGCCGGAGAATCACAGGCACGTATGCGATATACCTTCTTCGCGAAAGAAGCGAAAAAGGAGGGCTATGAACAGATTGCAGCCATTTTTCAGGAGACAGCCGACCAGGAGATGACCCATGCCAAGAGGATGTTCAGGTACCTCGAGGGAGGCATGCTGGAAATCACGGCTGCTTATCCGGCAGGTGTGATCGGAACCACAGCAGAGAACCTGAAGGCGGCCGCTGAAGGGGAAAACGAAGAATGGACCGACCTTTATCCCCACTTTGCCGAGGTAGCCGAACAGGAAGGCTTCAAGGAGATTGCCACCATGTATCGCATGATTGCCAAAGCTGAAGCAATTCATGAAGAGCGTTATCTGAAATTACTCGAAAGGGTTACGAACGGTACCGTATTTTTGCGTGAAGAAGAAATTAACTGGATCTGTCGCCACTGCGGATATGTGTTTACCGGCAAGAAACCGCCGAAGAACTGTCCCACCTGCCTGCATCCGCAAGCTTACTTCGAACCCAAAAATGAAGCTTATTATTAATATTTTAAATTTTACTTGCGGATTATTTATTGTATGTAACTAAAGTGAAGAGATCGGCAGTAGACAATCTAGTTGTATACAAACAACTTGTAAAATTTGAATAAATGGAACTTTCGTAGAAAATCAAGAAGCTGATCCCCGGCAAAGGGGATCGGCTTTTTTTGTGTCTGGATGGTTGCCTCGGGGCTGCCCCTTTTCCGGTAAAATAGTGTAATTTTGCAGTTATTTATTGCATTTAACTCTGGCCGTATCGACAGCCGGTGTTTAAGAAAACATCATCATAACCAATGTCGCACAACGAACTTTTTGCCCGCACAGAACTGCTGGTCGGATCAGCCGCGATGGAACGGATTGCCGCGAGTAGAGTAATCCTCTTTGGTGTGGGAGGTGTGGGTAGCTGGTGTGCCGAAGCATTGATCCGCAGCGGGATCATGCACTTGACACTGGTCGACTCCGACCGGGTGGCAACAGCCAATATCAACCGACAGCTCCCGGCTACCACCCTGACTGTGGGGGAATTGAAAGTGGAGGTAATGAAACGACGTTTGCTGGAGATCAACCCGGAGGCGCACATAGTCACCATGCCCATGATCTACAGTGCCGAGACATCGGATTCGTTTCATCTGGAGCAGTACGATTATATCATAGATGCCATCGACTCACTCTCACACAAGGTACATCTGCTTGTGAGTGCCTCCCTCACGGATGCCACTCTCTTCTCTTCCATGGGAGCAGCTCTCAAGATGGACCCGCAACAGATACGGGTAACCGAATTCTGGAAGGTACGCGGTTGCAAGCTGGCATCGGCATTGCGTCAGCGGATGAGAAAAGATGAAAAGCCGGAAAAACCGTTTCTCTGCGTCTACAGCGAAGAGTTGCTTTCCAACAAGGGAGAGGAGGTGCTACCCGATACAGACGAGCATGGCAGCTTCCGGAAAGCACGAACCAACGGCACCATGGTACAGGTCACTGCCGTTTTCGGATTCACCCTTGCGGGCCTTGTAATTCAGAATATCATGCGCCATTAAATACATTTTTCTTACCTTTGCGCTTTCAATCAGCTACATTTATTATGCAAATCGAACATATTCTCCAGGAAGCCGTCATCCTCGCAATCAAAGGACTTTATCAGGCCGAGGTGGACCCATCACAGATCACACTTCAGAAAACCAAAAAAGAGTTTCGGGGGCACTACACCCTGGTCACCTTTCCCTTGCTAAAGATATCCCGCAAAAATCCCGAGCAGACAGCAGAAGAGATTGGGAGAAGGCTGGAGGAAAGCTCACCCCTTGTCTCGGAGTACAACGTGATCAAGGGGTTTCTGAACCTCACCATCGCTGCACAGGTATGGTCAAAACTTCTCGAAGAGATCGACTCAAATCCGGACTACGGCTTCACCACGGTAGCCGATAATGCACCACTCTACATGGTGGAGTATTCCTCTCCCAATACCAACAAGCCACTGCATCTGGGCCATGTACGCAATAACCTGCTCGGGCACGCACTGAGCGAGGTGCTTAAAGCCAACGGAAAACGGGTGGTAAAAACCAACATTGTGAACGACCGCGGTATTCATATCTGTAAGTCGATGCTGGCCTGGCAGAAATGGGGTAACGAGGAGACACCGTTTACCACCGGCAAGAAGGGCGACCACCTGATTGGCGATTATTACGTGTTGTTCGACAAAAAATATAAAGAAGAGCTCGCCGCGCTGCAGACAAAAGGGCTCACCAAGGAGGAGGCAGAAGCTGAGTCGCTGCTGATGAAGGAAGCACGTGAGATGCTGCGCTTGTGGGAGGCACACGATGCTACCACAGTGAATCTTTGGAAGCTGATGAACGACTGGGTGTATGCCGGTTTTGATGAGACCTACCGACAGATGGGTGTCTCCTTCGATAAGATATACTACGAGTCACAGACCTATCTTGCCGGGAAAGAGGAGGTGCTTCGCGGCCTCAGGGAAGGATTGTTTTATCAAAAGGAAGATGGCTCTGTATGGGCCGATCTAACACCATACGGTCTGGATCAAAAACTACTGCTCCGCGCCGACGGCACCTCCGTCTACATGACACAGGATATCGGTACCGCCAAACTCCGTTTCGACGATTATCATATTGACACGATGATCTATGTGGTGGGTAATGAGCAAAACTACCATTTCCAGGTGCTCTCCATCCTGCTCGATATGCTGGGCTTTGAATTTGGAAAGGGACTGATTCATTTCTCCTACGGCATGGTGGAACTGCCCGAGGGAAAGATGAAATCGCGGGAAGGAACTGTAGTGGATGCTGACGACCTGATGGAGGAAATGATCAATACCGCCCGGGAGACTTCGCAGGAACTGGGTAAGCTTGACGATGCCACACCGGAAGAGGCGGAAGCAATCTCCCGCATGGTAGGTTTGGGGGCACTCAAATATTTTATTTTGAAGGTAGATCCGAAGAAAAATATGACCTTCAATCCGAAGGAATCAATCGACTTTAACGGAAACACAGGACCGTTTATCCAGTATACCCATGCACGTATTCAATCGATCCTGCGAAAGGCTGGAGAACAGGGTATTGCCATCCCTGAAAAGCTTGAAAACATTCTTGTCCTCTCGGAAAAGGAAGAGGGCCTGGTGCAGTTGCTCAGCGAGTTTCCCGGCGTGGTGCAGCAGGCAGGGTCGGAATACAACGTATCGCTGATCGCCAACTACATCTATGACCTGGCTAAGGAGTACAACCAGTTTTATCACGACTACCCCATGCTACGTGAGGAGGACAGTGCCCTGCGCGCCTTCCGGTTGTTGTTGTCAAAAAATATCGCCCTGACCATTAAAAAGGGAATGTCGCTTTTTGGTATCGACGTACCGGAGCGAATGTAGTACTGCACTGCGTAAAAAGATCCATCGCATCCGTTCCCTGTGGCGGCGCAAACCAACAGACCTGTATTTTGAATGGCGACCCCGGCCAGGAAAGCTTCCTATTTTTTAAAGAGAATAGTCTTCTCCTCTGCGGCACTTTGTCTGGCAGCATCCAATATTTTAACGACAATCAGATTATTTTCCAGCGAAGAAAGGTCTGTTTTTTCCACTTTGAGTTCTTCCCTGATTACTTTCGCGAAATAACTAAACGGATCCTTTGCAGCCATAGGGAACCCGTCGACTTTTATCTCCTGCCTGGGTACCTTACGGGTCAAACGATACTCCAGGTCGTGTGCATTGTGTGCAGTGACATATCCTTCTTTTCCGTAAACAGAGATATCCTTCCTGTCTACGGGCCAGTTCCATGATCCCTGAATGACTGCCTGCGCGTGCGGATAGGTCAGGATGATCGTAGCCTGGTCATCCACTTTGGGATAAACATCCGGCTTGATTGTCTGTAAAACAGCTGTCACCGTTTCAGGTTCTTCATTCTGCATGATCCACGTCATCAGGTTGGCGCCGTAACAGCCAAAATCGACAACCGCCCCACCCCCGTTCAACACCGGATCGGTGAGCCAGGCAAGGAACTCCGGTGAGCAGCCTATCTCCACCGGTCCCTTATGTCCGTCGTTGATCATTACTTTATTGATCTCGCCAATTTCCTTTTTCTCAATTGCCATTTCAAAAAGTTTGTAATGTGTAGGATACCACGAAGTCTCGTAATTGGTGAGCAGAAGAATATGGTGTTTCCTTGCCAAACCCGCCATTTTATCTGCATGCTCCGCATTCACGGCCAACGGCTTTTCCACCATTACATGAATTCCTTTCGGTGCACATATCTCCACTGTGCTCAGATGATCATATATAGAATTAAAAGCAACCACACCTTCAGGCCTGGTCTCTCCGATCATTGTCGCAAGATCATCATACACGATAGCCATATCAAATCCATACCGGTCTGCAAGCGCATGTGCTTTTTCTTTATTGGACTCGGCGATGCCGACAATTTGAATATCGTTTCGTTCCTTGTGATTTTTCAATAGACCGTGAATATGGTCATGAGACAAGCCGTCAATACCAATTCTTACCGGTCTCTGTTGTGCGAGCATGATGACGGGCCACAGAGATAAATTCAATAAAAGAGCGAGTGTTGTAATACTTTTTACCATGATACCTGATATTTATCTTAAAACAATTTTGTCTTCCCGCTTGCAACTTCCGGAATGTGCAATCTGATATTCAGCCTGTTGTTAAGCTTTTCAATCAGGTAAGCCGAAAAAAGAGGCGATGATTTTTCCACATTCTGATGTATAAAAAAACAGAGTTGCTTCAATCCGGTTTCTTTCCACTGCACAATTCGTTCTACCCAATTGTCTATGCGCCGGAAATCTATTTGGTCCACATTACAACCAACAAAACGAATGAAAGCTATGGGAGTAGTCAGTCGCATATGCATCATGTCACGTCTGCCGGCAGTGTCGACAATGATATTGGTTGTATGCTGTGTCTCCAGAAAACGACAATATTCGCCCCAGATGTCTTTGTCCCGATACCATTCTTTTCCACGAACTTCCACCGCGAGCGGAATAACCCTCGGAAAGTCTGTTATAAATGCTTTCAGCTTGTCATAACTATTGACACCAAAGTTTTCGTGCAATTGCAAAAAACACATTCCAAGCTTCTCCTCGAAATGCGAAATGGCATCGCAATAGATACTCGTCAGCTCTTCCACGTTACTCAACCGGCGCATATGACTGATCGATTGTGTGATTTTAGGGAAAAATTTAAATCCCTCCGGTGTCTTGTTTTTCCATTTCAATACCTGTCCAGCTTCAGGCATATTGTAAAACACGGAATTCATCTCAATGGAATTGAACTGTCGGGAATAATAGGTGAGTTCATCTTTTGTGCCTTTTGGATAGAAACCCTTCAAATCGGTTTTATTCCATTTCGCACAACCTATATAGACTTCAAAAGAATCATCAGCCCCGTTATTCAAAACCTTCAGCGTGGCTGAATCATCGACAGGAATACTGAAATCTATGATCGTGGGGTCATCTACTTTTCCAAAATTCATACGATCACTTTATTTTTTGACACCATGGTTATTTACTGAAACCCCTCTCATCAGTCATTATTGATATATCTTACAAATGCCACACAATTTCCATCGGGCGACCAGCTATGTACGTTAAATGAACCCTGGCCTCCATAGAAAACGGGTGTCAGGTCACGCGCCTCTTTTGAATCCACGTTCAACAATCGCAATTTCACATTCTTCCCGAATGGATGCCTGCCTTGCTGGTCTTCGATATAAGCGATATAAGCGACGCTTTTGCCCTCGGGTGAGGGATGAGGAAACCAGTTGTCGTAATCGTCGAAGGTAAGTTGCGTCTGTTCGCTTCCATCTGGGCGCATCCTGTACAGATGCATCCGCCCTGTACGATGACTGTTGAAATAAATCCACCGTCCATCGTAACTGTACTCCGGACCATCGTCGAGTCCCTCTGCATTGGTCAGTCGCACCTCTTCGTCAGTATAAACATCTGTTTTGTACACATCCCATTCGCCGTTGCGCATGGCACAATAGGTCACCCAGCGATTATCGGGACTTACACCATGCCAGTAACTGGGATAATTACTGGTTATCAACCGTGGTACGCCACCCATTGCCGGCAGCATGAAAATACGTGAACCACCTTTTGCCGAGCTTACTCCGGGAACATTATGACTGATGATCAGCCATCTGCCATCGAAGGTCAACCCGTGGTCATTGTTACACCGGTCAGCAAATCCGGTATCAATGATGCCTAGTTTTTTGCCGTTGACCGATACCCTTTCCAGCTTTCCGTCTGCATTTACAATCAGATATTTCCCGTCGCGGGACCAGTTAGGTGCTTCAAAATGACGACTTTCGCGCAGGATAACCTCTTCTTTCCCGGTTCTTACATTAAGAAGTACCAGCTCGCTTTCTAGATTTTGTGGAACCTGAGCAAGCGCTGCCATAGACATAAAAGCAGATAAAACAATAAAAAAAAGTTGTTTCATATCATCGGTCCTTTGAAAATAATTTGACTAAGCTGAGTAGGAACAGCAAATGTAATAATTATTTTATTTCAACCAATTATGCTTTTTTGCATAATGCTTTTTTGCATAATTGGAAAAGCTGTATATCTTTGTAAAAAACTATGCGAGTATGAATCCTTTCACTTTTGGCACAGTAGCAACCGGAGAAAGTTTTTATGACCGTCACAAAGAATGTGATCATATTGTAAAGACTCTTGCCGGTGGAAATAACATGGTTTTGTATGCTCCCAGAAGATTTGGTAAAACATCATTGGTTGTAAAGGCTATACAGCTGTTAGAAGAACAAGGATTTATTTGTATTTATTTTGATTTCATGCCAGTATTTTCTGTAGAATCCTTTGTTCGGCTTTACACCAAAGCAGTGGCATCGAAACAACGCAATTTACAAAGATTTGCTGAAACATTTAATTCTATTGCTAAAAACATCCGTCCTGTAATTAGATTCACCCCTGACGGAAATCCTGAACTATCCCTTGATATTACTAAAAAACAAATCGATGAAACGGATATTTCCCAATTACTGGATATTCCGGAAGCACTCGCCGGGAAGAAAAAAAGGGTTCTAATTTTTTTCGACGAATTCCAGGAAGTTGAGAAATTGAATAAAATCAATTTTGAAGGTCTTTTACGTAGTAAAATACAACACCAAAAACATGTTAATTACATTTTCTTCGGTAGTAAAACGCACATAATGCAGGCAATGTTTAATGATAAAAAAAGGCCCTTTTATCATGCAGCAACGCAGATGACTATTAATTATCTACCAAAGAAAGAAACAATTCATTTTTTACAGAATAATTTTGCAAGAAAAGAGATAAAACTTGATTTGGAAATTGCCGAATATATTATCAAAGCAGCTGCCAATATCCCACATTATATCCAGCAATTGGCTTCTGAAATCTGGTCAAATGTATCACATCATGCCGACATATCTCATGAAATAGTAGATGAATGTATCTTACAAGTTGTCGCAATGAAAAGTGATTATTTTATGGAATTATTTGAAAATCAGTCCACAAGCAAGAAGCAATTATTGATTGCATTGTGCACTGGCGGAGAAAACATTTTCTCAGAGTCCTATAAAATAACACACCGTTTACCCAGTTCAGCTACCTTGCAAAGAGCTGCAAAAGGACTTACAAATGACGGAGTAATCGATAAGATTGACAGTGAATATTTTATTACTGATCCATTTTTCAAACTTTTCCTGAAAAGGACTATGTTATAAGTGAGAAATTATATGCATGACCTCTCTCCATATGAATGCGCGAAAGAATTTGCAACCCACACTGCCCGGAACATATTTATAACAGGAAAAGCCGGAACGGGGAAGACTACCTTCCTGCGTCAGTTTCGTGCCGAGACGACGAAGCAGCTGGCAGTGGTGGCACCCACGGGCGTGGCCGCTGTCAATGCCGGCGGGACAACCATCCACTCCTTCTTTCAGTTGCCCTTCACTCCTTTCACGCCAACCCCGGCCGGACGGGAAGCGCTGATCGCACGCATGAAGATGAACAGCGCCCGTCGCAACGTGATCCGTGAGTTGGAGGTGCTGGTGATCGACGAGATCAGCATGGTGCGGGCCGATGTGCTGGATGCCATCGACACGGTGCTGCGCCATGTGCGTCACCGCCATGCCGAACCCTTTGGTGGTGTGCAAATGATTTTTATCGGCGATCTCTACCAGCTGTCACCAGTCGCCAAGGCGGATGAATGGCAGATCCTATCAACTTATTACCAGGGAATTTATTTTTTCCACAGTTACGTCATGCGGGAGGCTCCTCCTGTTTATGTGGAATTTGACAAGATCTTCAGACAGTCAGACAACGTTTTTATCAAGATTTTGAATGAGGTGCGAAACGATGCCCTTTCTCCGGAAGGGTATAGCTTGCTACAAAGCCGCTACGAGCCGCATTTTAACCCGTCGCCCGAAGAAAATTATATTACGCTTACCACGCACAACTTCAGTGCGGATACCATCAACTTCGCTGAATTAAAAAAAATCACCACGAAGATACATCTATTCAAAGCGGTGGTGAAGGGTGAGTTTCCGGAGAATGCATTTCCTGTGGAGCAGCAGCTTGAACTGAAGGAGGGTACCAAGGTAATGTTCGTGCGGAACGATACCGAAACACCCCGACGCTTTTTCAATGGAAAAATAGGCACCATCAGCCGCATCCGCGACGAGGTGGTTACCGTACATTGTCCCGGCGATACGGATGAAATAACTGTCTCGCCGGTGACCTGGGAGAATATCCGCTATACCACCAACCCGGAAAATCAAACGGTGGAGGAGGAGATCATCGGTACCTTCGAACAGCTCCCCCTGCGGCTTGCCTGGGCCATCACCATCCACAAAAGCCAGGGCCTTACTTTCGACAAAGCGATCATCGACGCGGGAAAAGCCTTTTCACCGGGACAGGTCTACGTGGCACTGAGCCGATGCCGTTCACTCCACAGCCTGGTGCTGAAAAGTCCGATCAACCGCTATAGCATTGGAGTGGATGAACAGGTTGTCCGCTTCTCCTCCTCCAAACCGGAAACCACAAGAGTTATAGAGGAACTTCACTCAGCAAAGGAACAATTCAGGACGATGTTAGTGCTGCAACTGTTCGACTTTTCGCCTCTCCTTCAAATGGCACGCTCCTGGTACTTCGCAACCAAAGAAAACGAATCCTCCTTTAACGAAGGAACCATTCCTTTTGTGGATGGAATCCGCAAACAACTGGCAGAAATAGAGCAGGTAGCCAGTAAATTCAGGATGCAGCTGCAGCAAATAATCCGTCAAACTCCGGTCGACAGCACCTTCCTCGCAGTACGGATCAACGCTTCCGCGGCCTATTTTGTCGATAAAATTGATACCTTGTCACGCTCGATACAGGAATCGGCAGCAACCACCGATAACAGGGCGAATGCACGGGAGTACGACGATGATATCACCGCCATTTTTACTGCGGCAGCCCTGAAGAAGCAGCTGATCAGCGCTACCGCGGCGGACTTCAGCGTAGAGGCATATTACAAGGCACGGAGTCTGTTCAGAAAACCGGCTTTGGTTGTCACTTCCTACAGTCGCGACAGCAAGGGAGAACAACTCAAGTCGATCCACCCGGAGCTGTTGACCGAACTGGTGCAACTGCGAAATAAAATCAGCAAAGAAGAGAGCCTGCCGGTATACATTGTCGCATCGGTGAAAACACTGGTGCAAATGGCCGATTACCTGCCGGAGACAGAAAAGGAGTTACTGAAGATCCACGGTTTCGGAAAGGTTAAAGCAGAACGCTTCGGTGCACAGTTTCTTGAGATGATCCATAACTATATCACAGCATATGGAATTGAATCACGCATGATTTACTTTAAGGAAGACAAAAAGCAGAGAAAGAGAAAATAATCAGACAGAGCCTTTACGGTAAAATAAACCGGTTACTTCACATGAATAACAGGTGTAACCTAATCTTCTTTTCGTTTCTTACACTTTAGACACGAATAATGCAGAAAAGAATGAGCGAAATTTGAAAAAACAAAAAAATCCGGCATATCACTATACCGGAGGTCGGAACTGAACACTAAGAGGCATTTATTGCACTTCCTGTGCAAAAAACTTCTTCACATTCACTTTCCGGGTTTTTATCCCGATGACGAACGGTTCCAGTTCGTTCACTCTGCCAACTTCCATCCTGAAGTTTTGTACTGGTTCCGCACAATCGGTATGCTCTACCAATGTCCTCTTATCTAGTGTGATGGTATATTCCCCCACAGGAAGGAAGGCAATAAAACGGCCGTAGTCGTCGGTTACCACTGTTTGCTGAAACCTCCCTCCGTGACCGCTGATGGTGAAGCGGAATCCTTCGTTCCGCTGCACGATCTCCACGCTGTTCTCGCTCGCCTCATAGCGAATGCTGCCCTGCAGGGTGCCGCTCTGGCGAAGGGGTATCTCTGTCACTGTTTTGAAACGGTTGACTTCAATCTCCTGTTGACCAAACGACCATTCACCGGTTTGCATCGGTTTGACGGAATAGTTTCCAAAGGGTACGGAGGTATAGCGCACTTCGCCGTTACTACCTGAGACAAATGCTTTCCGGTCGATGTCGAGCAGATAACCTTCCGCCGGTGTATCACCCTTATCGTAGCGGCCGTTGCCATTGTAGTCGTAATAAACTTTCGCAATCAGCGTACTTTTCTTCCCTGTCAGCGGCTGCCCTTTTCTAAATTGATAGCGTACACCCACCTCCAGGTTCAAAATATCCCTGTTTTGCATGAAGGGATACTGATACCAGTACCCACTGAAAGAGAGGGAGAAATTATGTCGGGTGAAATACCTTGCTTGTATGTTCACCGATGGCACACTGCCCTGGTACACATCGCGTGTAAAGTTGAATCCGGAGGTGAGTTGAATTTTTTTTGAAAAGCGATGGTTGACCAATGCAGATGCGGAGAACCGGGTAAACATCCGGTTTTGTTGTTGCGCCATTACCTGCTCATAGAGATAGTAAGCCCCCTGCTGCCAGGCAATCCCGGTGGTGAGCCATCGGTATGCGTAGCTCAATGACGCCTTTCCCTGTCTCTCGCGGCTTTTATTCACAGGGTTTCGATAGTATCCTCCCTCCAGACTGCCATAGAGAGAGTGGTTACCGGCAGGATGCTGCCACCGCCATTGCCATCCCAGACGGTGGGCATCCATTGTCAGATTTCGGTCTGCAGCCCCTTCTCCTACATATCTTGAATAAGAAGAAGAACTTTCTCCCTGGTAATTGTACATCAAGGATGAGGTAAAACCGGGAAGAGGGGGCAATGAGACGGAGAAACTCCCAAAGCTGTTCTGTGACCGATAATTGTAGTTGTAAGCATAAGATTTGGGCTCCGATTTATTGTAGCTGAAGGAGCCATTCAGGTGGATACCGTCAGTAATTCTCTTGCTGATATTTTGGTTGAATGATGTCACTCCCTTACGGTTACCCGAGAAGTAAGGATCGCTGTAGTAAGCCGATCCGTTTAATATGAGATCGGAAAAAAGAGTACCCTGATAGCGTAGTTCGGCTGTACCGGTGAGTTTACTACCCTCCATATCCCAATATTGCGCCATCGAACCGTAACCCATCATCTCCAGCTCCCACAGGTCGTTGAAACGGAAACGCCATGCGAGAGAGCCTACCTGAAATCGGGCCTGTTCATAAGGATTGCGCTGAAAGATATAGCCCACTGTAGCTCCCGTTCTCCCTGTGCTTGCTCCCAACTCTCCTTTTATAAAAAAAGAGTAATAATCGTCAAACCATGGATTGCCGGATAACAGGTTGTAGTTTTGGTCAATGGCACCAATGGTCAACCGTTTGTTTCGGGTACTGTCGGAGAAGCTTGCTTTCGCCCCTCTGCCATAGAGTGAAAGCTCTGCCTGTTCACCCACATTTCCCAAAGAAAACTCATGCTCATGGAGCCGGTAGGTAAGCGATGTATTGGTCACATAGGGGAGGGGCTGGATGTTATACTGATAGATGTTGCCCTTAAGGTGCAAAAATCCTGCAGGCAGATCGAGGTAACCCCCTCCCTGTAACTGGATGGTGGAGGACACATAGTTATAGGTGCGATAGCTCAGCTGAACCGCATTGTCTGATATGCCCTCGCTGTATTCTGTCATCTGATCAAGCAGGAAAGAGTTGTAACTGCGCCGGGTACTGATGTTGTGGATGGTTATCGTTCTGGAGTCGACTATTTTTTTCTCACTCCCCTTCATGGCTGTTATCCGCACCTCAAAACGTTCCGCGGCAAGCAGGTTGCTGCTCGCGATAAAACTGTGGATAAATTCCCGTTGCTCCCCGGGTAGCACGGATGCGGTCATTTCGGTGAAGGGTGCCGCACTCCGCAGATTGGGCACATTGAACACCAGCGTTATCTGTTCGGAAATATTTCCGTTGTTCTTGATCGTCACACGGAGCCGCACTGAATCTTCGGGATTGGTAATCAGCACCGGAGCATTATCTGTCAGCAATATAAGCTGTTCATGTCGTTTAATCTCCAGCGATGTCTCGCGACTTACCACGTGTTCTTTGGCTTCGTTCAACAAATCATACCGTATCCGCTTCTCACCTGCGGTCAGATCTTTTGTCAGCAGCAGCTTGAAGGAAACAAACCCGCTGTCGCCCGCAGCTATGTATACCGTCCGTTCATCCTGGGAGAGCACCCGAATACCGGTAGGCGCGTTTACCCCGATGATGCCGCTGAAGGCACTTTCGGCGTGATTGACCACTTTGAGCACATGACTCAGCAACTGTCCTTTGTCTGACAGGGTACTTATTTCAAGATCGACAGGCGGTACAGCAACTATTCCTGCTTTCGTTGCAAAAAGAAAATGAAAGCAAGCCAGAAAAACGAGTACAGCTATTGATCCTGTTTTACGCCACATTGCTATTGGGGGGTAATTTCGAAGAGCAGACTGGTACTGTATTGTTCGGTGGGAATATTAAAAATCCGGGAATCATTGGGCACGGTGGTGAATGTCAAATTATATTTTTTCTCACCACTTCCGGTTGCTGCACCGTTGAGCATTGGTACCATCGCACCGGAGAGCGGCATGGAGGAAGTGGATTGTGTATTGTCCGACAATTGAATCCGTACCAAATCCAAAGGCAATATATTCCCCGATGTAGAAGATAGATTGGGGTAAATGGAACTCACCCTTAACTGATAAGCTACATTGGATTTTACAGTTATACCGTTGGGATAGGTGATGTTTTTCCCGTTCACATAATCGGCTGCAGTATTAAATTCCATATTCACGGTCGCCGGATCAACAAGAATGGAATAATTATTTGCATTGGTAGAAAGCTTGTGAACCTGTAAGATGTCGTACGTACGGTGAATGGTAAATACATTCCCCCCGATATAGGCTTTGAACTCGAAAGGAGCTGAATAAGTAATTGTCTTGTTGCCGTTGTCATCATCCAGTATATCTAGGTAGCCTCCCCCGATGGCAGCCAGCTGAAAATTCATCTGAAACTGATAATAGACAAAATTATTTCCCACCTTATTGGATAACGCCACGTTTGCGCCATTTACCAGGTCTCTTTCCTGTGAACCGAGCAGCATCACGGGATAAGGAACGTTAATTTGATTGACACCCGGAATATTGATGACGGGCTGCCCTTCGGTACTTGTCAGGATAAGGCCCACTTTGTCGGACGGGAAAACCTTCGTGCCATCTTTTGAAACAATATTGCCTGTCAGCCTGACTGTAACCCGCCAGTTCTCCGCATATAACTGTGTTCCCCATTGCTCCTTAATGGCAAGCGTATAATAACCGTTGGTGGTGATGCCGTTATAGGAATATATTCCTATATAGGGATTTCCCCATAACTCAAACTCTTGTGTATAGGATGGCAATGTAACGACGAAAGCGATGCAGCAATATAACAGACTGCGTTTACTCATGGCTGAATTCCAATTCTGCTGCTTCCAATGCGGTCTCATCACCATAATCGAGTATGACGGTGGCGGTATAATCTCCTTTTACCAGAGGTTCTTTGATAGGAATATCTATCTTACGCTGGTCACCCGGCATGGTGTAAAATTCGCTCTCACCCAGCGATACCTCCTTACCAGTAGTGCGGTTAAACAAAGTGGTTTTTAAGATGCCGTTCACCCAGGTGTTCCCTTTGTTGTGAAAAAGAAGCCCGATGATATTATTTTCTCTGTCCAATGACATATTTTCAATTTCCAGTTGTTTTTGCTCCTGCTGCAGACCTTTCCGATAGATTTTGATTCCCTGACGCACATTGATCCGGATAGCTGTGCCGCGGGCATCCACACCATCTACCGGATTCATCTGGGTCACATAAAGCATGGATGTCTGGACGTTCTCTTTCGCTTCAATTCCAGCAGGCACCGTCATCACAAGCGTGATATTGCGACTCTCTCCCGGTTCCAGCGTGATATAGGTTCCTTCCGGCAGGCTGAGCCATGACGCGCAACTGTTTAGGAGTGTGTCAGGCGGCAGCATGATATTATTGCCGTTTTCATCGTATTTCCAGTCGCCAAAAGTGATGGAAAGATCGAGCGTATGTTGTTTGCTGGTATTATTCACCAATATCTGCTGGGTAGCGCTCTCACCTGCACCCAGTGTATAATACACCCTCGGCGGGGAGACCGATAACCCTACCTGTGCCCTGAGCATGGGGGAAAGGACAAGAAAGATACCGCATACCAGGATTGAGCGTTTCCATGGCCAATTTCTCATATGTGACAGGTTTTCGTTACTGAAGCGTGATTAAACTAAAAAAAGGGAAGGTATGGTCGAAAAGAAAAGACACCCCTCCCTTTTTGTGTGAAATAAAATATTTTCAAATCGTTGTGATAGTATAGGTCAGGGTGGTGGTAAACACGGTGGCCCCGTCACCATCCACGTGAGAGACGTTATACCCGTCGATATAGGCTTCGGCAGCATCTTCCGTGTTGTCATATTCCACATCGAACTCGAGGTCTTTACCCCCCCCGTTGGATTGGATAAGTATTTGATCAGTAGTTGAAAGTGCCTTTGCTACATCAATAACTGCGTATGTTCTTGGGTTACCTACTGATTTCGAAGCTTTCACGCTGACGTCACCTACAGGAATGGTCAGATTGGTATTCCCGGATGTAAAGTTTGCAGCCGATGCTTTTACGTTCACCACAAATCCTCCGGTACTAAAGACCTTGAGGTGTTTTGTTTTGACAGCCAAAGTAACCCCATCTGTATAGTCAGTTTCTGTTTGATACAAAAAGTCTACTGTCTCCTGTGTTGGATTGACCGTGATTGTTTGTACCGGTTTGAACTTCAGATTCAACGTCACATTATCTGTGTTTTCTGCCATTGCACTGTTTGCATTAGCAAGACCAAGAAGGAAAAGCGCACATGCGATAAATAAATTTTTTGTTTTCATTCTAATTAATTTGATGTGATTTTAAAGAATATTGCTGTAAATATATAAAATTACTTTTATTGCCTTAGTTTATTGTCCTTCAACCGGCATTGTTGTATTTTTAAGACAAAATATATTCAATTCAAGACGACGAGTCCGGTAAAAACAGATAATTGTTATTTTTCAGTTTGCTGTGATGATAAATTGTTATTTACCTTCTCGTTTATCGCTCTAATTTGCAATTTTCGTTAATTATGTCCATTTTATTAAATTATTAGAGAAAACGGGACAATTAAACAAAAAAATATTTCAACACTCTATGTATCAACTGGTTGCTGTGAGACAATATTTTTTTCGCCGCAAATATACGACCTGTTTCGTTGTTATACAAATAAAAGACATATATTTAACTTTATTTAAAGTTATTCTTATTTTATCAGAATTACGTCAAAAACCATCTTGCTTATTTTGTGCATCTTACCTAATCATTACATAAATATGCTGAAATCCATGTATTGTCCGTAAAATATAATACTCGACTCTTCTTTTTCCAATTCTAAATATTCGCTGAATAACAGTTTATTCTGTTAAAAAGTGGTTCCGAACCTGAAGGAAATAAGATTTAACACACCCATGAAGTTTCATTTCCTTTGAAAAAATTTAACAGTATTCTACATATAAATCACGATACAAATGAAATAAAAAAGACAATATATACAATAAAAATGGACATTTCCTGGATAATTCGCTTGCAAACGATTACAAATAATGATTGATTGAATAAGGTGAAACTCCATCCTATCGGGTAGTTATGGTATAGGTTACATTTGTGCTATATACCGTTTCAACTCCGTCGGAACTGACATATTTGTCGATATACTTTTGTGCCAATCCGGCAATCCTGTTATCGTAGGTAACATTGTATTTCAGGTTTCTCCCTCCGCCTTCGGACTCGATGATGGGAACGGAGGTCGCAGAGAGGGTTGCTTCTGTATAGCGGGCATGTGTTCCGCTGTTGGAACCGTCACCTGCCCTGACAATCACATCACTTACCGGAATGGTCTCACTGCCGCCCGACCGTGAAAAGCCAGCATAGCCACCGGCTACCGTAACCTGGAAGCCGCCGCTACTGAACACAGTGAGATGATCGTCTTGATTGATAGCTACTCCGTTCTCATAATCTTCGGGAGTGGCATACACAAGATCGGTGGTTTGCTGGGAGGTTTGTACGGTAATCGTCTGTACCGGAAGAAACCGGATGTTCACAGTGACAGCGGCGGTATGCGACTGCGCTCCGGCGTGTTCCGCCAAAAAAATCTGGCAGACAAGCAGCGTTGTTAAGGTTATCGGAATATTCAAAAAAACCTTCCTCTCTTTTAAATACTATCTTTCTGAGGAGAAATTTATAGAATAATTTTATTAAATCCAAGCAAAATTGGATGTTTTTTCATAAATTACATCTTAAAGACAGGTTGTTAGCAAAAGAAAGACAAATGACGGGGAGGGAGGAGAAAAAGTTCATGAGTCCGCGGAATCGATCAAGGCAAAACACAGATCAGAAGGCTGTGAAGGATCAGAGGGAAACATAAACTTTATTTTCCTGGTGATTTAACCTGACAGGTTCCATTTTTTGCAGTTCCTGCAATATTTTGTCAATGGTAGCCTGATTTGTGGTGAGTGTATAACTATAATTGAGCGAATCGAGAACAGCCTGGATTGTCTCGCTGGCTCTATATGCGTTCACATTAAACGAAGTATCCATGACCGCTGTCCGGGTGCTTTGGGCGTGTATTACAAATGACGTCTTTTATCAGGACGCCGGCGGCCATCTTGAGAGCAATCCTCCTCATTCTTCTCAGTAGAATGAACAAAGCATGGCCTTCGTTCCGGCTATATCCAGACATTTTTTATATGGAATTAAGAAGAGTCCGGGCGAATGTAATCAGCTACATATGTTGCACAATATTGTTCAAAACATCTTTACAATCCGGTCTATGCCTTTCACAAATAAATCGATCTCTTCTCTTGTATTGTAAAAGGCAAAGGATGCCCGCACATTACCATCAATTCCCAATACCCGCATCAACGGTTCGGCACAGTGGTGGCCGGTGCGTACGGCAATACCCATTTTATCGAGTAGCGTGCCCATGTCGTATGGGTGAATACCTTCCACAAGAAAAGAGATCACGCTGCTTTTTTCGCCGGCGGTTCCAAGAATTCGAAGTCGGGGAATGGCAAGCATCTGTTCCGTGGCATATTGCAACAACATATGCTCATATGCGGCAATATTTTTCAACCCAATGGAGGAAACGTAGTCCAAAGCGGTAGCCAGGGCAGCCGTACCCACGAAATCGGGTGTTCCTGCCTCAAATTTAAACGGAAGCCTGTTGAAGGTTGTCTTCTCAAACGAAACACTGGCAATCATCTCCCCCCCCCCCTGATAGGGAGGCAGGGCATTCAGCCATTTTTCTTTTCCGTACAACACACCCACGCCGGTAGGGCCATAGATCTTGTGGGAGGAAAAAGCAAGAAAGTCGCAATCAATTTGTTGAACGTCTACCTCACAATGCTGTACACTCTGGGCTGCATCTATTAAAACAGGGATATCATGTCTATGGGCTGTTGCCACGATTTTTTGAACCGGATTGATTGTGCCCAGCACATTCGAAATATGGGTGATCGCGATAATTTTGGTACGTGGTGTGATCAGTCTTTCTAATTCATCCAGAAGTAATTCACCTTTTTCATTGATGGGAGCTATCCTGAGTTTCAGTCCGAAGATACCCGCCTGCAACTGCCAGGGTACGATATTGGAGTGATGCTCCATGGCAGTGATCAGTATCTCATCACCTTCCCGGCAAAAGGTACGGCAATAAGAGGATGCTACCAGGTTAATCGACTCAGTAGCACCGCGCGTGAAGACGATCTCATTTTCGGATGCAGCATTTATAAACCGTGCCACCGTCCGTCGTGCTGCCTCGTGTTCATCCGTGGCGGCCTGGCTCAGGAAATGCACTCCCCTGTGCACATTGGCGTTTACGGTTGAATACATTCCTGTAATCTTATCCATCACACAATGTGGCTTCTGCGTGGTTGCCGCGTTGTCGAGATAAACCAGCGGCTTGCCGTATACCTCACGTGAGAGGATCGGAAAGTCGCCCCGTATCTTATATATATCCAGTTCTTTCAATTGTTTATAATCTGCAGTCAGTATCCTGTGCTAACTTGTCAATCAATAATTACTAATTCTCATTTGCATACGTTACAATTCCCGCAACGCATCAACTCGCCCCGGAAACGCTTGTTGATCAAGCTCGTCAGTCGTTCCTGCAAACTTTCTATGCGCACCATGTCTACCACATCACGCGTAAAGGCCACCATCAGGAGAAGGCGTGCCTCTTCCTTGTCGATACCACGTGCGCGCATATAGAAGAGTGCCTCCTCGTCGAGCTGCCCTGTGGTGAGGCCGTGGGAACATTTGACATCATCGGCATAAATCTCAAGCTGCGGCTTGGAGAACATCTGTGCCGAATCTGAAGTCAGCAAGTTGCGATTATTCTGATATGCCATCGTCTTCTGTGCGTCTTTCTCCACCTGAATCTTGCCGCAAAAGACACCTGTTGCCTGATCGTTCAGCACGTTTTTAAACAATTCATTACTCATGCAATTGGGAGTGAGATGATCGAGAAAAGCGAAATTGTCAATGTGCTGTTTCTTGTCGCAGATGGCCAGGCCTCCGGCATGTGCCTCGGCATGTTCTCCAAGGAGCCGGAAACGATAGTTGTTTCGTGTATATCCGTTGTGCAGCGTGATACTACTGGTCACCACGTTGGAATGGCCTCTCTGCTCGCTAAACAGGTTGTTGAGCCGGGTCACCTTTTCTGAGTTTTCTTCAAGCTCGTATATATCCACCTGGGCAGAAGCACCAGCAAAGACTTCAGTCACCTGGGTCACCACAAAATGAATATCATCCACGGTATGGTCGCATATCAGCAACTTCACCTGGGCATTTTCTTCGGCGATAATCAGAATTCTCCTGTTCACGCTCAGGTCAACCCCTCCCCTCAGGATGTTGATGAGCTGCAATGGCTTTTCCAGGATCACATTTTTGGGTACGTATACCACAAAACCGTCCTGGGCAAACATGGTGTTATATGCCACTACACCGTTATCGCTGTAGTCGGCTATTTGGGCATAATGTGTTGTAAATTGTTCGGGAAATAATTCCGAAAAACGTTGCAAGCTACCTGCGAAAACACCTTCCGGTAATATTTCGGAGGGCTGGAAACGGTCGTAGTATCTGTCGTTGATCAAGAAATAAAGATGCGTGGAGAGATTGGGTACATCGCATTTGAAAGCATCATAGGGATTCACCGGGATGTCTATGTTCCGAAGATTCAATCCTAGGTCGATATCGAATGTACGCACAATATTGGAATGTTTGTAATCCTCCTGTCTTGAAGTAGGGAATCCTATCTGAGTGAAAGTATTAAAGGCGGCATCGCGGTGCTTATTCATTCCTCTTACTGAATGTGCATCGAGCTCCTCCCGAAACTGTGTAAACAGATCTATATATTGTTGTTCTATCATTGTTGTCAGTGGATTGCAGATTATGGATTGATTAGCCAGTCATAGCCTCTCCTTTCAAGTTCATGCGCGAGTTCGGGGCCACCGGAACGCACGATTTTTCCCGCGAAAAGCACGTGCACATAATCGGGTTTGATATACTCCAGCAGTCGCTGGTAATGGGTGATGACAATGGTGGCATTCTCTTTGGTCTGCAGCTTGTTCACACCGGCTGCTACCACCCGAAGGGCATCTATGTCGAGTCCTGAATCGGTTTCGTCGAGAATGGCCAGCTGTGGGCTGAGCATTGCCATCTGAAATATTTCGTTTTTCTTTTTCTCACCCCCCGAGAACCCCTCATTCACCGAGCGGCTTACCAGCTGGCTATCAATGCCCAGCAGTTCACGTTTGTCACGCATCAGCTTCAGGAAGTCAGTCGCTGAGATAGGGTCCTCCCCACGATACTTGCGTTGTTCATTCACGGCAGCACGCATGAAGTTGACCATGCTCACGCCGGGTATCTCCACCGGATACTGGAAACTCAGAAAAAGGCCCTCGCGGGCGCGGTCTTCGGGCTCCATCTCCAAAAGATCTTTCTCTTTAAACAGGATATTTCCACGAGTAACTTCAAACTTGGGATTGCCCGCCAGCACCGATGCAAGTGTACTTTTTCCGGATCCGTTGGGGCCCATCACTGCATGCACTTCGCCCTGATTTACTTCCAGATTTACACCTTTCAGGATCTCTTTCTCTTCTACAATTGCATGCAGATTCTTTATTTTTAACATACTTGTCATGTTGATTTTTTGAAAATTATAATAGTGGCGGCTGTATCATCCGCCTGAAAAATTGCTTTTGTGTGATTGAATTGTACAAAGGAATCATTCTCGCCCCTGAATAACAACCATTGTTGTGTAATTGTTCTATTTATTTCATTTCCTTTGATTCTCCTCCTCAGAAATAATTTCCTCAGCTTCTTTTATCTTTTTGAAGAGATCCGA
This sequence comes from Proteiniphilum sp. UBA4977, assembly GCA_002398565.1. Taxonomy (GTDB): domain Bacteria; phylum Bacteroidota; class Bacteroidia; order Bacteroidales; family Dysgonomonadaceae; genus Proteiniphilum. The sequence continues at coordinate 61,442 of DGZP01000122.1, forward strand.
TGCAAAAACAAAATCGTTGAGTTTTTCGTTATCAGCACCCATCACTTCTGACTTGGATCCCTCCCACTCTTTGATTCCTTCGTTGATAAAAATGACATTATCTCCGATATTGATTACCGAATTCATGTCGTGCGATACCACCACGGTGGTCATTCCAAAGTCGATGGTGATATCCTGTATCAGTTCGTCGATCAGCTGCGATGTTTTCGGATCGAGTCCCGAGTTGGGTTCATCGCAGAAAAGATATTTCGGGTTCAGCGCGATGGCTCTCGCGATAGCAACACGCTTCTTCATTCCCCCACTGATCTCCGACGGATAAAGGTCTGCAGCCTCCGACAGATTCACGCGTTCAAGGCAAAACTCCGCACGTTTACGTCGCTCCCGCTTGTTTTTACGCGAAAACATCTCCAACGGAAACATCACATTCTCGAGTACCGTGCGGGAGTCGAACAGGGCTGCTCCCTGAAAGAGCATGCCGATATCCCGGCGTAAACGACGTATATCCCTCGACTTCATGCCGGTAAATTTACGGCTGTCGTACCATATTTCGCCAGAAGTAGGAGAAATTAAACCGACAAGGCATTTCAGCAGTACCGTCTTTCCCGATCCGCTCCGGCCTATGATCATGTTTACCACCCCTTTGTGAAAGGTGGTATTGATGTTGTCGAGGACCAGTTTTCCATCGAACTCCTTCGTCAGTTTCTTTATCTCTATCATACCAAAATCATTTACCCCAAAGCCAACTGCGTGAATAGCAGGTCGGTCACCAGTATCAATACGCTGTTGATCACCACAGAGTTGGTGCTGGCTGCACCCACCTCCAGCGCCCCCCCTTTTGCGGTATAACCGAAGTAGGCGGCCACCGATGCGATGATAAAACCAAACAACATCGATTTAACAATAGAATACCAGATGAACGATTCCCGAAAGAATGCCTGAATACCGTACACGTAAGTTTCGACCGAAGGTGTGCCCAGCACCATGCAAATAATGTACCCGCCAAAAAGGCCCATGAACATGCTAAAAATCACAAGCACCGGCATGAAGGCCACAAAAGAGGCTATTTTAGGCAGGATAAGATAGTTGGCTGAATTCACACCCATGATGTCGAGCGCATCGATCTGTTCGGTAATGCGCATTGTCCCAATCTCCGAGGCCACGTTCGATCCCACTTTTCCGGAAAGAATGAGACACATGATGGTAGAAGAGAACTCCAGGAGGATAATCTCGCGTGATACTACGCCTACCGTGAACCGTGGCAACAAGGGCGAATCAATATTTAATGCAATTTGGAGCACAATTACAGCACCAATGAAGAATGAGATGATGATGACAATCCAGATGGAGTTCACACCCAGCGTATATACTCCTTTCATGAATTCTTTCACGAACTCCCTCATCCGGTCGGGCACGGACAGTACTCTTCTCATCAACAGTGCGTACTCACCAATATCTTCTAAAGAACGGATAAAATTCATGCGGCTTTCTCGTTCAAATAATTTATGCAAAGATAAATTTTTTATTTCGATTCCTGCTAAAACCAACAAGGTTACTGTTTTAAAATTGTATTTTTGCCAGATGGTTGAACTTTTCGACAAAGAGCTCGGCAAAATCATCGTAGTCCCTCACAGAGGGGCAAAAAGAGTGATTGCAAGGCAAAAGAACGGATACTTTCAGCTGACTGTACCTTACCGGTTCGGTCCGAAGCAGGTTGCTTCTGTGCTGGAAGAACTAAGGCCCCGCCTCTCGGGGTTAAAACCAGTGTCCAGATCAATATTCAGGGAACAAGATATGGTCAGCAGCTTCACGTTTAACGCGCAGATAGTCAGAAACAGTCTTATCGATACACCTTCGCTGTCACTAAAAAAAGGTGAACTGCGTATCTACATGCCACAGCGGAGCGACCTTTCATTGCTGGAAAGTCAACAGTTTATCAAAGAAGCAATTACAGGTGTTTTAAGGATCGAGGCCAAACGGATATTACCCGGAAAAGCGGCTTCATTTGCCCGGCAACACCACCTTCTATACCGGGAAATAAGGATCAATAGCAGCAAGGGGCGCTGGGGAAGTTGTTCTGCACAGAAAAATATCAATCTTTCCCTCTTCCTGATGCTGCTCCCTGAGAGGTTGATCGACTATGTTGTTCTGCACGAACTGGCCCATACGGTGGAGCTGAACCACGGAGAAAAATTCTGGTCGCTGCTCGACCGGTTTTGTCAGGGAAGAGCGCGGGAGCTAAGCAGGGAAGTAAAAAAGTTCAGGCCAGAGTGGTACGACTTCCTGGTACAGGATTAAGAAACGGACTTTCGCCCTGCTGCATCAGTGCCCTGCTGTACGACCTCACAAGAGGGGATGGCGATTTTTCAGAGATCTTTCAGCAGCAAATCGCTGTTATTCTCATACATGCAGAGCCGGGTGTTGACCAGCACTTTCCAGTGTTCATGAAACTCTCCTTCCATGTCGATCATAAAATCCTCCGACCCTTTTTCATCCAGCTTGGCCATAAGATAGTTCACCGAGATCAGGTTGATGTCCACTGCCGGCTGAAAAGCCATTACCAATTCATCTTCGGGCGTGGGTGTGGGAGAGATTATATTCACTTCCGTCAGCACGTCGAGAATGTCATGCGTCAGCCGTGAAGGCACCTTGCATTTTTCAGAAAGCTGATCGGCCGTATAGGGGGGCAGTTCATCTGCAAAACGACGAGTAATTACCGAAGCAATCATCAACGTAAAGAAATCCCGGTATCTCCGGCTAATGTTTCGCGTCTCTTTTTCGAAAGAAAACTTGCGTACATTCTGGGCAGCGTAGGACACCTCGGCCCCGATGAGGGTGATAAACCAGGAGAGCTGTATCCAGAGAAGCATCAGCGGGATGGCGGCAAAAGTACCATAAATGGCATTGTAACGTGTAATCCATAACTGCCCGCTCAGGTAAAGCATTTGAAAAAACTGAAAGGCTATCCCCGCAAGAATACCTGCCAACAGGGCGTTCTGCAATTTCACCTTCACATTGGGTAGGAATTTATAAACAGAGGTAAATATTACAATCATCACCACGAAGGGGATGATATTTAAGAGCCGCGGAATAAAAGGATAGAGAATATAAATAATCTTGAGTGTGTTGTTTTGAGGATAGCTAAGTATATTCAATGCGTTGACGAGAATGAAAAAGATGGGTATCAGCAGTACCATCGCCGAATAATCAGTTACTTTTCGCCCAATGCTCCGCCCTTTGCTTACCTGCCATATCTTATTCAGATTGTTTTCAATGTCATTGAAAAGGAGCAGGATAGTATAGAGAAACAGCAGGATACCTACTCCCGCAAATACACCTCCGCCTTTGGCCTCCTCCAGTGAATTATCGATCAGCCGAAACAATAAATCCAGGAACTCACGTGTTCTCCCCCCGGCAGTGGCTTCCTCCTGAAACTGTATTTGATCGTGACCGCCCAACGAAGCATCTCCGCTGCCAGTGTTGTCGCCGCCCTCTGTCACATTCATGCCAAAAAATGCTGTATCGGATGGTGCCACTGCCTCCGTTACTACTCCGGTAGTGTTTGTCTCCTCCCCCGTCATCAGGTTAAAAATACTGCTCTCCATGATATTTTCTATCCCAAAGCCGCGGGCAATGGCAAAAATCACGGCCAACAGGGGGACAATGGAGAGAAGGGTACGGTAAGTGAGCGAGCGAGAACTTGCGGCGATATTCAACTCCTGTACATTCCGCACGGTGAGCATGACTATCTTGATGGCATTATAGAGAATATTTTTTTTATTGGATAGTGTTTCAGGATTGGATCGCCAGATGTCATAAGATAAAAATCTGATTATCTCCTTCACCTTCATCCTCAACCGATCCAGTCTGCCGGGTTCTTCCTCTTCTTCGCGGTATCTGTTTTTACCGTTCTTACCCATAACTTTCTTTTTTATAAAAAAGCAGCCGGTCTGTAAGCCGGGTTCTGTATCCCAAAGATTCAGGATGTTTGTCATTTATCTGCGGAGTGATGTCACCATCCTCCTTTAGCGGCCTACCCCCCGGCATCGGGCGAGCAACCCTGATTATCCGGTATACATGGCCTTGCAACCCATAACGCGTACGGCACACCGTGTTGCCACGACATCCGGTGGGCTCTTACCCCACCTTTTCACCCTTACCCCCTGCGGGGCGGTTATTTTCTGTTACGCACATCTGCTCTCACGAACAGCTTCCCGTTAGGAAGTATGGCGCTCTGCGTTGCCCGGACTTTCCTCCCCCCTTGCGGTGAGCGACAAACCGACCTGCTGCAACTGCAAAATTAATAATAAGTTATGATTTATTCCCTTTTTTAATCGTTTTTCTTTATCGATGCATATATACTTCCTCTTTATAATATGGTCCTTTGGCTTTTTTTGACAGTTCTCAAAAACTTCACTAGCATACCGGTTGTTTATATGCAAATAGCATTCCACTAACAAACCTATGCGTACCAACGGAATAATGATGCAATACTTCGAATGGTTTCTGCCGGATGACGGGAACCTGTGGAACAGGTTGAAAGAAGATGCAGAGCACCTGAATCATATAGGCGTCACAGGTGTATGGATTCCTCCCTGCTTCAAAGGCCTCAGCTGGCAGTCACTTATGTAGACAACCATGACTCTCACCTTACAGAAAAGGATCCTTATGTGCAGGACTGGTTTAAACCACAGGCCTATGCTCTTATTCTGCTTCGCAAGGATGGTTATCCCTGCCTCTTTCTGGGCGATTATTACGGTATTGGCGGGGATAACCCCAGGCCGGGCATGCAATGGATTATTGATCAATTGCTGGACATAAGGCGCGAGTTCGCTTATGGCGATCAGGATGATTATTTCGATCATGAACATGTGGTGGGCTGGATTTGCCGCGGTGATGCAGATCATCCCGATGGTTGTATTGTAATCATGAGTAATGCCGAAGGAGGTGTGAAACCGATGTTTGTAGGAACAGACTATACTGGGTCAGTATGGTACGATAAGCTGGGCCGGATAGAAGAAGACGTAACTATTGGTGACGATGGAAGAGGCTGGTTTCATGTGGGCGACGG
>DGZP01000071.1:0-46754 GCA_002398565.1 Proteiniphilum sp. UBA4977
GTTCTTCTATGACGTTTACTACTGAGAATTCTATTATTTCACCTTTACTATCGGTTATCTGCAAAGGTGTGGTTTTTCCGTCCAATTCCCTGACATTGACAAGTACATATCCTTGATCAACCGAAGGAGTTACCGAAGTCATCAGCAGGTTATCCTTACCGAAGCGGAACGCCGAATAGCTCATCGGTTGATTGTTATTTTTACCTTTAGGCATCACTCTTGCGTAAATGGGTACACGTGAGCCCCAGCCAAACCGGGTTGCCAATGTATTGGAAAGATCGCTATCAGAAGTCAGATAATAGCTCCATCGTAATTCGCCTTCCTGGGAGGCGCGGAAATTAGTCGTCCAGTAATTGTTGGTTACCCATGAAAATACGTGCGGAAGTTCATACGTTTTTTTACGCTGGAATTTTTCGGAAATCATTCCTCCCAACTGAAAGAGAGGTATCAGGTTACTTCCCATTACAATTTGCGTATTCCTGTTACGGACTGAGACAAAGTTTTGAACGGTATTCCACTCCGAAGCGGTCCCTTCTAGTTGGTTTTCACCTGGACTTACCACGCCGCCTTGTACATCGAAATATAATTTGGCATTGTCAAGTTTGAATGGAAATGCAACGTAAACGCCATTGGGAGCTGTAATTGGAGCGTTTCTAACTGCATAATTTAATTCTATCCTTTTTTCCTGGTGAAAGAGGCGCACCTCTATCTTTATACCAAAGTCATCGTCGCAACAACCCGATTTTCCTTCTATATGCACGCTCTGGTAAATCGGTCCATTTTTACCTGCACTGATGCGAACGTCTGTCAATCCTTCCCTATCATATTCGGTCAATGTATATTGCTCCATTTGACGGCGATTTCCGCGTAGCGTTTCATATATCAAATCACCCAGTTTCCACTCTGAGTCTTTATCCACCATTTCCAGCTTCATCTTTTTGTCATACAAACTTTTGATACTACCACTATGTATGTCAAATATAATTTTAAAATACTCATTTTCAATTGTATTACTCTGTATTGATGTGAGCGGGAGGTTTGGAGCCTCATCATTTTCCAAAACGATGTTATACGTCTTATAACCCATAGGAGGGATGTCTTCGACATAAATTGCATAATATGTACCTTCATTGCGAGAACGCAGTGCCTGCGTTTTCAGCATTTTACCATTTTCGTCGATAATTTTGAACTGTTTATTCCGTGGTATAATTTCATGGTCGATATATAGTTCCATCATTCCCGAGCGTACCCAATTCAATGTATTGTAGAAAGTAACCGTAGGGTATTCTCCACGATTGATGTCGCCCTGTAAAAGGCCGATAGATGTTTCATACATGATTTGGGTGGTTTTGAGTGCCTCCCATGCGTATGATGCCTTTTCCGCCCATTGTACCATACTGTTGTCGCTCATTGGATCCCGAATACTTTCAGCAGCACCATAAGTATGTTCGTCATAAAACAGCAAGTTTTCGTGTACATGCCTGATCTTATCGGGCACATGTATTGGCAATTTTTTATCTTTCAGTACGGCCATTGAAAGCAATCCCTGGACAGCAATCATATCGGAATGCGTTCTTCTCGCTGCAGCCGTTTCACGGGCTGCTGATCCGAAACCATCTGTCCACCAGTCAGGATATGCTACACGATAAACTGGTAATTTATCGGCATATTTGCTGGTAATGTAATCCATAAACTCATGAAATACTGCACTTCTAAGTTTCGGTACTGCATATTTATTGTTCCAGTCCCTGATCAAATCGTTTTCTTTCATTGAAGGAGGTGAATTATCGGTTTGATATCCGGAATACTGAACCGAAATAGCATCAAATGGATAACTCCTCTTTTCGAGGTCCTCGAGATAACGGAAAACATTAGGGGCCATTGCTTCATAACTACCTCTCGAAATACCCCAACCATTAGCTGTCATATAGTGATCACTACGATAAGAGTATACTTGCCGGCCCGAGGGCGATTCCCATTTATAAACAGTGGGTTTGTCAAACGGGATGAGTGCCCGGTGTCCATTTTCACCCATTGTAAAGTATTTGATGCCAAGGTCCGGCATATAATCAGCCAGACACCAAGCAATGCCATTTACATCATTCTGCATGGCTGTGGTAACTGGAATCCCCAGTTTTTTAAACTCTCGGACAGGTTCCAAAAAAGTCTTTAACGAATTCTCATCCACTAATTCAGACATATTGAAAAACATGCCTGTTACCTCTATCCTATCCTCCTTCACATATTTCAGAAATTTGTCAATCTGTTCTTTCGGCCTGTTTTGTAGCCACTCCTTTACAGCCCACGCCGCTTCGCAGGTCCAACGAAACTTGGCATCATCAGGGTAATTCTCTGTCAACTCACAATATTCAATCGCATAGTCAATATATCGTATATGTTCGGCCAGAATTTCTGTCTGAGGTTTAGTATAACCAATGTCGGTATGGGTATGTTGTACCAGATAAACTGTCCAGTTCTTCACAGGGAAGGCTTTAACTGTAGATTGTCCTACTATTCTGGATTTCACTGATAATGCAATCGAAACATCCGTTTCCTTCTTTACCTCGGGCACGCTGGTTTCAACGGTGTTTATACCGGTATCGAGTAGGATTTTTTCTGATTCTTTTCCATCAATCAAAACGTCTGTCATTTGTGGCTTTCCCCAGTTAGCTACCTGGAATATGACAGGTTGGCGCAACTCGTGATTTTTCCCGTAGATTAATCCCGGTTTAACATCCGTAGTAATTATATTTATTTCTGCAGTTGGCTTTTCCGGTTCCAGTTTACAGGCTGTTGATAGACTGACATTGTCGAACACCAACCAACTCCCTTTTTTAGATTGTATTATTACAAGGTTATTTCCTTTTTTCAAGACGTTCCCCGGAATATCAATTGTAGTAGACAGATCTGCAGGATTTATTTTATGGCTGGTAAAATACAAATCATTTCCTGTGGGTGCTTGTTTTTCCAACTTATATCCATTTATGGTAATTTCCAGTAAACCAGCAGAAGGATGCGTTTCCACATAATTAAGCTTTAGCCGCGCAGGACACGAAGAAGGTATATTTTTGATACCAAAGCGGATGACTATCTGTTTAGAGGTGTTTCCCGCCCAACTATCTGACGGACCTGGCAAAACAAATGGGAAAGCTGTTTCAGGCTTACTTTTCCCGATTTCAAAGACCACCGCGTTATTCCCGAATCTTTTACTATATTGTGAATAATCATACGGGCCTAAAGCAAACTCTCCTGCGCTTTTATCTTTTTTGCCTATTTCCCAGAAAACAGACATGGATTGGGAAAAGGAATTATTCGTTACACAAAAAATGGCTATGAGTAATAAAAAAATATTTATTTTCATATGACTAAAATATTTATTTTCAATGGTGTCATATGGAACTCGCTTTAGTCATGATCTTGTGTGATAATGATTTTGACAAAGTCGATTACTTCGTAATTCATGCTCGCTTCATATGAATTGTATTTAATTTAAACCGACTTGAAGGCATCAAGGGAAAGTTTCAAGCCCATGAGCCCCCCGTCTTTCATGAAATTCCTGCTTCACACTCTGCTTATTGTTTATAGGAGCGTGTTTGAGCATTGCTCTTTTGATAGCCAGGTACACAGGGTCATTACGGTGCTTATATTCCTGGTCATTCCAAGGAGCACTTGGCTCAGGCAGAACGTAAGTCTGTTTGAAGGCACTGGATGTTATATGCTTGAATTCGTCCATTATGAAATCCAGCTTTTCTTTATTGATCTTATTCAAATAGGAACTACCAGGGGCGACACCCACATAGAAGTTTGCTCCTTTGCAATACTTTTCATTGATCTGGCGTATGCTGAGCGAGAGTTCTTCTTTGCTGTATTGTGCGGTGATACTTAAACAAATTGCCAGTACGAAAACGGAAATTAATGCACGTTTGATCATAATGCTGGTGTTTGGAAACAATTATACCGACTTCTATTGTTGTGTTCTCAAGATTTAAGTTGAACTCATTGTTTTTTGGGTTTACGCATCAACCTGCCGGTTGAGGAAGGTTGAGTAGCGCCGTCCCATGAGTGATCTTCCATAAATTCTACACGCGTACCGTCAATATTTCTGGTATTGAGTTGCCGCTTGTGATCGTTCCTGCCTATTGTTGGTGCATTGACCGTACATCCCTGCGGAAGCACACGCTTTGCAAGTTCCGTCTGAACAACTTTTATATCCTTGACTTCCAGACAAAAATGATTTTGTCCACCAAGTTGCAATTTACTAAGCTTTTCGCTCTCCGAAAGCATCAGTTCGATTGTTTGATCACTGTCCGGGAATTTCAGGTGTACCCATCCCACCTTCTCGGGAGTGGGCCCGTGCCGCCACAATTCGGTAAAACCCAAAACATTGAGATAAAAATCTAATGCTTTGTCCACATCGTAGCAACTAAAGCCTACGTGGCTGATTTTCGAAGAGAGAGGTGTGGAGAGTAAATTTTTACCGCGCAAACGGTTGGTGAGGCCCTCTCCAGGGTATTGAACAATTTCAATTGCTATACCATTGGGATCATATACGAAAAACTGCAAGTTATCAATATATTTTCCTTTGTTGACCTGGGCGGGTACTTTGCAGCCTTTGGAAGCAAGATAAAGCCGCATCGCTTCTGCATCGTCAGTCAAAAAAGCAATGTGCATTAATTTATTATCATTATTCTTACGATTGGGATTCTCCGGATAAAGTTCGATCACCTGATCATCGTTAACCTTGTAAGCCGTCATCCATACGATGGTGTCGCCCTTTTCTCCAGGGCGCTTGAGCTCGTACACCTCGGCATAGCCCAGATATTCGTTAAAATATTTACGCGAGTTGGCAAAATCATCGGTCGCAAAGGCCACATGTGCTAAACCCGACATCTTTGGACGTTTGGGAGATTCGGGTCTACCCTGCCCTGTAACAAATGGTGTAGCTCCCAAAAGAATGGCGAAAAAAATGAACACAATACGTAAAATATTCATCGTTATGTATGATTAACCTGTAGTTTATTTGGTTCAAAGTAAACAGGTCAAATTAATATTCAGCTTTAACAGGAACTTCACAATACGAAAATTAATTTGTGCTAAATATACAATAGGTTTTTAATACTTCAATTATAAAAAGCAAAAAAAATATTTAGATGTTCATTCCTGTTAAAAATTCGAGTTTGAATCTGTAAGTGAGACTACCCTCATTCCACATTTTAAAGTTGGTACCCCACAAATTGTTAGATAGACAGAAATGTACCCCTTTTGTTATGTCTGGCAGTCGTTTAGAGAAGTTAAGTGCATTTCTTTCGCCTATTGTAACAACCGGAGCGTCATAACTGGTTATCCTGACTGTACCGTTGGTAGTTATAATGTCAATATACTCGTCGATACCGTGCATCTGACGGGCACCATTTTTTACAACGTCAATCACATCAACTCTTTCACCCGTTTTCTCGGCAATAACCGATATTATGTGCTCCGGAATAAACGAGAACCAATATGCCTCTGCCAGGCGTACAGCGGGTTTGTTCACAATTGACACGTTCACGTCAATACTGTTACCTGTTTTAGGAACAAAATACTCCACATACATCTTTTCAGGGTAAACCCTTTTGTCGAAACTCTTATGTTCGGGAAATTCAAGTTCACATGAAATTTTCTTGCCTTCCTTCTCATTCGTCAACATTGAGTATTTGACTTCTGGTGTAACCGTAGCACTTTCAGCCTTACTCCTTTGAAGTCCTGGTTTACCGAAATCGGTCAAAGTCCAATCTTTGTCATGTCTCATGTACCTGTCGCGGTATTCTTCATAATCAGTAAATGAAAATGTCTGATAGGCCAACGTTCCTATTGTCATCTCCATACCTCCCTTCTTTACATGCAAAGCTCCAGATGATGAAAGATCATTAATATTTTCTTTACGGTTACTGAAATTGACGGGTGTCACTTTGCCAATATTTTTTATCTCGTTGTTGGCCTCTGCCTGAAGTTTCGGGGGCAACAATGCTATCGCCTGGTCCACATAGGCGTCCTGTTCTGCCCATGAAGTTTGAATAAAATCGAACACACCTTCTCTCCTTGCCTTATTAAAGGCATCCACATCGTAAAGATCCCAATTCTTAAGATATTTCTTGGTATCGCCTCCCCAAGTATGTTCGGCTACCATTCCAAGTCTAAGCGCAAAAGTCATGGCGGTTGGACTGTGCATCTCGAGCATATCCTCTTTTAGCCATTTACTATAAAGACGTGAAATAGCTCTGTAACGGGCCATGCGGAGAGGGGCGCTTGCGTAACCGTATATCCAGGTATCACCTATCTCAGATTTAATAACTGGCAGTAAACCTTTCATACCTTCAACTATAGACTGCACCTCATTGAGCGATGTGCTTCTGATGTTGGCGTTTGGGTACTTCTTTTTTAATTCATCAAAAAAGCTTATAACCCGATCAGGTCTGTGTGCTCCCTGGTTGTCACCGGTAAGTCTTATCGATACAATAGACTTACCATCTGGCAGCAGCATATCACTCCCATAAGTCCCCTGATACATCACAATGATTTCTTTGTTTTCATTGTCCTGCCATCTGAACAGAGGCGGCAGGTCTGCATTCATCGATGCACCGTTAATACCTATGTGTAGGAATTTAATACCAGCATTGCTCAATGGGCCCACAATACCACGAGTATGTCCTGGGACATCGGTAAATTTGGCACCGGTAGTCTTCTTGCCGAACATTTTATCAAGTTCTTTAGAAACATCGAGAGTGGTCGAGAAAAGGTCTCTGCTCATAGACTCGGACTGAACCGTATATGGTACACCGTTCCATACGATATCTCCCCGTTCTATCGCTTTTTTAAGATCTTTGACAGCTTCCGGAGATGCTTGATTGAGATATGTCCATACCAGCCAGGAACCGGTTGTCCATACATAATTTTCGCCTGTGCCTCTTTTCCGTAGTTCTTCGGAAACCTTGAGTGCATCGGGGATAAAATTCTTAATATATTTCTTCTCAACGTTCGAACTAAGGTCTGTGAAACCTATGTCGAGATGAGTTTTAAAAATAATGTAAACATTCTTTACTGCTGCCGTGTCTATCACATTGGCGTCCTCATGAGCATTCCCGTCGCCCTCCTGTGCATTGAGCTGGGAGGGAACTATCAAAATAATGACAATCGTAAATAAAAGTTTTAATGTTAAATTTTTCATCTTTTATAAGTAAATACAATTTAGTATTGATAATGGCCTTTCATAATATCCAATAATACCATTAAATTGATTAATATATCACTGTCAAAATCAAACTTCATCTTGCTACCGCATGAGAAAATTTATTTATTGAGCAGAGACTGGTTTATTTTATACAGTCATCCAATTCCAAGTGATTTAAGGCATAATTATATGCTCCAAGGGCTATTGCCTTACTGGCTCCTATTTTACTCACAATTACACCTGTCTTTTTCTCGGTATTGTATTTTATCTTCTTATCGGTACCGGATATTTGAATCAATCTTGATTCATCTTTTAAGAAAATATTTTTTTCAGTGTCGTTCATAAGGTTATAAACTTTCATTTGCAGACGCGGAAAGATACTGCCACTTATCATGCTGCGCGTACCGTGCATTTCATTTATCATTGCTGACAAAATATATTTATATGCCTTGGAAATACCACCTCCCAACACAACTATACCGTCCACAATATTTAGGGATTCGGCAATGGTGAAGCCAGCCACTCTTCCAAGCGCTTCAAAGGCATCTATGGCTGCTTGCTGATCGCCCTTCTTTTCCCCTTCCGCAATATCATAAATATCCTTGGGCGTCAATTCACTATTATCACCCGACAATTCTTTATAAACCCTTTTTACTGCACGAATACTGACTCCCTCTTCAGATATAAGGTCGCTATTATACTTGTTCACAGAGCACCATACATCACCCCCGCAACCATTGTCCCCAGTAAGCAATACGTTGTTTATCACCACTCCGCCTCCAAACCCTGTACCCAAAGTAACTCCGAGCAGGTTTTTATATCTCTTGGAACTTCCTGCTTTTTCCAATTCGGCATTTATTTCAGGCAACACACCTGCAAGGGCCTCGCCGTATGCGAAGAGATTCCCGTCGTTATTGATAAAAACCGGTAAGCCGAACTTCTCTTTGAGCATAGGGCCTAAAGCAATACCACCTCTGAAAGCAGGGAAATTAGGTAAATCACCGATAATTCCATTTTCATAATCTGCAGGGCCCGGAAATGCAAAACTAATAGCTACTGGGTGGTCATCCATTTTCTCCATTATTTTCTGAAAGCCCCAAGAGAGAGAGTCCAAACACTTTTGAAGATCATCCGGATATGCAGGCATATGAAACGGCTCAACCACTTCTTCATTACCTCTTATGGCAGAGAAAACAAAATTTGTTCCACCTGCATCAAGAGTCAACACCGTTCTATTGTCGTTAAAATACATTTTCTTTAAATATTTTTGTCAACATCAGATTCATTAACAGGCAGATAAGTAAAACAGACAAAGAAGCGGAAAGACCAAAACCATCATTTACTAATCCCTGAATTGGTAAAATAATGGCTCCTCCAGAAACACCCATAATCATTAATGCTGATATTTCATTGGATCGTTCCGGCATTTTCTTTAGTGCAAAAGAAAAAATAATCGAAAAAACATTAGCGCAAGTAAACCCGATTATAAAAATTAGCACCAATAACAACCATAGATTAGAAACAAATATCAGCGAGAGGAAAGACAAAATGGCGATGATCAGCGAAAACCTTAAAAACCGGAGAGGACGAATATTTAAAAGAAGTAAGGCACCCACAAAAGCACCGGTTGTTTTTGCAGCAAAATAGACACTGCTCCCTAATCCGGCACGCCCCAACTCCAATCCTATCCTTTTCATCAGCAACTCGGGTGCCGATGTGTTTATTCCCACATCAAGACCAACTATAAAGAGTATGCTCAGAAAACAATATAAAATATATTTATCCTTCAAAAGATTCAAAACGCTTTTAAAAGAGCTTTGTCTGTTTTCAAAGCCGAATTCTTCAATTTTTGAGAATGATAGTAATAAAACAGAGAAAAGGGAAATGACTGCGAAAATCAGAAAAGTCATTTTCCAATCATAAAAATAACTAGCAGTGAAACCAGCTATAATAGGACCTAATAATGATGAAACAGATTTGATAAACTGTCCGGCTGTCAGCACACTTGCTGTTTTTTCTTTTTCAAACATTGCAGCCACCAGGGGATTAAGGGAAACCTGCAGAATGGTATTACTGATGCCAAGTAGTGCAAAGGCTATTAAAACCGTCGGGAAAGTATAACTGATAAACGGTATAATCATTGCTAAGGTTGTAATTGTGAGAGAGAGTAAAACCGTTTTTTTCCTGCCAATCTTTCCCATTAGGATTCCTACCGGGATTGAAAAAACTGCGAACCACAGAAATACCATCATGGGAATTGTATTCGCAAGAGTACTCGATAAATTAAAATCGCTTTTTACGTAATTGGTGGCAACACCCACTATATCAACAAATCCCATGATAAAGAAGCCAAAAAAAACAGCGATTTTTGCCAATGGTCTTGATTTTACATTACTATCATTCATATCTCATCTGTTTTAAAATCTTACACTCGCTTTAATTGTTATACATTTTTGCCCTACTGACCGGCCATAAGGTCTGATGATATATTGTTGTACAGAAGCCGGCACAATAAAAGTTTCGGCATAATGCACCACGAGTGGCTCAAATTCATTATTGGGGCTTTCAACTATGATTTCGTCACCTTCCGCTAAATTCAGTACATTTACAGATTCGTTTGTTACATGTGAAACAGGTTCTGTAAATGTATGTCGCCTTGTTTCAATGAATTGTGTTCTGTATAAACCTGTTTTTTCTTCTATCCACCCTTCGCCACTGGATATTACTTCAAATTGATTATATAATTGGTTCGTAACACAGTCGGTATCTCTGTTCCACTGGATAACCTGTTCTCCCCTGTCTAAATTGATGGGTCTCGGTTTTCCGTCCAGTCCCATGCGGTTCCAGTCCCATAATTTGAAAGTGAACAGATTGGGTGTGGCGCTAATTTCGAGAACAACGGAATTCTTTCCTGAACAATGAATTGTACCTGCGGGTATTAAAAAGTGATCATGTTTTTTTGCCGGAATAATATTGATATATTTTTCGGCATAGAATTTCTGATCCTTATCAATATTTGCAGTTTTCAGATCGTGAATCATTGCATCATGATCAATATCCGTTTTTAACCCTAAATAAACAACGGCATCTTCCTTTGCATCCAGGAGATAATAACTTTCATCCTGTGTATACGGCAATCCAAAACTTTCTCTTGCAAATTTCAGTGTAGGATGAACTTGTAAACTCAGATTTCCTCCATCCATCGTATCCAGTAAATCAAAACGAATGGGAAAGTCATCACCGAACCGTGCTTCAACGGGATCACCCAGCACCTCTTTACTTTTGAGATAAATCAGATTTACCGAAGGCATCTCGAAAAGTTCACCCTTGATATCGAAAAGCAAACTATTTTCTTCGGGAACACAGTCAAAACACCATCCAAAATTACTTACCGACTTATCCAGGTTACATATCTCTTTCATCCATTGTCCGCCCCAGGGTGCAGGATCAAAAAAAGGTACTACCCGGAAAGGTTTTTGTGCTGTTTTTTCTATCCCTGCATAAAATGTCTTTTTGTCGATTAGTTTCGGTTCTTCTTGGGTTGTATCCAACCAATAATCCACCTTTTCATATAATTTTTTTTTGTGTTTATCCAATACTCTCCAATCATTAAAATAACCTCTTTTGTATTGAATTGAAAATTCCTCTTCCCTGTTATCAACCCCCAGACCCATTACTTTCCGCTTACGCATTCTCTGCTGTATCTCCCAACGTGGCATATCGGCATAAATGAGTAAATCCGGCTTTACCAGAAGGGAACTTCCATAACCAAATAAAATAATATTTCCATTTTTTTGTACGGATCTTATTTCTTCGCGAACAATGGAAATTTTTCCCTCATCGTAATAATCCTGAATAGAGAGATTGCTCAAATAACCAAATAAATTATCTTCTGTTATAAAAGAGTTTGTAATACGCAAAATTTCCTTCTCCGGCTTAAAAAGCTTTGAACAATCTATAAACAAGGCATGAGGAATTCTTTTAAAATAAGATAGGAGTTCCTCATAATGAATTCCGGAATAACACTCTACAGAAATTATTTTGTCACCGGTCTCCTGAGATATTTTTTTTAAAATATTTTCCCAACCCTTGAAGAGTACTCCATTCTTGACTAAAGTCGATGGTAATTTATCATATTGGCTATTACCCTCCCACATATGTATGATCATTATTTCATTTGTTTGAACATATAAAGACTGCAAATGTATAAAATAAAATAAATGACACCAAATATATTTGAAGATTTTTAAATTTTGCTTTTCTTTGCAGAAAAAAAGTGAACATCAGAAGAGTACCTTTACACAAGCAGGCCGAATCTTATCTAAGAGGATTGATTGAATTAGATGAGTTTAAAGATGGGAAAATGCTTCCAAATGAGGTTGAATTGTCTGAACAATTGAAAATATCCAGAAATACCTTAAGACAGGCAATAAATACGCTTGTCAGCGAGGGACTCCTTATTCGTAAGAGAGGTGTAGGAACAAGGGTTGCAGAAAAGAATATTTATAGCGAAGCAACTAACTGGCTCAGTTTTTCGCAGGAAATGAAGATATTGGGAGTAGAAATTGAAAACTTTGAGCTTCACATTACCAGACAGATACCTAGCGAAGAGGCTCGGTCTTTTTTTTCAATTTCTGAAGACTCCAAAGTTTTGCGTTTGGAAAGATTACGAGGGAAAGTTAACTTTCCGTTTGTCTATTTTATATCTGAATTTAATCCTGTAATCCCCCTGGATGGAACGGAAAATTTCAACAGGCCCCTTTACGATATATTAAGAGATGATTATCAGATTATAGTAAAAACATCAAGGGAAGAAATTAGCGCTGCACCTGCCAACAATTTTATTGCTTCTAAGCTGGAAATCGAAACCGGAGATCCGATCTTAATCCGAAAAAGAGCAGTAAGTGATAAAAACGGACAACCAGTAGAATACAATATTGGTTGGTATCGGGCAGACTCTTTTACTTATAAGATAGAATCTGCCCGTAGTGGAATTTAGGCTTGAGACTGGTCTCCCGTTTTATAATTCAAGTAAATCTTATATTCATTCAGTGAATAATAATTTTACGGGACCTTGTAGTCCGGCATTATATTTGTCGAAGTCTGGATTTTCGTCCCATCCCCAGGTACGAAGTTTTCCCAAATCTTCTTTTAACCAAATATCGCCTATCATCAGATTCCCTATTCGTATCCTGATTCTGTTATTTCCGGATTTTAATTCATCAGTCAAATCAAACACAAAAGGAGGCCACAAGCGAGCTCCTATTGATTTGTCATTTATAAAAACCTCTGACATGTATTTTATCTTGCCTAAATCCAGAGAAACATTCGAACCTATTTTATCAAATTTTACTGTAGTTTCGTAGTCAACATATCCTGTATATTGTTGTAATCCGTATGTGTACCATGATTGAATCCGGCAATCTTCTTTTTTGCCAACCCCGAATTTGAAAGGAGATATCAAAAATGATTTTAACTCTTCCGTAGCAGTAAAAAACGACAACAACGCTGCATTCTCTTTTAACTGGACAACGTTTTCCGTCAGATGTTTCTTTTCTCCATCAATCCAGACATCGGATCCGATCATTCCCGCAGGGAAGGTTACGGATGTACTGCCAATGGGAATTTGAGTCCGCCAGTAAATATTGTCCGCCAGTTTTCGCAATTTGGAGGTATCTCTCCTGTCTCTCGGATGATTTTCGTTCCTGTAATATTCCCATGCAGAATCATCATACCCGGGTTTCAGTTTTTCCATGTCCAGGGCTTTATTGTTTGTATACTGAATCTTGGCTGCCGTTTTATAAATCGTATCAGTCCCGGGAAAAGAGAGTGTCCATTTTTGATCTAAAATAATTTCTTTGAATAAAACCGGCGTTTGTTCGGGTTTCTTCCGGATATTTTTATGATTATTACTGAAAACCAGCCAATATCCTTCTACTGGTTGCAAAGTCAGGGATAGCTTGTTATAATCACTCTCCCGGACAACCTCCACCGGCTTTATTTGTCCGGTTTCGCAATTCCATATTTCCGCTGAACCTTCTCCGTCTCTCAGCCATACGGTGAAATCTTTGATACTGTCTGTATTATTGGATAACCAGTAAAAATCGCTATCCCCTATTTTACGATGAGAGGTATAAAGTCTTCCAGAGTTTTCCAGACGGATTTGTGTTCTGATTTTTGTATTTAGCATATTGATCATTTGATCCATACGATTTTTCCCGGTGGCCAGATCGATCACATTCTTCTGCCTTTTTAGTTCTTGCATTTGACTTATAATCAGACTGTCTCTCATTCCTTCCTCAACAGATCCTTGTGGTAATTCTCCCAGAATGATTACAACACCACCCTCCTTTGCAAACTCAAGGATTCTGGCTGAAACTGCTTGAGGAATAATACAAACGGGAGGAAGCACTATTGCCGAAAACTCATGGTCTTTTATGATAATCCTGGCAGTATTGTCTTTAGTCAGGACTGATCCTTTTTCCATATAATATCTGTCGGCAACCAAAAAGTCGATATTGTTTTTATTCATTTGTTCCATCGCATCTGAATATACCCTGTTGGTTTCTATTGTGCGCTTATCCCATTTTTGAGTACTTTCGTTTGAAAAATAATCTTCTGTCAGCGCCCAGACACTTTCCAGCGGATTAATCAACAACACATCGGCAACCAGCCGACCCTGCCGGGTAATAAAAGCGGCCCGCCTGGCAAAATCAGTCCAGTAATGCAGATAGGGCCAGTAAGGATTTTCGGTATACCAATCGGCAGGATAAGGTATTGTCTCTATCTTCCGGTTTGTATTGATTCCATGAGGTACCACATGATTGACTCCAAATGAGGTGATGGAGTTAATTGTCATTTTCATCATTTTGGGGGTCTGTTCCCATCCGGCAACACCCATAATTTCAGACATAAACGGACGATCCTCAAATTCTGCAACAGATTGTGTTTCTTTGAAATCACGCACCTTCTGTGAAGACATTTGAAGACAATCATTTCCCGGCATGGTTGCCGTTCTCTGCATAAGCATAAAATCTCCAACAGACTTTGGCTGAGCCAGCAGGCCTTCCCACAAATTTGAAATATAATACATGTTACACTGTTCCAGCCAGTTCACCACTGGCTCCATAAAACATTCCTTGTACACATTCGACACCACGTCGAACCAATCGTAGCGCGCCTTGGCAAATATTCCAGCATCATCCTTTTCTGTCAATAACGGAAGCCACAAGCGAATATCCCGTTTTTTTATCTCATTGTAACGTTTCGAAAAATAGTCAGACCATGCCATTTGCCAGCCATAATTTCCTTCATGGTCGACAAAAACACCCGGAATAGTTTTTCCCATTTCGCCGCCAAAATGTTTTTCATACTGTGTATGAACAAGCGGAATAAAAGCATCCATCAATCTGGAATCAAGATAATTAATTTTCACTCTTTCCTCCTGTGGCAGAGAGGTTATAATATAGGTATACACCACCCAGTTCCCTTCCGGAGCACTCCATTTAAGATTACTTCCTTCTCCGATTATCCGTAATGTAGAGGCATCAATCTTATTGTTAACAATTTTACCTGCTACGGCAAAATCGAGTGTATCAAGCCGGAAAGTTGAATTTCCCGACACCTCATACCGTTTCCATTCGAGGTATTTTGCCTCGAGTTCGGGATGTTGTTCCAGCACCTTACCGGCAGCCTGGCCACTTGGCCAGTTATATTCATCGCAATAACCCAGGGTCAGCCCGTAATCATGAGTCTTTTTCACGGCGTTCCCGTAGCTGTTGAACCACGGCTGTGCAAGATACTGTTCCTTTGGCAGTACGGGATACGCTCCGGTCTGATATATTCTGAGACTACCCCGTGGGTGGGCGTACCCCGGATTCAATCGCTGTTTGGCCATCTCATCTATCATTGACGCAGCAAAATGTTCATCCCTGATGGTGTCGTCCCAAAACCAAAAAGCATGAGGAGCATAAAACATGGGCGGATCGACAAACATGGTGCGAACCACTTTGGGATCATTGTACTTTTTTTTCCATTCAGGCGAGCTATAGATCCTGACACTGCAGGATATCAGCAAGATAATACAGATAGTATAGCTACGATATTTACTCATGATGTACACAAATATTTTTTATCTCCACCTATTTTCCAGCGGAGCGGGGATCAATAACTCCATTCATTTTCCCAAAAAATGAGCGGCCTGTCTTCTCCAAAAGTAACCGGTAACCAGATATAACGTCCGTCTATGGCATTCTCAGGGCGCCACACATCGGCCATAAAAATATACAGATCCGGTTTATTGTGGACTTTCAGTACATAGGTACTTTGTCCCCCGAAAGTGATTTCACTATCGGCCCCCCTGCATGGATTACCCAATTCTTTCCAGGGACCCCAGATTGAAGCTGCTACGGCAGAACGTGCCGCATTAGGTTTCCATCCAGTACAGCCTGAACCTATAAAATAATATTTTCCATTTCTTTTAAACAAAGTGGGAGCTTCCATATATCTTTTCAGGAAAACACGTTTATATTTCCCTGTGTAAGACAGATAATCATCCGTTAGTTCTGCAATTTGTGTTGTTCCATTTTCTTCTGATGAATAGATATGATAGGCTTTGTTATCATCATCCATAAAAATAGTCATATCTCTGGTCATTTGCCCCTTTTCAAAATCTCTTTTAAGAAATTGCAAAGGATCCTCTTTATTGTCCTCCATATTGGAATCAGGAGATCTATCTGCTTCCATGATATCCATGGGCCATTTACCCGGATTGGGCCGCATGCTTCTTATAAAGTTAAATGGACCTGTGATATTGTCACTCACAGCTACACCTGCTCGGGCAGATTTGTATCCCTGATCTTTCAATTCCAGATGAAACCACATGACATATTTTTTTGTTTTTACGTTATATACCACTTTAGGCCTTTCCAATACGCATCCTTTTTCGATATCACTCCCCGATCCTTCTTTGTCAACGGTGAATACAATTCCTTCATCTCTCCAGTTGTAGAGATCTGTTGAAGAGTAACAATGTACTCCTACATGTGCTTTATTGCCTTGTGCCCCCTCTACCTTATGTTCCCCAAACCAATAATACTTCCCTTTATCAAACAGGAACCCACCTCCGTGGGCATTGATATGGACTCCGTTATTATCCAGCCAAAGTTCTTTGGGAGTAAAGGAGTGAAGTTTTTTTCCCTGTCCATAGGAATAAGGCATACTCACCAAACAAACTCCTATTAAAAGGACTGACATTTTTCGTTTCATATGACTAAAATATTTATTTTCTGTTTCATTAGACTTTTTCTGCGCTCAACATAGTCAAAACAAGTTTTGCCCATGTATTCACTTATCGAAAAAGCTCAAAGGCGTCATATCTAAATTATTGATAATCATAATCTTGAATACATCAATATAGATATCCCTTCATATGATTATTTTATTTTTATTATGGTGTATGAAACTTTTACATTAAACAAAAGCAGAGTGAATTAATTTACTTTGCCGAGTAATGCAAAAAGTCTAAGGTTTCCCTTCAATAATTCCCCAATGGTAATTTGGTTTTGGTCCCATTTCAAAAACTATCTGACCTCCGTTTATTATATCCTTATGATTGAGTATGGGGATATTGAGTGGTTTTCCATTCAGGATGGCAGATTGGATATATTTATTTTCAGCTGAAACATTCTTTGCGATCACTTTAAAAATCTTACCTCCACCCAAATCAATCTGTACGCTCTTAAACAACGGGCTTCCTATACTGTAAAAAGATGTACCCGGAGTAACAGGATAGAATCCCATTGCACTGAAAATATACCATGCGCTCATTTGTCCGCAATCATCATTTCCATTGATGCCGTTCGGTTTATCACTGTAATTCATCAGTGTGTATTCCCTGATTCTTTCCTGTGTTTTCCAGGGTTGATTACAATAATTGTACAGATATCCGTAATGATGTCCGGGCTCGTTATCGAGCCGGTAATGATCTTTTTCAAATGTCTCGTCCAGCTTACGTGCAAATTGTACTGGCCCTCCCACCAGACTAACCATTCCGGGAATATCATGCATTGCGCCAAACAGATAATCCCACGGGCTACCTTCGGTAAAACCTTCTCCCGGTCTGTTGCTCCATTCACCGGAATAAAGGCGCGGTGCCATAAAACCTGTTTCCTTATTATACAGGTTTTTATAATTTTGAGACCAACGGGTGAGTCTCTCGTAATCCTCCATTTTTCCTAAGTCTTTGGCTATCTGGCTCACACAAAAGTCGTCAAATGAAAACTCAATGGTGCGGGAAACAGATTGTGACACCTTATCTGAGGGAACATAACCAAGCGAATGGTAATAACTCAACCCTCCACGGGCTTCAAACCCGGTCCATCTGTCACGGTCACCCCATCTTTTCTGGGTATCTCCATCGGGCGGAATCATCGCATTTTTACGCATTGCTTCGTAAGCCAGCGCATGATCATATCCTCTTATGCCCTTTACCCATGCATCGGCAATCACTGCGTCCGCATGTGTGCCAATCATAATATTGGTATAGGTGGGATTGGGCCACATAGGCATCCAACCGCCCTCCATATACATCTGTAACAGTGAATTAATCATGGGATTGACTCTTTCTGGCTGTACAAGTAGCAACAACGGATGCAGCGCCCGAAAAGTATCCCATAAAGAATAATCGTTATAAGAAACTCCCTCGTGTACCTGATCATCAAAGGCGCTGTAATATCTCCCATATTCTGAAAATTCACGCGGGAAAAGGAAACTGTGAAACAGCGCCGTGTAAAAAATTGTTTTTTGCTGCTCATTGGCACTGTCAATTTTAATTCTTCTTAAATTTTCCTGCCAAACAGACTTTGTTGTATTTTTTAGCTTGTCAAAATCCCAATCCTCAATTTCCCGGGTCAAATTTTCTCTTGCCTGCTCAAGACCAATAAAAGAAGTGGCTATCTTAACTTTTACAGGATTATTTTTTTTCACCTTGAAGTTCACATATGCACCCATCCGCGTGCCATATTGTTCGCAGGAAGACGGATGTATTGTCTCCTGATCCCACGTGCCATAAGAATCGATGGGCTTATCAAACTGAATGACGAAATATCCCTTGAAATTTGGAAGTTCCGGTCCAAGTTGCGCAGACATCCGATCAGGATTATATCCAGTGATCTCATTTTTTATAATATCGATCTTCATATACCCTTTCATATTTTGTTTCCTGTACTGAATATCGTTCATTCTGTTGGCATTTGCCGTATCGAGATTAATTCCCTGTACAATAAGCCGGGCATCATTTGTATCAGAAAAAGTAAACTGAAAAATTGCGCATCTTCCTGAAGCCGTCATTTCTGTCTTAATGTTTTCCCTGCCTTTATCATTCTTTAACAGTACAGAATAATAATAGGGGGTAGCCGTTTCGTTCCGATGATCAAAATCCAATGCCCGCTCACCGGACAATACTTTCAAAGAACCAGTCTGAGGCATAATAGAGACATACCCGTAATCTCCCGTCCATACTGTGGGTTGATGGGTCGCCGTAAATCCCATAATCGAATTGTCTTCGTAGATGTAAAGCATTCTTCCCATCTTATTTTCACGTGTCTGTGCCACGAAATTGGTCATCGCAAATGGTGTACCCACACAAGGCATCGTACCCCCTCCTCCGGCTCCTTTTTCGATACCCGAAAAAGATGTTCCTATAAGTGGATTTACGTAATCTATTTCTGACTTTACTGCTACTTTATCCTCTGCATTTACATACGGTAAGAGTAACAACAGGCCTATAAAAAACAAATTCAACTTTATTCTCATATCAATTTGTGGTGAATCCACCTTCTATTTTCATGTGTTTATATTATATTTTTTTCATTACGGTCACATGGAACTCGCTATAATCATCATCTTGCGTGTAACGGTTTTGACTACGTCGATTACTTCGTAATTCATGCTCGTTTCATCAAATTAATTATTGTCTGAGTTAAAAGGAGTAATACGGAAAATCGGTATGACCACAGGCTCATCTGATCTTTGTCCAATTGGACCGGGAATTACAGGGATAGTTACATTTTTTATCGTTATCCCATTACTGGTCTGCTCAAATTGTACGTCGCTGTCCATGGGCTTGCCCGTCCACTCATCTATTGCAACGACCTTTCCTGTGAAGGAGGTCTGAATATCTGCTATTATTTTATAATCCTTATTTGGGTCAATCCTTGCAAATGCTGCAACATAGACCACGCCATCCGGTTTTTGAAACGCCACGGGGATTACACCATCGGGCCGTTGCAATTCAGTAAATGTAGGAGGTGCATCATGCCCGTCGACAGTTACTACCCGGGCATCAAATAATTCTTTCAGGAATCCATATGTATCCCTTCCTCTTAAACTTTGAACAAAGTCCTCTTTTTCAACATCATACGGCCATGCTCCGGAAGCAAGCATAGACAAACCCTGATGCGTATTATAATCTATTTTCCAATGAAAAGAACTGAACGCTTCCGAAATTTCTATCACCTGTTTGCTATTAGGAGAAAAGTCACCGAGCATAATTTTCTTGTTTTGCCCTTTACCTTCCAATATCAACTGGCAATTTCTCGCCCAATAGTCTCTTTTATAGGCTATAAGAAGTCTGTTACCCGAAATGGGTTCTATTTCAAAGTCACGCCAGAGATGCATAAGTTCCCAACAGGCCAGTTTTGGCTGTTTATCCAATGTCATAATTCCAAAGTTCAATGTTCCCTGAATGGCTTGAGAGTGATCCCCGTCATATAAACGATAAATTGTACCGCCCATCGTTCCCGCATTCATGTATGTTTCCCAAAGCTCCTTAAAGTTCCATGCGTGCAGCTTTTCAAGTACAGGACTATTTTTTGCACCGTGATATGATTCGGGAATATATCTATTGGCTCCGAATTCAGTATTGATAAAAGGGCGATTGTCACATCCCTGCCATTTCATAAATGTTTTAAGAGGAACCCCGTACCGGTCCTTTTCAAGGTAAGTGTTATGCATAATCACGTCCAGAAAACCGGGGGCAATATATCCAAGTGATTCGTTTGCGTATCCGAGCGG
Organism: Proteiniphilum sp. UBA4977; assembly: GCA_002398565.1. Lineage (GTDB taxonomy): Bacteria > Bacteroidota > Bacteroidia > Bacteroidales > Dysgonomonadaceae > Proteiniphilum. The sequence continues at coordinate 20,282 of DGZP01000071.1, forward strand.
AAGCATCGGCATCAGGGGTTTAATCAGGTTCCATTCCCGTACCAGTATTCCATTCAGAATATTGAATTCACTTTTGTCACCCTGAAAAAACTCGCTCCAGGGATCAGCTCCATTCTCCGTATTCAAGGTGTTGGCTCCTATTTCAGTCCTTTCATTATCCAGTTGAATAACCAGTGTATTCGGACTGTGAAAAGCAGGAGTGCCTTTATTTATTGTATTTGCAAGAAAATTTTTTAAATGCTCTTCAAACTCTTTTGGATTATCTCTTTGTACGTAATCTGATATTTTTTTTAATCCCCCGCCCTGAATGGAAGCGCTAACCATAAAACCATAGTGTTCAGCGTCTTCGGTTACAACCCCTCCCCGAAGGGTATTAATTCCCAAAGATTTAATATACCGGGCATCCTCCGGGGTCAGGCTTCCTGACAAAACGCCTTTTACAAGGAATGGCTCTCCATTGACAAACAACTTATTTTTTCTTGTTTCTACCAATGTTGTTGCCACATTCAAATTTTCAGTTACAGAAGGAGTGGAAACCTCGATAAAGAGAGTATCAATGGAAGGGTTCAATGAAAGCCATAGGGATTTATCAATGTCTGTATTTCCCAACGTGCTGCCGTTACACTCAATCCTCGCTTTCCCTTTCAAATCATCCCCCGGAGTATAAATTTCCAGATACAATTTTCCATCATCATTCGAACAACGTCTTACCAGTAGTCCTTTTTTTTGTTTTTGGAACAAATAAATCTTTACTTGCTTTCCATTCTCTTTCCAATTATCTGGCAAAGCCATCGGGTTTTTCGGGACAGGAGATTTAAATACTTTTCCTAACGATCGTTCAATTTCATATTGCGGCCCCACCCCGGGACTTCCTTTTCCTATGATAAAAAACTCATTTTCGCTTTTTCGAAAAACTGAATATCCCTGAGGAGGCAGTTCATTCAGGTTAAAATCTTGTGTGAACCTGTTACTGATAAAACTGAGTGTACTGTTTTTGTTTATTTCGCCTATGATATGTAATCCGTCAACACTCCCTGGCGTAGTTGAAGTACAAACAATCTTGTGTGGTTTAATTTCCTGAATCCGGTCTTTTTTACCCAAAAACATATAAGGCTCCACTTGAAAAAATTGTCCGTCATTTATCGTAAGCGTACTTTCCCATGTTCCTTCACTGCCCCATATCACAAAAAACTCTGTCTTCTCGTTTTCACCGTGAACCGGTTTTATGGTCAGTAGCATACCCAAAGCAAGCACATAAAATAAAATTGATCTCATTTTGTATTTATTGTTTTTTTAATTCTTCTCAATTACTTCCTTTTCATTCCAAAATATCTTCTTACCTAATCCACTCTCTATTCTTTCTCCCCATGTTAATATATGGTTCAATGCCGGATCCGTTTGTTTTGTCTTGTCATATGTGAAGTCATAAGACCATCGATAACGATCGACCGGATGTCCAAACTCCATGATATGATCATATAACGTCATATCGGGATTGATCTTCTTCACTGCATCAAATACATTCAATCCGTTGGCAATGTGCAGAATAAAAAGATTGATATGACGGCTGGGTTGAAGCTTCTCAAGTATTCTTGCATCTGCAATATCGTAGATTGTATAATAGTCGGCAGAAGGGCCGCAATTAATCTCAGAAACAATTACGGGAAGATCACCCTGCTTATTCATCGTAAATCTGACTTCCAGTTCTTTAAAATTAAGCAGAGTATCGGAAGAGATCACGGTTCCTTCACGATAAAAGGGGGAATAAACCGCCTTTCCTTTTGCTGTCAATGCTTGAATAAAATTTTTGTCAAAATGGTCATTATGGGCATGAGATACAACTGCAAAATCAATCACATCCACTAATTCAATAAAAAATGGAGTTACCAGATCAATAGCAAAACAAACGTCTTTTGTCTTAATTACATATCCCATATTATATAATTTCCAGACAATCACTCCTTTGTCTATTTGACAGATTTTTATTTCACTGACAGATTTTTTAAAAACGTGTCGCAAATAATAAAGAATCGGATACTGGCTTTCCAACTTCATCGTCAGAGCAGAATCCTGTATGGATGAATTGTATAACTTCCATGTTTCAGGACTTACCTGCCACCCAAGTTTATCAAGTAGAACAGTTTTATCTCTTCTGGATTGAATATTTGAACTATTGGGAGGATTATCCCTGAACCAGATGAATGTAGAGTCGAGCTGATCCTTAAGTATACGTTCCTGAGCTAATACGGATTGAGAAATAAAAGCCGGTAATAAAATGAATAGGACTGACAAATTCAAATAATAACGATGTATGTCTACTATCTTCATTGTTTATCCACTGGCTTAATTCGAATCAATACCACGCCATGAGAAGCTATCTCGGCAGAAAAATGATTCTCAAATGTTCCTAAATCTTTTTGCCTCCATAAATCACGGACAACCTGTTTACCTGAAATTCCGAGATCAGCCCAGTTTGCAGTAACCATGGCCTTTTCTGCACCTTTGTTAAACAAACCCACAGCAATTGATCCATCTTCCATCGGTTTCGAATAGACCCACCACTCTCCTTTTTCGGAAACAAGTGAACCCTGCTCACCCAAAGGATCCTGGTTAACATCCAAAACTTCCGTGTTGGTAAGCAGGCTATATGTGAAATCATCCATTTTATCAAGATCGCATCCTATAAAAAGGGGTGCAGACAGGAGGCACCAGAGGCTTATATGCGAGTATTGTTCATCGGGAGTCAGTCTTGTTTTACGCAATTCGGGACCCCATCCCACATGACCCACCAAAAGCATATCCGGATCGTTCCAATGACCGGGTTCAGCATATCCTGCATAATGCTGGCTAAACCCGATTTTGGTCGTGCTTGTCCAGGTATCTGTAATATCGCCTGTGGTCCTCCACATATTGGCCCCCACTTTCTTTCCCCATGTCCAGGGTTCATTTTTCCTGCCCTGCGGTCCAGGGTTTATGCTAAAAACAATGTCTCTCGGGATGTCATCCAATATATTCCTCATCTTGATAAAAGGCTTCTGCAGCTCTTCTATGCTGTTATTCTTTGCGATCTGGGTATAGGAACACCAGTCGTATTTTATAAAATCTACCTCCCAATTGGCAAATTGCTCCGCACATTCCTGTTCATGTCCGTAGCATGCCACAAATCCCAGCGGAGAGCAGGTTATTGGGCCGGGTGAGGTGTGAAGCCCCAGTTTTAACCCTTTGTTATGGACGTACTGGCTCAAATCTTTCATATTTGGAAACTTACGATTTGAATTTATTCTCCCAAGTGAATCATAGGGTACACCGTTGAGGAGTGGATCATCGTTTTCAGGTGCAACGGTCCAGCCACCATCCACTACAACATAACTCCAGCCATAGTCGGCAAGCCCTGTATTGACGAGTGCATCGGTTGCTGCACGTACTTTACGGTCATCTACACTTATCCCTCAGACGTTCCAGCTGTTCCAGCCCATGGGTGGAGTAAGCGCTATCTTGTCGCCTACGATAATCTTAAAATCCCGTTTGGTTTTTCCCAATGAGTTCTTTGCATAAAGTGTCACCTTATACTCTCCTCTTTTATTGAGAACCCCTGTAATATACCCTGTTTTTTTGTTCAGTTTCAGTCCGCGGGGTAAGTTTTTTGCTGTATATTTTATCGGTCGTTTCCCGGTTACCGGTACAGAGTAAAAAAAGGGCGAGCCCGGCCGTACACCAAACACCCTGGCGCCGTTTATCTGAGGGGTTTCGGGTGTGGGCGGAGTGAGTATGAAACTTTTTAGCGAATCATCCATCTCTTGATGTATTGCCATCTCTGAATTTGGATATGCTGAAGATAAAGCCATCGTAAAAAACAGGATGGTGAGTAAAATCACACGAGTAGACCAATGAACACTAACATTACACATTATTCTTATTAATTTTTTATTGTTTGCATACTTTTAAGAATGCCCAAAATAAGACAAATGGATCTCCTACTTTTGGCAATTGATGATTAATAAATTCATCACTTTTGTTTTTGTCGGGTCACAAGACTGTAACAGAGCCTGACGGTTGTAAACCGGCATGCTTTCAATGGTATTGAAAGTTCACCTGCCATGGGTGTCAGGTCAGAGATGTTATCCTCGACACCATTGGTAAGCCATGCCCGATCAATATTAAACCATTCGGATTTCAGAAGGGCTGTTCCGTCCCGGCCGCTGGTTTCACGCAGGCGCAAAATACAGCCATTTTTGTCTTCCGCTTCCTTGAAAGCCGAAATTTCCACGTGTGAAGCATCTACATAGAAGAATGAACCCTGGTCAATTGGCATCTGGCTGGGACCACGTTCGTAGCGGCGTTCGTAACGGGAATATGGAATGAGGCCGGAGCGGGTCTGGGCATCAAAACGGGCGAGAGAGTCGTTGTCAAGGTCCTTTCCGCTGGTAATATAGTAACGGAATTCAAGTTCACCTGATTGAGACGCCTTGATGTTGACAGACCAATAGTTGTTTGTGACATATGAATAGATATGTCCGTTACGAAGGTCTAATTTCTCAGGCCATTTGCCACGATTGATGTCCGTCAGTGAGACAAGCGGGAAGTCGGGCGTTGCCAGGGCGACCGTTGTACTGCCATCGCGGGATAGGACAAGATTTTGCGTGGCAAACCATTCACGGTTGGAGCCGGGAAGCTGGTCGAGATTAGGGTCGGCCCATGCATTTTGAACCTGATATTGAAATTGCGGAGCAGCGGAACGGAACGGGAAGGCAAAGTAAATGGCCTCCTTGGAGCGGATTTCCTCCTTGGAAATACGATTACGGATGTCTATACGCTTCAGTGTGTCGTAAATGATAATTTCGCTCTCTATGACCGGTACGTTTTTTGCACGGGACCCGATGCGGATACAACGCCCAAAGGGCGTCGCAATATTTTCCAAAAGCCGGGCGTCGTTCTGCCCCGAAACGTCAAGTCTCGTTGTCGGAGGTACGGAGGAAACATTTCTTTCGATTTGCTGGCCTTCACCACCGGCGACATAAACCAGTTCATTTAAACCATGGGGTGCGTTCCGATCTACCAACTCTCTTTTTAATTCTTTATCAATCAGGCTGACAATTCCACCTGTCTTGTTATCAAAAGCCACACGGTAAAAGCGTGATTCAATTTCCCAACTGTCTGAAGATGCTTGTCTGGTGGAGACGGTCTTGTTAGTCATCACTACATCTTCCAGATTTTCCACATCGAGCTCTTCACCAATAATTTCATATGTTTTGTAACCCATGCCGGGTACGTCTTTGGCAAGGAAACGCAAACGGCAGAAACGGTTTTTCTCGAGCAGAATTTCGCCGGCAATCTCTTCCCTCGTGACATTATCAATCAGTTGCTGGTTGTCGTTTATGTCAATCGTTACAAGATCGCTTCGTGTGTGCAGCGTGGGATTAAATACGAAAAGGGTACGATCTTTAATAGAGATGAACTGCGTAAGCCGTGCAAAGGCGTGTGTCAACAGATCCTTTGCTGCCCAGTGGGCACGTACCGCATGGGCTTGCTTGAATTCGAACTGGCGGAGTACGTTCTCGCGGTCAGGCTGAGTGATACTATTGTGAGCACCCCAGGTATGTTCGTCGTAAAACATAAGATCTTCCCATGCATCACGAAGTTTCTGATCCGGATAGGCAAGGTTCTTGTCAAACAAAGAGGCGAATGCCAGAAACATTTCCGCTGCAGGCAATATCCGCTGGGTATTACGGTTCATGATGGTTGGAGCGGTTGAACTACCCACGGCATCTGCCCAGTAGGCACCGCCGTCGCCACGAAAAACAGGAAGCTTATCTGCAAAGTTTTTTTCGATATAATCAAAATAATCAGTATCCGTAGCAAAAACAAATTTGGGATACTCGTAAACGGCATTCCAGTCAATAATTGCCTTGACGGATGAGTCACGCATCACGGCGTTGTCACCGGTTTGTCCGAACAGGTAAAACGCATCTGGTGCGTAATCCTCGCGACGATAGCGCGCCAGCACCTGAACGATCCCCTGCCGGGATTTGTCGAGTGTGGGGCTTGTACTAAATAGACGATCGGCATTTCGATAAGAACGGGAGAAGAAGGAGATCACACGTTGTCCATCGGGACCTTCCCAGTAAAACGGTGAATTTTCATTGAGGTTGCTATACATAAGTAACGGTCCGCGATGCTGGTTACTCGCAATGGCAAAACCTTTCACGCCAGCATCTGCAAGATAGGACGGAACCGACCAGCATTGGGATGGAATATCTACCAGGCAGGCGGTATCTACCGGTACATTGTGTGTACGCCGTAAAGTAGCCGAACTGTAAAGTGCACGGTAAAGTTCCTCTCCATCGCACACGCTGGTTGGCAGATTCAGATAAAATGCACCGATACCCACGCGATTATCTCTTACTAACCCCATCAACTCCTCTACACGCGGCGAAGTACGAAGACGCGTGTAATTTTCGGCCAGCCAGGCCACTTCAAGATTGAACTTGTACCCTGGAAACTTATTCACAAATTCGAGCACAAGGTCGGTATTCCGTGCGTCCAGCTCTTCGACATTTTGCTGATAGTCGGTGAACCCGATGTCATTATGTATTTTCAGGCCAGCGAAAAGTTTCCAGCGTTTTTCAGGTTTGAAAATATCTGTGGTTCTGTTTTTTCCTTTGTCAGTTTCTACAGTGAATGTGTATGACTCTGGCTTGTCGGACACCGGGACCTCTGCCATCATCACGGAATACTCACCAAAATCCGCCATGCTGCTTTCTTTCAGGTTTGAAACAACCGTGTGGGCGCCCAGTTGGAAAGTAAAAGACAACTTCTCGACCGGAAGACTGTGTCGTATTATGAAATCGACTTCCTCAAATAATTGACCGTTGCGATTCCGGTAAAAAATTGTCGGCTCCACCGACAGTGCCAATCCGGTGTCAATTGGCTTTACAGCACGCTCCATCCATAGGGAATCGTAATGAAAAACACCTGGCCCGACTGCAATTATTGAAATTTCATTGACACCCTTTTTCAGAAACGATGGATGAATTGGCACGCGCAACGAAAATCCGTTGTGCGTCAACTCCCTCCCCTGATGCATGTCCGCGTCTTTTTTATATTTTGGGATGATGCGAAAACGTCCTTTTTTTCCGTTGATGGTTATATAGACCTCGTTTGGCGCATGGGACATCATGAACCCCTCGATGGCAAAAACCGCAGGCAATGCTTCGTCGAGACTGAAACGGATACGGGAAGGTTCTCCTGCTCCCTGTGTCCTGCTCCATCTTTTCGGATCCTTGTCGATATCCACGTCATAAATACGCAGTTTCTCTCCCCCTGAAAATTCATCCGATGTAAGGTTGACTGTTCCGATACTCCAAAGTATGTTACTGGTCTGATTCTCGCCCAATATCCTTGCAGCAACAGTTGGAGCCGTTACTGCAAGGATGGTGGAGGTACCGGTGATCTTTAAAAACTTACGACGTGTTAAATCAAAATTCATAAATTACAGACTTGCATGAATCATTCATGTTTTAATCGAGAATAACTTCAATCCTGAGTTCTTAAGCCCGGGAAGTGATAAGTATGCTTCCGGATTTCAGGTTATCTGAGCTTACGGTGACTTTAATCTCTCCGTTTTTTTCGGTCGCCTGGATGATACCAATGCACTTGCCCTTGAAAACTTTTCGGTTATTGACAAATTTTGTCGGCTCAAGGTCTAGTACATCGCCATTTTCTACGCCGATAAGTTTACCGGGACCTTCAACATGGAATGTCACCAGGTTATCGGCATCGGGAACCATGACTCCGTTGCTATCAACAATAGTGACTTCCAGGATGGATGTATCCTGGCGGTTGGGGCGCAACATTGTCTTGTTGGCTATGACATCTACCCCGCTTGGTACTCCTGCGGTTTTTCGTGTCGTTTCTGCAAGGATGAAACCCTCTTCGTTGCGTGCGACGGCTCTTAATGTTCCAGGCTGATAGGGAACCTGCCAAACAATTTGCAAATCTTCACCCAATGGCTTTTCTCCCAGCGACTTACCATTAAAAAATAATTCAACAAATTTACAGTTCGTGTAGGCGACAATGGGAATTTTCACACCCTCTTTTCCCGGATGTGTCCAGTGTGGAAGGATGTGTACCATCGGTTCGTCTGTCCACAGACTCTGATAAAGGAAATAATGATCTTTTGCCAGGCCTGCCAGGTCGAAAATACCTTTGTCTTTGGAGCGGAAGGGCCATTTATCATTGGCTTCGCCGAGATAATCGTAGCCTGTCCACCGGCACGAACCAATCATGTAAGGAAGCTTCTTATTTTGCAACCTGAAGTTATCCCTGACGCCAACCGAAAAATAATTATTGTCATAAGAAGACGCATAACCTTTATTTTCATCGGCGAATACTTCGCTTTCACTCAGGTGCGGTACGGCATGCCTGGTATTATTCGGGCCCGCATCAGGACGGCGGCTCATCGTAAAATAGACACCGCGTGTTTGTCTCGAATGTGGCATTTCGGTACCGAACAGCGTACGATCAGGATACTCTTTATGATAATCCTCCAGTGCCCTCAATTTTTCGCCTTCGCTGTTGAAGCCATACACGTCAAGGGCGGTACCACTTGATCCGCGTGCCTGGGTGATGGGGCGCGTATTGTCAATAGCACGGACAAAGCTGGCAATTTTAATCTGCCACTCATTGGTGAAACCACCCACTTCGTTACCGATACTCCACATTATGACACTGGGGTTGTTGCGTTCACGACGCAATAAGTTACCGAGATCTTTTTCCCACCATTCCTTGAAATAATTGCCATAATCATGCTTCGAGGTTCCCTTGGGTTGAAACCAGCCATCGAATGGTTCATTGATCACCATCAATCCGAGCTCGTTACAAAATGTGGTTAGTTCCAGACTAAGAGGATGGTGTGCCGCACGTATTGTATTACAGCCGATTTCTTTCAGCTGTTTGAGTCGATGATAAAGCACGTCGTCGGGAACGGCCGTACCCAGTGCACCACCGGCGTCATGGTGATTGCATACACCCTTGATCATGGTACGCACGCCGTTGAGGCGGAATCCCAATATGTTGGGTTTTACTTCTATTTTACGGATGCCCAATGGCGTAAAATACTGATCGAGTAATTTGTTACCTTCCCAAACCTCTGTTTCCACTTTATAAAGATTGGGCGCATCGGGGGACCAAAGTTCCGGAGCATTCACCGTCATTTCCTGTGAAAGCTCGACCTTATTTTCAATATCGGCAGGATTCTCAACATAAGCCACTACCTGTCCGCATTTGTCGCGGATGGTTTGTTTTACCATTACATGGACAGGCTTTTTACCGGTATTGACAAGAGTTGTTTCAATTTTTACCCCGGCGAAATTTTTGGTGATGTGTGGCGTGGTAACAAATGTGCCCCAATGATCAACATGAACAGGATTGACCACTTCAAGCCATACATGACGGTAAATACCGGATCCGGTGTACCAGCGGCCACTGGGTTCCAGCGAATGATCTACACGTACGGCAATGACATTGGAGCCGGACTTCAGATAAGGTGTTAAATCATAACGAAACGTCGTATACCCATAGGGCCAGTGTCCGAGATGATGACCATTTATCCATACGTCGCTGTTCATATAAACACCATCGAAATCAATAAATACCTGGCGATTTTTCCATGAGTTATCCCACTTCAAATTTTTACGATACCAACCGATACCGCCGGGATAATAACCTCCATGCCAGCTTGAAGGATTGGATTTCTCAATTTTCCCTTCAATACTCCAATCGTGCGGCAAATCCAGAATACGCCAGTCATTATCGTTGAATGATGAAGCCTCTGCACCACCCTCCACGTCACCCAGATGAAAACGCCAGTCGAAGTCGATCTGCTGACGGGTACGGACTTTGGAGCTACCCTCCCGGTCATCCACAGTCCTGGCCATGCAACCCACAGGAGTTAATGCGGCAAGACCTGCTCCACCTGCAACCACAGTTCCTAAAAAAGCTCTTCTCTCCATATAACTTTTTAATCTAAATATATACTTTACTCACACTTTCGGCTCCCATCCTTTTGCATACTCTCTTCCCCACAATTTTTGGGCTTCCTTGTTATTGAGTATATGTCCGTTTTTCGGATCGATGTCGAGAGTCTGGCCTGTACGCCACGAAATATTGCCCAGCTGTACAAGCAAGGTACTCCGATGACCTATCTCACAATCGGCATTGGGTTTTTTGTTGTTCCTTATACTATCAAGGAAATTGGCTACATGTAATACGGCAAGATTATCGCCGGCATTCACTATATTGGTAGTATCCTCGCTATCGCTGGCATCTTTGCTGTCTTTTATAACTTTGCCCGCCATGTCGTATACCGTGTAGGAATTTCCACCGGGATTAAAGATTGTTCCTTTATCACCGTAAAACACTACTCCTCGGGAAGCATCGTTTATCTTGAATTTGTTACAACTACGTCCCTCCCATACGATCATTTTATTTTCAGGAAACTCGATAGAGATGGTTTGGGTGTCGGGCGTTTCCCAGTCGTCTTTGAAGGCATAACGTCCACCCAGTGAAGATACCCTGGTGGGAAATTCCACCCCCAGTCCCCAGCGTGCAACATCCACTTCGTGTGTACCATTGTTGAGTGCTTCGCCCGTGCCCCAGTGCCATAGCCAGTGCCAGTCGTAATGTACCAGTCCATCCTTATACGGACGGCGTGGAGCAGGGCCTTGCCACAATTCGTAATCGAGCCACGATGGAACCGCAGCATCCTTATAGTACGATGCTTTGCGATCGTTGACATACCAGGTCTTTGCCATATACACATTTCCGATAATTCCTGCACGAATATCGGAAACCATCTCAATCAAGCCAGTACCCGAGCGGCGCTGGCTGCCCATCTGTACAATACGGTTGTATTTGCGGGCTGCGGCAATCGCCAACTCGCCCTCATTGGGATTGTGGCTAAGAGGTTTTTCCACGTATACATGTTTGCCCATGGCACAGGCAATGATCGTTGCAGGTGCATGCCAATGGTCGGGCATCGCGATCACCAACGCATCAACACCCTTGTCTTGCAATGCCTTCCGAAAATCCTTTTCGGCCCTGGGTTTCTTACTCTGTATTTGCCCCACTCTCTCCACACTTTTTGCCATTGCCCGTTCATCTACATCACAAATGTATGCGACTTCGCAATTGGACTGTCGGGCAAAATGTCCTGCCAGGGAAGCGCCACGGCTATTTACACCCGCCACAGCTACTACTATTTTATTACTTGGCATCCCGTTGGTAAATACGGCGGGCATAGCCAATCTCGACAGACCAATACCGGCTGCTGCAAGCCCCGATTTTTTAATAAAATCTCTTCTAATCATATTATTATAAATTACGGTTATTCTTGGAATTATTTTAGTTTTCTTATCTTGATATTGCGGAACGACACCACGTTGCCATGATCCTGTAACAAGATGGGTGTTTGAACGGGTGTCGAAAAATCCTTGCTGTCCTTATACTTGCTACCATTGATCAAAGTCTTGAAAGCATCGCTGCCGCGCTCGAACGTTACCACTTTTTTTCCGTTGAGCCAATGCTCCACGTGATTACCCTTGGAAATAATACGCGCCTGGTTCCATTCGCCAATGGGTTTGTCCTTTTTGCCTTTCGGGGAAATCAAGTCATACAGGCCACCTTGCAGTCGGTTACCGTTTTTTCCTTGTTTGGCATCAGGATGATTTTCATCATCTAATATCTGAAATTCCAAACCTAGATTGGTTCCCGGCAGGATGAAATACTTGATACCACTGTTGGCTCCTTTGGTGGTACGAAATTCAAGCGACAACTCGAAATCCGAGAATTGGTCCTCGGTGATAATATCACCCGGACGGGGTTTGACCGTGTTGTCGAGCGTCAATACTCCGTTTTCAATTATCCAGCCATTGGGAAAAGGCCCCCCTTTAAAATGTTTCCATCCGGTAGATGTTTTTCCGTCAAAAAGAAGTACCCATCCCTGTCGGATCTCTTTTTTGGTCAGGACAGGAAATTGTGCCTGGGTGAAAACCACAAACAGGCAAATAAAAGTAAAAATTACTGTAAATCGTTTCATATCTTTAATTTTCCTTTGTTATAAATACAAATCTAAACCTTTTTATGACAATGAACAGATAAAACTCTGGCATTTAATCTCCACTTTTCACGAATTCAAAAAACATCTCGTCCCAACAAACTATTGGGGTACCAATACCGGTTGTTTCAATTGAACCGGTATCTACAGTAAAGTTTCGTTGGGCATATTGGAGTCGTACTTTTGTAACATTCGGGGGTGCTGTCCATTCTTTTTCAAAAACAAAAAAGGTCACAACATGAGTACCTATCGTGGTCATCGTCAAATCCGGATTACCATCTCCCTGTTTATAATCCACTGGAGACCAATCATAGACAGTCATGCCGTCAGGGGAAAGAATCATCATCCTTCCATCTTTAAAATTCTCCAAATCAGTTGTACTTGCTCCTCTGGCACCCGTCCTGCCCCCAAATCGATATGTCTCACCCGGGGTAACCTCCACAATTTGATAAAATCCTGAGGTTGCATTTGCACCACCGCCGGTCCTGCCAAGATTACTACCTACCAGGAAGGTATAGGTGGGCAAATGTGGTACAGGGTTTACAAAAGGAAATCCGTTGGCCTTAGACCACCAATTGCCAATTTTTGAATTTACTCTTGTTGAGTTCGATATGCTTGTAGGCCCAGGCCCCACGTTCAACGGAGGAAGTTTTTCTTCGCCCGTTTTATAAAAATCGGCAAACCACGTCGTACCCTGTAATCCAATCCACCCTGGGGTATTGTCACTGGAGAACGACACATTTCCATTGTCAGGGATTCCTTCATTCATACTTTCGAATCCGGGGTTTATCAATCGATTGCCCAGGATGGGAGGAGCCTTGCCCGATACAGTTACGGTACAAACATCTGTATAATTTCCATCGAGCGCAGTCACGGTTATCCTGGCTGTTCCCGTACTGAAACTTTTTACCCTGATTCTGTTGTTCAACGTATCTGTACCCACCACATTGGCTATACCGGGGGTATCACTCACGGCCGTGACCGACTGATTGGTTGCTGTAGCAGGAGTAATGGTGTATGTAAGCCATTCCTCTTTTTCCACCCCAAGATCCAGCGTTGGCTGAACCGTGATAGCACTCACGTGCATAATCACGTTCACTGCACACTCTCCGCTGAAACCGCCATCCATTGTAGTTACAGTTACCGTGGTTGAACCGGTACCGGTACCTTTCATCTTGATCCTGTTGTTTTCAGCGTCTATTTCCACAACACTGGCTATGCCTGTATTGCTACTTTCGGCAGTCACGACCTTATTATTTGCTGTAGAGGGAGTAAGGATATATGTCAGCCACCCTTCCTTATCCATTTCAAGTTCACACGTTGGCTGTACCATGATACCACTTACAGCCACAGGTTTCGGAGTCACGGTAACGATACATTCCTCCTTAAAGCCGCCATCCATTGTAATAACGGTAATGGTTGCCGTACCGGCTGCTTTGGCGATTACCTTACCGTCGGCATCCACATCGGCAATGGTAGGATTCATGGTGGCCCATTTGATCTCCCTATTGTAAGCATTTGAGGGTTCCACGGCAGCTACCAGCGTAAATTCGGTACCCTCCATTAGCGTATAAGCGGTTTGATCCAGGGTGACACCGGTTACGGCAGTCTCATCTTCTTTACAACCAGTCATTATAACCGTCATAAGCGCGACTGCCATCCATATTAAGAAAATACTTCTTTTCATTTTCATTTTATTATCAACTAATTTCCGCTGTTTTCTTCCACATATAATTGAAAAAACATCTCATCCCAGCATATGATGGGAGTACCTTTACTAATAGTACCGTCACCTATATCGGTTTCGCTGGAAAAGTTTCTCTGGACATATTGAAAGCGTACCTTATCGACTCCCGGGGGTGCAGTCCAGATTTTTTCCGCAACAAAGTAGGTAGCATATACAGTGCCTCTGGTATTATACATTGTCAACCCCTCTGTGCCATCCCCTTTTTCATAATCTAACGGGAACTCCGCATACACCTCCTTGCCATCGGGCGAAAGAACCATCAATACTCCGGTTTTAAAATTTGGGATATCAGTGGCATTTCCCGCTCTTGCCGCGGTTCTGCCGCCAATCTTATATATCTCTTCCGGAATAACATTCTTCACAATTTGATAAAATCCCCCCGTAGCGTTTCCGCCACCGGCAGTTCTACATATATTCTGACCCACCACAAATGTATACGGGGGATCGACGTGGTCATACGTTTTTGTAAACTCGGATCCGTTGCCTGTCCACCAACTTCCCACCAGCGAATTTATTCTCAGTGAACTACCGTATCCAGTACCGGCAAGGCCAGGATAACGCCATTCAAACCATTCACTTTCTACATTTTCCCAAGCGACAACGTCGGGACTGCTAAAACTTGTGTTCCCGGCATCCGGACCAATTTCAAACCCTGTGTTTTCCAACAGATTGACCGATACCCGAACAAACGGGCTGACCTTTATACGACATGAATCAAGTGCCTCTTCACCCTGATATGCTACCGCATATGCTTCACCAAGAGCAACAGGAGTGACTACGCCGTCCTGTGTAATTGTGATAATATTCTCATCCGAAACTTTCCAATGTACCTCCTGATTTGTCGCATTGTCAGGATAAAAATGAACATAGAGCTTTTGCGGAGGAGTATCCTTTGCCGGTTGTCTGCTCGGAAAAACGTATAAAAACATGTCAATTTCATTGGGACTGACCCGTGCTCCGTTGAGTATTATCTCTTTATCTTCACATGATAAAAAAACAATCATGAAACCGAACATTACGAAAATTAACTTTTTCATATAATTCATATTTTAATTTTCAATTCATTAATTACCAATCCGGATTTTGTGCAAGATTCCCATCGGTATTGTAAATCTCAGACTGTGGAATGGGATAGAAGTACATCTTGTCTTCCCACAATCTATTCTGTATTGTCACGGGCTTGTATGTGGTAATGCCTGCATCCTGGACGATTTCCACTCCTTTGATGGTACATGTCAATTCTCCTTGTTTCCAGCGACGCAGATCCCACATACGATGTCCTTCGAAAGCCAGTTCCACCCGGCGTTCATTGCGTATTTTCTCGCGGAAAACATTTTGGCTGATGTCATTTGGATAATCCGGCATGGCAACACCGGTTCTGCGGCGGACAAGATTGACGGCATCCAACGCCGTAAGCGTATATTCACCGCCATTGTCGCTGTTTGGTCCGAATGCCTCATTCATTGCCTCCGCATAATTTAACAGCACCTCTGTATAGCGGAAAAGTATCCAGCAATGTTCTGTCTGATTCTGATTGGGCGGAGCAATGATCGTGTTCGAAACCATATATTTTTTCAGGTAATACCCTGTTGGGGATGCGCCGACTTTGGGTTTCCCGTCAATTCCATTGAAGGAGATATCCATGACGCGGGTATTTGAGCCGCTGGTACCTGTTGACCCGTGTCGCAGGACAGTCATATCCAGACGAGGATCTCTGTTCTGATAAGGATTCTCGGGATCATATCCACTGCCATACTCCGATATTCCTAATCCTGACTTCATCTCAAAAGCATCCACGAGGTTCTGTGTGGGACAATTACCCGATCTTCCTCCTTCGAACCCGATGGATGTATTTGCAATTTCGAATGTACGACTATTTGCTTGACGACGTTCGAGGATTAGTTCTGTATTGGTTGCACGCCAATTGTTGAATACATTGCTCCATGCCGGTAGCGTGTTGCTGTACAAACCCGATTTGATGAGGTCGTGTGCAGCATTTGCCGCGTTGATCCATTTTTGTTGGTAATCGGGTGCTGATGTGGGATTATGGAGAGGGCTTACCAAATAGAGCAACGCACGTGACTTGAGGGCAAGTGCTGCTCCTCTTGTAGCACGTCCCAATTCCGCGTCGGGAGTCACAAGATTGTCCCTGTACGACACGGGCAGATTGGGCGCGATCTCCGTGCATTCCTGCGCAATCCATTCTATCACCTCTTTGAAAGATCTTCTTGTGGATTTATTGGCCTCATCCGGCGTGAGCGAAGTCGTCACAAGAGGTATATCGCCATAACGCTTTGCCAACTCAAAATGGAAATAGGCGCGAAGAAATCTTGACTCATAAGGATATATCGCCCATTTTTTCAATCTGGTCTGATATGTATCACCGGTCCACTTGTATTTTTCCAACACTTCATCTCTTACATTTTCCAAAAACATATTCGTACTACGTATACCGGCATAAAGAGATGACCATTGTGCATCCACCTGATTGATCGGGCTCCATACGCCATTGTAAAAATTCTGGATATTGGTGTCGTCCCAGGCATAAGCCGCATTGTCGGTTGCCGATTCGAGCATGGCATCACCTACATCCGAAAAACCGGATTGCAGGAAAGAATATGCTGCCGTGTGGAAGGCAACGGTTCTGCTATAATCGGAAAACACATCTTCTTTTTCAGCAAACGATCGTTCGGAATAATCCAAAAATTCACATCCATTTAAAATAAGGGCGATAAATAAAACAACGATTGACGATTGACGATTGACTATTTTCATTTTCGTGAAATTTTAGAAAGTGAAGGTGAGACCTAGTAAATAATTCGACAGCAAGGGATAATTTGCCCCGATATATTCAGGATCGGAAATATCTAATTTATCGATAGAAAACACGTCGTTGCACTTGATCGATAATTTGGCGCTACTGATCGACATCTTGGAGAGCAATGTTTGCGGTAATAAATAGTACACCTCCAAATTGCGTAACTTGATGAAAGAATTATCAACAATCCAGAGATCATTATTCCGGTAGTTGTTGGGATTTACCTGCGATGTCAGGCGTGGATAGCGGTCCGACGTGTTGCGTTCTCGGCTCCAGCTATTGTCGAACATGAACCGGGAGACGGTGTAATTGTCATATAATCCCCAGTAAGTACCTCTGGTATTGAGATTGATGCCATACTCGGCAACACCCTGAAACAAGGCATTAAATCCAAACCCTTTCCAATCCAATGAGAGAGCCAGTGAAAAATACATTCCCGGATAGGTGGTCGGGTGAGCCATCGCAACAACGTCGTTGTCATTAATAATGTTGTCGTCATTCTGATTTTTATATTTGACATCCCCCGGACGAAGCTCACCCCAGCTTTGCATGGTAGAAGCGTTGATATCCTTCCGGTCACGGAAGAATCCCAATGTTTCCAATCCAAATGGCTGATCGATACGTTTACCGGTTTGATGCATATATCCGTATGGTTTGTATTCCTCTTCCATATTCTTTATTTTATTACGGGCGTAGGAAAACTGTCCCCCCACCAGATAGGTGAAATCCCCTTTTTTGTCCATCCAGTTGAGACCCACCTCAATTCCCTTGTTATCCACAATGCCTGTACTGAGATAAGGGGCTGTGACACCCAATATGGAGGATACTGTATTGTTGCTGTTGGCGACTATCTTTGATCGGTGCGAGTAAAAGAGATCGACTGTACCCGATAATTTTTTCAGGAATGAATACTCCGCACCAAGATTTATGGTACGGGAGAGTTCAGGTGAAAGATCAGGAGTTGCCATGCGTCCTTCCAATCTGCCGCCGGCATTCGCATTGGTTTCCCGGAAATAGTAGTCTCCTCCGCTCGCAAAGCCTTGTACAAAAAGATTTTGCTGGATATTTCCGTTTCCGGAGTAACCGAACGAACCCCGTAATTTCAGGAAGTCAATCGACTCATTATCTTTTAGAAAATCCTCGTCAGACATGATCCAGGCAGCCGAGACCGCCGGATAATAACGGAAACGATTCCCTTTTTCCAGATAATTGGTTCCACTGTACGACATGGCAAGTTCAGCAATATATTTCCGGTTATAAACATAGTGTAGATGTCCGATCATGCTTTGTTGCAACAAAGTGCTGTATTGCCCGTCGCCCACGGTCTGATCCTGAATGAAGCCTACAGTTCCGTATAAGACATTACGATTCCAGGCTGTGACATAATTAATCTTTCCATGTATGAAAGAATGTCTGTTTTGTCCACTAAATGAACCACCAAGGTTCATGATGGCTTCGGCACCATAAGCCTCATGAGTAATATTGTTGGCGGGAATCAGATTTGTTTGCGGGTCTCTCACGAACGAAGAGATTGTATAACGAAAGTTGCCAATAGTTTTTGGATCGTGATACTCTGCCATATTGTCGATGCCTGCACGGACATCGGCAGACAACCCTTTTAACAGATTACTCAAATCCTGTTTGATTGTACCGTCGATACCAAGCCGCCTCTGATGATTGTTGGTATACCCTCTGTTGGATATTTGCGCCACAGGGTTCATGCTAAGGTTGTTATCGATATAGGTTGGATTTCCTCCCCACGTACCGTCTTCCGCTTTTACGGGAAAAGCGGTCGCCGGTAATTTGTACAGATAGGAGAAAATGGTATTGTATCCGAGTCCGGGTCTCTGAAATTGTGCTATATTCGCATACATACCTACCTGAAGATCGGTTGACTTGGTGATCTTGATGTCGAGGTTGGTCGACAGACTGAATCTGTTTCTCTTCAACTGGGTATCGTAATCGTCGAACATCTTCACCGGTTTTAGAATTCCCTGTTCGTTACTGTAATTGAGATTGGCAAAATAAGACATATTTCTGCTCCCGCCCCGGAACGAAACGTTTGCTATCTGTTGATAGCCATGGGAACGCAACGATTCATCAAACCAGTCTACATCAGGAAGGAGATAAGGATAATTTCCTTTCCCAATATCGCGAATATCCGCATCGGAATATTTGATATTCGGAAGTCCGTCGTTGCGCATCGCTTCGTTAACAGCGTTTGCATACCCCACCCCATCAACCATTTCGGGGAGTTTTACTGGGAATGTGAACCCAAACTGGTAACTCGTCTTCACTTCTTTTTGCGCGTTGAACCTGCCACGCTTGGTCGTAATGTTAAGGATGCCGTTGGCACCGAATTGTCCAAAGAGAGCCAGTGTGGTCGCATCTTTAAGTACCGACACACTTTCTATCTCCTCTGTAGATAATGCTATCAAAGGTTTTACTACTCCGTCGACCATCACCCATGGTTCCGAATTTTGGTAGGTCCCTTTTCCGCGTACATAAAAGGATGGTGATCCTCCTGCCCACGGATCGCCGCCGTTTTGCATCACTGCCAAACCCAGCAAACGACCGTAAAAAGCGTTTCCGGGATTGATAGCACCCGACTGGCCAAGTGTTTCAGAGTTTACACTGCTGACGGAAGCTGTTGATTCATGCTGGTTAAAACGTATTCCGAAGCCATAATCGACGGTCTTTGTTTGCGGACTCACAACAACGGTTATCTCCGGAGAGTCAGCCACCACAATCATCCTGTCCGTGCTATTCAATGTCAGTTCAATGGCTTCATTACCCGATACTTTAAGACTAAATTCTCCACTCGCATCTGTCATTACCGACTGGAAAGGATTTGCAAGCGACCTTGCCATTACTCCGGCAACAGGTTGATTATCTTTAGTAACGACCTTCACCGTGACCGATTGCTTCTCCTGTGCGAACAGCGAAATGGAGCAAGTCAGCGCTAATAAAAATGTTATATATATCTTTTTCATCTGGCATTTTTTCTTAAAGTTTACCATCCGGGATTCTGAACCAATCCATAATCTTTATTGACCTCATCGAGAGGAAAAGCACTCAGATACCATTTTGGCGAAAAATTGGTCTTCCAGGCTCTTGTATCGACTTCGGGTAAATCATAATAATAATATGTAATTACATGTTTGTTCGGGTCGAACATTGTATTTGCAGTAGGCCTTGGATCATTGGCAATGAGAGTCGCCGGTAATCTCACGTAAGTTTTACCTGAAGCGCCAACAATTCCATCACCACGAAGCAATACAGGCGCATTATCATTGTTCGCTACTCCCGGAAGTGTGGCACCATAAGAATTGCTCCGATTTCCCGTGGGTATTCCTGCTTCACTGAATCCGGGAATTTCTGCGATATCCAACCACAACCAACTGTTCATTCCCCGAAGTTGTACCTTAAACACGTCTTCCATTTTCCATCTTATAATATCGAACCAGCGCACGCCTTCAAAACCAAATTCGCAGCAACGTTCTTTCATGATGGCATCATGGAATTTTTCCTTGTCCATGCCTGCAGGAAGACCGGGTAATCCTACTCTGCCACGTACTTCATTTACACGCTGCAATGCAAGGTTGCGTTGTGCGGGTGTACTTCCTTCATATTGATTTACTGCCTCTGCATAATTCAGATATATTTCGGCAAGCCGGATATAGGGGAAGATCAACGGCTTAAGTGCCGCTTCCGTATTTTGTCCTCTTCCGCCTATAATAAATTTTTGGGCAATTGCCCCGTATATGTTCCCTTGAGGATGACGGTCTGCCCCACCATGCCACATTCTTGCAATTCCCGGGCTGCCCGTACCCCATCTGCCAAGGTTGGTGGTAAAGGATTCGTAAAAGCGGGGATCACGGTTTCTATTGGGATGCTGATCATCAAATCCACTGGCGGCATTGTAATTGGGTTGCGAAGGATCTACGTCGTATCCGTTTGCCATGGGAAACATGAACGCCCAATTCTGCGTGGCTATAAATGCTCCGTTATTAAAATGGGACAAAAACGACGGCCCGCCATGCTGGCTTTGGGGATATAAAGGATTACCCGGCAATCGTGTGATAATCAATTGTTCTCCATTATCAGGCGCATGATACGCTCTTTGATAAGCAGCACGGTAGCCGGTCAAATCCTGTGTTACAGGTTGTACAAGCCCGTAACCGTTAGACAAAGCTTCGGTAATCACCTGTTCACAGGCATCCATGGCAGATTTCCACAAGCTATTGTCCTTTGAACCCAGCCAGGTATAAAGCTTATCGCTGGCTTCACCTGGCATATAGGGTTGCACATCGTTGTACAACGGACTTGCGACAAAATGCAGCATCCTCGCCTTTACTGCCAATGCACCCACACGTGTAATACGGCCATACATATTCGAATTGGCATATTTGTATGGAAGTTTCTCGTAGGCATTATCAATCAGTTCGCCGATCCAGTCGATCATTTCACGTATGGTCATTCGTTCCGTATTGAAATCGTCATTTGCTGTATAAGTGGCAGTCACTTTCGGAACTCCGCCCAGGTGCCGTAACATTTCTAAATAATGAATGGCTATGATTACCCTTGCTTCTGCTTTATACTGTTCTTTTTCAGCATCCTCCATATCCGGCACCTTGTCGATCTGTTCAATGATCGTCCAGCAACGGCGTATAGCCAACCATTGTTTCTCGTGCGTGTAACTGTATTTGACAAAATGAGCAGCATCCATCTCGATGGTTGAACTGTAATTTCCACTATAGTAATAACCATTTGCTCCATTTTGCTGTGCAAAACGGGCAGTCACCAGATCGGTGAGGTTATCAAGAGAGACTCTTCCTACGCCCGTATAAGGCCTGTTGCCAGGGTTAAGCCCTGAATTAGACGGAAGCAGAAAGGGCAGATTTTCGTAACACTTCACCATTGCCCTGGTCGCCAACTCGTAACTTCCAAAAATTTCATCGAGGGTCACATCGCTAACCGGAGGCCTTTCAAGAAAGTCATCGCATGACATAGTATAAAATGACAGAAAAGAAATGGTCATTATGTAAAAAAACATCTTTTTCATCTTCTTATTCATTTGGAGAATATGATTATTATTTTACTAATTAAAATGTAAATGAAGCTCCGAGATTGACAGTTGCAATATTGGGATATTCCGAAGTGGTTCCGGTTTCTTCCGGATCAATGAACAATAAATTGTCAAAGGTCAGAAGATTACTTCCAATTAGGGATATACGAAAGTTTTGTATCCCCAATTTTTCAAGAAATGCCGAAGACAAACTATATCCGACTTCCACATTTTTCAGACGGATATAAGAAGCGTTACTTACCCAAAGTGAATTGGTAGGAACACTTTGGTAGTTCCAGGATCTCATGTCTTCGTTTAATCTGGGAAGTGTGGCGTTGGGAGTAAGTTTCTCATTCACATATCGATTTTCGTAGTGATAAAGCAACAGGCTTCGGTTACCAAGTTGTCCAAATGGAGCGCGATAACGGCCGGTAAGGTTTCTCGTAACATTTGTAGCTCCCTGCCAAAGCATGGAAAAATCGAATCCCTTAAATGAAAAACCCGCATTAAAACTAAAGATATAATCGGGGTAAGGCGAATAACCTATCGCAGTTTCATCGGAAGCATCGATCATTTTGTCTCCGTTCAGATCCTTATATTTGGCGTCACCCGGAGCAAGTACTACATCAGTGATCAAATCTAGCGGAAAATCTTCGGGATGATACAGCCTTTCAAATATCAATCCAAATTCCTGATCTACACGATGTCCTGTTCTGTTATTCCACTCGTAATTACGTCTTATCTCATCCATATAGACAATTACATTTCGCGAGTATGAAACATTGGCCCCCACCCAGTAGGAATTTTGTTTATTGTTGCCTAATCTATCCCTCCATTTCAAAGAAATTTCGTAACCCTGATTATTAACTTTTCCTAAATTTGAGCGGGGTACATCAACAGAAACAAAAGCAGGAATGGTACCCCGGTCCCAGAGAATATTTTTTCGTTTCTCAAAAAACCTGTCAAGGTTCACACTCAATCGGCTATTAAAAAAACTCATATCAATACCATAATTCTGTTTCGTGGCAGTTTCCCAAGTCACATCAGGATTACCAAGTTTCAATTCTTTGGCTCCTATCATTGTCACATAATCCGAGCTATTACCAAAATAATATTGTCCTGAATTGGGATCCCACCCATCGGGAAAATAGAGAAACCGGTCGGCACGCACATTGTCGCTGCCCACCTTTCCTACTGAAGCACGGATTTTAAGAAAAGAAATAAATGGTGCGTTTTTTTTCATGAAATTCTCTTCCGACATCACCCATCCGGCAGATATGGCAGGAAATAAACCGAACCGTTTTCCCTTGGCAAAGTTTTCAGAACCATTATACCCTGCATTCAATTCGAACAGGTATTTTTCCAAATAATTGTAGGTTGCGCGCCCCACAATACCCAATGATCCATACGGGACATTGGGTAACGGGTTGCTGTCGCCGGTTTTGTAGAATTCTTTCTTCATGTTGCCAAGGATAAGTCCGCTCACCTGATGGCTGCCAAAGGTTCGGTTGTAATTGAGGTTACCTTCAAAATAGAATCGGCGGCTTCGGCCTGAAAATGACTCAGAGTATCCCCAAATCCCTTCACTGTCATTTGTAACCAGAACTATCTCACTCGGATCGGCGTCGGGATCCACCTCCTGCCAGTTGGGAGTCATGCCAATTTCCCATGGCGTATAGGTAGGTACGCTGTAAGTACGGTTTTTAATATGAGTATATTTGCTGTTATAGGAATATTTTGCCGAAGCGGAAAGTCCCTTGAAAAACATATCAAGCTCCTGTGTCAACGCTATATCAAAATTCATATCATTGGGATTAACATAGGTCGTGCCATTACCGTACCATGCAGAAAACGGACTACCCCCACCCCCCGATTCACCGGTATGGTAGCGACTATTGCCAGCGACAGGCCTTCCGTCGACAATACCGATTCCACTCATGGGAAGGCTCTCGTATATACTGCCGAAAAAACTGTTTATACCATCATCGTGGCGTGGTTCGACGCGGGTCCCGCTCATACCGCCCATGGATATGCCCAAACGTGTGGTTTTGGTTGGATAGATATCAAAATTGCTACGAAAGTTATACCTGTGATATTTAAAGTTATCATGAAAGTCGCTTGAAAATTGCTTGAACATACCATCCTGGGAAAAATAGCCTACGGAAACAAAGTATTTGATGATGCTACTACCTCCGGAAATGTTAATATTGTTCTGGGTTTGCCAGGAAAATGGTTTCACCATATATTTGATCCAGTTGTTCGATGGGTAAAGCAATGGATTTTCCTGTGTCCTGAACTTTTCCATTACTTCGTCGGTATAAAAATTATAACCCAGCATCTCATTTTTTGCAATACAGTATTGATAACTGTCTGCAAAATCTAACAATCTCAATGGTACCTGTATTCCACTTGAAAGCGATACGTTGATTTTTGGAGTTCCTTCCGAGCCTCGCTTTGTGGTGACGATGATCACACCATTGGCACCCTGCACGCCGAAAACGGCCGTCGAGGATGCATCTTTGAGTATGGTAATACTCTCAATTTCATTGGGATCGATTTGAAAAAAATCACGCTCTACCCCATCCACAAGCATCAGTGGACGGGAGTTATCAGAATTAAGTGTACCTATACCCCGCACGAAAAGTGTGGGATCGTCGAGACCTGGTCTACCTGAAGATTGAATAGCCGACAAACCGGTCACCTGCCCCACAAGCATATTACCCACATTGGGAACCGGACTGCGAAGCAGATCATCAGTGCTCACCGACGAAGCAGCACCCGTCTGGGTCACTTTTTTCTGTGTGCCATAACCAATCACTATCACTTCATCAATCTCCCTGACGTCTTCGGACAATGCAACGTCAATGGTTTTACGATTTCCTACCACGATTTCCTGAGTGGCAAATCCCATAAAAGAAAATACCAGCACAGCTTCCTTTCCTTGTATAGCAATGGAATATTTTCCGTTTAGATCGGTTACTACTCCTTGCATTGTCCCTTTGACCAGTACACTCACCCCCGGCAATGGTTCGTTTCCGTCTGTGATTGTACCGGTAACAACGATTTCCTGCTGCTGGGCATTAAGGTCGTCCGCATCAAGGGCAATCGATGGTAAAAATCCTGCTGTGGTTATCCAGACAATTGCCAAAACAACACATGTGAACAATAAATTCACTGATCTTTTGTTGTTGCGGCGAGATAACCATTGACATGGCGCAACAATAAGTTGATTACATCTCATACAATAATTCATTGCGTTTAATAATTATTTTATTATCAATAAATCAAAAAGTAGATATTAAATATCTAAACCGGTTTAGGTATTTAATAAATTATAAAAATAAATCCCACAGTTAGCGAAGATAGATATTGCTTATTTACGATATTTTCTGTTATCATTTAAATATTTAGCTATAATATGGAAACTCTAATGGTATAATTGTTCAAAGCTCAATACTAAACCGGTT
The DNA here is from genome assembly GCA_002398565.1 of Proteiniphilum sp. UBA4977. Taxonomy (GTDB): domain Bacteria; phylum Bacteroidota; class Bacteroidia; order Bacteroidales; family Dysgonomonadaceae; genus Proteiniphilum. The sequence continues at coordinate 45,494 of DGZP01000071.1, forward strand.
TAACAATCTCATGGAGCAACTCCTCACAGGAATTTAAACTCTCAGATTATGCAAGGTAAAGATCGAAAAGATTGACACACTCTTTGATTTAATCAATAAAATTAAATAAATCATGCGAAATTAACTTCAAAAATAAGACTATGCAAGAGACGGAAGGTACTTTAACTCAAAATTATGTCAATATTAATATTATTTAATGTAAAAAGTTTGGTTTATCGTTTAACAGTTAAATAATTTTTATTATAAAAAATATGGTAAAGTCGAAATGATTTTAGTGACCATGAAAAGTATTCACACAGTAAAGAGGCTATCTCAAAAGTTATTATGAGACAGCCTCATATAAAAAAAACAATTTATTTACTGCTCAGATCGTTGAATAATTCATACCCCTGATCCGATGTGAGTCCATTGTGGACAACCCCGTGAATGGCTTGTATCATGGCAGCAGGGTGAGAACTTTGGAAAATATTTCTTCCCATGTCCACACCAGAGGCTCCATCACTTATGGCATGGAAACAGAGTTCCAACGCTTCCTTTTCAGGCAACTTTTTACCTCCGGCAATAACGATCGGAACGGGACAAGCCGCAACTACTTTCTCGAAACCTTCACAGTAATAAGTCTTCACGATATTGGCTCCATTTTCTGCACATACACGGGAAGCCAATCCGAAATAACGAGCATCACGCGCCATATCCTTACCTACAGCTGTTACTCCCATCACAGGGATGTTGTAACGACTGGCCTGATCGGCTGCATGAAATAGATTAGCGACCGTCCTTGCCTCGAATGCGGGATCACCGATAGAGAGCATGATTGCCATCGCCGATACATTCATACGAATGGCCTCTTGAATATCGATCACCACATTGTTGTTCAACTCCGTCAGAATGGTAGTTCCGGCATCCGACCGGAGACATACCGGTTTATTGGTATTGGGTGGGACAACCGACTGTAAGATACCACGTGTACACATCAAACAATCGGTATGTTCAATCAATGGTAGGATACTGAGGTCTATCCGTTCCAGCCCGGAAGTAGGGCCCATAATAAAACCATGGTCGAACGCCAACATGACGGTTCGTCCTGTTTCTGGGTTAAATATGCGCGAAAGACGGTCTTTCATTCCCCAGGGTAAATTTCCGGCGCCTTTTACGTGAAAAGTCTGCGTGTCGGTAGCAATTCCCAAACCGAAATTGTTCCCTTCCCGTAAATCATCTAAATCTGCCATATATCTCTATTTTTTTGATTTTAAAATAAAAG
>DGZP01000071.1:46924-68984 GCA_002398565.1 Proteiniphilum sp. UBA4977
TTAAAATAAAAGTAACTGGTTTTTAATTGTTCATTACACTTTGTGCGAAAGCATAAAACATCGTGCTCCATGAGGAAGCTCCACTGTCTGCATACCCAACGGAACGTTCACCATAGTTACGCGCTCTTCCATAATTCGCCTTCATCTGGACAGTCGCCTTGGCACCTTGAATTGCAGCATCAGCTGCTCTTAGCATCAACTCCCTGATATCATTCGAATTACAATTTTGAATCGCAGTCACCGCTGGAATCAACGCGTCCATCATGGTCTTATCGCCTTCTCGCGCCGGTGTCTGTTTTTCTACGCCTGCCAGTCCGCCGGCAAACATGCTTTTTACCCCGGCAACGTCTAATCGCGTACCCGAAACACAATCGCTCATACCCAGAAAAAAAGCGCCCAGTAGCGTACTGGTGGAGCCGCTTGTTTCCAGCATGACGCTAAATCCCATGTCGTTCAGCATTGATTTGAATTCTGTAGCGGCAGACACCGATTTTACCACGGCCGAGAGGGCAGTGACAATCGCGTTGCCATGGTCGCCATCGCCGATGACAGCGTCCAATTGAGAGAATTCATCTTCATGAGCGGCAATTTCTTCCAGCGCCCGATTTAACATCGCTTTAAAAACATCTACTGTAAGGTATTCCATAATAGCACATTATTGCTCAATCGTTGTCCAATAAGGTGCATCTGCTTTTTTACGGGTAAGATATTCCACGTGGTCTCCATCAAGAATGGCCATGATCATCTGAAATCCGGCCTGTTCCTGCACGGTGAGAATCTCCTGAATCCGGCTGAATGCTATGTCCATACCACGGGATACCAATTCCTTGTACGCTTTACGGAATACAATATTGTGTTCCATTTGTGTGGTTGCCCCCGTACCATTTATAATAAGAAGAAGTTGACTACCCGGTTCAGGTTTGAGCTGTTGACAGAGCATGTCGACCATTTGAATGGCAGTATCGTCCGCCGAAACCAACGGTGACTGTCCGCCACCTCCTTCACCATGCTGACCCATACCAATCTCCATAATACCCAGGGGAAGTTCGGAGATAACCGCATTGTTTTGAGGATGTGTACATTTTCCGGTAGCCACTGCGAGTGTAGCAATATTTTCGTTGAAACGTGTGCCGATTTCAATCAGTTCGTCCAATGATTTACCGGCTTCGGACGCGGCACCCAGTATTTTGTACAGCGGAACACATCCCGCCAGCCCCCGGCGGTCCTCTTTCGCTGCTCCGATACCCGCACTGATATCGTCATGTGTCATCAATTGTTTCACTTTTATTCCGGCACGTCCTGCAAGTTCACAGGCCATATTGGCACTCATTACATCACCTGAGTGGTTCAATACGACCAGTAGGATGCCAGCCTCCCTTTTCATCAGTTGTAGCGCCTGAAACAGTCGTTGAGCACCCGGTGCAGCGAATATATCGCCCACGACAGAGCAATCGAGCATTCCTTCGCCCACGAAACCACTTAGCGCGGGTTCATGTCCGGAGCCACCCAATGTAACAATTGCTACTTTGCTTTCGTCTTTCGCATGGGCGCGAACGACAATATTTTCACCGGCTAATTTCACCTTATCCGGATAGCACAATACATAACCTTCCAATAATTCACGCGTTACGTTTTCTGGAGCGTTGATAAATTTTGTTTTCATTATTTCAATTCCATTAATTCGATTGGGATACCTTCTTCTTCAATAAATGCGATAGTCAGATGCTCGTTACAAATCAACGGTGGGAAAATCACATTCTTACCTTTTAACTCTTCTTCTAAAGAAGGTACTGTATAAGCCAGATGTGTCTCGGTCTGTATTAACTTATGAAGTATGCTACCGTCTTCGAACTTTAACCATTCGATACCGTTCGGGCTGCTTTCTATATCCGTGAGCCATACACTCAGTACATCATTAAAAGTGGCGCCTTCCTTTTTTTCCCGGGTTATTATACCCACATGATGAAATGTTCTCATAAAAAATAAATTATAAATTATTATGTTGTTGATAGCTTCTACCCGGTAGCAACCATCTCCTTATTAGACGCTCCTTACGACATTGCCGAATCTATAACGATAGTATATATTCCTCGAGCGCCTGAAGTTCTTTTTCGTTAAGATTCGAAGTTTTGCCATGCTTATCGTCTTTATTGAAGATTGTAAGTACTTCCCTCATGGTTTTGGCACGTCCGTCATATAAGTATGGGGCTGTTCTCCACACTTCATTCAGCGTGGGCGTATCGAACGCAAAGCCGTCATATTCTTCGATTCCGGTACCCACATTATATTTGTTGCCATTCGTATGATATTTGCCACTATGACACGAAGCACATCCCGCCTTCTCGAATAATTTTTTACCCTGTTCCGCTTTTTTGCTCAACTTGCCGTTTATCAAATAAGGGCTTGGTAATGCCTCGAGCGAGCGCAGATATTTATCGACCTTAACCGCTTCCTCTTCGGGTAATTGATTAAACGAAATATAGCGATAGCCAGCACGCACTGCTGTTTCGGCATCTTTACGTATGCCGGTTATCATACTTGGCGGTGTAAAGTGGGAATAGAGCAGGCTTTTAGAATTTTTAGGATTCCCCATACCATCATTCATCTGATCCCAGTTAAAACCATCCGTCCGCGCTTCCGGGTGACAGCTTATACAACTCTGCCAGTTTTGGAAACACAGGTTGGCGTCGGCAAAATTCAACTCACCTTTCCTTATATCGTCCATCTCAGGCTCATTACCGAGTTTAATGCTACGCACGACACGTGGGTCGGCAAGGTCGACCACGCTAAGTTGTCCGGAGAAATAATCCGAAACGAAAACCTTACCGTCTTTTTCTGCAACATACCTTGCTCCTTTACCCGACAACGGCAAGCGTTTTTTTATCGTTCCCAGAAAAAGCAGGTCGTTGCTTAAGGCAAGCACCGTACTTTCGGAACCTCTGATCTTACGCATCATACTTGGCAGGTCGAGAACAATCAGTTCGTGGGTTCCCGATATAGCAATCAGAAGATTCTCACCGTCCTCCGACAGCGTCAATCCGCATGGGTTGGCAGCACCCCTGTACTGGTCATCGAGCAGCACGGTAGCCTCTACTTCCTTCGTATAGGTGTTGAGAATGGACAATGCATTGGAATTCATCCAGCCACGCTCCAAATGGGTCGTAGGAAACTGAAAACGTGAGAGCAGGTGTGTTACAAATACCAAATCGCCCTTTTTTGAAAAGCAGAGATCTTCCAGCTGCTGTGCTCCATTGGGTAGGGGCACGTGAGCCAGAACAGCATTATTATACGTATCCACGAATGAAACCTCGGCAGTTACCAACACTTCGTTAGCAGGTTGGTTGGGCAGGTAATTGGCCACGACAACCGTACGCCCGTCTGGTGACAATATTACGGACTTGGGTTCCCTGACCATTGGGACACGCGCAGTCTCCCGATGTTTTTTCAGGTCTATTACTGAAAGGTCATTGGAAAAACGGTTCGCCACCCAGGCACGCTCACCGGACTTATCCACACAAACACCCATGGGATAAGAACCCACGGTGACACTGCTCAATATTCTCCCATCCTGCGACGACACGGTGTGTAATTTACCGTTACCCGCATATTCAGTCACATAAAGGACTGATCCGTCTGCAGATACAGCGATATTTCCCGGCGTAAACTTCATAGGAAAAGTGGCGAGGAGTGTTTCAGAATCCATATTCAATTTGGCAATGGCAGGCAGGGTCGACAATACGACATATCCTTTATCCCCACAAGGCGTGATATGCGTCGGCGACAAATATTTCTGTTGTCCGACAGCAAGGGCCGGCAATATCAAAAGCGATAAAACGCTGTTTATTATCTTATTCATCACTATTTTTATTCAATTACCGGGTAAACGACTTCACCGCGCAACTGTGCGTCGGTATCCTCATAAGTACCATAAAAATCTGAGTTACTATCTAGCCATAGTGTAATGCGGCGCATCTCCTCATCTGTAAGTTTCACGTTATTATGACCGGCTGCCAAAAGCTTATAAAGTTTGGAATCGTTCGCACCGAATTTACCGGGATAGGTTTTCGACTCAACAAAACTACCTCCTCCGTCGTAATAAAACGCATAAGGACGAAGGTTGTGGTAAGACTCTGTCCATATCTTTTTTGCATCTCTTTTCGGATCGAACCTTCCAGTAAGTTCCGGTTTTGCTTTACCCTCGCCATGACACTGTATACAATGTTTATCGAGTACGGGTTGTACAAGCCTTACGTAGTTAAAAGGATTACTTCCTTCCAATTCTGGTTTTATCGTAGACGGTGTGCGTTTCATTGCTTTCGGAATGACCCTGTTTTTCGGAACGGGCGTGCTTTTTCTGTTCTCGTGACATCCCACACAAGTTATTTTTTCATTTGGTGCCCCATAGACATCCGAACGCATCGATTGAATCGCTTTTCCTTTTTCGTCCAATACCTGAAAGAATACGGGAATATAGGGACGCAGGTAGAAGCTTGCACTTCCGTCCTCTTCTACCGGCACAGTACCCAGCACCGCACGTGCATTCTTCTCAGTACCGTAACCGATCGCCGGATTATGGCGTCCCGGCGTACTCTTGGGCAGCACCTGTATGATACGAAGGGCAGCGATCTTCGTGTTTTCGGGCCACTGGTGCCGGCTTTCATAAAGATCCGTTATATTTACAACGGCCGGTTCATATTTTTCCTTATTTTCGGCTTTTATCTTTCTAAGTTCTTTAAGTTGCTCAGGGCGCGCAAGATTCCAGCGTTTATCATTCATATTTACTTTATAAGGCTGTACAATGTCGGCCTGGACCATGGGTTTGGGACGCGACTTCAAAGGTATCGGGCTCAGGCACGACACATTCGGGTCCTTATATAACAACTCCTTGTTTCCGAAGGCATCCAGGAGATAAATTCCGTAATTTTCCGTAGTGTAGCGGTCGCGTACATTTTTTTGACTCGGATCGAATTCCGGATAACCGAATACACAGATGTAATAATCTTCACTCAACGGCCATGGTGTGGCATATGATGCCTCTCGGCAGAAATAACCGTACTCTGTTTCAGGGAGACGCTCCTCGGGTGTAATCATCTTCACGGGAGACATCGCATCGTCGTCCTCCACTTCCGGGTCAACCAATACAATCGAGCCATAAGTCTGACCATGGTGTGCGGCCGCAACCGCGATCAGTTTATTCGATCCGGGAATAGCGCGTATGTCCATTTCCATACAAGGTCTGTTTTTCCAGTCCAACGGATAGTTGCCATGGATTGACAATGCGTTGCGTCCGTCAGGCGTGGTCGTCCATGGATGGTGCGCCTGGAAGAAGCCCCTGTCCACATAATCCCATCGGGTGTAAACAATGTTTCCATCATGCATGATACTGGGCTGCCATTCACAGGTTTCATGATGGCTAAGGCGTACCATGTTGCTTCCATCTGCTTTCATGCGGTGCAACGTATAGGTGAACCACGGAGCACCGCCGCTCCAATTCATATGACAACGCCCGAAACCGCCCCTGCGGTCTGAAATGAACACGACCTCGCCGTTGGGCAGCCAGCACGGGTCGAAATCATTGAAAACACCGTTGGTAAGCTGCTGCAGCTGCGTACCATCCGTGTTCACGCTGTATACATGCCATGCATTCTTTTCGGTAAATGAAGGTTGATAACCACTATATGTAAAGCAATAGGCCGAGTCTTCCTTGGCACGCTCAACAGGACAATACCCATCGGCTTCCGTATAGGCGAAAAGAATTTTATTGCCGTCGAACGACAGATCGGGTGAAAGATATGCTCCATCGGGAAGCTGCTTCCCGATCACGTTCACCTCTCTGGGTGTACCGAAGACATCTTCGAGAATGAAGAGTCCTTCGCCTCCCTTACGTGCATGGATACCATAATACTGGCCTGCCATATGATCGCCCAGAGGTTCGGATCGAATATTTTTCTTGTGTTTGATGAAAACAAGTTTGTCGAAGTCAAGTAACGGGTTTGAGAAGGCAATCCGGCGACGCAGTGTGCAGATATCCAGATAGAGATCTTTCCTGGCCTGTGTATTTTTCACCGGTACTGTTTTCACCTTTTGTTCCAGCACTTCGAGGGAGGATTTCATCGATTCCACACTGGCCCCAGGCATATTCGAGAGATCTTTCCAAAGCGCCATGGTTTGACGCATGACGACATCTGCCGGGTCGCGGTCACTCCCGATGACAATTCTCGCCGGGTCACGGTGAACATTTTCCGGTGTATTGAATTTACTGAGAGGTATCTTACCTTTTAGCAAACTGTCGAGCCGGTAGTATTGATTCATTGCATCCGCCTTTATCTCCTGACTCATAGGGGGTATGGCCGCATGGAGTACCCGTGGCGAAAATATGGTCAGCGAGAGGAGCAGTGTCAATAATACGACACATCTGCATGGCGCTTCCTTTGTGAATGTACTGACTAATTTCATTGCGTTAATTTTTTAAGTTCAAATTTTATACAGTAATTTTATTTATTTTCAACTGATCGTCTTGTGTTTTCCTCTTTGCTTCCAGACGACATGAACAGACGGAATCAAAATCAGAAAATATATTCCTAATATTACAAATATTGAAGGGGGTAACTCCGAATTTCCATACGAGTGCAATCCGCCCATCAGATAATTTACACCAAAAAATGTCATCAATACAGATAGCAAGGCAAACACACTTCCGATATTAAAGGCGATAACCGAATTAAACCGGGGTACCAACCTCATATGCAGGATAATCGTATAGACAATCATCGTAATCAATGCCCACGTCTCCTTTGGATCCCATCCCCAATATCTTCCCCACGATTCATTCGCCCATATTGCTCCCGTAAAAATTCCAAGTGAGAGCAGACAAAGTCCGATGGTCATTGAAAGTTCATTGATAACGGTCAATTCTTCCACAGTCCTGTCTGTTTTCGCAGGCCTCAGACTGGCGAAAATATTAAATAATCCCAACAGGCAAGACATTCCAAAAAAACCATAGCTTGCAGTTATGACAGATACATGAAGCATCAGCCATGGTGATTTCAGTACAGGCACAAGCGGCGTTATTTCCGGATCCATCCAGTTCAGGTGTGCTACGAACATAATCATTCCCCCCAGCAGTAGTGAAAGAGAAAATGCAAGCGGGGAACGCTTTACAAGAAACAGTCCTCCCAATACGGCAATCCAGCTTATCCAGACCATCGATTCGTATGAATTAGACCATGGCGGCTGTTCCGACACGTACCAGCGAACCATGAAATTTATGGCATGGACCACAAATCCCAGAGCTGCCAGAACCACACCGGTACCGAATAATTTATTCACCCCGGCAGATGGCTTGGTAATACCGGCCAGTGCCACAAACAAAAGTGTCACTCCCAATATCATATAATATAAGTACAACTTATTGAACAGGTCCGCCTTGTTATACATTAACTCTACAGATACTTTCTTTTCCGAAGGCAGTTCAAATCCTGCTTTTGAACGCTGATATTTCGAAATCATATCGATCATCTTATTCGCATTGGCAAGGTTTGTCCCTGCCGTACGCAATTCGGTAAAATAACCCTGCGGAACACGTGAAACAAGCATAGAATCCATTCCCGAGAACATTGAAAGATCATCACCAGGCGAAAACCAGCGCTGCTGTATATCGCCTGGTAATGGCATTACCGGGAGCATGCGTTTTTCAAAAACACCAAAGATGAGATTGACCCTGTCGTCGAGCTTAAGCAAATCTTTCTCCAGCTTTGTCCGCTCTTTTTCCGGTTTGGCGAACGCTTCATCAAGCAGTGGCGTCAGCTTATAATCTCCCTCGGGGGTAAACAGCGAATTGAATGAAATATATTTCCCATAGAGGCCAAGCTTTCTGCTTAACTCTTTGCTTCCTTGCCGTATTAGAGGTACATCGGCCCAATGTTCTGGCCAGGCCATCATTCCCAGAACCACCTGGTCGGAGGTCAATCCCTCAAAGTTATCAGATCGGTAAATTTTTCGCAGAATCTGCTCCGAATAGGTATTTACGGGCTCTGTCCTTCCGGATGAATTAAGGATCAACAGATTACTGAATTTTTCGGCATGTTCTACAGGGGGTGCATAACTGTACATCCCACTCGTCTGGACTACCCGCGCCGCAGAGAGCGGAAAGGCAACGGAAGCCACTGAAGCAACAGGAACTGAGCAAGCTACCGGAACAGCATAACAAACAAGCAACGGCAATATAGTTGCAGTCACTTTGTTCGTTGTTTTGGCTGGTTTTGGGGCATCGGTCTTGTTCGTTGTACCAGTCACCGTTTTATCCGAAAATGTTTTAAGCCTTCCCGTCAGCATCTGAAAGCGCGAATTTTTCCCAAACAATATGATCAGCACACCGACAAGAAGAAGCGCATATCCCGCATAGCTCACACCCATTCCCACGGGATCATGATTAAGACTCAATATGCTCCCCTTCTCATCAGCATCGTAGGACGCCTGATATATGCGGTACCCCCTCCTACGGACTACCTTGTTCATATACAGATGTTCTTCGCTCATGGTTCCATCTGCGTATATTCGCAGATCGCTCTCGAACGATGAAGGAGAACCCGATCCCGGATAACGTTTCAGACGGAAGTCCACAAGCTCGATTTCAAACGGCAAATCAGCCGTAGAGACCTTCTCGGGTGCCTTGCGGTCGGTTATTGTCATTTGAGACGTTTTTCCGCCTTCTCTCAGGTGAACCATCCCTTCCCTGCCAAAACAGTAAGTTACAAGAGCGCCTGTGAGAATGATCACGAAAGAGGCATGCAGTATAAGCATACCCCATTTTCCGCATCTGAAAAAATTACGGCGGATTATCACACACACGAAGTTCACAACAAGTAATCCCTGAAAGATCACAAAAAGCGTGTTGCCGTAAAACCAGTTATATGCTACCGTGGAACCTGAACGTACTTCGAGAAGCGTGGCCAAAGCCAGCAACACGACATACATGCTCAATAATATGAGCGTGGTCGTATACGATGAGAGTATGTTGAATATCCGCCTACTGAAGCGCATGAAAAATTGATAATTAGTCTTTTACTGTTTTAGTACATCTATGAAGTTGGCCTTGGGATTTTCCCATTTCAGTCCGGCGTTGTCGTGATACGAAGCATACTCCGTGATTATCGCGCCTTCAGGACCGGCATAAAGGAAGTGGGGAGCCTCCGCCTCGTTCAGGTGTATAACCTCGTCGACTTTCTGTATCTGGAAGTGTGCGATTGTTACACTACCTGACTGGCTATCTGGTATTTTTGGAGCATTCGGAGTAGGTTCACCCGTTGAGAAGTTATATGCCCATCCGTGTCGCACCTGCCATGATTCATATTTCGGTGGGAAGTCGGTGGCGACGTGTCTGTGCTGGCCAATCATCTGTCCGGGGAGCAAATATATCTCGTGCCCGAAATATCTATGTTCGGCATCGTTAAGCCAGAAAACACCTGCCATACCCGTGTTTTCAAAGTCGCCAAGACCGAAGTCCGAAATAAACAGGTTTTCTTTTAAAAAATCTGAATATTGCACACCATAATAGTCGAACATGTCGAGATATGCTGCCAGGGCGATCTCAGGATCCAGCTTGCCATCCTTGTAGAAATCGGCATTGGTGTATTTTTTTTTGTAAGGCTCTTTTACACTGTCTTGTGTATTTTCAACAGTCGCAGTTCCTTTACCACAGGAAACCAACGTAACAGTTGCCAATGCAAGGGCAAGCTTTTTGATAAGTTTCTTAGATTTCATAATACAAATTATTTTAAATTAAATGATTTATGTTCATTAATTATTATCCTGTCGGCACCCCTGTTACCGACAGGGTGTCGCTCTTTTTTACTTTCAAACAGCATCCATCCCTCGATCTCGACAAGCAAATTGTCCCTGCACACATCTGCCAGGCTATAAAGAGCAGGCACACCGGGATAGATCTTCGCGACTGCCGCCCGCACCCTGTCGTAATCAGCGGCATATTTAAGATAGACACGGAGAGCCAGAATTTCATTTCCAACAGCCATATTCTTTGCTTCCGCACCTTCGCGCACCTGTGAAACCAGATTTTCTATATTCTCTATTGTGGCCTGTGTCTGCTGCAACACCCCTGTGGCCTCAAGGCTCTCTTCACCCCTTATGGCCGCCGTTCCTGAAATATAAAGCAGTTTTTCACCATCAAAAGCGACTGATTTCGCACGTTCGAACTTGGGTGAAGTTTTTCCGCTATTTTTCTCTCCAACCAGAACGTGGCACGAATAGTCGAACGCCGATACCTGAAGATTGTTATCTATCTTCTCTATCACTATCTGTGATCTATCGGATGGCAGGACGGTCTCCATATCAACCGTTACTTCGCCTCGGGCTGTTCCAATCCCCGTGGCGGCAGGATAGCCATTCTCCCAATCCACACCGTCGTAAAAGGCGGAACGGGCGTCGTTAAAATCCTGATAATGCTGAGCTCCCCTCTCGATTCGGGTGATCTGTGGAATGTAATTCCACTGTCGCACGATCGAGGAGACGGGCATATTTTCTGTGCGTAATATTTTGCCTATTTTGCTAAAAACTTCGTCACATCCCGCACGGAAATCCGTACAATTTTTATCCGGTATTACACCTCCCAGGTAAAGTTTGCGGCAGGAGGATGTTTCAATTACAATATATGCAATATCGTCCGATTTTTTATACATTGCCGCTGCATACTGCCTGTCGCAAACTCCGTGAACCTCCACGACCACCTGTGAGCCGTTCAGGGGGTCCTGTGCCACACATGAAAAGACAGGAGGCCTTTCGAAGTAAAGCTCATTAACCGCACGGGCTATACTTTCATATTTACCATAATAATCCGAAAAATCGGCTGAAGAAACGAAAAAAACAAGCCTGACGACATTGCGTACATGACCCAGTTCCTCAATCACTCCCCTTAGCTGCAAATCGAAATTCAGTCCTTTGCCGTATATATGCTTTATCAACATTATCAGTTATTTATTTACATACAAACATTTTTTTCGGATACCCTGGTATCGCAGGATCTTAGGTAATTTCACTCTCCTCTTCCTTTTTGGAAATAAAGGAATAACCGTTATCAAATTTACTAAACCGGTTTAACAACAAGCATGATTTAATTTTCCTGAACATACGGGTATTTAAAAAAATTATTTTGAAGTGTGTCTATAAATTCAAATCTCCATTAACCTGAGTTTAGATCGCAAATCTCTTATATAATTAACAACAGTTCCAAATCAAATTTACTATACCGGTTTAGCAAATTAAAGAAGCTATATTTCCGTTTTTTAATATTGATAATCGTTGCATTTTCATTCGAGATTATAAAAAATGGTATACGTTTTAATTATTCAGATTATCTTGAGAAGATAGTCAATTAATCAATCTCACATAACTCAACAAAATTAATATCAAAAATTGAGTTAAACAATAAAAATTTAGTAGCAGATGTTTTATTTAACTTTACTTTATAGTATTTAATTATAAGAATAGATTAATGTTTTTATTTACCGCCGACGATCCTCCTTATATGTACTTTATCATTAAGACAATGCAGATATTATTGTGCTAATTCCCGTTATAAACAGAAAAATACATGTCACAACATACAATTTTCTTCTGGACAACTGGTTGCCTATCTTCAATCCGACAAGACTTCCCGCATAAATGAGAGGGAAATAAGCCAAACTGAGTAATATGGGCTTGCTTAGAGGCCCAAATCCGGGAAGAATAGCCATTAAAACAATCATGATCGGAATAAACAGCAGGAAACTGGCAAAATAAAATCCTTTGATTTTTGCGGGTTCCCAGTCATGAGCCATGCCCCAAAGAACGAGAGGAGGACCACCCATGCCTATTGTCCCGGAAAAAACACCACTCAGTAAAAAAGCAAGTACCGTATAAGGCCATTTAACCTTGTCCACCTGTCTTGGTTTAAAAATTAATTGTACCACCACCAAAACAGATAAGGCAGTCCCGACTATCATTAAAATATACCTGGGATCAAGAGAAATTATTTGCCTTAAAATAATTAGTCCGGCAATTAATCCAACAATGCTTAAAGCAGTAGCCATACCTACTTCTTTCCAGGGTATTGATGCATGGAGCGACCGTACCCCTGCAACCGACTGCAGGAGAGAGCCGACTGAAACCATTACAATCACCTGGTGAAGTGGAATTCCTATCCAGACCAACAGCGGGGTAGCAAAAAGTGCATAAGCAAAACCTACCGCCGCCTGTATCATTGCAGCCAGACAAAGAATTATCCCACAGAAAATAATAGCAGAGAAAGTATCCATATAATAGGATCGGATTTTTTAAACAAGGTGATGAACCGATATGCCCTTCCTTCGCCTAATAATTATTTAGCCATTTATTATAAGAATTATCCTCTTTTTCATCAGGGTTGACTATTATTACGGGTCTGACAATATAAGTATCGGAAATTTGCTGTGCTTGTTCCTTCCCTATTTTCTCCGGAGTATAAAATACATCGTACTCATAAACCGTTTTTCCTGAATATTCTGCAGGGAAATTTACACCCCAGGCGTTATTATAGAGCATCGACTGCAGGAGGTAGGAGTTGTCAGGTTCATTTATGTCACCTTTCAGAAAAAACATCTGTTTTCCTAATTCAAACACGGGAGAGGTTTTCGACGACCACAACCAGGTACCCTCTTCGGTAGCAAATTTAACCCACGAATCGGCCACAAAAAAAGATTTACACGTATTGGGAACATTGTCGCTATAAGGTGTGAATTCCATCCCGCCATTGGTGGTTGTCACCTCACGTTTGATGTTATGAAATGGGAACTCAGCATATATCACCTCTTGTTCACGTTCAGTGTGCAATTTTCTGTCAAAAATGATTTTTATATTTGCCCGCCGTTCATTTTTATAGACGGTCAGAATACGTTCTGCACTGACAAAACGCTCATTATTTAATTTTTGACTGTACGTCACAGAGTGTGGCGTATCGTTCACACGAGTAATTTCCGCTTCGGCTGAATAATAGTCCCCCGGTATTGCAGTGGCTCCCCACCATCCGCCTGTAATAAATTTATTCACATATAGAATGGGTGCTTCTCCGGAAAAAAGAGGAAGCCTCATCCCATCCCACTGGATACTTGTGGGCCATCCGGCAGCATTGACTGAAATCTGAGGATTTCTAGAAGCTACCTCCGGATCGGTATCTGTTTCCTGAGCAATAAGGCGGTGGGTACTATTCGGTGCTAACTTATCAATCCAGAATGAAAATACATCATTCTCTGAATATAACTTGATTCTTTTTCCGGTAGAAGGATCAAGGAGCGATTTCGGATTTCTGATCCCCCTTATTGCGTTTTTATTCACGCTGCACCATCCGGAATATTCTTTTTGCTGTGTATTTATCACATAGACTCCTCCTTGCTGTCCAAAAACAGAAGATCTTGTTTGTTGCGCAAGAAGCCAGCTTGCATATTCATATGCTTTGTATGCAAATCTGAACGCTTCGTTCATGTTTCCCTGGTTCTTGGTGCTGTAGATATCTCTGCTAGAATTATTTGCGGCAAATGTATGTTCGTAATAGGTACATAAATCCCGTTCAATTTCGTCTACTCGATTCTTCTGAGATTCAGCCATGTCCTTAAAAACAGGAGATTTAGCTGCCTGAAGCAAATATCGAGCATTCCGGGCAGTGGCTGTTTCACGGGGCATGGCAGTCATTCCAAATGACCACCAATCACCAAACTCACCCTTGATTTTCACTGTATTTTTTGCGGTGGTTTTTTCCAATGACTCCATTGAACGTGTCGCTGTAGTGATGTTGAGTACAGGTTTCAATCCTAGTTCATTCCACTTTTTAACAAAATTGACAATACCAAAAAAAGGACCGTCATTATCGCATCTCCACTGGTTCGAAAAGGTAATTGGAAGCGATTCATAGGAGTAACCTTTTTCTTCCAGAGCTGCCAGTTTTTTCAGGCATATCTTGTGCGCTTCACGCACAGACTCCTCATCCGATTTGAAAATTTCACCCTCTCTTGGCCAGCGGGAGGTGAGATCAATTGCTTCAATTGAATTCCTCCTCCACTGTTTGTCATGAAACCAGTTATAGGCTTCCCAATAAGGGTACCCACAATAGAGGAAGATCTTTTCCCCATCCGGCATCTCCCACGAGCAGGCGGTTGGCTTGTTGAAAGGGAGCCGTCCATTCATTCCAAGCCATATATATTTTACACCTTTTGAGATCAGTTTACTGGCAACAGACCGTGGAAAACCATTGACATCATTCTGAATGGCAATGCGGGAATTTAAAAGTGAAGAGACATCGGCAGGCACCCAGGAGGTAAGCTTTTCAACCTCTGCACTGTTTAACATAGGATGAATGTTGAAAGGCATGCTATTGACATCAATCTGTCCCCTTTTAATACACTGTAACATTTTTTCGCGACGAGATGGAGTCGTTTCCTGCCACCATTCCCAGAATGGCCCCAACGATTCCACAGTCCAGGTAAAACGTTCACCCTGTTTATTGTTTTTTGTCTGCTCAGCATAATCCAGCGCAATGTCTATGTACCGCTTTTGCAATTCAGCCACCATAAGCGGATGGTCCGTAAAACCATAATCGGTATGTGTCCAGTTTATAATATCTATGGTTTTTACCTTTCCCGTAGTGGATTGAGATATTACCGGCAGAGAAAAAAGTAGCAACAGCAGTATGGCTGTTTTTTTTATTTTAAGCACATTCATATTGTAATTTCTTTATTATAAAATATTTGATGTTTTATTATTGTCTCGATTTTATTCTTTAAACTTTCCTTAAATAGTCTAATCGTATATCTATTGATGAATCATCAATTCATAGTCACCGGAACCCAATTCATAAATAACTTGCTCTTTCTTCTTTTCAACACACTTGATGGCGGAAATATCATTGAAATCATGTCCGTTCATCGTAATCCTATCTTTCTCACTGAATGGTAATATCAATTTTGCAAAGGTATTGCCCGGAATGGATACAGTCACGTTTATTTTCTCTCCTTCCCTCTTCCATGACGAAACAATTTTACCATAGAGTGAATGAGTTTCGGTACTGACCCAATTAAGGTCAGTCATAAATTGTGGTGCGATCACAAATTTTTGGAAACCGGGATATTCGGTATCAGCCTGTATCCCTCCCAGGTATTTATATAACCAATATCCGATATGTGCTCCAAAAGGATGATGCCCCGTACCATAGCCCTTGCTGTTCAGATTCTCTCCCAAAGTACTCTGTCCGTTAGCAACCATGTGCAACCATCCGGGACTTTCCTTCTGTTTAAATACTTCATAGCACTTTTCCATAAATCCATTCTCCGACAAATAATTCAGGAAGGGAACCACACCCACAAATCCGACGTTGACGTGATTATCATTCATCTCGATTGCTTCAATCAGTCTATTCTCCACCTGAGGTATCATAGACTGAGGTACCATACCGAGATAAAGTGGCAGAGCCTGCGCAGTCTGTGATCCTTCCTTATACCAGCCACTTGCAGTATCCAGAAACGCTGCATTGTACGCATCTTTAATGCGACTCGCATTTTTTGAGTATTCATCGGCAATGGCATTTTTATTTAAAATTTTGGCAAAAGCGGCCAATCGTTCATTCATCCAATAATAAGCGGCAGTGGAGACTTGTTCTACGGGGGGGCGGCGGTCTCCACCCAGCCAATCTCCAAGGGACCAGTATATCAAATCATCCTTAGCGGTTGTCGCAACGTAATCCACATAGGCTTTCATCGCATCAAAGGCATACTGAATCACTCCGGCATCTCCGGTATATTGAAACAATTTTTCTGCGATGATGAAAATCGTACCTCCCCACCATGGGTCATCGGTATGTACACGCCCCCCTACTGAATCAACAAATGCCCAGCCATTGGTGGGGACAATGCAGGGGATATGCCCGTTGGGTTCCTGTGCATCTATAAAATCCTGAAGGCATTTTCTGTATGCATTAACAGAATTAAAGTTGTATAAATAGGAGTCCATAGTCACACCGGCATCTTGCGTCCACCCCATTTTTTCTCGCGTAGGTTCTTCGGCGGGCATTCCATGTATGCTATTCAGCAATGTGCATTGTACCGCCTGTTGTAACTGGTTGACAAGCTCATCGGAACAAGCAAAATATCCTGTTGTATCAAGGGAGGTATGCACACTTTTGGCATATATCTCATCAATGGCGGGCACTTGCGTCAGCCCTTCCAGTTGAACATAACGAAAGCCATGGTAAGTAAAACGTGGTTCAAAATATTCTTCCCCGTCGCTTCCTAAAATAAATTCTTCTTTTTGAAATCTCCCACCGGTGTGGCCGGAACTGTATTTCTTATTCAGTGTGCCGTCTTCATTCAGCGCCTCGTTATACCAGCATTCAATCTTCTGTCCCGGCTTTCCTTTGACCCGAAGTGCAATCCATCCAGTAAAATTTTTCCCAAAATCAACAACATAAATATCTTTTTTCGGTTCATTGATTGCTTTGGGCCGAACACTTTCATTTATACGCATGGGAGGAACAATCTGGGAATGAAGTTCTCCCAACGGTGCCGGAACAATCACACTGTTTTTCCAGGTGACATCATCAAATGTCCGGATATTCCAGTCCTTCTGTCGTTTTCTATGATCAATTGTTTCCCCGCTCCGTATACTGTTATACACGATCTCACCCGTATTCCATTTCCAACTGCTGTCAGTGACCACAACCAACTTGTCTCCGTCGACATATTCAATGAGCAAATTCAGCAGTACCTTCGGGGCTGTTTTCCAATGTGCCTTTTCCATCTGAAAAAGATCCTCCGTGGGTGAATTATAAAATCCGTTACCAAGAATCACTCCGAGCACATTGACTCCCTGCTGCAAAGCCCTGGTAACATCATAGGTCACGTAGCTTACACGTTTCTGATAATCGGTAAACACAGGGTCCATGACATGGTTTCCTTGCTTTTTCCCATTTATATATAATTCATAATATCCCAATCCGGAAATGAATGCGGTTGCCTGCTTCACTTGTTTTTGCAGGTTGACACCTTTTCGCATATAGATGGCTGCGGTATCCGAAGCCACGTAAGTTCCTTTCTCTGTCCATTTTCGGAACCATTTACGCGTAGTGTCAACAGCGTCGAACCGATTGGAAATCCAGCTTCCCTGCCAGTCCTTCCTTGACAGCAAGCCCATGGACCAGTATGCGTCATCACTCCATGCAAGCGGCTTCTCATCCTCTGTCCATACCATTACCTTCCAATAATAATATTTCCCGGATTTTAAGTGAGCACCCTTATAATGTATATTCTGGCTTTGTCCACTGTATATTTTTTTTGAGTCCCACACATCTCCCTTGCCCGCATCGAGCAATTGGGGCGCACTGGCAACGAGGATACGATAGGCTGTCTGTTTGATATTTCTTTGTCCGGATTGCAACTGCCAGCCGAGTAAGGGTGTTGCACCATCTATACCCAACGGATTAACCATATATTCGCAGGTAAGTGAGCAAACCCTTGTGGCGGTCACATCAGCGTCCATCGCGTAGTCACAAGTACTCACGAGGACGAAGATACACGTAAAAAGCAAACGGAACCCTTTCATTTTTATATCGATCTTATTGCTCCATTACAACAATGGCCGATCTGGCAGGTATTTCTATTTTACCGTTGAATGAAACAGATTCGGGCCGTTCAGGCGAAGCAGACACAAGTTTCCCCTGATTCGGTAATTTCACCTCTACTTCAATAGACTTTCCTGATTCCGTGTTTATTACAACCACCGCACGTTTACCGGATGATGTATTGAATACTGAATAACGATAATTCCCGTTGGAAGAGACCTCTGCTCCCAATGTGTCTCTGTATTCAGCGTCCCATAAATAGGACTTATATTTACGCCGCAAATCATCAATCTTTTTACCATAAGCAACCGTTAACGGAAAATCGGACAGATACCCCTTAAAGTTATATGGTTCGTAACTGATAATATATCGGTTCAATAATATCAGGTTTAATGCTTCCCTGTCGTCAAAACCTGTTACTGCAACCACCAGGGGTGCGTATGGGTCAATATATCGGTCTACGGCAGTTGAACCATTGTTAATCCTGAAATAGGAACAGGGATAAGCCTGCATCAACCAATCCTGATGCCCCTCCCCCGCAAAAAGAAAATCGGGATTTACTTTCATTGCCTCCTCCCTGAGTCTGTTAGCAAGGGGAAGATCTCCGCTGTAAATATAACCGGGAGCTTTATACCCGTGATCCGGAGCAAAATTGTATTTCACTGGGCCATGATGGCAGTTCTCATCGAAAAGCCAACCTGAAGCACCTAGGTACAAAACGTTTTCAAACTCTTTTGCAATTGCATCCTGATAACCGGGACTGCAAAAATCCATCACCGCTCTTTTGCGGGTGTTAATACCAGCAAGCTGGGTCGGCGTGTAATAGCTGTATCCCCCGTGAGTGTACATAATACCGTTCGGGTCTTTGCATTCATATTTATATAGCTCTTTCTTGTACCAATCGGTGGTCAGGTCCGCCCAGTTGATCTTTCCGAACAATACCATCTTCACACCTTCCTTTTGAATTTTTGCAATTATATCTCTAAATTCCTCTTTCGTACCCAGCTCTGGATCGGGCGTATGATTCGGGTCGCCCCCATCCTGGCCATCACGGTTCCACCCCACAAGCTGTATGGCTCCAACACCATACCGGGTGCACTCATCCGCATATTTGATTAAATCCTTGAAAGGAACCCGGGAACCTTCGGGTGAATTGATCTGGAGCTGGAGCCACGAATGAACATCATCAATCCAGGCAGGCCGACGAGCCGGCTTGAACCAGGTGACCCTCCATTCTTTGTATAAATCAACCCCCGCATGCCAGTTCCCCTTATAACCCTGAACTACAACAGGCGCCAAGTCGACTTTTGTATCGGGATGGGCAAACACAAAATGACATGCCCTGAATTCCATGTGTACATCTTTACCGCCTATCTGATGTTCTTTCGGAATTCTATCGGTCATCCCCGACACAACACCCGGATACTGCTCAAAGGTGTATTGCAGTAAATATCTCTGTGTGGCATCGTGCATCCCTACATATAATCCCTGGTTGGACGACTGAAGTAAACAGTAAAGGCTTTGATTGGAATCAAAAGTCTTCATAGGGTAAAATACACCCCAATATCCCTTCTGATTACTGAAATTGGGATAAATTTCTTCAGAACGCAAATTCCCGTACCACATCGTCCTTACATTCAACGAACCATTCTGAGAAGGAGGATTGAGTGCTCCCCAATAGGGATAGTCGACTGTTTCGATAGAGAGGGATGAATTGTTTTCCAACACCGGATCAAAAGTTAATTTACCGTTTACCAATGTCACAGTGGAAGTAAAAGTAATCGGTAATTGTCCTCCAAACTCACTTGTAAGATTCTTCCAAACCATTACCACTGTATTATCCGAAATCTTTTCGATACTCGACACCCGCTGTTTTTGTCCTAAGATATAGTTCATCCGGTGTTCGGCTGTTGGGACCAGCATCCGAAAGGACACCCCGAATTGGGATTGATCCATAATCTTCCACCCCAGAATTTTATCCTCCATCCGGGTAATCGCTCCCGTTCGGTCATCAAATGCTACTAAAAATTTACTGTCCTGCAAAATAACTTCAGAAGCCTCTGCAGAGAAATTCAACGAAGCGACCCATACAATTATAATTGTAACAAATTGAATTTTGAATAGATGATCGGATTTCATAGGATATATTATTTATGATTGACTTTGACAGATTTCGTATTTTTTCCCCAGTCCGCGGGTCGATTGGACAACATGAGTTTGATCACTGACATTGCTAACAACGTCCATACAAAATATTTATTTTTAACAACGCTCATTGCCATACGCCTTATATACTGCGATTTAACTCACCCGTTTACCGATTATTTTTTTGCACATTTAATTTTCACTATTGCTGCGGATGCAACAGGTAAAGAAATGGTCTTGTTTTCTTTTTTATCGAATTTCAATGGCGTCCATTTTCCCTGCCATGTTCCTGTATTGTTTATTGTCGCTCCACCCAGGGTTATACCTGCGGTGGCAGCCACATCATTTTCCGGTGCTTTCAGGTACATGATTTCCATATCTTCGACAACATTCACTCCCTTTACGGTC
Organism: Proteiniphilum sp. UBA4977; assembly: GCA_002398565.1. Taxonomy (GTDB): domain Bacteria; phylum Bacteroidota; class Bacteroidia; order Bacteroidales; family Dysgonomonadaceae; genus Proteiniphilum. The sequence continues at coordinate 67,110 of DGZP01000071.1, forward strand.
ACTTCAAAGTCACGCCCGTATTCCCCGTGTTCCTTGTTGATCACGGTGAGAAATAAATGCTCTGAATCAACTACCCCATATGCCGACATAAAGGGTCTGGAGATGGTGACGGGCACCACACGTCCGTGGCCTCCGACATCGAATGCCTTAATTCCATACCCCTGCGGGCGAGATTGATAATTACCCAATGAATCCCTGCAAATCGTAATATTATACATGAACCAACGGTTATTATGAAAATTATACCCCGAACAGCCGTGAGCAGCCCACCAGTGCATATAGTCTAGGCACCACAGCGAAGACGCAAACGTGTCGCTGGCATCTTTGGCTCCTCCTTTATAAAAGCTACTCCCCTCGTCAAACCGGTATTTAAGCCCGTATGACTGCACAGTGGGAACAAACTGGTCATAAAAAACCTGATAATGGGCCAACCAGGTCTCGGAAAGCATCTGATCGCGTCCACTATTTCCATCTGTGGCATTTCTCAAAGCATTGCCCCCTGGATAATCGTGCGCGGAAACATATTTAACAAGTCCAGTCTTTCCAAAATCCGCCACAAAATTCCGGATATCCCGCGCCCCACCATCCATAGAGGAAACGGGAGCCGGGCCGCAAAATTTTGCTTCAGGGATTACCGCCACAATGGCGTCGGCCATGATTTTCCAGTTCTTACTAAATTCTTTATAGTTGTCCGTCTCATTACCAAGAGTATAAGCATCAAGATAGTCTTTGTAATGATCCCAGATATATTTTGCAATGGAGACGTTCTGTTTCACGTCTCCGTTTTTTATGCGAAGCGAGTAGATGACCTTCACCCCGGCCGCTTTGGCAAAACGGAACAGCGCATCAATGTCCTTAAAGCCGGGAATGGGCGTTTTCGGATCATCCACTGTAAAGCCACCTACCCGAAGCGACTTGATACCCAACTGTTTAAAAAGAGTAACTAACTGTGTATTTGAAGAATCAAAAAAATATCCTACCACTTCATCGCTGTTGTAGTTTACACGTCGCGTTTCGAAACTGAATCCGATAAAATCATCCGGTATCTGAATCCCGGGCGACGACATGTTCACAGTGACCGTGACAGGAGTTTGGGAATATATTGCATTTGCAAATATTCCCAAACCAATCAAAATAATATAAATAATTTTCATGTTTTAAAAAGCCCCGGCTTTTTTCTTCCTGCTATGTATAAAGGGGTTTCAACTTCGAGTTGATATAATTCATACTTTGGGTGGCTGATTCATTCGGCGTCATTTGTGTGAAATCCTGTTCTACATTGAGCCAGCCTTTGTACTTGATTTCCTTTAATATTTCCATTACTGCAGGGAAATTCACTTCGCCACCTCCCAGCTCCCGGATATTCGGCTTAAAATCAGGACGTTCGAATTTACCGGCAACATCTTTTAAATGAAAATAATTTATACGGCTTCCGTATTTCCTGATAATAGTCTCCGGATCACCGCCGCCCAATTTGATATGGCCGGTGTCTGGTGCCATACCTACATATTTAGGATCGGTAAGTTCCATGATCATATCTATTTCGGCAGGATTTTCCACGATGGTGTTCAAATGAGGGTGTAAACCGATTACTATTCCGGAATCCTGGGCAATTTTTCCTAACTCGTTCAGGAAAGGAGCCATGGCCCTGATTTTACCGGGAACCTCGTCTTCGGTACCAATCGTTGCAGCATGCAGGGGATCACTCCAGTTACCACGTCCCGGAGGGCCAACCACCACATTTTTTGCGCCATAAAATTTCAGATTTTCAAGGGTTTTTTTGAAAGCAGTCAGGATGTCGTCACGTTTGGCCGGATCATGAAAATCCCCCCCGAAATAATTCGCCGCAACCGAAAGTTTCTTTTCAGCCAATAA
>DGZP01000071.1:69204-69583 GCA_002398565.1 Proteiniphilum sp. UBA4977
GAAACTTTCACGGGTAAACCCATGTTTTGAAAGTTCGTCGACACGTGGAGTGTATTCAATTCCATCCAATCCCAATTCCGACATATAGTTGACGGCGTCAGCAAGAGAAATATTTGCACCTTCGAAGTCACGCCACAATATCCATCCCATCGACCAACGGATATTTTTAACCTGTGGTGTGCATCCCATGCCCGGAAATCCGGCAAAGGCAATCACAGCCGATGCAGCTGTCATCTTTTTTACAAATTGTCTTCTGTTCATTTTCATTATACTTTTAAGATTTATATTAAATAAATTATTTTTCGTCTTGCATGTAGCAAGATATTCTCAAGTGTATACTCAGTAATTTTATTTCGACCGTCAAAAGTTTCCCTGATTT
>DGZP01000071.1:69755-80476 GCA_002398565.1 Proteiniphilum sp. UBA4977
GTCAAAAGTTTCCCTGATTGCGATGGTCGTGATGAGGCCTTTCTGTTCGTTTTAACGGAATATTCATTCCATCTGTGGCTTCTAACCAGTTATACAATTCATGATTTAAATTCTTTATCAGTATCTGATGTTCCGGAGATGCAATCAGATTATGTATTTCGTCGGGATCGTTTTGTAAATCGTAAAACTCATTGGTGTCCCAAACCCCATGATAGCGGATATATTTATATCTGTCAGTACGTACTCCATGCATGGTAGGAGTTTGTGGAAATTCATACTCCCAATAATATTCATAAAATATCTTGTCTCTCCACGGAATATTTTTTCCTGTCAATAAAGGAACGAAAGAGTTACCTACCATCTGTGGAGCCTTTCCGAGTCCTGCACAGTCCATTAATGTAGGTGCGATATCTACGTTCTGGATCATTTTTTCAACAATCTGTCCGCCCTTCATCATTCCCGGAGCCCACACCAACATGGGAACACGGACAGATTCTTCATAAAATTGACGTTTATCTATCAGACCGTGTTCACCCCAGGCAAAACCATTGTCGCCCATATATATTACAATCGTATTTTTGTCTAAACCCGATTTTTTCAGATAGTCTAAAACGGCGCCTATACTCTCGTCTACAGACCTGAGAGTTTCACAGTAGTTTTGCACTTGTACCTCCCAAGGTTTGCCATGATAGGAGTAGTCGACACCATGCCAGCTTTCCCTCTGATTCTTCACCCAGTCAGGAGGCATATTTTCGCCGTAAAAGTCTTTTCCGGATTTTGCTTTTTTCGTGATCGGATCAATGGTTGGAGGTACCGTTATTTCATATTCGGGCGTATGAAATGAGGCGGGGTATACAAGCGGTTTACCTTTATAAATTCCCTTGTGTCTTTTTGCAGGTTGAAATTCAGAATGCACACCCTTGTGGGAAAGATAAACCATAAAAGGACTACCAGTGCCGCTCTGCTTTTTTATAAAATCAAGTGCATGCTCTGTAAGTAAATCAGTGACATATGTACTATCTTTATATTGTATCCATTTGCCATTCGTATTGATTCTTGGATTGTAATACTCACCTTGTCCCCGGAAAGATTCCCAGTGATTGAAACCGGGTTGAGGAGCACCTGAATCGTTACCCATATGCCATTTTCCAAAAAAACCGGTTACATACCCCGCTTGTTGCAGATATTCGGGGAAAAAAGTAAGCCCTTCCGGTAAGGGAGCACTATTGTCTACCACCTTGTGAGAATGTGAAAACATACCTGTGAGTATGGATGCACGGCTTGGAGAGGATAAGGACGTGGTGACAAACGCATTTTTTATCCAGGCACCCTCTTTTGCCATTTTATCCATAGAAGGTGTCTCAAGCCAGGGTATCTTCCCTGTAAATCCCATGTAGTCATATCTGTGATCATCCGACAATATGAAAACAATGTTCATTTTCTTGTCAGGCATGACCTCGCTTAACTGTTTTATGTCAGGTTGTCCTGCTTGAATCGAGTAGACAGTTAAAGTCAGGGGAATAGATACAGCATTAAAAAAATTATTATTCATATCAGCTTATTATTAAATCCATTAGTCCGCTTTTCCGATTTCACGGCGCCCCGTTCCTTTATGGAAAGTGAGATCGTCTCCCAGATCGGCTCTCGCCTCCTCGGCTACTTTCGTCAATTCTGTTATCACCTCAGGATACAACTCTTTTACATCGTATCGCTCACCGGGATCACGTCTCAGATCGTACAGTTCTATTTCTGTAATTGTTTTTTGTGATGTTTTACCTGCCAAACCATCTTTCCCTGGCATGTGTCCCTCATAAGTACGTTGTGTATTGGGAAAAATTAATTTCCATCTTTCATTCCGTACGGCCTTCAGATTATTGGCATCAAAATAATACAGAAAGTTATGCCGTGGGCTGACTTCTGTTTCTCCACTTATTAACGGCCATACGTTTAATCCGTCTATTTTATGATTAGGGAGGGAAGCGCCGCTTATGGCAGCCAGCGTAGGAAAAATATCAATAGAGGAAATCAGCTGATTACAAACTTGTCCCTTCTTGATTTTGCCTTCCCATTTCATGATGCACGGCACCCGTTGTCCTCCTTCCCACGTAGTAGCCTTACCTTCGCGCAAACCGCCCGCAGAACCGGCATGATCACCATAGTTAAGCCAGGGACCATTGTCGGATGCAAAAATAACCAGAGTATTTTTATCCAGTTTCAATTCTTTGAGAGTTTTCATAATCTGGCCTACGCTCCAGTCGATCTCCATCATTACATCGCCATATATACCAAGTTCACTCTTCCCTTTAAATTTGTCAGAAACAGACAATGGCACATGCGGCATGGAATGGGGCAAATAAAGGAAAAATGGTTTTTTCCTGTTTTTCCTGATAAACGACACGGCACGCTCGGTATAAAGCGTAGTTAACCGGGATTGATCTTCAATAGAAGCCATATCTTTGACTTGTTCATTTCCATCAATCAAAGGTAATCCATTTCGCCGCATATCGTTGGAATATGGCAAACCAAAATATTCGTCAAATCCATTCTGCAGGGGTAAAAACTGATGAAGGCTACCCAGGTGCCACTTTCCAAAAATGCCAGTGGTGTAGTTTTTTTGTTTTAAAAGCTCTCCTATAGTCATTTCCTGCGCGTGAATACCCACTTTACTCGTGGGTCCCAAAGCACCTTGAAACCCAATCCGGTTTGGGTAACAGCCAGTGAGCAATCCTGCACGTGATGCACTGCTCACAGCCTGTGCCACATAAAATTGAGTACACAGAACACCTTCATTTGCCAACTGGTCGATATTGGGTGTTTTATAACCCTTTGCACCTGTAATACTCAGATCGCCATATCCCATGTCATCTAAAAAAATAATGACCACGTTGGGTGATGCAGCTGGAGCTGCAAATGATTGATAGGTTATACAGGAAAGCACTCCTGTACAAATCAAAGGGATATTGCGTTTGTTCTTGTCAAGCATATTTTTTAATCTTTGTTGATATTACATTTTTTAAAATCCTCAACCCATTATTAATCATTCGTTGTACTTCCCCACCAGTCGGGGTTAGGCTGATACTCAGACGACAACATTTGCTTCCTTTGGTTTTCAAGTTGTTGCTTACGTTCCGTTTGCTGTTGTTTTTTATATGCGGCCTCTTTTACAGGATCATATGCCGGGTCATTAACCGGATAGAGGGCATTCACTCCTGTCAGCCAGTCAGAAAGTTTTTTACTGAGAGAGTCTGCCTTCCCTGGATATTTCGTATTCAACGGTTCTGTTTCTGCGTTATCCGTGCGTAGATTGTACAGTTCATTTCTTCCGTCTTCATAATAATGAATCAGTTTCCAATCGCCGTCGCGGATGATTGATGAAGGTTCTCCTCCCTGATTTCCATAATGCGGATAATGCCAGTATAAAGTGCGGACAGCAATATTCTTCCCTCTTAATAATGGTTTTATTGATATGCCATCCTGATGTTGGGAAGGAACCGGTGGTATTCCTGCCATATCGAGAAAAGTAGGATAGATATCAGTTCCTATGACGGGCACATCACAGGTAGTTCCGGGATTTTTGCACCCGGGATACTGGATTAATAATGGGACCCGCAATCCTCCTTCCCACTGTCTGCCTTTTCCTCCACGAAGAGGCAGGTTACTTGTAGCAAAGGCATCACCAGAAGAAACACCTCCGTTGTCGCTGGTAAAAACAATCACCGTATTTTTATCCAATCCCAACTCTTCAATCTTATTCAGTACCACCCCCACCGCATCATCCATTTGTTTGATTAAACCGGCATACACCGGATTGTCCTGTGTCTGTCGAACAGGCAAAGTGCGATCCACCCTAAACCCTTCGTCGACAATTCCATTTTTCACAGCTTTTTCTCTAAAATAACGCCAATTTTGCTCGGTCGTTTCTATGGGTGAATGCACGGCATAAAATGAAAGATAGGCAAAGAAGGGCTGCTTCCTGTTTTTTTTCGTGTGACTCTCAATAAAAGAAGCTGTTTCGAGTGCCAAACGCATAGAGAGATTTTCACCTTTGGGACCGTCATCCAATTTCGGGTTATTATAAGGTGAAAAATAACCGCCGCGAGGGCTCCCTGCTTCATAACCTCCCATATTGATATCAAAACCATGGTCTTCAGGCGTGGAACCTTTTCCTCCCAAGTGCCATTTACCGGCCATAAATGTCCGATAACCATTTTCCCGTAAAATTTCAGGCAAGGTCGTATCCGAAAGAGGTAGCTGACGTACATATTCGGCCGGCAACAATTTGGAATACCGTTCCATTTTTCGCCAGTCTTCACCTGTGGCTTCCCCTATCCAATTGGTGATTCCATGTCGGGCAGGAGATTTTCCAGTGAGGATACTGGCGCGGGAGGGGCTGGAAACCTGACAAGCTGCGTATCCCTGGGTAAAACTGATTCCTTTTTGGGCAATCCGATCAATATGAGGTGATTCATAATATTTACTCCCTGTACAATGTAAATCGTTCCAGCCAAAATCGTCCGCCAAAATGATAACAAAATTAGGTCGGTTATTTACCTTCGACTGCGTACAACCACCTATAAACGAAAGACAGGCAAACGGTAAAATAAATGTATTCTCCATATGATACATTCGCTAAAATATTTTAAAATAGAAATCAAGCCTCGGAATATTGATTATTTTTCATAGACAAAGATACAAGTAAAAAGAGGGCGAAATCATCTGATACACCCTCTTATAACAGGATTGAAAAGTTATTTTTTTTCATTTTTTTTCTCCATGGGCTTTCCCGGAACGGGGACCGTAAATCCACTCATATCCATCTTCCCTATATTCAGGTCTTTCGGGGAATAATCCAATGCCGCAGCCGTAATCTCATCCCATTTAATTTCACTACCGGTATATGCAGCTTCACGTCCCATTATAGCGGCCATTGTAGAAATTGCCGTTTGGGAAGCCATTTCAATAGGTGTATTGTTTCGTATACAATTGATGAGATTTACATGCTCCAATGTGAAAGGATCGATTTGCGCGAAATTTGTTTTCTCTGCTTCCCCATCATATTCCCAAATAATATTACCTGACAGATCTTTAATGACATGGCCTCCTCTGCTTGACCAGGTTCCTTTACTTCCTTGAATAAATTCACTCACATTGTTGGCACATCCATCTATTTGTCGACATATGCTATGCAAGTGGATGCCGTTTTCCATTGTAAAATCAACGCTGAAGTTATCAAACTGATCGCCGCTGAAACGACGTTGACGTGACCCCGTGCCAACAGCACTCACAGGTCTTAATCCGCTAAACCATGTAAACACGTCGAGATTATGAACATGTTGTTCAACAATATGATCTCCTGACAGCCATTTCCAATTTACCCAGTCGCGTACCATATATTCAAAATCACTCCATTGCGGCTGACGATTGTGGAACCAGGTCATTTGGGTATTCCAATATACTACACCACCCAAAATTTCTCCGATGGCCCCATTCATTATCTGCTTGAATGATTCAACATATTTTCGTTGGTGGTGACGCTGTGTACCTGTGACCACACATAAATTTTTTGCCTGTGCCTGTTTCGCTGCTGCTACAACCGTACGGTATCCAACCGAATCGATACAAACCGGTTTTTCCATGAAGCAATGTTTTCCTTTTTCAACAGCATATTTAAAATGCTCAGGCCTGAAAAAGGGAGGTGTGGTAAGAAGTACCAAATCCACTTCACTATCAATCACCTGCTTATAAGCATCCAGACCTACGAAACATTTATCGGCGGGGACCTCAATGCCTTTCTCTTTCAGTTTTTCAGTCATTGAGTCCATTTTTTCCTGAATCACATCTCCCAACGCGACGAAGGTTATGCCGTTGGCTGCATTCAATAAATTGAATGCAGCACCGGCTCCTCTTCTTCCACAACCAATTACTCCCACTTTAATTTCCTTTCCATCCGTTGCCTTGTCCGGAAGTTCAGGAATATAATAACTACCAGGTTCCCTCAAAGGAGTAATCCCTTTTTTATTCTTTTCGCCCTCACTGCAGGAGGTCAGGATACCTGCAGTACCCGTTCCAATTGCACCAACCGCACCCGCCATAGCAGAAGCTTTAAGAAATGCTCTTCTGTTTAGTTTATTATCCTTACTCATAAAAATACAATTAAATTTACTGGCATTTTTAATTCTTAATTATTTTCCAGTAGTCGTTTTAATTCGCTAATTCCTGCTGCTGTTCAATTTAACCCAACTGACGACATGCTTCCAGAGCAGTTTCGTAATCGAAATTCATATTATGGCTTCCAAGATCTCCTTCTGCAAAAAAGGCGCCTTTTCCCTTTATTGTATCAAGCACAATCATTGAAGGACGGCATGTCTCATTTTTGGCTCTATCTATGGCTCTTTCCAGCTGTTCAAAATCATGGCCATTGATTCGTTGTACATACCATCCAAAAGAGAGCCATTTGGAAGTAAGATCTTCAATATTCATCGTATCAAACATATAACCATCGATTCCCATTGCATTATTATCCGTAAATGCAATTAATTTATTTAATTTATAATGGGCTGCTGCCATTGCACCTTCCCAAACCTGACCTTCATTTGATTCACCGTCACCAATAATTAGATAAGTATTCTTATCAATATTATCGATACGATTTGCCAGGGCAAGACCAATAGCCGCAGAAATACCCTGACCTAAAGAACCGGTGGTCATATCAATTCCGGGCGTTCTGTTCATATCACAATGGCTCGGTAAATTTGTACCACCTTTGTTCAATGTGTGAAGCATTTCTGTGGGGAAAAACCCTTTGTCTGCCAATACACTATATAAAGCTGGTCCGGCATGTCCTTTCGAGAGCACCAATTTATCGCGGTTCTTTTTCTTGGGATTTTCAGGTGTGACATCCATATACTTATAATAGAGAATGGTCAATACTTCAATTACCGACATGGAACCTCCTATGTGTCCTACTCCTAAAAAGCCTATTTGTTCAATAGTCATTTTTCTTACTCTGTTCGCAATCTCTTCCAGTTTTTTTAATTCATCTTTTTCCATCTTACTAATATTCTATTGTTATTGTATTAATTTTTGTGATAATTCCTATTTTATTTTGATTTCGATATTCTCACCTGTAATTCCCGGATATGCCCCTTTGTTCATCAGCACCTTTCTGTCGGGATGGGCAAGCAGCCACTTGTTACGGGCAAAGAGCAACTTGTCTCCAAATTTAGTCTTTGGATTATCAAGAGGTTCATTTGTACCTTTTGGCAGGACTACAATACACTTAAATCCATCTGAACTCGTTTTACAGGGAGAAAAATGCAGCGTAGTCTCATAAAGCTGAATGGCTTTACCTTTTTCTACAAAGAAGATTCTTGTATTCTCTACATCATATTTGTTATCCTCGACATCCTGCAATTTACCCAAGATAAGTACCATGTCGGTTACTGCAATATTTATTTCACTACCCATGTGGTATTCAAGACCATTAAGTGTTGAATTTTTTCCATTACAATATCCAATCTGAATGGGCATTTCACCATAAAATCCATTTTCTAAAAGTTCTTTCACTCTTAATTGTTCCATTTCCGGTACAGACGCAACATAAATATTCCCTTCATCAGGTATGCTTGTTTTCCCTTCCATGTAATTAATCACTTCAGAAAAATCGTAATTTTCAACTATTTTCCCAAAGGGTGAAAAGGATTTATCCGATATATTCTCAATCCTTAAATTATTATTCACATTCTGTAATTCTTCCTGTCCCATTCTGTTCTATATTTTACAAACTAACATCAATACACATTTATTGGAATATCCAGATAACTACAGATAATTTGCAATTCTTCCATAATATCGCCGTAAGCAATTACAAAATGAGGTTCCCATCCATCTTTTACAAATTGTGAAACTTTCTCAATTGATTTTCCTCCTTCAGGCTGAACAGTTACGGAAGTGCCAAAAAATTTCTGAGGTTCATCCAATGCTGTAGCTTTCATTGCAAACATTCTGAAACCTTTTGTATCTACACCCAGACGCAACAACGTAATTTCACCCTCCTTTAGGCCAAACTCCATTGTCGGCCCAATCTTGCGGTTCGGATGAACACCAAGATTTGCCCCTTCCTTTTTCCTGGCCAATTGGGTTGCTCCGGCTCCGCAGTGCCAAAAGACAATGCCATCACAATTTTCATCCACAGCAACAGGATCACCCAGATAAGTGGGTTCGCCAGTCAACTCACTCCCTATAAACATACTGATAACCCCTCCCATGTCAGCTTCACATGATGCAGGAATACCATTGTCGTTCAAAACGGATAGAATGGAACATACCGGCGCACCGAACCCTGTAAAGAAGTCGGGCCAACACTTCGATGCTACCACAGTAACTCCTGTCCTGTCAATAAATTCCTGATAAGACTTCCGTAGCCTGGCATATTTTTCAAGATGCTCATCTGAGAATTTCTCCCATCCCTGAGATCTTCCTTTCAACTCATCCATCCAGGGTAATAAATCTTCCTGTTTAAACGTCTCAGCATCTCTCATAATTTCTGATGCTTCCGTTTGAACTACTTTTATTCCAAATTTACCTGCCAACTGAGACTCTCCTATTGACCCAAATCCAAATCCGGCTGGTTGCGATCCAACCATTCCGATGACCATCTTCCTCAGTTTCTTGATTAATTGCAAAGAATTAAATATCTTTTGAAAAGTACGAATCACATACGCTTCGTCCGGATTGCCCAACACAAACTGGAATTTTCTACTTTGGGTATAAAGGCTGTTGCCGGCAGAAAATGCCCCGGTCAACGAATTTAGTTTTAGCCGTCCTCCATCAATGGATGGTTCTTTTACTGACCATATTACAATAGGACATTGAAATCGCCGTGTTATTTCAGTAATAAAGTCACTGCCTATAAAAGTAGTCGATTGATAAATAACAAGGTCCGGTTCTTTTATTGTATCTACATAATCAGACAGCATTTCGGGTGAAGTCAGCAATTCGTCCGGCTTACTAAAATTACCCATCACATTTTCCAACATCGCACATGATTTCTGAAAAATTGATTCAGCATCCGGCATTGAAAAAGTTTTCCTTGCAAGAGGAATAAATACTACATTCATATTCATCTGTTTATTTTTTTATTTTTTACATTAAAGTCAGATGGAACTCGCAACAATCATGTCCTTGTGTGTAAATGATTTACATGCTCGTTTCATTTTATCATTTTTTATAATATTCATAAGATCATTTTAAATACCTGTCGGTTGAATTCTGATGACGCACTTTTAATTCATCAAAAACCCGGGCAGTTCTCTTTTCATTCAGTATGTAAAAGAAATACATTACAATTGCGGATACAATCGCCAACGATGCAGGATAAACAAACATTAAAAAACGAATTCCGGAAAGAGACCTTGCAGTTTGTTCCACGTTGGGAACGTAACCGACAAATGTCAATACAAGACCGGGAATAAAGCCAGCCAACGCCTGAGATAATTTCCTGCAGAAGGTGTAGAATGAATAAACAACACCCTCTCCGCGTATACCTGTTTTCCATTCACCATATTCAACACAGTCGGTAATCAACAACCAGTTCAGGGTATTGATAAAACCACTGCCAAAAAATGCAAGACTTGCAAAACCTATAAAGCTTACTGCACTGTTTGCGAAAAAATAGGCACTAATATCGGCAATCGCCCATATTACGGCACCAAGGATATAGGTCCCTTTTTTTCCTATTTTCTTAACCAATACCGGCACAAGGGGAATGGCAAGGAAGACGAATCCTATTTGAAAAAATCCCAAATAGGGAACGATTGAGATATCATTCAAGTTATATTCGGAGAAGTACACCTGTACTCCCAGTTTCATATTATAAGCTGAAAACATGAAAAGATTCAGTAAACTTAAAATAAGCAAGGGGCTATTTTTGAATATTTGTCCGTAACTTTTCTTGAGTGATGTTTTTTCTTCTTTTGGTTTTACGTAGATATATCGCTCTTTCACGTTGGCATACATATAAAGATTCAATATTCCACCCAATACCGCAAAAATTGTAGCTCCAACCATATATCCTATCGAGATATCACTGAACTTCACTACAATGGGAATAAATGCGACACTTGTAATCAACAATCCCAGATTTTGACCGCCGATTCGGAATGAAGACAACTGGGCCCTTTCCAGAGGATCTTTTGTCATGGCTGGCATCATTGAACCGTATGGTATATTGGAAATAGTATAGATTGTGGTGAAAAGGATATAGGTTACATACGCCCATATCATTTTCCCTGTAAGGGTAAAATCGGGGGTAGTAAAAACCGCCACGGTAATAAGAATTAACGGTGCTGTTCCATACAATATAAATGGACGGAATTTACCTCTGGGTCCAATTTTTCGACGAGAGTCCACGATAGTCCCAACTACTATATCTGATACCCCGTCTACTACCTTGGTCAATAAAAATACCAATCCTGCGGCTGCGGCGGGTAATCCAAGGACATCCGTATAAAATTTCAACAAGTATATTTGTCCAAGGTCAAACATAAAGTTGTACCCTGTATCACCCAATCCGTACGCAATTTTTTCTCTTAACGACAGTTTTGTTTGTTTTTCCACCTCTTGTGTTTTCTGAATCTCTTCCATTTTCATTAATTGTGTGTTTAATCTATATTATAATTAGTCTGTACAAATACTTTTCACTCCTACAATTCTTTTATACG
>DGZP01000013.1:0-142 GCA_002398565.1 Proteiniphilum sp. UBA4977
TTAATTGATTAGCAGATTAGTTGATTAGCAGATTAGTTGATTAGTTGATTAGTTGATTAGCAGATTAGCAGATTAGTTGATTAGCAGATTAATCGATTAGAAAATTCACAGATTGGAAGATCATCACATCATCACATCATCA
>DGZP01000013.1:425-35161 GCA_002398565.1 Proteiniphilum sp. UBA4977
ATCATCACATCATCACATCATCAAATCATCAAATATATGTTCCGAATCAACGAAAACTATCTTCAACTCAACCAGAATTACCTCTTCAGCACTATCTCCAGAAAAATAGATACCTTTAGTTCTTCACATCCCGGAGTGGACCTGATCCGCCTGGGGATCGGTGATGTAACGCTGCCGTTGTCGCCTGCCGTCATTGGTGCCCTGCATGCTGCTGTGGATGAGATGGCACAGAAAGAGAGTTTTCACGGTTACGGGCCGGAACAGGGCTATGGTTTCCTGCGGGAGAAGATAGCCGAAATAGATTTCAGGCAACGGGGTGTCCCTATTTCAGCAGATGAGATTTTCATCGGTGACGGATCAAAGAGCGACTCCGGTAATATTGGCGATATTCTGGGTGACGACAATGCGGTGGCCATCACAAACCCGGTCTATCCTGTTTATCTCGACAGCAACATCATGCGGCTAGGCAGATCTTCCCACATCCTGTTGCTCCCATGTAGTGAGGATAATGGCTTTTTACCCGAGCTTCCGGCTGAACGGGTGGATGTGATCTACCTTTGCTATCCCAACAACCCTACCGGGACAGTAATGACCAGACCGGAACTTAAAAAATGGGTGGATTGGGCATTGGAAAATGAAAGTTTGATCCTCTTTGATGCGGCATATGAAGCCTATATCCAGGATGACAACTTGCCCAAAAGTATTTACGAGATAGAAAACGCACAACACTGTGCCATCGAATTCCGCTCATTCTCGAAGAATGCAGGTTTCACCGGACTACGATGCAGTTATACCGTCGTGCCCAAATCGTTAATGGTGCGTGCAAGCAACGGAGAAATGATCTCGTTGCATGGGTTGTGGAACAGACGACAATCCACAAAGTTCAACGGTACCGCCTACATCGTGCAACGTGCTGCCGAGGCGGTCTATTCCCCACGGGGACAGCAGGAGATAAGGGAGATGGTGGCGTACTATATGCAGAATGCGACCATCATCCGCGAGGGGTTAACCAGCAGGGGATGGACTGTTTTTGGCGGTGAGAATGCACCTTATATCTGGCTTCAGTGTCCTTCCGGGCTCGATTCCTGGAGTTTTTTCGATCTCCTGCTCGATAGATGCCATATCGTGGGTACGCCCGGTGTGGGATTTGGCACCAACGGAGAAGGATACTTCCGGCTCACCGCCTTTAACAGCCGAGAAAGAACTGTAGAGGCTATCCGGCGAATTGACAATTTTTTATAGAGATTTTTTTTTAGTTATGTAATGCTGTATTCGGGTGATTTCCCATGACAAGTTTTATTTTTCCTCCTTTCACAATACCTTCAAATGGGATAAAAACGGACTGGTTTTTCTTACCATTCAAGAAAATTTCCTGAATATATTGGTTCTCTTTTGAGTTATTCTCTGTTTCGATTACAAACACCTTTCCTTCATAGTAGGTATTGTCCAGAGATATTTCAATTCTGTCAAACAGCGGACTTCCCAATTGCATGCGCGGATTTTTTTCTGTCAGCCCTTTCACATCGAACAGTCCCATTGCCGCCATTATATACCAGGTACCCAGTTGGCCCTGGTCTTCATCCTGTCCATAACCGTAGCCATGGAGACCGTCTGTACCGTAAAACTCATTGCATATTGCCCGGCTCCATTTCTGCGTGAGCCAGGGTTTCCCCGAAAAGTTAAAGAGCCATGAGATGTGTAAGCTTGGCTGATTGCCATGGTTGTATAGCGCCTGCAAGCCGGAAAAGGCGTTCACCTCTCTTCCGCCGCCAAAGATATTTTCTCGTGAAAGCGTGAAGATGCTATCAAGGCGGTTGTTGAAGGTCTCTTTTCCCACCAGCTCTATCAACTGCTCAATATGATGAGGCACGTAGAAGGTATATTGTTCCGCGTTTCCCTCCTGAAAACCTACCCAGGGTTGAAGAGGATCGAAATCCGGAATAAAGGAACCATCTGTTAAACGGGGGTGCATCAGTTTTGATGTGGAGTCAAAGATGTTCTTCCAATTATCGGCAAGCTTGCTTAACTGCTTGTGATCATCCTCCCTACCCAGTTGTTTGGCAAACTGGGCAATGGCGAAGCTGCTAAACGCATACTCCAGGGTGTGGGAAGCACCGAACATCCATCCTTCTGGTACGGTTTTGTTCTCCAACTCCGGTGCATAGGGAGCATATCCCTTTTCTACAAAAAAAACCACGTCCGGTTTCCCGGCACCGAGAGGGCGGTTTTTGCCTACCATTTCATTTTTTAAAGCTGCTTCGTAAGCCAAGGGTACATTAAAGTCCCGGATACCACAGTTATACGCTGCCGCTATGAGCAACCCGGTAAAATTAGTACCCACACCGGAGACGTACCTGCTGTTGGCGATGCCGTCACCCAGCCAGCCAGAATCTTTGTAGACCAGAAGCTGACTGCTTATCCACTCGGTATAATAGTCCGGGTAAGCCAAGGCCCACAACTGGGATAAATTCCAAAAAGCTCCCCAGACCGCATCGGTATTGTAATGATGGTATAGCGGTTCTCCATCGACATCCAGCCTGATGTGCCCGATACCCCCCTCATGCTTTGGATATGCTCCGTTCACGTCACTGGCCAGACCACGCCCCAAAAGCGCGTGATACAACCCGGTATAAAACTTCACTTTGTCGTCGTCATGCCCTCCTGAGACCTTTATCCTGCCCAGCATCTTTTTCCAGGAGACATGTGCATGCTCCCTGGCATGGTCAAAATCCAGATTGCCCGCTTCGCGTTCCAGATTGAGCTTCGCATTCTCTACGGAAGTGTAGGAGAGACCGATCTTTATGGTTACTTGCTCATTCTCACCGGTCTCAAAACCTACTGCCATCGTGCTCCCAACACCCTCAATTGTTGTACCTTTCCGGTAAGCTTCACCCCTGCGAAAAATAAGGCAATCAGTTGTCGGCTTGCTGAGCTCAGCGTGGAAGAACATCCGGACATCTCCGTCCGGTTGATACTTCTTCACGTATTCCGGTTGGGTAGTCACGTAACCCTCAATGGTGCGGTCATCCAGCCGGTGTATACTGGCATCCTTCACCTTCCCGCTCTCTCCCAGCTGATTGCCAATATCAAAAATGATATAGACGGAGTCGGATCGAGGGAAAGTATAACGTTGGAAACCTACTCTTTTGGTGGCTGTAAGCTCGGCCACAACATTGTAGTCTTTTAGATGCACTCTGTAATAGCCTGAGGTAGCTACTTCACTTTCTTTGTCAAAGGTGGAGCGATAACCATCTTGCGGTGTCTCCAAGCTACCCGGTTTTGTTTTAATCTCCCCGGTCACGGGCATCAGCATCACACCTCCGACTTGAAACTCGTGGAAGCATGCAAATCCTTCGATAGAGGCATGGCCATCTTCATATCCTACTGCCTCCCAGCCAGCGGGATTGCCATAGCTGCCATTGGTAGAAGGAGCGAGTTTTGCCATCCCGAACGGGACAGCTCCGGGGGTGTAAAAAAACCACCGGCTGTGGATTGATCCTATATTGGGATTGACATACCGGGTGAAGTCTTCTTCTCCTTCTTGCATCGAACTCACGGGCTGGCTGCATCCAGAAAGGAGAAGTACCAGCAGAAAATAAGTATAAAATCTATTCATTGTTTTTGTATGCTAAGCATGGAGATTTATTCTTTTCCCCATTGATAATTGGGTTGATCACTCATTTCCAGTTCAAGCAATCCCCCCTTCAGCAATTCACTTGCCGGAAATCGAAAGGAATTGAGCTCTCTGCCGTTTAATGTGGCCGATTTTATATATTTCCGGGCGTGAGATGCACCATTTGCTCGGATTGTAAACTCGTTACCTCTATCGTATCGATTCCCCAAATTAATGATTATTTTTTCGAAGAGCGGACTCGTGATCTCGTAATGGGGGTCGACGCTGCAGCCACCATCTGTCTGGAATAGTCCAATTGCTGCCATCACAAACCAGGCAGACATCTGTCCCTGATCTTCATCTCCCAGGTAGGCATTGGCCAGATCATGTCCGTAATAGCGATCTAGGATGGAACGGCTCCACCGCTGTGTCTGCCATGGTTCACCGACCCAGTTGAAAAGAAAGGCGAAATGCATCGACTGTTGATTTCCCTGCACCACCGGGAAGTCCCAATATTGGTCACCCGGCGCGTTGTATCGCCAGGGTTCACTCGCTTCAAAGCCCCAGGTAAGTCTTTCCAGAAACCGCTCTTTCCCAATCATTCCGGCCAATGCCGGCACATCCTGGGGTACAAAGAAGGTGAGCTGCCACGCATTTCCTTCCACATAGTGATGGTTGGCACCCGAGGTAAAGGGATCGAAATCTTTTTCCCATTCTCCATTGCTATATCGCATGCGTGCGAAACCGCCCTTCGGGTCGATGCTGTTTTTCCACCAGTTGCCCCGGTCAGCAAACCGGATGTAATCCTCTTCTTTTCCCAATGTTTTGGCTAATTGTGACACGCTCCAGTCGTCATACGAATATTCAAGTGTATTCGAAAAACGACCTTTATCAGCGGGTACAAACCGGTATGTAAGGTATGCCTCGATGTCGCGATTACCGGCCAGCCCGTTGCCGATTTTCCGGGGAGGTACTGTCTGCATTTTCTTGATGGCCTGGTACATTTTCTCCACGTCGTAATCGCGAATACCCATCTGATAGGCACCCACGAGCAAGGGAATCTCATGCTCAGCCACCATGACCGGGATGAACTCCATTCCGGCAGGTCCTTTCGCCAGCATCCCGTTGGCATCAAACAGGGCAAGTTGTGATTTTACCCATTGGCTGCTCCACTCGGGAGTGATCAGGTTCCACAATTGGTTCAGGTTCCAGAAAGTGTTCCAGAACGCGTCGCAGCCCAGTGCAACCTCATTGACAGGATCATCGAACTGTTGCACCTTCTCGGTCGCATCTACCCATCGTCCATCCACGTCGCTGAACATGTTGCGGCAGTAGGATCGGTACAGATTGGTATAAAAACGGGTTTTCTCTCGGCGGTTGTTGCTTTCTACCGATATCCGTGATAGAATCTCGTTCCAGGATGTACGCTGCGCCTTCCTCACTGCCTCAAAATTCCAGTCAAACCGGGTGATTATCTCCTCTTCCAGGTTTCTTGAAGCTCCCTCGAGGTCCACGTACGAGATGGCGGAGCGTACTTGTACCACACCATCATGATGGGTGTCGAATTCCACGAAATACCCCATTTTATCCGGGTTCTCTGCATGTATTTCTTTTTCTGTTACGACGGTATCATTTATCCATCCTCCGGATCGGATAATATCCTGATCAAATTCAATCACGAAAAAGAGGGTATAATCCTGATCGGCATCGGAGGACCAGACTCCTTTCGATTGCTGTTTGCTATATCCCTCTATTCGTCTCTTACTTACCCGGGTTATCCTGGCATCCCGGATATTATAGCTATACTCCGTCGGGATGGTAAGATCCACCATAATCCGGCCATCGGATGTAGAGGGAAAGGTATAGCGCTGAAAACCGCAACGGGTGGTGGCAGTGAGTTCCGCCTTGATCCCGTAATCCGTTAAGTCTGCTTTGTAGTATCCTATCTCTGCCACTTCTCCCTCTTTGTCGATCGCCGATCGATAGGAAAGGGTATCCTGTCTGAACACCGACTGGTCTCCAATCCTGGTCTTCAATGGACCGTTTACCGGCATGATCCCCAAACCGCCCATTGTCCATTCATGGATATGACTGAAGGTGCCGATGCTTTCAAAACTCGGTTCATATCCGGCCTGCCAACCGGAATTCTGGTTGTCGGGGCTTAGTTTAACCATGCTGAAAGGCATCCAAGGTCCAGGGGCAATCATCCAGCGTGAATGCGCGGTGCCCATGCGGGTGTCCACGTAATCGGCCAAGCTGATCTCCTGTTGCGGTGCGCGCGTGATGTTTCCTTTTTCTACCGCCACCCCGTCAACCAGTATCACGTAGCTGCTTTCTTTCTTGGCCATAATCGCAGGCATCGGCGCTTCCAGGATATACCTGCCTTTTTCCAGCAGCTGCGTCAGAATTGTCTGATCATCGACCTTTACCTCCACCTCCGGCATGCCTTGCAGGTGTTCTATGTCTACTAATAGGGGCTGATTGCCCTTCGTCTGGTAATCGGCTGTCTCCACGCCCCTCAGGTATGCTCTTCCAATGGTATTTTCCAAGATAGCGTTTTCCGGGCCTTCCAGTACCATCTGATCGAATATCAGCCAGGAACCCTCCAGGTTGGTCAGGCTTATCTTGTTGCCACCCTTCTTTATCAATCCCGGCTCCAGCGGTATTTCAATCCTGTGGTTGATGCTTTTATCATAACCTCCGGTCAGTGATTCGCCCCCCCCTTTTGGAAGGATCTGTTTCCAGGATCTGCCATTTACGGTTACCTTGAAATATGGCGGCTTTTCCTTGTGGGTATCGAGGATATCGATGATTAGCTTCCAGTCGCCCTTTTCAGGTGCCGATTTCATCCGGAATAGGATATTCAGGACATGGGTTCTGATGCCGGCCGTACCGCTGGTTCCACCCCATCTGTCGTCGGGTCCGGGGAGAATATACGGGAAATCATCTTTCGGGGTGGATTTTCCCACTAGATAGAAGCGATCTTCCCACCCAAAATCATGTGACAGAAACTCCTCGTAATCTCCGGGAGCCAACGCAAACTCAGCGGCACTGTTGTCTTTTTCCCCTATTTGCCAGATAGGAATACGCGACTGTGCAACACAGTTCTTTTCTCCCGCTAACAGAAACGAGAATAATAGCAGGGCTGTAAAGTATAATCTTATTTTCATCGTGGCTATTTGTCATGTGGATGGAGGGGTAAAACTCCCTGTCCTATCACGGGTTCATATATGAAATAGTTGGTTACCGTTTTTTTATCATGTAGTTAGTCCAGTTTTTCTCTAAATAGTTGAATGCTTTTCCACAAAACCCCCGCTGCTCCTCTGAAACTTCCCGATCCGGCGGGCTCTCCTTCCAATGTCCACCATTCGTAAAAACCATTATGTTTAATTACCAGATCCAGCATCGGGGAGATCGATTCATATGCCTCCTTGTACATGCCGTTGTGTATCAGCTGTTGCACCATACGCCCCCCAAACCAAGTCCAATCTCCCCCGTTCTGATAGCCATATTCATGCAGTCCGGGGTTTAAGAAAAATCCGTTCGGGTAGGGTGGATAGAGCGTGAGACCGATGGAAGGAGCACCGGACTCCCTTACGTTTTGTTGCATATTCTTATAGGATGCATGAATCTCGTCTCGTGTAAGAAAACCTGCTTCAATGGCCATGAAAGTTCCTCCGTGATAATAAATGTTATTTTCGTCAAAGTTAGCTGGAAACGGCGATCCTTTCTCCAGGTAGATGTGGGGAATATATTTCTGATTTTTTTCATCCCAGAGATGCTGTCGCACGTTTCTGGTGATATCCTGTGCTATACCGTTCCAGTATGCTTTTTCCGACTCCTTCCCGACTATAGAGATATAATTCTTGATGGCGATCACGAGCATCGCGTTGTCATAGACATCGATTGCTGGATGGGACAAGCTGTCCAGCTCAACCCCCCAATGATGTTCCGGCTGTACATCGCCCCAATCCACTGTTGTCGCTCCCCATAGAAGTCCATACTGCTTATTTATCTTGTGATGGACGAGATAGTGAAGCGCATCGGCCATAGCCTCCTTTACCGTTTTACCGTCAATCGTTCTTAGCAGGAAATCCCGATCTCCCGTTGCTTCGATATACTTGTAGATCGCTTGAATCAGAGAGCTCTCCTGATCGGTTTCGACCGTGTTTTTATGCGCTTTGTATTCAGGAGCCAGATCAGAAAAAATATACTTATATCCACCATATCCACTTTCAACCGGGATATAACCATCCGGAATATTTCCATCTGCGCCCTGAAACCTGAAAAAGGTAAGCAGTGCCTCTGCCGATCTTTCCTTTCCATTCACCGCCACCGATAAATCGATAAAAGAATTTAAATCACGAATCCACACCTCTCCATAGCCATCTCCGGCCGTCAGTCCATTTTCAACAAGCTGTTCCGCCATTTTTTCCACTTGTTCGAAGCGATTATCTGCCTCTATCGTTTCACGAAGTTCTCCACTGATTTTCTTCTCTTTGTGGCTACATGCTGAAACAGCAAAAAACAACATAATTAACAAGATCGTACCAGGTTTATTCCCCATTTTTATCATTTTTATTGATTCTTATCAGCATGACGGAAATCTTCAATGCCGTTATTTTTTTCTGTAGAATTAACGGGTGGGAAATCTTTAATACCCCAATTTTTATCGGGTTCTTTTCCAAGCCATATTTTCAATTCTCCACCTGCTGCAAATTGTTCATGTAAAAACCAAAAATTATCCAGAGCCTTTCCATTTAGTTCCGCTTTTTGAATATAGCAGTTTTCTTCCGAGTTGTTGTAGGTTTTTATAGTAAAGGTTTCTCCTTTATAATATTCTTTATCAAGTTTGATGGTCACTTTGTCGAATACTGGTGAAGTAATTTCATAAAATGGAGTAAGTGATTCTGTTCCTTGGATATTAAATAATCCAATGGCCATTAATGCACTTACACCACCCATTTGTCCCTGGTCTTCGTCATGGCCTCCATAGCCTAGATCAGGCGTAATACCGCCATATGCTTGCTCTTTAACCCGGCGCACCCAATACTGGGTTAACCAGGGTGCTCTGGCATAACTGAAAACATGGGCATTAGAACATCCGGGTTGATTCGCGTAACTGATATGCCCATCGCTATAGCTATAAATAAAATCATCCTCTTTTCCGTGTTCAAATGCTTCATTGAGTTTTTTCACCAATTCATTGTTTCCTCCCATCAGTTTTGCTAAACCTGGAATATCGTGTGAAACGCCCCATGTTGCCTGCCACGCGTTTGCTTCAACAAACCCCCAGTGGTGAAGCGGTTCGGTGTGTGTAAAATCTCCGTTATGGTCTACCGGAAATAACAATTTATGTTCCTGGTTATAGCATCTTTTCCAAGATTCAGAACGTTTCATAAAATAATGGTAATCTTCCGTCTCTCCTAGTTTTTTTGCCATTTGCGCGGCACCCCAATCTTGGAAGGAGGCCTCGATGTTGATTCCTGCATTGTTTGGCCACCATCCATTCTCTATATAGAATTCGAGATCATGCTTGAAAAACTCTCCCCCCCCGAGCATTCCACCCGGTAAAAGATTTTGTTTGATCATTTGATAAGCATTTTTAGAGTCACATCTCGTTAGAATACCTTTCATAAAAGCGCTTACAATAAGATTGGTGGAGGGGGAACCAGTCATGATGTACGTATATCCGCCCCCTGCCGGACCCCTTGGAAGCAGGCCTCCATTGTTGGCATATGCAATCATCGATGCAGCCATATCGTCTTGTATCTCGGGCCATGCTAACCCCCATAATATATTTAGATTCCATTGGGTAAGCCAAAAGGCATCGGAGTTATACATATTGTGCAGGACCGCGCCATTCTTGTCTTTCCCCGGATTTTTCACTTTAAATACCGCATCGGTCAAATAGCCGTGTTCCCCATATCTTGAACCTTCAGTGCGATCAGGATAGTCTCCTGTTACATCATTAATCTTTTGACGTCCTAAGAGAACATGCCACAAATCGGTATAGAATTTTATTCGTTGAGCTTCACTGCCCCCTTCTACCTCAATTTTTCCTAACCAATCGTTCCAGACAATTGCACTTTCTGTTTTCACTTTTTCGAAATCCCAATGACTGCACTCCGTTATAAGATTATTCCGTGCATTCTCGATGCTCGTATAAGAAACAGCTAATTTTAACTGTAGTTGTTCACCTGCTTTAACGTTATAACGCGATGAAACTCCGGCGTTATCTCCTTTGATAGAATCAATGTTTTTATAGTTAATAGAATCATTCCACCCATTAAAAGACTCCCAAGGTTTATCGAATTGCACCACAAAAAATAATTTAATGTCAATCGGACCAACATTATATGCACGATCAACAGAGCTAACCGATCCAATAAACTCCGTGTCGTTTACTTTGATTACCTCCGCATCAGTCATCCTGCTGTTGCCCAAGAGGCCTCCCAAGCTTACTAATATTTGAGCCAGGATATCTTCTGTCCATGTAAACCGATAAAAGCTTACCCTGTCAGTTGATGTTTGCTCTACCCAAATCTTATGGTCGGATAAATAGACCCGATGATAACCAGGCTGAACTATCTCGTCATCATGTGTAAACGATGACTTCCAGCCCTCCTCACCTAAAACAGGATCGATATCAGCTGTTGCCGGCATCACGTTAATTCCCGACATAGTCCAGGACTTTACCTGAGGAAAACCGAGTATTTCTTCTGACTTGTGCGCATAGCCTCCTCCACCGTTATTGCGATTAAGTGTCATAGGTGCTGCACTTACTACTCCAAAAGGTCGAGAACCGGTTATAAAATAGAAAAATCGTCCCCTATTTGTTTCGATGTAAGGGTCTACCCACGAAACAAAATCCTTATATTGTTCAGGGGAAGGAAAGACTTCAATCTCAGATAGTCCAAAGTAATTGTCGACACTTGAAACGGGAATAAAACGGATAAATTTTGTTTCTTTCGAAGGAAATTCGATTGCTTTGGCGGAACCATCTAAAGGCAGGAGGACGTCAACTTTACTTCCGTCATCAAACAACAATATGCCTTTTGTAATCAATCCTTGCTCGAAAGGGGAGTTATAAATTACTACTTTATTCACGGATTGCTTCTTTTTCCAGTCTAATTGGATCCAGGCTTCATTTTCCTTTGTCAACCAGCCCCCTTTGCCTTCCACAGTCATAATTCCATCCGTGACATTTCCGGCTGCATATTCAGTCCCGAGTTCGGAAGAGGACCTCACCCAAGCATTGTTCGCAATGCTTAACGGCCCCCCCCTTAAGGAGCAACACAAAGTAAGCGTGAATAGGATAATAAAAAACAGAAATTTCATAATATAAATATTGTTTAATTGATAAATTTACTTTTTTCTTCGATTATCAGCATGGTTTCCTCCGGGTGTTCTTTCATTCTGATTCTCCATAACAACTCTTCGGGAGAAACAATTCTTATATCATCAGAAAGTTGGTTTATGCACCATTTAATTGGTCCGATTCCACTCTCGTAATGACCTGGTTTGACCGGGTTCTCGAACTTTGACCATGCGTGGACTATGGTCCAACCCATCGTCTCTTCAGTGTTTTGAATACTCGTATTGATGTATCGCGTAATTTTGTCTATATCTCCACCGCCTTCAAAGTCCAATCCCTGCCACAAGGAATATTGAGCGGTCACTATAGGAATGTTCATACCCCTTTTATTTTTCACCCAAAGTATTTTTCCGTGCCCTCCATGATAGGAAGCATATTGTACAGCATACATACCAACCAATTCTTTAATTTCTTCGGCAAAGATTTGATAGGCTTCCATTGCCTGTGTTGAATTTACGTCAATACAAATGAACCCAAACACCTTGGCTCCCGTCCGCTGCATGTTGAAATTGGTTTTTTTTGCAAATGCACGTAAAACTTCCTTTTTTCATCTCCGAAAGCGTTGGCATAAAAATCAGGATAATAATATCCTCCTCCGTATTCTATAATTGTGGTACCGGATGGTTGTGTCTTTACCATTTCGTCCAGAACATCAGGAGCCATCATCGATAAATTTACGGGACATGATGTAAATCCGACAGGAAATTCACCATGGATCTGATTTCCCCAGTAACTTTCATTTTTTATAAAAGATCCAATGGACCATTGCATGTTATCTCCATCACTGAGGATGAAGCTGTGGAAATGCTTTCCATCATCAAAGTCGATAGTTGGAGGATCTAGCGATTTTATTTTCTTGATTTGTGCATGAAGAGCATCTGAAGAGAGGACTAACAGATTATCACACCAGTCACTTGCTGTATTGAATAATCCATGGGTAGTTGGTAATAACGTAAAATCATCTTCGCTTCCCTGATTCCAACCAACTACCGGAGAAATTGGATTAATTAAGGCCATACTTTTTATGGTTATTTTATTCATTCCGTAGGTTACGATCGCTTTATTCGCAACGGCTAGATCCCTGTTGTTATGAAAACTCGGATGCATCGTGAAAATGATATTCTTCCCGGCATGAACCTTCATCTTGTCTAGAAACTCTTCTTCGGGTATGTTTCGAGCATCAAGGATTAATTTATATCCCAGTTCTTGCAGGATCGGTTCCATTTCTGGAGTAATTATTACAGCTTGCTCGATTCCCGCGAACGAGGTCGCTATATTGTACGAAAAATCCAGTTTCGAAGAAGAAGCTGAATCTAAAGCAGGATTATACAAAATGTATCCCTTTGCTAAATAATTGTATCGTGCTAATAAACTCCACACGTCGTACTCTCCTCTTTCTTCAGCTCCAGAACGTTGAATAAATTTTTCATACCAGACATCATACTCTCTTTCGGATTCGTGCCAAATCAATTCATCGAGTTTGTCCTGTTTTTGTGCTTGGGCAACTAATCCAGCCAGTGAGTAGGCTAGGGCATTTTGGCCATGCGTGGATCCTTTCAGGCAGGTTACAATCCCTGCTGGAGAGGATTGTGACGGCCACCAAAAATTGTCGTTTGTTTTTTTTGACTGGCAGGACAAAAGCAGAAAAAGCAAGATCATTGATGCCGTAACTCTCATGATTTCATAAATATGACTGTATAGTTTTACCATGACAGCCTCACAAATCTGGTTTTCCAATCAAAAAAGCGCTGTCAATCGCAAGTAAATTGAGAGACATCCCCAAAGCTTGTACGATGTCTCTCAATGAATTTTCAAGATTAATCTTCTGCAGAAGAGATGTTAGCTCCCCAGAATGTTATTTCTTGTACGCAACCATATGCGCCTTGCCCTACTGAGGGGGGGCCAATTACTTCCGTCACACGATATCGGATATAACGAACTTTTTGAGTTGAGATCACGCTCATTTCAAAAAGATTTTCTATCGGATTAACTGCCTCGCCTTCCAGTAGAAGTTCCCATCCCTTGGAATGAGCCTCCTGCTCCCAATTCGCATCTTTTGAAGGCAAATTGGTGTCTTTTCCCTCTATATCACTGCATCCCCATATTTGAAATCTCTTTGGATTCCAATTATGGTGATCGCCACGTCCACAAATCTCCACCCTTTTTAAATCTGTCAAGACTCCCAGATCTATTGTGACAGTATGTGGAACACCTTCCCCGTCACGTGAATGGTAACGTGAATCTTGCGCACTTCCCTTGACGCCATCCCACATTCCACTAATCTTTCCTCCATACCCGTCTCCGAGGATATCATTCTTTAATCGTACAGAGGCAAATAATGATTTGTCAAGCGCAAACACATTATCAGTAGGAAGCAATCCTTCCACGGGAATGAGGGGTATGGTGTCAAACCCAAAGTCGCCTGTCACAATTTCTGAGAGGATCACATATTTACCCCCCGCTTTCCAATCAATTAGATTCGTTATATTATCATCCGGATAGACAGTTAGTTCAGAATAACCATTTGCGTTATTTTCGTATTTGAAAAGTGTTCTGACTATATGTTCTGATTCGGCCTTGTCTGCCCATTCTGCGGAAAAATACGTGCCACTGAATGAGAACCCCTTGATTCTTCTACTTTGCTGTGAATCTCTAAAGATGTCCCCATAAGCTTTTCCGGTACAATACTGCAGAATTGATTTATTCCCTTGATTATCTGTTGTTGTCACCTCAAATTCATAACTTTTCTCTTCCAATCCATCAATAATCATCTCAAAAGTTTCATCTTCCGATCTGTCTAACGGAAAAATCCGCGTTTGATCTTCCCATTTCACTGTGCATTCAGTTGAACTGCCTGCATATCTTGTAAGGCCAACGATTTTCACTCTCTTGTAGCCACTCAACACTTCCAAGGAGTCAAGTTTGCCGGCATAGATTTTTTCTCCTGTCAGATATTTTTCGTGGATGGATTCAATGTCGCCGCAATTGTACAACGTCACAAAAGTGACGGTTAGTAATATTGTTCTCAATAAATTCTTCATAATGATATTGCTTTCTGTTATTTGATTTCTTCAATTATCTCGCCCCAAAAAGATAACTCCCCGATGACTGAATATGGGAAATTCATCCCCTCCCAGTTTTCGATCAACTCAAATCTCACATATCTTATTTCTACCAAATTATTGATGTCAAATTCAAAATCTTCTCCTTTTAATTGAAATTCCTGATCTTCCACGCTGAATTGTCCGACAGGTAATCCAGATGGTTTAAATGAACGACATTCTTTCAGAAATGTCCATCCATCATTTGGATTATCGGGATTATACTTCGGCAAACTATTTACATCCAATGTCCCGTACACCTTGAAATACTTCGGGTTCCCATGTTTATACAGCTCTGTACCTGCACGTTGAAATAGTTTAAACCGGCTTAATTTTACTTTGGCGCCAAGGTCTATTGTCAGATAATGAGGCATCTGAACTGCTCCGGTGTGACCACAATCCCACTGAGAGTTCCACACTTCATTCCAGATTTGTGTAGGGCTAAAACCATATTCACCGAAGTTGGTATCTCCCTGAATTCTAAAAATCGAGAATTTGGACTTCTCAAGATATTCATCCGGGATCGGAATTGCTTCAACAATTAAGGTGTCCGACAGATTACCCCATAAGTCCTCCAGATATATACCAAATTTTGTATTTACGCTAGTAAAGCCTCTAAAACTATATGCTCCCTCGCGCTGGCTTGTATAATACGATTCTCTGTAAACCAGGCTATTTTGAAGTGAGTCATATACAGCAACATTGATGGATATTTCCGCTCTGGCTTCATTCTGGAAGGTCACTTTTATACCTCCATAATCAGAATCGGCTGAGAGTGTAGGAAAAATGGAAATGATGGGAGGATCCAACGGCGAAATTTCAGTTGTTGTCGGATCTGAATGATTTTCACCTCTATCGACAGCAAACAGGTCAATTTTGTAATTACCAGCTCTACCAAAACCTTCCACTTTTAACGAGTTTAGTAGCCCAGAGACTTTCACCTCCCTTTTCACCCCTTTGTCGTCTATGAAAGAGGCAACGATGTACAGCAAGTCAGGATCGCCGGGAGATATGAATTTAATAATTGCACCCCCAGGAATGTTAGCCACGTCAATGACTTGCACTTTTCCGGGTTTTATTGAATCACTCCCATGCGGGTAATGTAATTCCTGGTTACATCCTGCCATGAGTATCAATCCCGAAAAGAAAATAAAAAAGAATATCTGAGATTTCATTTTGTACAAATTTATAATTAACACCTAGTTTTAGTTCCAACCCGGATTTTGTTTTAATTTAGGGTTGCGTAAGAGTTCCGTTTGGCTTATTGGCCAGAAATAGTCTCTTTTAAGATAATCCCTATAGAAAATGTTTTTTACCTGGTAAAAATCTGTCGGTGTTGCACCATTGATGTTCCAGCCCCTGATTGGTAAATTGAAATACTCTTCTGCCAACTTCCATCTTCTCAGGTCCCAAAAGCGAGAGCCCTCGAATGACAGTTCGTTGAGTCTTTCTTGTCTGATGATTTCGCGCATACCCTCTTTGGTCTTAGGCTTTGAGGGGTCTTTAGAATACAGTTCCCATGTAGAAACTAAATCTGAATTTAGATCCAGACCAGCCTTATGTCTTACATTTTGTATATATTTGTATACTTCGCTATCCGGTGTTTCCAACACTTCATTTAAAGCTTCCGAGTACATCAGATATAAATCACTCAATCGAATGATCGGGAATGGGTATGTCTCGATTGTTCGTGCAGACTGTGTGATGACATTCTGGTAATTCACTACTTTCTTTGTGAAATATCCCGTGCTAGAATATAATTCTAAACCGGTACGCCCGGATAATTGCCCTGCTTTCGCATTTAGCGACGGAATACTATTGTCATCTGTACTTTCTAAAGAAAACCATTTCCCTCCATCAAATCCTACATATGCATAAAAGCGGGGTTCACGATATACATGTAGTTTAGCAGTTGTATAATCATTCTGTAGGTAGTATTTGTGGTCTTCGGCAACTTTGCCGGTAATTTCTATTGGGGTGTACCGGTTAAAATAATCCCAATTCTTATCTTCGTCAATTGGTACTCCATGGATGGTGTAAAAACTTTCAACTACATTTAAAGTAGGCGCATGCGATTTTTTTGCACTGTTAAAATCGGCAGCATGGAAAGAGGTAAATCTAGGCTGACTCCAGGTTTGAAGCTGATCTGTCCAGTTATTTCCCAATCCCCAAATTAATTCCGGGTTAAATCTATCGGTGATGGTTGCCCGTAGGGTAAGTTCATGCCTCAACACATCATGAATATTACCGATAGGCAGCAAATCTGTAAATTGGTATAACTGATGACCCGCTTCCTCCGCGGTTAAAATTGCGTTCAGGCAGGCATTTTTTGCCTTTACCCATTTCTCCGGATCGTATTCGGGATTAATGAAGGAAATGCCTTCATCATTTTTAAAGTTGACATAATCCTGGTTCCCATTAAATAGCGGGCTTGCTCCCAGCATGAGTACTTTAGCCTTGATCGCGGTTGCCGCTGACAGTGTTAATCGGCCGTATTCACTATGGATATACATGATTTTTTCAGGTAAGGCTTCACTTTCAATGGCAGTATCTATTAATGACACGATATAATTTATTACGGTATCCACCGGTATTCTTTCTATCTTGGTTTCACCAGGAGTAGCATCTACTGCGATATTTTTGTCCACAATCGGGATCGGTCCGTACATATTTAGCAATAAGAAATGGTAGTATGCCTTTAGTACTTGCACTTCAGCGATCCATCTGTTTTTTTCGCTCCGTTCTAATCCCGGAATGTCTTTTAAGTTTTCAAGAAAAATATTGCAATCTCTTATTGCCACAAACAAATTTTGACCACCTCTTTTGCCTTCCCAGAAATTGCAGTAAGGATCGGTTGCATTTTGTAATCCTTTTGCCAACCTGAGACTGGTTTCGTTGTTCATGTAAAAATCCTTTTCGGTGTAGTACCAAATTTCGTCTCCCGCAACCAAAGCAATATTTTCTTGGGGATTGGCATGTTCGGGAACATAGCTGTAACATGTAACCAGAAACCGTTCTGCACTATTCCTCGTTTCAAATGTCATCTCAATAGTTGCCAGGTTATCGGGTACAATATCCAAATAAGAGCAACTATTCATTGATAGAATTATCGATAAAAAGAAGATTGTCTTTTTCATAATTTAAAAATTGACGTTCAGACCTAAATTAATAACTTTTTGTATAGGATATCCGAGTCCATTTCCTCCCATCTCTACATCCCATAATTTGAATGCGCTGATATTGAGAAGGTTTGTTCCGCTCAGATATAATCGTAACGATGCAATATGCATTCTGTCCGTAAATGAGTTTTTAGGAAGAGTATAACCGAGTTCGAGTGATTTCAAACGAAGAAATGCTCCGTTACGAAGAAACCAGGTACTGGTTTGAATGTTGTTTTCAACAACCTGAGCCGACAGTCTGGGCCAGGTAGCGTACAAGTTTCTGTTATTTTCTGACCAATGATCATCTGCATAAGCCTTTAAGAGCGCATTGTTCCCGATCTTTCCGTCCCACTCACCCATATTTATAAAGGGTGCGGTCCTTCTGGGATCAATGAAAAATGAAGATCGTGCAGAGCCCTGGAAAAAGAATGACAAATCCAATGCTTTATATCCCATTGAGGCACCAAAACCATAAATTATTTCCGGAGTTGTCGGATAACCAATAGGAACTTTGTCATTTTCGTCTATAACCCCATCATCATTGATATCCCTGTACTTGATATCACCCCCCATATACTCTCCAAAGATTGATTGTGACGGGGATACTGCGATATCTGCCTCATCAACAAATAACCTTTCGGCAATGTATCCCGTGGGTTGACCAATAGGTAATCCTACCCATGATCTCCAGGGTAATCCGGCACTTACCCAATCCAGCTCCTCGTATACTTCATATTTACCTGTTGCGTAGGTGAAGTTGGCCCTGCTGGTAATCCAGAAATCATGATTAAAGAAATGCTGGATATCCAACGACATATCAATTCCTTGGGAAGACGCTTCTCCGATATTGGCTCTTAACGGAGCCTGCAATCCCATTGAGCTCGGAACCTGTGATCTGTCCATCAAGATATTTGTTCTGTATTCATGGAAATAGTCGGCTTGAAGTTCGATAAAATTAAAAAGTCCCAGCTCAATGCCAAAATCTGTCATTCTTGCTGTTTCCCACGATATCTGATCATTGCTATATCTGTTAATACTTATTCCGTTGAGATGTTCTGTGAAATTTTGACCAAAGGAGACACCTTTGTTCCCATCATTCATATTAACCTGTGAAATATAGAAAAACCGGTCTTCTGCACTACCAATTGCATCATTACCGACTAAACCATATGTTGCCTTTAGTTTTAATTTATGTACGAGAGAATTGTTTGGGTTCCAAAAATTTTCGTTGGACATCACCCATCCCAAACCTATTGATGGAAAAAAACCAAATCTTTCGTTTGCGGCAAAACGTTCGGATCCGTTATAGCCAAAATTGAGTTCAGTAAAGTATTTGTTATCGTATGCATAAGTAAACCTTCCCGACAATCCCAAGTTCCGATAAGGAAGAGATTGCTGAAGATTTCCCGCGTTGGCATAAATGGATTCTCTCATAATCCCCACTAACAGGCCAGATATGGTATGCTTTTCATCAAAAGATTGATTATAATTAATGGCTCCTTCAAAATATGTAGATGTGGAAATTTCTTTATTCCCTTCCGCGTATTCGAGGTACTGCGTCCCATCATCTGGATTTAGTTCGGTCAAAGTATACCTGTTTAACTGTGGATCATAGCTCCCCAATGAATAATAATAAGGCTTATAGGCACGGCTTACATTGTAGAATGAGTGTCTGGTTGTATTCCCCATAATTCTGGCTGACAACCCCTTTGTTATGAAATCTAAATTCTGTTTCAGTTCAACTGTTGCCATGATTGCACTCCGACTTTCATCTTTATAACCTTTCACCATATCGGCATAAGGATTCAAGTAATTTGCATCTCTACCTGCATTCCCAAACAAGATATGTTTTGTGTTTTGGTTGTTTAAGTCGGGCTCGTAGTATGGAGCATACAAAACAGGATTTGTTTGTAATGCTTTTCGAAATAAAGTCTCCCCTCCATCTATAGGACCTTTATAATCATCAAAATTGCTATTAAACCGTACGATAATTTCTGTAGATTCAGTTGCATTGATATTGATATTCGATCTGAGAGAAATCCGGTTAAACTTTACGTTATTATTGAAGTTATTTCTTTTATCCACCTTCAAAATTCCATTATCGCTATTGTATGTGGCTGCTAAATAATATCTTGCAACCTTTCCTCCACCGTTTGCACTAAAATTGAATCGGTCATTCAGGCTATAATTTGTAAACATCTCTTCAGTCCAATTTACTGCCGGATAAACCATTTCATTCCTATGGGGCTGCTGAGTCATCTTTATCTTATCCATAGAATATACTCTTCCACCCAACGGATCTCTGGTCAGAACGGCTTCATTGTGTAATTGCATGTATGTGATGGGATCGGCAATATCTATCATTTGAGTGGGCATTGATGAGGATTTTTCATATCTGACGTTTATTTTTATTTTTCCTTCTTCTCCCTCTTTGGTAGTAACCAAAATAACTCCGTTTGCTCCTCTGGCTCCATATAGAGCGGTTGCTGTCGCATCTTTCATAATGGAGAAGCTTTCTATATCATCTGGTTGCAGTCTTGCTAAGTCGGTTGTCGTCAGCTCGATACCGTCAATCAATATGAGTGGAGATTTCTTATATCCGAATGTTGTCACTCCACGAACAAAGAACTCGGCATTGTCGTGTCCCGGCTCACCGCTCCGTTGATATGAAATAAGGCCGGAGAGTCTACCCGCAAGCGCTGTGGTTAAATTACTGGATGGCACTTTCAGTTCACTCGGATTGATCGTTTCAATTGACCCGACAACGCTCTCTTTCTTCTGTTTTCCAAATGCAACTATCTGTACTTCATCGAGTAGTTCAGTTTTATCTCTTAAGGTAACATCGATAAGCGTTTTATTTCCCACCTCAATTGTTTGGTTTTCCATACCAATAAATGAGAAGATCAATTTATCATCCGGCCTTACTTCAATGGTGTATGTTCCGTCGATATCCGTAATTACTCCCCTGGGAGTTCCCGCCACGCTTATAGTCGCCCCAGGCAGTGGTTCTCCATTTGTATCCGTTACTTTTCCCTTAACCACAATGTTCTGAAGAGTTTCAAGAAAATCATAGGTTGTTTGATTCGAAATTCTTCTTTCAATTTCATAGATCGTGTTTTCATCATCCATATAGGAATTAAACCCTAATGAATACGTGGATTCAACGGTAATCCCAGCTAGTAGCATGACCAGGAATACTTTGGCGTTGAGTGGAAATAAAATTCTGTTCATTTTTTTCAAGTACATAAATCAGGTGTTTAAAATTAATAAACTAAAAATGCTGAGTGAGGCTCTATTATTTGTTCAGGTTGTTCAGAGCAAAGCAATAAGCTCCTAGAGAGATGGCTTTATTAGTTCCCAAATTGCTCGTTATAATCCCTACTTTCTTCGCCGGTTCGTATATTACAGAACTACTACTGCCGGGGATTTTCACCGTTTTTGACTCGTTCTCAAAAAACAAGGCACTTTCGTTTTCATCTTCTAGGTTATAGGCTTTCATTTGTAGCCGTGAAAATAGATTTCCGTTCAAGGTTTCCCTGGAGCCATTCATCTCCCTGATCATCGCAGGTAGGATATATTTAGCAGCATTCGCGATTCCTCCACCTACGACCACCATGCCATCCACGATATTCAGTGATTCGGCTATGGTGAAGCCGGCAATCTCTCCCAACTTCTCGAAACATCTTGCTGCTGCATTCCTGTCTCCTTCCCGTGTGCCTTCTGCAATTTCAAAAATCTCTTTCGGTGTATAATCGGCCTCATCACCCGATATCTCCCGGTATACCCGCTTGACGGCCCGTATACTGACTCCCTCTTCAGCCAGCAGTACCCTGTCGTATTTATTGGCGGAGAGCCAGACGTCTCCCCCGCAACCATTATCGCCAAGTAGCAGTTTCCCGTCGGTTACCACTCCGCCGCCAAAGCCGGTGCCGAGGGTTACGCCAAGCAGGTTTTTATACCGCTTGGGGTTTCCTGCCGACTCCAACTGCCTGTTTACCCAGGGGAGTGCTCCCGCGATAGCTTCACCATATGCGAACAGGTTCCCGTCGTTATTGATAAAGACTGGCAATCCGAATTTTTCTTTCAGATAGGGACCTAATGCCACGCCACCTCTGAAAGCAGAGAAATTAGGCAAGTCTCCGATAATACCATTTTCGTAATCGGCTGGACCGGGAAAAGCGAAGCTGATGGCCACAGGCGGAGTATGCAGCAGATCCGTCACCTTCCGGAATCCCACGACGATGGAAGAGAGACACCTTTCCAGATCATCGGGGTATGCCGGCAAACAGATTGGATCAACCACTTCCCTGTTATTCGCGATTGCTGAAAAGACAAAGCTTGTCCCTCCCGCGTCGAGCGTTAATACGATATCCTTATTTTTGTTCTCCATTTTCTTTCAGATTTTGCGTAAAAAGTAGATTTAGAACCAAACAGAAAAGGAGCACCGACAGAGAGGCCATGAGCCCGAATCCGTCGTTTACCACTCCCTGAATCGGTAAAATAACTGCTCCTCCCGATACGCCCATGATCATAAGGGCGGAAATTTCATTTGACTGCTCCGGTAATTTGTTTAAAGCGAGAGAGAAAAGGATAGAAAAAACATTGGCACAGGCGAGGCCAATCACAAATATCGCGGCCAGCAAGCTCCAAAGCGTACCTCCAAGTATCAAAGGAACAAACGCGAGTATGGCAATCACGAGCGATACTTGCAAGAACCGGAAAGGTTTTGTTTTCAAAAGCAGGAAGGCTCCCGAAAATGTGCCAATTGTTTTTGCTGTGAAATAGACACTGCTGCCTAATCCTGCGCGACTTATTTCCAGACCGGCTCTCTTCATCAGTAATGCGGGTGCGGAGGTGTTTATGCCCACGTCAAGGCCTACTATAAGAAGAATACCCAGGAAACAAAACAGGATATACTTGTTTTTGAGCAAGCCAATGACACCCCCGAACGAGCCTTGTTGATTTGTGTATCTGGTTTCCTGAATCCTGGAAGAAGCAAGAAGCATCACCGACAAGAGAGAAATGGCAGTGAACAACAGGAATGTAAACCGCCAGTTGTCCAGGTATTCGGTGGCTAATCCCACGATGAGCGGTCCCGTCAACGAGGAGATGGATTTGATAAACTGTCCGGTGGTTAACACGCTGGCTGTTTTTTCCTTGTTGAACAGGGAGGCGACCAGCGGGTTGAGCGAGACCTGCAGAATAGTATTGCTGATACCCAGCAACGCGAAAGCTACCAGAACCCATACAAAGTTGTAATGGATAAAGGGGATAACCATGGCAAAGGTGGTAATCGCAAGAGAAAGCAATACGGTATTCTTTCTGCCTATTTTACCCATGAGAATGCCAGCCGGAATAGAGAACAGGGCAAACCAAAGGAAAACGATCATGGGTAGGGTATTGGCAAGCGAGTTCGACAGATTGAAATCAATCTTTACGTAATTGGTCGCGATGCCCACGACGTCTACAAATCCCATGATGAAGAAGCCGAAAAATACCGCAATCACCGGTATCCATTTTGGTTGTGATCTATGTTGGTTCATATCGGTTGTTTTTAAAAACGAACGCTCGCCTTGATGGTTATACATTCCTTCCCCCGTGATAGTCCGTACGGCGTGACCAGATACGCGCCCAATGAGGCAGGAACGATAAATGTCTCGGCATAGTGTACGATGAAAGGCTCAAAAGTGTTACTCGAGCTTTCCACGATCACCTCCCTGCCCTCGACAAGGGTCAGTACGTTCACTGAATGGCCGGTATCGTGGTGAACGGTTGTAGAAAAAGTATGCCTACGTGTCTCGATAAACTCGTTTTCGTGAAGACCGGTTTGCTCCTCTTTCCATCCATCACCTTCTCCTATCAAATGGAACTGATTTGCAAGTTCCTTTGAAACATAGTTTTCATCACGTTCCCACCGGATGACTTCCTTTCCACGTTCCAGGTTGATGGGGCGCGGCTTGCCATCCAGTCCGAGCCTGTTCCAGTCCCATAGTTTGAACGTAAATAGATTGGGGGTAGCACTAATTTCCAGTACCACCGAATTCTTTCCGGAACAATGGATGGTTCCGGCCGGGATCAGAAAATGGTCATGTTTACGCGCGGGCAGAATATTTATATATTTCTCCGCATCAAATATTTCTCCAGGATTTTCGTTCGCTTTTTCCAGGTCGGCAATCATCGCATGGCGATCGATACCGGTTTTCAATCCCAGGTATACCAACGCACCCTCTTCCGCCTCTACCAGATAATAGCTCTCATCCTGCGTATAAGGTAGCCCGAAATTCTCTCTCGCGTATTGAAGGGTGGGGTGTACTTGCAGGCTCAGGTTTCCTCCTCCCATTGTATCGAGTAGGTCGAAACGAATGGGAAAGTTATCTCCAAACCGGGCCTCTACAGGATCGCCCAGTAGCTCCCGGCTTTTGAGGTAGATCAGGTTCACCGAAGGCATTTCAAACAGCTCACCCCCGATATCGAACAGCAAACTATTCTCCTCCGGTACACAGTCGAAACACCAGCCATAATTAGATACTGAACGATCGAGATCACAGGTTTCCTTCATCCATTGTCCTCCCCAGGGAGCCGGATCAAAGAAGGGAACTACCCGGAAAGGTTTCCTTGCCGTTTTCTCGATACCGGCAAAAAATGTTTTTTTGTCAATCAGTTTAGGTTCCTCTTTGGTCGTGTCCAACCAATAATCCACCTTGTCATACAATTTCTTTTTGTGCTTGTCCAAGATATTCCAGTCATTGAAATATCCCCGTTTATATTGGATGGAAAATGGCTCATTTCGGTTGTCAATACCCAGCCCTGTAACTTCCTTTCTCCGCATCCGCTGTTGGATTTCCCAACGTGGCATATCGGCATAGATCAGCATATCCGGATCGGCGATCAGTGAACTTCCCGGACCAAAAAGGATGATGTTCCCTTTTTTGGCGACAGCAACGATCTCTTCCCGGATTATACTCAGACTTGATTCGTCGAAATAATCGCTGATAGAAAGATTTCCCAAATAGCCAAATAGCACATCCTCCGTGATAAAGCCCTGTGTCAACTGCAGGATTTCTTCTTCCGGTTTAAAATAGCTTCTTGCATCTACAAACAAGGTGTGGGGTATTTTTTTAAATTGAGCCATCAATTCATCGAAATGTACGCCATGATAGCATTCGATTGAAATAACCCGGTTATCGGCATGCGGGATAATTTTATTCAGAATACCGTCCCATCCTTTGATTAACATGCCATCCTTTATCGAAGTGGCAGGAAATCTATCATAATTGCTTTTATTTTTCATATTATGTATGATCATTCATTTATTATGTTTGAACATACAAATGTATAAAAGAATATAAATACTCCCAAAATATTTTGAGTTTTTTTAATTTTTATTTTACTTTGAGAAAAAATTAGGAGTGAAAGTGAAAAAAAAATTGCCTTTACATAAACAAGCCGAATTATATTTACGAGAGCTGATTGAACAAGAAGAGTACAAAGATGGAAAAATGCTCCCCAATGAAGTGGAATTGTCTGAACAATTGAAAATGTCTCGGAATACCCTTCGACAGGCAATCAACACCTTGGTCAGCGAGGGGTTGTTGATTCGGAAAAGGGGAGTAGGCACGACCGTGGCCGAAAAAAACATTTCCAGCGAAGGGTCTAAATGGCTCAGTTTCTCACAGGAGATGAAAATCTTGGGTCTGGAGATAGAAAATTTTGAATTGCATATCAGCAAACAACTCCCGAGTAAAGAAGCGAGGGCATTCTTTGAGATCCACGATACGGTTAAGATACTCCAGCTTGCGCGGTTGAGGGGAAAAGTGAATTTTCCTTTTGTTTATTTTATTTCCGAATTTAACCCGGCAATTCCGCTAAATGGCACAGAAAACTTCAATAGGCCTTTGTACGAGATTTTAAGAACTGACTATAACATTGTTGTCAAGACCTCCCGGGAAGAGATCAGTGCCGCCCCCGCCAACGATTTTATTGCCTCTAAACTGGAAATAGAAACCGGCGATCCGATTCTGATCCGGAAAAGAGCAGTGAGAGATGTTAACGGCTTGCCCATTGAATACAACATTGGTTGGTATCGCGCCGACTCTTTTACCTACACGATAGAATTCGAAAACACCAACGAAGTATAATGGTGCCCAATAATGGGTATTTTTATGGTTAAATTTCTTTTCAACTACCAAGTATTGGGTATTGAATGCTGTTGTTCTCTCCCTTATCTTTGTTACTGATAAAATAGATACAAAAAGTGAAGACCGGTAAGCACATTGCCGGCCTTCTGTTTTTATAACGAAGGAGGTTGTTTGAGGGCGCTTATTCTTACAATTATTTTACTTGCACTTTTACTTGCACTGGCTTTTGTCTCCCTTTTCGTGGGAGTGGGAGATCTATCTGTTTCCCTCATTGCCTTGAGCCGGTTACCCCGTACGGCCGCGCTGATTCTGGCAGGGGTGGGGATGAGCATCTCCGGCATAATCATGCAGCAGATGACACAGAACAAGTTTGTGTCGCCCACGACTGCCGGTACACTCGAAGCGGCGAAGATGGGGTTGCTGGTCTTTCTGATCTTTACACCTGAAGCCGGCATGACGCTCAAAATGTTGTCGGCATTCCTCTTTACCTTCCTGTCCAGCATGGTTTTTCTGGCGATCGTGCGGAGGATACGGCACCGCAATGTAATATTTGTTCCTCTTGTGGGGCTTATGTTCGGAGGAATTATCGGGTCCATATCTACCTTTTTCGCGGTGCAGCTGAATATTGTGCAGGATACCAACGCCTGGATGATGGGAGACTTTTCCGGGATCCTGCAGGGACGCTACGAACTGATTTATCTCACGTTGCCGGCTATCCTGATTACCTACCTCTATGCAAACAAGTTCACCCTGGTTGGTATGGGAGAAGATTTTTCCCGGAACCTGGGGTTGAACTACAGCGCCATCATGAATATCGGCCTGTTTTGTGTCTCGCTCACGGTGAGTTCCGTGGTGATTACCGCCGGCGCCATTCCCTTTTTGGGACTGATAGTCCCCAACGTGGTGAGCATCATCTTCGGAGATAATTTAAAGAAGACATTGCCCCTGGTGGCCTTGTCGGGTGCGATCTTTCTTTTGGTATGCGATATCATAGGCAGGATGGTGATCTATCCGTATGAGGTGCCGATCGGAGTGACCGTCAGCATCATCGGATCCGTTATGTTCCTTTTTATGTTGTTATGGAAAAAAAGATAAACATCAGAAGGAGCCTCTGGATCGCCTTGTTGCTGATGATGGCCAGTGGCATGCTTTTCCTCTTTTACAATCTGGGAGGCAGCTGGGAGTTTGCACTCCGGCTCAGGGGACTCAAGGTGGTGGCAATCCTTGTTGTGGCTGGGTGTGTAGCTTTCTCTTCGGTCGCTTTTCAGACGCTCACCAACAACCGGATTCTGACCCCCTCCATCATGGGTTTCGAGTCGCTCTACCTGCTGATACAGACGGTGATCGTCTACATGTACAGCGACCATACCTACCGCGTGTTGAGCAGCATCGACAACTTTCTGGTCTCTGTCGCCGGAATGATTGGATTTTCTTTTCTGCTTTATCTCCTGATTTACAAAAAGGGAAAAGATAATCTCCATCTGCTTTTACTGGTAGGGATTATATTGGGTACGCTCTTCTCCAGTCTCAGTTCCTTTATGCAGTTACTGATTGATCCGAACGACTTTTTCATTGTGCAGGGAAAGATGTTTGCCACCTTCAACAAGATAAACAGCAAGCTGCTCTGGCCCTCCCTGGGTGTGATGACAGCCACGCTAATCATCGGATTCAGGATGACCAGATATCTGGATGTACTTGCACTGGGAAGGGATCAGGCCATCAACCTGGGACTGAACTATAACCGGGTGGTAAAGATGTTTCTGGTGATGATCGCGGTGCTGGTTTCCGTGTCTACCGCGCTGATAGGACCCATCACCTTTTTGGGGCTGCTGGTTACAAACCTCACCTATGAGTTGTTTGGGACACATAAACACCACCTGTTGATTACAGGTTGTATCATGGTGTCGGCCACCGCATTGCTGATCGGACAGTTTCTTATGGAGCGGGTATTCAATCTTTCCATCCCGCTGAGCGCCATCATCAACATTGTGGGTGGGTTCTATTTTATCTACTTACTTTTAAGGGTTAAAAAATTATGATCGAAGTTCAGGAAATTACCAAGCAATATGGGGAAAAGGTCGTGCTCGAAAAGGTGGGACTTCAGTTTCACAAGGGGAAGGTTACCTCACTGATCGGCAGCAACGGCGCCGGCAAGAGCACCCTGCTTTCCGTCATCAGCCGTCTACTCTCGCAGGACGAGGGAGTAGTGATGGTGGATGAGAAGAATGTCACAGAGTATAAGAACCGGATGCTGGCACAGCGGCTCTCCATCTTAAAACAGTCGAACCACGTCAGGTTGAAACTGACGGTGCGCGAGCTGGTCTCCTTCGGCAGGTTTCCCTATTCACAGGATAAGCTGACCAGGGAGGACGTGAAGAAGGTGGACAGGGCGATCGATTTCCTTAATCTGAGATCGATAGAGCATGCCTATATCGATGAGCTGAGCGGGGGACAGAAGCAGCGTGCCTATATGGCGATGGTGGTCGCCCAGGATACGGAGTACGTATTACTGGATGAACCCCTGAACAACCTCGATATGAAGCATTCGGTGCAGACCATGAAAATGATGCGTCAGCTGGCCGATGAACTGGGTAAGACCATCATCGTCGTGCTGCATGACATCAATTTCGCTTCTCACTATTCCGACTATATTGTCGCCCTGAAAGATGGCAAGGTTGTCTATCATGATACCACCGATAATATTATCCGTGAAGATGTACTCAGAGATGTATTTGGTGTTCGTGTGAAAATATGCATGTTCGATAATAAAAGGATTTGTAATTATTTCTGAAAGTAGCGGTCAGCGATCAGCTCTTTTACGTGTGGTTGGTGTCAGATTTGCGATTTTAGATTAAGATTAAGTATTCAGTAATAAAATTTCAATTCAATAAAAGACAAATACAGTATGAACAAGAATAGTTTGGTTTTGTGGCTTGCGATGCTCCCTGGTATTATGATGCTCCTCAGCGCATGCGGAGGCAATCAACAAAAAAGTGGTACCGGAGAGGGCAGGGGTGATGAAACGGTCACGATCACCCATACACTGGGTAGCGTGGAGGTGATAAAGAACCCTCGTAGGGTGGTGGTACTCGATTTTTCTGCCCTGGAAAATCTTGATTATCTGGGGATAAAACCGGTGGCAGTGCCGAAAACCAGTATGCCGTCCCATTTGCGTAAGTACAAGGACGACGCTTCCATTGTGGATGTGGGAAGCGTGGTGGAGGTGAACCTGGAGAAGATAAACGAGGCACAGCCCGATTTGATCATCATGGGTAACAGGCTGGCAGATTTTTACGATCAACTTGCTGCCATTGCGCCGGTGATATATCCCACGGTTGTGGATGCGGGCGATTTTATGAATGCCTTTGAAAAGAATCTTGATGATCTGGCGCTGCTCTTCGATAAACAGGTAGAAGCAGAAAAGGCAAAAGCCGACATCCGCTCGAAAGTGGAGGAGGTAAAGAAGCGGACAGCCATCTCCGATGAGAAGGCATTGATCCTGTTACACAACCGGGGTCGCTTTAGTGCCTATGGCAGCGGATCTCGTTTTGGCGTCGTGCATGATGTGCTGGGCGTGAAAGAAGCAGTCGTGGGTCTGGATACGCACCGCCATGGCAATCCTGTTTCGAGTGAGTTTATACAGAAGACCAATCCCGATATCATCTTTATCATAGATCGCAGCCGGGTGGTAGACAACGAGATTACCAATAAAGAAGAGATCGAAAACAGCCTGATTAAGCAGACCAACGCATCTAAAAACAGGAAGATCTACTATCTCAACCCGGAAATGTGGTATCTGGCCGGAGGGGGCATCACCTCCGTCAGCGTAATGATTGATGAGGTAGCACAAGCATTTTAATTTATTACTTTTCAACAGATTCAGTTATTCACCGGCGTACTCAGCAGCTGTTATGTCCGGATGGCATGAGAGTTCAACCCGGTACAATGGAACCCCGACGACATCGGAAACAAAAACTACTGTTGCTTCTCCCATTAAGAAGGGTCTAAATCAGCTTGTAATAAAATATTACAGCGGTTTCGACACCGCCTTCTCCTATGGTGTCAACCCCTTGTTTGTATGGTGGATATATTCACAGAGTCAGGCTTCCGCAACAGTTGAAAAAGAGGAGATCATGCTGTTTCGATACGTGTGGGTGATGCTTCCTCCCACGTTTCACCCATGCGACCGCATAACCTGCAGATAACGATACACTAACCTGTTTACACTTGTTAGTTTTCACAATTTTATTTTTTGTATCTCTTTTTGTATCTTTGCACCCTAAAATCACAGTATTAGGGCTTCCTGAATGTATATGAAGGCGCATGAAATAAACTGAATGTAAATGAAACCACTTTTTATTCATTATCCCAAGTGCGGCACTTGCCGTAAGGCGGCCAAATGGCTGAGAGTTCACGGAGTTGAGGTAACGGCAAGGGACATTGTAGAAGAGAACCCCAAAAAAGAAGAACTCTCCGAATGGATCAAAAAGAGCGGCCTGCCGATCAGCCGTTTTTTCAACACTTCCGGCATGATATACAGGGAGCAGAACTTGAAAGAGAAGGTAAAGAGCGCATCTGAAAATGAGCTGCTCGATCTGTTGTCCTCAAATGGAATGGTGGTGAAGAGACCCATTGTTGTGACAGATGATTTTGTGTTGGTAGGTTTCAACGAGAAAGAGTGGAAAGAGAAATTAGGAAAATGAAGATTGCCCACATTGAATTTCCGGAAAGGCCGGTATTTCTTGCTCCGATGGAAGATGTCACCGATGTCGGATTCAGGTTGTTTTGCAGGCAGTTCGGAGCCGATATGGTCTATACCGAATTCATTTCGAGTGATGCCCTTATTCGCGACGTAAAAAAGACAAAGCGAAAAATTTTTTTCAGTGATGAAGAACGTCCTATTGGCATTCAGATATATGGCAGTGACCCTGATGCGATGGTGGAGGCTGCCAGAATTTGTGAAGAGGCCGATCCGGATCTGATTGATATCAACTTCGGATGTCCCGTAAGGAAAATTGCAGGCAAGGGAGCGGGGTCCGGCATGATGCGTACGCCCGATGTGATGCTGGAGATCACCCGGAAAGTGGTTAAAGCGGTGAAGAAGCCGGTAACTGTAAAGACCCGACTGGGATGGGACGATAACTCGAAGATCATTGTGGAACTGGCTGAGCAGCTACAGGATTGCGGTATTGCAGCACTTACTCTGCACGGTCGCACCCGCGCACAGATGTATAAGGGGGAGGCCGACTGGTCACTGATTGGAGCTGTGAAGAACAATCCCCGGATACATATCCCCATCATTGGTAATGGTGATGTAACCACCCCTGAGATGACAAAACAACGGTTTGAAGAGACCGGCGTGGATGCAGTGATGATTGGTCGCGGTAGCATTGGACAGCCATGGATATTCCGGGAGGTGAAACATTTTATGGAAACTGGGAAGCACGCTCCGAAGGAGTCGTTCGGCTGGTATCTCGACGTATTGAAAAAACAGGTACAGGAAAGCGTAGAGCGCCTGGACGAAGTACGTGGCATCCT
Source organism: Proteiniphilum sp. UBA4977 (assembly GCA_002398565.1). GTDB lineage: Bacteria > Bacteroidota > Bacteroidia > Bacteroidales > Dysgonomonadaceae > Proteiniphilum. Next base: position 31,355 of record DGZP01000013.1, read on the forward strand.
GCATATGCGTCGTCATATAGCGGCAACACCCCTTTTTAAGGGTATACCCGATTTCAAAGCTACCCGCATTGCAATGTTGAAGGCTGCTACATTGAGTGAATTGTTTGCCATCATGGACAATGTGGAAAATGTGATTTTTTTCCCTGCCGAAGCATAGAAAACTGGTGAAGTTTAGCATCATTATTTTAGTTTTATGCTATCTTTGTATGTTGGCAAAGTGGGAATGAAAATAAACACAAAAATAAGGTATGGGCTACGGACAATGATTGAGATTGCTGATTGCCAGAGTCCCGAAGGTATCCTTCAAAAGGAAATAGCAAAGAGGCAACAAATTTCAGTCAAATATCTCGATTATATTGTCAGCGCTCTCAAATTGAAGGGGTTAATAAGAAATGTCGGAGGAAGGGGGAGTGGTTATGTGCTCGCCCGGTCTCCTGTTGAGATTACCATGCTGGATATTTATACGGCATTTGAATCGGTTCTTGTTGTACAATGCGTTTCAGATGAATCGTTCTGTGAACGTTCTTCGCTTTGCTGTAAAGCGAATCTTTACTGGAAACAGTTTCACAGACAGTTTGTGGAAATGCTTTCCGGAAGAAATCTGGAACAAATCATGCAGGAAACGAAAGAAGATTGTGCACTGTGCATGTAGTTTTTTTATGGGTCAATTCCTATCAAAACTATAGCATTTATTCGCAATTTCTGTCAGGAACTATTTTTATACAAGGTTAATCAATACGCTCAAATGCGTGCCAAACCAGAACCGAAAACGGGATGTAATCCCAGCAAACCTATAGGAATACTAAAATTATTAATAAACTATTTGCATATATTTATGAAAACGATTTTATTTAACAGACGAACCGTATCTGTGTTTTTATTTATGTTTATCACGGCTGGTGTTCTGGTTCATTCCCAGACTCTCTCCATCAAATCTTCCGAGGTAGTTATTAACGGAGAGACAAATGTGAATCACAATTTTACAATAAAAGCGACAGAATTGAGCGGCAAAATGACTGTGGCCGACAATCGTCCGCAGGCCCTGACTGTGGAAATACCCGTTCGCTCTCTCATCAGCGGCGAAAAACTGATGGATAAGAAGACACACGAAGCTTTCAATGAACCAAAGAATCCAAAAATTCTTTTTCAAATGACAGAATTAAACTCCATTCAGGTGAATGGTGAGAATATTGCAGTGACAGTTACAGGAAATCTTTCGCTGAAGGGTGCTACAAAGAAAGTGACACTAAAAGCAGACGGAAAGGAAATGAGCCCCGGTGTATATACTTTTCAGGGGGTATTACCTGTAAAGATGAGCGACTATGGTATGAAAGCGCCTACTGCGATGCTGGGTACCATGAAAACAAAAGACCAGGTAACGGTGAATTATAAAGTGACTTTTGAAGGAGCATCGATTAATTTTAATTCAACAGCATATTCACAGAATAAATGATTATTTACTATTAAACAAAGAATGAATGAAAATGAAAAAAAGAAGTCTCTTTACGGTAGTCGCAATTTTAACCGCTTTCGTTACGTTTGCCCAGTTACGTCCGACGAACAAGGAAGGTATAAATGCTTTTGAAACACCGAAGACAGAAACAGATTTTGATGGATTGAAAGTGAAGATTGGAGGTGCTTTGACGCTTCCTTATACTACACTTAATCACAGCAACGCACACGGAGAGTATGTAAGTGACAATCCGTTGACGTTGGTTCCGCTGACCAATAACTTTGGTTTGCCACAAGCCAATCTGTTTATAAAATCAAATCTGTCAGATGGAATTTACCTGAATTTTGAGCTTTACCTGGCTTCCCGCCATCACAATGAAACATGGGTTAAAGGCGGTTTCCTTCAATTGGAGAAAATGCCGTTTCTCCCCTGGGATTTTGTCGATGAAATCATGGAGGTTACCACCATCAAAGTAGGTCAGTTCGACGTGAACTATGGCGATGCACATTTCCGTCGCTCCGACGGTGGCCTCACTTTTTATAATCCTTTTATGGAAAACCACATTATGGATGAGTTTGCCACTGAAATTGGCGCAGAGGTGGACGTACATCTCGCAGACTTCACCGTGGTGGGAGCCATTACCAACGGACAGCTCAATCCCACGTTGCAGAAGATCGATACGACCGAAGCCGCCAACAGATACTCCAACGGGAAAATGAATCCTGCACTGATTGGAAAACTGGCTTACGACAAGCAGTTCAATGATCAGTTTCGTCTTCGAGTGAGCGGTTCCGGGTATTACACTGCCGGTTCATACAAGAACACGCTTTTCGGGGGAGATCGTACAGGTTCCAATTATTACGGGGTGATGTATCACGTTGCGCCGAGCAGTTCAACTTTCACAAACGGGCGATTCAATCCCGGTTTTGGTGATAAGGTAAAAGCCATGATGGGGAACTTGTTTTTGAAATATTCACCGGTAAATGGACTTTCTCTCGAATCGTTTACGACTCTTGAACAGGTAAAGGGACGCAGTGCCAACGAGAAAGAACTGAGAGATGCCAATCAGTTTGTTACCGACCTGGTTGTACGTTTCGGTGCCGATGAACAATTCTATGTAGGTGGCCGCTACAACAAATTGAAGGCCGATATGGCAGCAGTTGGAAACACGCCCGCTTATAAGGCTGACATCAATCGTACTGCCATTGCAGCAGGTTGGTATATGACAAAAAATGTCATGGCCAAAGTGGAGTATGTGAAGCAAAATTATGATGGATTCCCTACCAGCAGTATTTATTCGGATGCTCAATTCGACGGATTGACGCTTGCCGGATCCATCGCATTCTAGACAGTTTTCATAAAAATGAACCAAACCGGTAGTTAATACCGGTTTGGTTATCATCTTTCAGATTGAGAAAATGAAAAGAATTTTATCCATACTTGCCATTTGCTTTCTGGTATCGGTCACGGCACATGCTCAGTCGGGATCTTATCTGCTTGCTGTGGATGTGAAGGAGAAAAGCATGCTTTCCATTCAGGGGAAAAGTAATGTTGTAGACTTTAAATTTGATCAGCCCGGTAATAGGTTTATCGGTAAAAAACTGTATATAAATGCATCCCGCAGGAACGACAGGCTTTATCTAAGCGAAAGCAGCCTGGAAATTCCTGTAAAAAATTTCATATCAGGCAACAGGATGGCGTTGAGAGATTTTCATAAGCTTGTGAAGTCGGATGAATATCCTGTCATGCATATAGCACTCGATCATGTGAGGTTGTCAGACGAGTCTTTAGGTGAAGTCGGTGACGCTGTGATAGACGTCACAATTACAGGGGTCACCAAAAGATATACCGTTCCGGTTACTGCGAAAAGGAATGGAAATAATTTCACATTCGATGTGAAAAAATCAATTAATATCCGCGACTTTAACCTGACTCCACCTGTCCACATGATGGGGATGCTGAAAGTGGACGAATGGATCACTATTAATCTTTTTATGGAGTGCGGCATCATGCCGGTCGACCAAGCGGAGCTTGTTCGGTAATTATCTTTTTTTGAAATGCTCCCGGTATAACCCAGGGAGTTTTTTCTATTTTTCCATTAATTTTCTGATTTCATCACCCCGTACATCTTCCAGCATGTCGAAACGATGTTTATCCTGCATGTGGAGCGTCGCTTTTTTATCCACCTGCGAAGAACGGAACGGACTGGAGACATGCAATGTCGTGGTACGGGCAGCTCTTGTGGCACCCGTGATCAACGAGATTGCTTTTCCGAGCAAGGGATCGTTAGTGTTGCCAAATTCAAACAAGAACAGTTCATCACCAGTTTCAACCATACCATCAGGGTTGAATTC
>DGZP01000013.1:35388-43557 GCA_002398565.1 Proteiniphilum sp. UBA4977
CTGTTGAAATATTTCACTACAATTGGCTGCATCCCCCATTTGTTTTTGGGATCTTCCTCCTCGTAGATGGAGATAGAACCCACATTTTTTCCGTAGGTTGTTTCACCGATCAGTATTACTTCCATGTAGGGTTTCAGGCCGTTGATGATGAACTCGCTGGCGGAAGCAGTCCATCCGCTGGTAAGTACATAAAGTCGCGGCAGGTTTAAAGAGGGTACATCGGTTATTTTCACCCATGAAATCACATTGCCTTTGTCATCTATTTTGGCCGTATCGATCTGTGAAATAAAGTAATCCTTGTTGTAATTGGCTCCATACTCCTTTAGCAGCGCATTGTGCACAAAGGAGTTATATTGGGAGGTGGTGAGCACGTTGCTGGTGGATCTGTTTTTCACTAGGGCACTTGCCAGGGCAATAGCCGAAGAGACCGCACCACCGCTGTTATAGCGGAGGTCGAGTACCATCGCGTTGACTCCCTGTGCTTTCATGGCATCCAGCCTGTTCATTAGCAGTTTGTCGTAGTCGTAACTGTCATCCCCCTTATCCCGGGCAAAGAAGTTGTATACAAGATACCCAATCTTCTTACTGTCGATAGTATATACACTGTCTTTATAGACCGGATTTTCGGCGTAGTTGTTGTGCATCTGAATGGTCACGTTTCCGCTGTTTTGCAGGTTATAGGTCGATGTGGCAGAATCAAGGCGCCAGTCGGCCATCGAGAGATTTTTTGTTCCCGTGCCCCCGAACAGGGTTTTGTAATTCTGGGGTGTGATGTTCTGCCCGTTTATTTTGGTGATGAACCGGCCTCTGTCGATTCCTTTCGAGTCGGCATCGGTGCCGCTCATCGGGTAAAGCACCAAAGCGTAATAGTGGGTCTTAGCCTGATCTGCCCAGACGAGGATGTATTCAAAACCGATCTCATCTGATCTTACCCCGCTCAGATCGTTTAACAGTTCCACATAGTCTTCCTGAATCCAGGAGAACCTGTCACCCTCGGGATTGGAGGTGGCATTATACTTATAGAGGATTGAATTGAAAAAATCGGCAGGATTGAGTGAGTAGTTCGGTTTTTTGGAAAGTTTATCATTCCACAAATAGTATATCGACATCTGGTCGTAGATCCATCTGTTTACATACTTGTTGTTTGATATTGCCGCGGAAGTAGTGATGGTGGCATCACCCGATATGTTGGCATCTGTGACAGACACGAGGGTACCATCACTCAATGTGGTACTTGCTCCGGGAGGAGTCACGGAGTTATCTATTACCGCATTCACCCTATTTGTATATCCACTTTCATATTCTAATGTGAAGGTCCTGGTGGAGGCATTATACGTGGCTGCCACCAGTTCCCCCTTAGTGGCAGCGGGATCATCGTTTTTGCAGGAGATAGAAACAACCAATAGGATGGAGAGTGTGAGGAAACAGACAAATATTTTTTTCATATGTAGAATCTTAGCGGGATGATTATTTGAACCTAAGACTGCGAAAGTATCGATTAATTTAATTCCTTGGAGAAAATATCAGAATTTTAACTCTCCTTTGCCCTGTCGCACAATGATTGGTTCATCGGAAGTACAGTCTATCACAGTGGAGCCTTCTATGCCTCCTACGCCGCCATCTATCACAATATCGGCGATATCGCCCCATTTTTCAAATATCAATTCGGGATCGGTGATATATTCAACTTCCAGATTGTCATCCTTTACTGAGGTGTTTAGCACCGGATTTCCCATCTGCGAAACAATCTCGCGGATAATATTGTTGTCCGGTACGCGGATACCTACGGTTTTTTTGTTTTTATATATTTTGGGAAGGGAGGACGTGGTCGGTAATATAAATGTGAAAGGGCCTGGAAGATTCCTTTTCATCAGTTTAAAGGTAGGAGTGCTGACCTTCGCATATTCACTCATTATGCTCAGGTCGTTGCAGATAATGGATAAATTGCTTTTCTGCGGATTAATCCCTTTCAGATCGCAAATCTTCTCTACAGCACGCACGTTCAGTGCATCACAGCCAATGCCGTAAAGTGTATCGGTAGGATAGATCACGATACCTCCCTCACGCAAAACGGAGACGACTTTCTCTATTTCGCGTGGATGGGGATTTTCGTTGTATATCTTTATCAGCATAACGCACAAATGTAGTGAAAGCCGAGCGAAAAGCCAAACTTGTTTGGGGTTTTCCGAGGCGCATGCTAGAATTTAAAAATGTATAAAAAATAGCTCCAATCGATGGATCGAAGCTATTTTAATGTCGGTTAGCGAAAAATTATCCGTAAATCACATTCCCGTTTTCATCCTTGTTCTCGTCGAGCCCGTTGCTGTACTGTTTCATTGCGCGCAGACTCATGCCCATGCTGGAGAACCCGCCGTCGTTATACAGATTCTGCATGGTGATCTTGCGGGTAAGATCGGAGAACATGACGATGCAGTAGTCCGCTGCATCGTCGGCTGTAGCATTTCCCAGCGGGGCCATACGTTCCGAAAAGTCCATCAGGTCGGTCATTCCTTTCACGCCACTTCCGGCAGTGGTCATGGTGGGCGACTGAGAAATGGTATTTACGCGTACTCCCTTGTCGCGTCCGTAAATGTAACCGAAGCTGCGGGTAATGGATTCAAGCAGCGCCTTGGCGTCAGCCATGTCATTGTATCCGTAAAATACGCGTTGGGCCGCTACATAAGTGAGAGCGAGAATGGAACCGCCACGTTCAATTGCGTCTAGCTTGCGGGCTACCTGCAGCATTTTATGATAAGAAATGGCAGATATGTCGAGGGTCTTCATCAGCATGTCGTAATCCAGATCGTCGTAGGTCCTTTTCTTGCGTACGTTCGGCGACATACCGATTGAATGAAGAACAAAATCGATTTTACCACCCAGAATCTCCATCGATTTGGTGAAAACCATCTCAAGATCATCTACATTGGTTGCATCAGCAGGCAGTATCTCGGCATTGAGTTTCGCACCCAGCTGGGCAGTATCGCCCATTCTAACGGCAACGGGTGTGTTGGACAATGTGATAGTGGCACCTTCCTCAACGGCTTTCTCAGCTACCTTCCAGGCAATGGACATATCGTTCAACGCACCGAAAATAATCCCTCTTTTTCCTTTTAATAGATTGTGACTCATAATTTTTATCAATTTAGAACAGCCGGCAAGTTTTTTACCGGATTCGCTGTGATTATTTTTCAATCAAAAACTGCGCAAATTTACAAAAAATGTGCAATAACTAAACAGATAAATACAAAATAAGTTCTCTCAGGAATTATTTTCGTGAGTTTGTCTTAAGCCATGTCTCTTTTTTCCTCTTCGATTGTGATTCCTTTCCAGACAAATGCAGCGATAGCGGCACCGAGTAAAGGGGCTACAATAAATAACCAGAGCTGTGACAGTGCCGTTCCTCCTTCAAAAATTGCCGGACCTATGCTACGGGCCGGGTTCACTGATGTGCCTGTAATTGGAATACAAACAATATGTATCAAAACAAGCGTGAGGCCGATTGCCAGCCCGGCAAATTTGTTAAGGCCGTTTTTAGCAGTTACTCCCAATACCACCAATACGAAAATAAAGGTGAATACTGTCTCTGCCACAAAAGCCACACCCATTTGTCCCTGGGCAAAACCGTTGGCACCCGTGAGCGTTGTAATGGAACCGGAATCCTTTGCCAAAAACCAAAGGATGGATGAACCGATGACGGCGCCGATCACCTGGAAGAGCATGTACATTCCCGCATCTTTACCACTCATCCTGCCCGATAGAAAAACACCCAGCGTGATAGCCGGGTTTATGTGACATCCCGAAATGCTTCCTATACCGTAAGCCATGGCTATGACTGACAGTCCGAAGGCAAAAGCAACTCCCAGCGTGCCCACTGAATCAAAGGGTTGCCCGGCACCCGCAAAGACTGCCGCCCCGCAACCCATTAGTACAAGTACCATTGTTCCGATCATTTCTGCTACATACTTCTTCATGATTTTTGAATTTATTGTGAAACAAATATTCTGCAAGATAAAATATTATTTTAATATCAGAGTGACCGGGACTGAATTTGAGGTATTAATCCCCGATGTTTTTACCAATTTTTTGCTTATGATTTTGAACATTTTGCCGACGGATTGTTTTAATGATTGGTTGAAAGATGATGACAATTACATATATTTATCACAGCTGTTACCTGATCGAATTCATCGGATGTTCCGTGATTATTGATTATTACAGGGACGCACCGCGTGAGGATGGTTCAAAATGGGTGAATGATTATCTGCTCAATAAGGAAGATGATCTGTATGTGCTTTGTACGCATTCACATTCCGATCATTTTAACCCGGATATACTGAACTGGAGACAACGAAAGGAGAATATCACCTATATTTTTTCCGATGAACTGAAAGAGAACGGGAAAATCGATGCAAAAGTTTACTATCTCAGAAAAGAACAAACTTTTGAGGATGCGCGGATTAAAGTCATGGCATATGGTTCTACCGATATCGGGGGATCTTTTCTGATTGGCTGTAACGGGCGTTTACTTTTCCACGCTGGAGATCTGAACAACTGGCATTGGAATGAAGAGGTGGGAAAGGCAGAATCGCTCACCTATGAAAATAATTACCTGTGCGAGCTTGAGTTGCTGGCCGAAAAAACCGATCATCTGCATGTAGCCATGTTTCCGATAGATCCCCGCCTGGGTAAGGAGTATATGCGCGGAGCGAAACAATTTGTTTCGCGCATACATACTGCTTATTTTTTCCCGATGCACTTTGGAGAACAATATGAAAAGGCGAACCGATTCGGGGAAACAGCGGCGCAATATGGTTGCAGATACATGCCGATATCTCAGCCGGGACAAATATTTACACTGATATAAAAGCAACAAGGGAAGGAATGAAACGGTGTGATCAAGTGATCAGCATTTATGGTGTGCGAAGGAAGGCAAGCAACTACACCGAAAAAACGGATAAAATAACTAAAAACAATGGAAATAAAAGCAAGATTCGACCACTACAATATCAATGTGCTGGATTTGAAAAAAAGTATTACATTTTATGACAAGGCGTTGGGTTTGAAAGAGGTGCGAAGAAAAGAAGCCTCTGACGGATCATATATTCTTGTTTTTCTGGGAGATGGGATAACCGGTTTCACCCTGGAGCTGACCTGGCTCAGGGACTGGGATCGGCCCTATAATATGGGAGATAATGAACAGCATCTTTGCCTACGCGTGGACGGAGATTACGATGAGACGAGAGCCTACCATAAAGAGATGGGATGTGTCTGTTATGAAAATACCGACATGGGACTTTATTTTATCATCGATCCCGACGGATATTGGATAGAAGTATTACCTTTGAAGAAATAACCGATTAAAAAAATGGACTTTTTCAACTATAGCCGCCGCCCTACCATTGATGTGCATGTAGGCAATGTCACGATGGGTGGCAATCATCCGGTCGTGATACAGACAATGACCAGCACCAATACGCTCGATACGGAAGCCAGTGTGGCGCAGTGTGAACGAATCATCGCGTCCGGTGCGGACCTGATTCGTCTGACCACGCAGGGGGTACGTGAAGCGAACAATTTGCGGGAAATTCACCGGCAGTTGAGAGATAAAGGCTATACAACGCCTTTGTCTGCCGATATTCATTTTAACCCGCGTGCTGCTGAAGTGGCGGCCACCATTGCCGAAAAAGTGCGTATTAACCCCGGCAATTACGTGGACAAACAGAAGACTTTTGCCGAGTTGGAATATACCGAAGAGGAATATGCAGCGGAACTGGAGAAGATTCGTACCAAAGTCGTCACCTTTCTTCAGATTTGTAGAGAGCATGGTACAGCTGTACGTATAGGGGTGAACCATGGATCGCTTTCCGACCGTATCATGTCGCGTTACGGAGATACACCGGAAGGGATGGTGGAATCTTGCATGGAGTATTTACGCATTGCGGTGGATGAAGGTTTTACCGATATTGTGATATCGATGAAGGCTTCCAATACGCTGCTGATGACCAAGGCGGTACGCCTGTTGGTGGACAGGATGGATAAAGAGGGGATTCATTTTCCGCTTCACCTGGGTGTGACTGAAGCAGGTAACGGTGAAGACGGAAGAATGAAGTCGGCGGTAGGCATCGGAGCATTGCTGAGTGATGGCATGGGAGATACCATTCGTGTTTCACTGAGTGAAGATCCGGAGGCGGAAGTGCCCGTAGCCCGAAAGCTGGTGGATTACGTGATGCAACGGCAAAATCATCCACACATTGAAGGACGACAATTTCCCGGATTCTCTCCATTTGCGACTGATCGGCGCGAAACGAAAGCAGTTTGGAATATAGGTGGTGATTTTCTGCCGGTGGTCATATCTGACAGGAGCCGGATCGGTGACATGGATATCAATCCTCATTTTATCCCGGACTATATCTACACGGGAAGTCATGTACCCGATAATTTTCCCAGAGGAATGAAATCTATTGTTGATTTTGCGCAATGGAAGGAGAGGATAGATCATTATCCCCTCTTTACGGCCGATGAGATAGGCAGCATGGAAGCATGTCCGGCACAGGTGAAGTTTCTACGTCTTTCCTATCCGCAACTGACTGATGAGATGATTGTCCTCCTGAAGGAAATACTTGGTGTGGTGATTATACTCACAACAGAACATCAGAACGGAGTAGGAGAACAGCGGGCATTTTTCCATGCCTTACTGAATGCGGACTGTCGTGTACCGGTGGTACTGCAGCGAAGTTATTCAGAAGATGAACCGGAAGATATACAGCTCAAAGGAGGGGTGGATTTTGGAACGCTGCTTTTAGACGGATTTGGCAATGGGATGATGTTGAGCAACGAAGGGAAAATTAACATTACCGATCTTGATGCCTATTCTTTCGGGATCCTGCAGGCAGCACGTGTACGCACAAGCAAGACTGAGTTCATCTCCTGTCCCAGTTGCGGAAGAACTCTGTTTGATCTCCAGACCACCGTTGCACTTGTACAGAAACATTTTTCCCATCTCAAACATCTGAAGATCGGGGTGATGGGCTGTATTGTAAATGGCGTGGGAGAGATGGCCGATGCAGATTATGGTTATGTGGGCGCTGAACATGGAAAAATATCCCTTTACCGGAAAAAACAGCTTGTGGAGAAAAATATCCCCCAGGCAGAAGCAGTGGAGCATCTTATTCAGCTTATCAAGGATCATGGCGATTGGATTGAGCCGGAGGTCAATTAACCTGATAAATAACGGGAATATCTGGTGAAGATTCGTCGGAAACAACCGGTATAGTATTACAAAGGCAGCCTTTCGCTGCCTTTTATCTGTTACTTACCCACTGTAATATGCACCGGTGTGGGGTTTACAAGATTGTCACTTACCGGGCAACGCTGTTCAACAACTTTTAGCCATTGCCCCAGTGTGTTGGCATCGGCATCCGTATCCGGGATGATTTCTACGTCAATTCTTTTAAACCCTGCTCTTTCGCTAGTGGCCATGCCCAGATGTTTATCCGGGTCGAGCACGCCCGCCAGATTTATTTTTACACTCCTCAGGGTGAAATTCAACTCTTTGGCCACCAGGTGACACATGACATTCAAGCACCCTGAAAGGGCAATCAAAGTATATTCAACCGGATTTGGGCCGTCATTGGTGCCATTCAGCTCTTCGGGTTCATCAATAATTGTTTCAAAACCTCTTGTCTTCGCAATGGTCTTGGTCGGGCTCTCGCTGTGCGCTTTTACGCGAAAAGTAATGTCAGACATAAATATACAATTAAATTAATTTAAGTTATGCAAGTCATTCAAACTTACTTGCAAAACTTACGTGTTTATTTTTGTAACAAAGGTAAAGATCCTGTTTTGATGGTGAAATAACACATTTGTGGTATTTTTCACAGACAGGCCGCGATAAATCACTGATTTGAGGGGACGTAAACAGGATCCCATCATCAGTGTGGTGATGAAGCATGAAGTGCCGCTTCTAAACCGTCAATACGAAGCGGCGCAATATTTACGTGAAACCGCCGTTGATTTAAAGGAAAATCATTTGGTTTTCTCCGGAAAAAGCAGTAATATTGCACCCGCTTTTGATCGAAACAACTCAAAAACAAAGGTCCCATAGCTCAGTTGGTTAGAGCACCTGACTCATAATCAGGGAGTCCTTGGTTCAAGCCCAAGTGGGACCAC
>DGZP01000110.1 GCA_002398565.1 Proteiniphilum sp. UBA4977
GAGTTTAACAATATTGATTATTTATGATACAGGCATATTGATATCCTAATTAAAATAGAAAAGAGTTTTTCAGTACTTTTGAAATATTACAATAGTTTCTCGCGCAAACGAACTTGAAAATTATAATCTTGTATCAGATAAACGCAACAGCATATGCCCCATGAAACTATCCTGTGTATCATATCTTTTCCTGTAGTCACAAAAAACCCGCTCCTCTGCCCGTCTTACCGGAACGGGATGAGGGAGCGGGTTTGTAATGATTAAAAAACTACCGGATGATCACTCATCCATCAGCACATGCATGATTTCACAGGCCGATTTGGTCACGGAGCTTCCCGGTCCAAAGATGGCTGCCACACCGGCACGGTAAAGAAAATCGTAATCCTGAGCAGGAATCACACCCCCGGCAATCACGACGATGTCGGGACGTCCGAGCCGATTCAGTTCTTCGATCACCTGCGGTACCAATGTCTTATGACCGGCAGCCAGCGAGGAAATACCCAACACATGCACATCGTTCTCTACTGCCTGGCGTGCAGCCTCGGCCGGCGTCTGGAACAAGGGTCCCATGTCCACGTCGAAACCACAATCGGCATAACCCGTAGCTACTACCTTTGCGCCGCGGTCGTGCCCGTCCTGACCCATCTTGGCGATCATTATCCTGGGTCTGCGCCCTTCCTTCAGGGCAAACTTATCGGTGAGTGCACGCGCTTCCTCGAGCGTTGCATCTGTTTTTGATTCTGATGAATACACGCCTGATATTGTTCTGATAATTGCATTATAACGTCCCACGATTTTTTCACATGCATCGGAGATCTCACCCAATGTGGCACGTACCCGTGCTGCTTCTACCGACAGGGCAAGGAGATTGCCTTCTTTGGTTTCCACACAGCGGGTGATGGCATCCAGCGCTTTTTGTACCGCTTCATTATCACGGGTTGCCCTCAGCTGGCTCAACCGTTCTACCTGCTGCTTGCGTACTTCGGTATTGTCGATATCCAGGATGTCGATGGGATCTTCCTGTTCCAGCCTGTAACGGTTTACACCGATGATTGCCTGCACACCGGAGTCGATACGTGCCTGTGTGCGTGCAGCAGCCTCCTCGATACGCATCTTGGGGATTCCGGTTTCAATGGCCTTGGCCATACCGCCCAACTTTTCGATCTCTTCAATGAGGGCCCATGCCTTATCTACCAGCTCCTGAGTAAGTGATTCCACATAATAGGAACCGGCCCAGGGATCCACTTGCCGGGTGATTTGAGTCTCTTCCTGGATGTAGATCTGGGTATTACGGGCAATACGTGCCGAGAAATCGGTCGGCAACGCAATGGCTTCATCCAGCGCGTTGGTGTGGAGCGACTGGGTATGGCCCAGTGCAGCAGCCATCGCCTCCACGCAGGTACGTCCCACGTTATTGAAGGGATCCTGCTCGGTGAGCGACCATCCCGATGTCTGTGAGTGGGTACGCAGTGCCATCGATTTGGGATTCTTGGCACCGAAGCCCTTCACAATCTTGGCCCACAGCAGGCGTGCAGCACGCATCTTGGCTATCTCCATGAAGTGATTCATGCCGATGGCCCAGAAGAAGGAGAGACGGGGTGCAAAAGCATCCACATCGATACCGGCATTGATGCCGGCACGCAGATACTCGATACCGTCGGCCAGCGTATAAGCCAGCTCAATGTCGGCTGTAGCCCCTGCCTCCTGCATATGATATCCGGAGATGGAGATTGAGTTGAACTTGGGCATCTTCTGTGAGGTGAACTCGAAGATGTCGGCGATGATCTTCATCGAGAACCCGGGAGGGTAAATGTAGGTGTTACGCACCATGAACTCCTTCAGAATATCGTTCTGGATGGTACCTGCCATCTCTTCCAGTTTGGCTCCCTGCTCCTGTGCAGCCACGATGTAGAATGCAAGGATGGGCAGTACGGCACCGTTCATGGTCATTGAGACCGACATCTTGTTCAGGGGAATACCATCGAAGAGAATCTTCATATCTTCCACCGAGCAGATAGATACACCCGCCTTACCTACGTCACCCACCACCCGGTCGTTATCGGCATCGTAACCGCGGTGCGTGGGCAGGTCGAAAGCCACTGAAAGGCCTTTCTGCCCCGACGCCAGGTTGCGGCGGTAGAAGGCATTTGATTCCTCTGCCGTGGAGAATCCGGCGTACTGACGGATGGTCCAGGGACGCATCACGTACATGGTGGAATAGGGTCCACGCAGATAGGGAGCGATGCCTGCAGCATAGTTCAGATGCTCCATGCCTTCGAGATCTTCCTTGGTGTAGACCGGTTTCACCGGAATCTGTTCCGGTGTGAGCCAATCGGCTTTGATCTCATTCTTTTCAACCCACTCCCCCACGTGAACGGCCGAAAAACCATCCGATTGAATATCTATTTCCTTAAAATCAGGTTTCATACGATTATTTTATTTTTTACACTATGGTGTATGAAATTGAGCGAAGCGAAATCGCCGACTTCCATTGAAAATGATAGCCGGAGGCAACCTTTCGCTTTTAATCATTAACTTGGGCGTTATGACTACTTGCTCGTTTCATATGTTTTTTTGTCATTGTTCAGCTTTCAGCTATTTGTTTTCTAATAAATTATTGTATTGATTCTTGAATCTCGAATCTTGCTTCTTGAATCCTGAATCTACAATAGCTTCTCATTAAACATTTGCAGTGTCTCCAGTACATTGCTTCGCACGTGGATGAAATGTTCGATACCCGCTGACTTCAGCTCATCCATGCATGCGGGAGCACCGGCCACTACAAACAGTTCCTTTCCTCCCTTTAAAAGGTTGAATGCTTCAGGCGCATAGGTGACATATTCGTCGTCGCTGGAGCAGAGTACCACCACATTGGCTCCCTTTTCACGAGCTGCCTGCACGCCTTCTTCCACGGTATTGAAGCCCAGATTGTCGATCAGCTCATAGCCTGCCGAAGCAAAGAAGTTACTCGAGAACTGAGAACGTGCCAGGCGCATGGCCAGGCTGCCAATGGTAAGCATAAACACCTTTGGTGTTTTTCCGCTTTGCTCTGTTGCCAGACGCAATGAATTGAAAGCATCGGCAAGACGTCCCGTGTTGAGTTTCTTCAGTGGCGTGGCGGCCTCGTTACTGCCGCAGCCGCAACCATGGGATTCCTTGTTTTCTATTTTTCCAGCCATAGTCTCCCTGAAGTTGGGATACTGGTTGGTACCGAGCAGGATCTCTCTGCGGTTTGCAGCAGCATTGGAGCGGGCATGGGCAGAAGCATTGACGGCATCCTGTACACTGCCTGCCTTCAAGGCAGCATAAAACCCCGTCTCCTCCGTTTCGAGGAAGAGCTTCCATGCCTGTTGTGCCAACGAAGCGGTAAGCGTTTCAATATAATAAGAACCCGCGGAAGGATCAGTAATTTTATCGAAATGAGCTTCTTCTTTCAGTAACAGTTGCTGGTTTGCTGCAATACGTTCCGCAAAGGCTGTGGGTGTTTCAAACGCTTCATCGAAGGAACGTACCGTCAACGAATCTACCATACCAATTATGGCCGACATTGCTTCAGTCTGTGTACGCAGAAGATTCACATATGGATCATACAACGATTGATTAAATTGGGAAGTGGTAGCATGAATATTCATCTTCGCAGCACAACGGCAGGTACCATCTGCAGCCTTGTTATCACATTGGTTTGGACAAGGAGGCTTGTATGCATCCACAATCTCGGCCCACAACCAGCGTGCAGCTCTGAACTTGGCAATCTCCATGAAATAGTTGGATCCCACACCAAACTCAAACTTTATTTTTTTTGCAGCCATAGCGGGTGGAAGCCCGTTATTTATTAGCTCAGACAATACCTGATTGCCGTAAGCCAGGCTGTAACCCAGTTCCTGAAAGCTATATGCACCGGCATCATTCATCCGGTTGCCAGTCACAGAGATGGCACGATACCGTGGCAGAGGGGCAGTAATCTGCACAATCTCCACGGCCTTCGCTACCCAGCCGGGTTCATCTATACCCTTTTTCAGTATCTTCCGGAATGGATCAAACTCTATGGAACCGAAGCATTCCATCACGTTCAGGTTACGGTTTATCACATAATCAACTACCAGTCGGGCCAAATCTACTGTACGTGAGATACAGGTACGGAAGTTCAGCTCCACCCTGTCGGGCGCAATCCCCTGAAGAAGTATTTCCATGTTTTCGGCCGAAAGTGCATTCTTCGGCAAATGAAATCCCAAAGAGGTTATTCCCCTTTCCAAAAGTGCCAATGCCTTTTTGTTGGCTTCGGCAAAATCCTGCACGTCGATTTCCTGACGCACGTACCATACATTTTCCTTTTTCGTACCCCGAATGTAGGGAAATTGTCCCGGCAAGTTCTCCAACGCGGGAAAGCCTTCCACGTCTTCTGCACGATAAAATGGATTCACATGAAACCCTTCATTTGTTTTCCACACCAGTTTTTTTTGAAAATCAGCCCCTTTCAGGTCTTTGGTAACGACTTCCATCCACTCTCCGGTGGTAACGGGAGGAAAATCTGCGAAAAGTTTTTCTCTCTGTTTACTCATACTTACTCTGTTATTATTTTGATGTTTTCTTCTTCGCCTTCGCTTTTTTAGGCGGTATAATATATCTATGTTGCCTCTTTCAAATCAATCAGCAGCTCTCCTATTTTTTCGATGACAGCCTGCACGTAACGCGCTCCCTTTTCGGCGGTCGATTTTTTTGGATTACCGATTCCAGTGTCCACGGAGATCTCGTCCCAGTTGCGTGGCATCCATCCAATTTTTTTATCTACAGCCTCTATCTGCGACGGTGAAACAGGACCGTCGCCCGCCCGCTCCATAGCGACCAGTTCAGGATGGTAATGAAGCATCGCTGATGTCTCCTGTTCACCGGCATGCTCGTCGGGTTTTTCTTCAAAATACGCATCTGTGGGAATAATCGAGTACCAGTCGGCCACCACAATACGAAAATCTGGAAAATCCATCGCCAGATCACGGATGTAAGGCTTGAAACTGTTTCCTCCATGCCCGTTGATGATGACCAGTTTCCGGAAGCCCTGCTCATGGAGTGATGCTACAATATCGGCGAGAATTGCTTTTTGGGTCTCACTTTGTGTGTGTACGCAGAAAGGTTTGTTCCACTGTCCCGCGTTCTGTGAACCAAACCATACAGGCGGCAACACCATGCAGGTAATACCCCGATCATAGACCCTGTCTGCACAATCACAGGCAATCTCATATGAAAGGAAGCAATCGGTCAGATAGGGAAGATGACGGTTGTGCGGTTCAAAGGCTCCCCAGGGAAGGATGACCAGATCATATTTATGCTCCATTATCTCACCATAGTTGGTGAGCGGCCCACGAAGGAAGTTATTTTTTGACATATTATCTTTGAGTGAAATTTTACATCTGTATCAACCCTTTGCGGATACAATAGAAAGTAAGTCCCGACACGGTTTTGATACCTGTTTTGGCAATGATGTTTTTACGGTGTGTCAGCACCGTATTGTGACTGATATTCAGTTCGTCGGCAATCTCCTTATTGAGATACCCCTTTACGATAAGTTTGAGTATTTCCGTTTCCCTATTGGTCAGCTGAAGATCGGCATTCTCCTTTTGGTGTCCGTGTTCGCTGGAAATAGTATGTTGTAGTTGCCTTATGCCCAGAGAGTCCAGCTCGTTGAGCTTCGGCTGTAACACCTTATTACGGAGCCGGTTATGCGCAGCAAGGTCCTTTTCGAAAGAGTGCAGGGAGAAGATCACGGCATAACTCAGGTTCTGGTTGTGTTCAACCGAGAGATGCTTGATGAGGATACTCTTCAGATCATGCAGCAGGTCGTCGGGGAGGTCATCGGCATATTCTGCATGTTGCTGCAGATAATCGGTCATCCTCTCCTTAAACTTCAAAAATAAAACGCGGAGCATTCCCAGTTCTTTGTTATCCGTGCCTCCCGTTGCGATCAGTGCATTAAGATGAATCTCGATGTTGGGTACCAGCTCGTGAAGATAATTCTCCACGGTATGGCGAAAGTAATCGGCAATGGATTCGGCATCGAACAACATGAGTGTCGATTTCGGCAGGTAAGACTTGTCGAGACAAACATTGAGTACAGTGAGCACAAGGTTGGGATTGAGCTGGTATTCCGCACAGATTTCCAGTATGGTCTTATCCCCCACTCCTATTCTGATGCCGAAACGGTTCAGTACGGGAATCAGCTCATTGTGCTCCGCAAGCACATCGGCCATCACACTATGGGGATTGAGTAAAGACAATTATTCTGTTTTTTGGGATGGTTTTGTTTTTACCGCGAAGTGGCGATTGCGTTGCCGTTCCTTATAAAAATGTTTCAAAGTATCTATCGGATGCAGGAAAAACATACTTGGCCCCGCTGTACGCATAGTCTCTTTAATTTTCATACGCATTTCCGGCTTGTAACAATGAATGGGACAGGATGCACAGGTAGGTTTTTCTTCTCCGAACGGACAACGTTCCAGACGCTGATGCGCATATGTCAACAGCGCGCTGCATTTATCGCATAGTTGTGTGCTTGAACCGTGTACCGACCGGCAGTAGATGCTGACCATTCTGGTGACAACTTTTTTTTCTTCTGCATTCATTCGCTCCACTTCTTTCGGATCGTAAAATTAACGATTTTCTTTATCCCTGCCAAATATGACATCCTGTTTCATATGAAGCAGTCACGACTGCATATTATGTTAATCCTTCTGCAGGCGTACGGTATTCATCTGCCTGAGAATACTTGCCTGTCTTTTTTTTATGTAGGCCGAAGGATTCCGGGAACTATAAACCAGTGGGTTGGGTAAGGTGGCAGCTATCAGCGCAGACTGGGATGCCGACAGTTTTTCCGCAGTGGTGTTGAAGTGAAGGCGGGCTACCGCTTCCGCTCCATAGATACCCTTACCGGTCTCCATGCTGTTAAGATATACCTCCAATATCCGATCTTTGGACCATATTAACTCAATGAGTAGTGTAAAATAGACCTCCAACCCTTTTCTGAACCAGGAGGAATGTGGCCACAGGAAAAGGTTCTTGGCTGTTTGCTGGGAGATGGTGCTTGCTCCGCGGGCCCGCTTACGGGTCTTGTTTTCCTTCAGTGCTTTCTTGATTTCTACGCGGTCGAACCCGTTGTGCAGATAAAAACGCTGGTCTTCGGATGCAATTACGGCACGTTTCAGATGATTGGAAATATGACCGGAGGAGACCCAATCGTGATGAAACTGCGGCGATTTACCCTGAGCGAACGACTGTACCACACGGATACCCATAAGCGGTGTAAAATAAACCGGCACAAATCTGAACAGTAGTACTCCTCCAACGGAGAGTATCAAAAACCACATGATCAGTTTCGCTAAAAAACGCACAATTTTTTGCATCGGCTCATCTGTTTGAATACAAGCCGCAAAGATAGAAAAAATAATGCATTCACCTGTTTTTTCGCGACAACAAATAATTTCCTGAAACCGTTTTTTCGATGTAGTATCCCTCATTGAGTTCAATTTCCCAACCATCGCCACGGACTATTTCCTTCTGAATTTCGAGAGGTTCGGACACAATCACCCAACGCCAGTCCGATCGCAACAAAGCCCCTCCGCCATCAACGGTAAGTATGCCCCACTGATCGCTAATCTGTATGGTAAAATACACCATTCCCTCATCCTCGTCGAGAGGAATCACATTTTGGAAATCGAAAGAAATTTCAATGTCTCCCAGGCGGATCTCCAGATGCGGATTCTCTAAAAACTTCTGCCTGTACAGGTCGAGACGCGCGCTGTGAGATATCTCCCGGCTCTGTTCTTCGTCTACGATGGTCCTGCCGTTGTACTCATCTGCCACCTGTTTGACGTAGGTCTGCAGAATAATTCGCATCTCCATTCCGAATGCATCCGAAAAGAAGGCGGTAAGATCACTGTCGGAATCAATCTTCTTATTCCAGTTGTTATCTTTCTGATAAAGAAAAAAACCATATACGGGTATTGTTTCATAAGCAAAAGTGCGTACGTAGGAAGGTAACTCTTCAAAGGCGTTTATACGGTTAATAAGGTAATCACGCAATTGCCACTTATCGCGCCCGCTCATCATCTGACCGGTGTAGCTTGCCAGCCCCTCCAACAATTCAAGACTGTTTTCCGAGGCATCTGCACCTCTAAAGAGCAGATGTCTGTACCTCCTGAATATTAAAGCATTACGCAAGTGCTCTTCCGACCGGGAAAGACGGCTGGACAACAATGCCTCTCTGAGAGCGGCCATTTCAAGGCGCAGATAGATTCGACCTTCCCTGTCATCCAAATGAATATTTTCCTCCCGTTTGAGTTCAAACCCGAGTGAAGGTTGCGCAACGTGAAACAATTCATGCGTAATAAGATCTGTCCGGTCCTCTCTTTTGTCGGGCAGGGGTAGTTTTACCATTGCCCAATGAACACCGTTCCAGGATATTTCGGTATTGGCAATGGGGATATCTTTGGGTAATATGCCCTGATAGATACCGTTCAGGGAATGGAGTAATCCTGCTTTATCGGGCGCATTGGCGTATACCTGACGTGTTTGGGGATCTGCCAGCAGGAGGGGTCCGTAAAGATCTCTGTTCCATAAGCCGGCATGTTGCTGCGTGGCTTTTTTTGCTTCGCTGAAATACAAGGCAATACTGTCTGTGCGGACCTGTGTGGTGTGCGCAGCGACCGTTTGGAAAATAAGGTTCATCAGCCATATTCCAATAAGGTACTTCATAACCCTGTTATTTCGATTACAATCAGTTTTTCCGTTTACAATAAAGGATATTCAATCCGGCAAAAGTTATTCCGTACACTCTCTATGAATCATCCTGATAGGAGGGCCTGGGGTCGTTGGTCAGGATCGCTTATCGATCTATTTGATACAAAATTAAACTATTTTCTTTCACCCATGTCAAATATACGGATATTTTTAAGGAACATAAATAATGAAAATATCTGAATGATAAAGGTATTGCAGGAAACGGAAACCCTCCCATGGGTCTCCACACCAAAATCCTGCAATTAAATTGGGTTCTAATTGATCGGACACGCACTGGTTGTGATAATTGGTGTGTGTCCACTTTATACAGATCAGCTCCGTTTACGGGATTTATCGATCCGTAAAAAAATAAAAAGAAGAATTGTAAAACCCCACAACGATGAACCGCCATAACTAAAGAATGGCAAAGGAATGCCAATTACGGGCATTATGCCGATCACCATCCCTATATTGACAATCAGATGAAAAATAAAGACACTCACCACTCCATAGCCATATACCCGTCCGAAGGTGGTAGTCTGCCGTTCGGCCAGGTTCAGCAGACGCAGGATAAAAACCATGTAGAGTATCATGATGATTGCAGAACCAATGAAACCGTGTTCTTCACCGATTGTGCAAAAAATGAAGTCGGTATCCTGCTCCGGAACATACTTTAATTTGGTCTGGGTACCGTTAAGAAAACCCTTACCGGTAAGACCTCCCGAGCCAATGGCAATTTTCGACTGTCCCACGTGATACCCTGCCCCGCTCAGATCCTGTTCCATGCCCAAGGTCACCTTGATGCGCATCTGCTGATGCGGTTGCAGCACATCATAGAATACATACTCCACCGATTCAAGGAAAACAAATGAACCAATCATAAACAGAAGAATATACAGATAATGCTTTTTGCGATTCCGGAAAAATAAAAAAAGAAGGTAGAGACCCGTCATCGAAAAGGCTGTGATCGCGGTGATTCCCCAATCTACGGGGACAGAAAAAAACGATATCACGTAAGTGCCCAGGAAAACAAGAACCAATAAAAGGAGTATGATTAAAACCTCCTTCCGTCGTTTTAAATAATTCCACACCATTGCGGCCGAAAAGATGACAATCAGGATAATGGCGATCAATTCTCCTTTCGAAAGAAATCCCATTTGTACGTCGGAAAATTTTATTCCCAAAACGAAGTACAACACAGATGCTACTCCCATGAAAAGCACTCCGCCCGGGAGTCCTTCCCTATACAATACCAGCAGGAGAGAGAGATAAACCAGCGCCGTCCCTGTTTCTTTCTGTGCAATTACAAGCAGTACGGGTAATAAAATAATACAGCTTACCAACAAGAGGTTATTGCGTATCATCAATCGAAATCCGTAGGTGTTGAACACCCGTGCCAGTGCCAGTGCAATGGTGAACTTCATAAACTCGGCCGGCTGCAGCCTTACGGGACCAATGACCAGCCACGACCGTGAACCGTTTATTTCCTGCGCAACGAGAAGGGTAAGAAGCAATAGTCCAATTCCGGCAAGGTAAAAAATAAATGAATAAGTCTCATAGAAACCCACTTCTATTTTCAGCAATGCAAAAGCCAGGAGCAGGGAGGTACCGATCCATACAAGCTGCATGCCGGCCCTGCCCGAAAGGTCGAACAGGCTGGTAGCATTCTCCAGATCGAAGCTGGCAGCATAAATATTAAGCCATCCCAGGGTCACGAAAAGAAGGTAGAGACCAGTCGTTATCCAGTCCACTTTTCCCTTTTCCACAATCTCCCTGCTTCCCTGATAAACCATAACCATGCTATTTATTTTTGTACTTTAATTTAATTTGCAGGCATGTTTCGGGTATATGTGTAAGGCAGTATGACCCGGTTTATAATAGATGTCTCCAGCCATTTGTCGCTCTCGGGAATCTCTCCTGAGAAAAATTTCTGCATCATAAGCCGTGCAATAGGCACAGCGTTGGTAGCTCCAAAACGGCCATTTTCAACCACGACTGCAATTGCAATCTGTGGATTGTCTTTCGGTGCAAACCCCATAAAGATTGAATGGTCATCGCCATGGGGGTTTTCCGACGTACCTGTCTTTCCGCAGACATCTACAAGGGGAGCCAGGTTGATACCGCGACAAGTACCTATGGTGACTGCATCGGCCATGCCGGCGACAGTCACTTCATAATGCTCCCTGTTGATACCTGTTTCGTGTCGTGTAGTAAAGGCCGCATCGAGCGATGCTCCTTTTCGTTCACGAACCACATGCGGGGTATAGTAATATCCCCTGTTTGCGATGGTGGCTCCCAGATTGGCAATCTGTAGCGGTGTAGCCAGAATCTCTCCCTGGCCAATGGCAATGGAAATAATGTTGTGCGCAACCCAACGATCAGTCTTGAACACATTTGTATAAAACTTACTGTTGGGGATGAAGCCGCTTTTCTCGGAAGGAAGATCAACCCCAAGCGGATAACCAAACCCCATATTCACCATGTGATCGCGCCATACATCGAAGGCACCGGAGGTACTTGAATATTTGGTTCTGTTGCCCAGCATGCCGTTAAGTCCGTAACTAAAAAAAGAGTTACAGGATGTGGCGAGTGCATACTGTATTGCAAGCGGAGAAGCATGTCCGTGGCAGCCCGGACGGCCTCCCAACGGGGGATATCCGCCAAAACAGGAATATCTTGTTTCGGGCGTGATGATTCCTTCCTGCAGAAAGATGAGCCCCTGCGTGGGTTTAAAAGTCGACCCTGGTGGATAAGTACCTGCAATAGACCTGTTAAACAAAGCCTTGTACGGATTGGCCTCAAGTTGACGATAGTTTGTACCGAACGCTTTTCCGGTGAGGAGGGCAGGATCATACGTCGGCGCCGACACCATACAGAGTATTTCACCGGTAGCCGGCTCAATCATCACAATGCTGCCCACTTTATTTTGCATGAGCAATTCCCCGTATGCCTGTAAATCAATATCGATGCTCAATGTAAGATCTTTTCCCGATTTGGGCGCCTTGTCCTGTTTCCCGTCATCGTAACGTCCCTGCACCCTTCCGTGTGCATCCCTCAGCAATACTTCCACTCCCTTTTCACCCCGGAGATCTTCCTCGTGAGACAGCTCGATACCCGATTTTCCCACATAATCGCCCCTCACATAATAAGGATCGGCAACCATTTTATTTTTATCCACCTCGGCCACGTAACCGAGAATGAGCCCCATGTTGGGATAATTATACTGTCTTTCTGTTCTGTTCTGGATGTAGATACCCGGAAATTTGTAGAGCTTTTCCTGCAGCAGACCATACTCTTCCACATCGAGCTGCGACATGAACAGTTGCGGGGTATAGGTTGAATACCCGGGATTCTTCCGACGGTCTCTCATATCGGCATTCAAAGAGTGAAATCGATTCATGTCGATATTCAGTGTACCACAGAAATCGAGAGTGTCAAATTGTTTCATCTCTCTCACCACCATCATCACATCGTAGGTGGGCCGGTTATAAACAAGCAGGTTCCCTTTTCGGTCGTAAATGGCTCCCCGTGACGGATAAAGCGTTCGCCGCAAAAAAGCGTTGCTGTCGGCATAGTCCCGATACTGGGGACTAAGAATTTGCAAATTAAACAGTTGAACCAGGTATACAAGGCCCGCGATTACCACTCCCGCAGCGATCACCTGTTTTCTTTTTGCCAGAGCGTTATACTTGTTCACCACGTTTTCTCTTAAAAATGAAGCTGTCCAATGCAAAAATCAGAAGGATCGAAATAACCGAGGAAGAGACTATGCGCAGCAGGGTAGCCGGCAGATTAAACAATGTGAATGACTCAATAAAAAAAAGCAGGGTGAGATGCAACGACACCATCAGAATGGTAAAACGAATAAATGGTCCCGTAGCAGTATAAATACCTGGAACGAAATCGTCATATTCATCCTTTTCGAAGAACAGATTCATGAATGGTTTTCTGCATGCCGCCACAATGGTCGTTGCCGCAGCATTCATTCCGGGAGTATTCAAAAAAATATCAATTGCCAAACCCAGAAGGAAACCTGAGATAATCACGTAAAGAAAGTTTCGGCCCATTGTCAGCTTCAGCAGAAAATAAAGATACAACACCGGTGTGGCAATACCGAAGAAGCTTATCCTGTTTAATAGCAATACCTGCAACAGGATGAGCAATATAAACAACACAATTTCGTAGAGATAACTGATTTTCATTGCTGTAAAGTCTCTTCAAGTGTTTGTTGTTCATCATACAGCCGGTCCTTTATCACCAGTACATCCTGAAGCGTATAAAAATTGGTTGCAAGATGCACGTTAAACGTGTTAAAATTGTCGTCGCCGGACTTACCCGTATCACTCACAAAGCCAATAATCAGATTCTTTGGAAAGATACGCGAGAAACTGGTCACCACCGTATCTCCCTCGTGAAACGCTTCATGCTTTGGCAGATCCTGCAATTGAGCCTGACGGATGTTACCCCCGTCCCATGATATGGAACCGTAGTTCTCGGAGTTCCTTAACCGGGCGCTTAACCGGAATTTGGGATTAATGACAGGAATCACGACTGAAAAATGGGGAGATACATTTGCGACCACACCCACCACACCCTGTTGTGAAATAACTCCCATATCAGGTTTAATACCGTGTGAAGATCCTTTGTTGAGAGTGATAAAATTATTCACACCCGAATAACTGAGGTTGACTACTCCTGCCGGAATAAAATCGAACTGAGGTGTGACTATAGAATCGGGTGCAAAAGCAGTCACCTCCACGGAATCGGGAGCAACAAGACTGTCCAGAAGCTCCTGAAAAACATGAAGTCTCCTCTCCAAAAGCGCGTTGCGTTCCAATAACTGCTCATTACTTTTTTTCAGCAGAAAAAATGATGCGATGTTATTGGTTGTCGAATAAAACCATCCCGACACGCTGTTTGCAGAAGTAAGATAAACACTCCGCTGGTATGAATTATGCGCGAAAACAAGATAAAAACTGAAAGCAACAAGCAATATTGCTACCAGCCAGTGACCGTTTCGGAAGATGAAGTTGAAAAGATTCCGCATGCAAGCCTGCCATTGTCTGTGATATTGTGATATAAGCCAATAGCTTAATGCTAAAAGCCGACAGCGATTTTACCGCATCAAAAAAGTAAATTTGTCAATATTCCTCAATGCAATACTGGTGCCTTTTGCCACCATGTGCAACGGATCATCCACCACCCTGAACGGAATACCAATTTTGTCGGTCAACCGCTTGTCCAGACCACGCAAAAGAGCGCCTCCACCAGTCAGGTAGATACCATTTCTAACAATATCAGCATACAGCTCCGGGGGAGTCTGTTCCAGTGCGCTTAATACAGCCGAATCGACTTTCGTTACCGATTTTTCGATGCAATGTGCCACTTCCTGATAAGAGACCGGTACATCCATCGGCAGGGAAGTCATCCTGTTGGGCCCGTGAACCACGAAATCTTCCGGTGGATTATCAAGTTCGGTCAGTACCGATCCGACCTTGATCTTAATTTGCTCTGCTGTACGGTCACCCACTTTGATATTGTGCTGACGGCCCATATAATCCTGAATATCTTCGGTAAAGTCGTCCCCTGCAATCTTGATCGATTTGTTTGATACAATTCCGCCCAGTGAAATCACGGCAATCTCCGTGGTACCACCGCCTATATCCACGATCATGTTTCCCTCGGGTGCTTCCACATCAAGGCCAATTCCCAGCGCGGCTGCCATGGGCTCAAAGATCATGTATACATCTCGTCCGCCGGCATGCTCGGCCGAGTCACGGACGGCCCTAATTTCCACCTCGGTACTTCCCGAAGGAATACAAACCACCACACGCAATGAGGGTGAAAACAATCCTCCTTTATTTTTATTGGCAGCCTTAATCATTCCGCGAATCATCTGTTCCGCAGCGTTGAAATCGGCAATCACCCCATCTCTCAATGGCCTAACCGTGCGTATATTTTCGTGCGTTTTTCCGTGCATCTGCCTTGCTTTCTCACCCAAAGCAATCATTTTCTCGGTCTTGCGATCCAAAGCCACAATGGAAGGTTCGTCCAGCAATATCTTCCCTGCATTGTTCACAATCACCGAGTTGGCAGTACCAAGGTCCATCGCCAGCTCCTGTGTAAATGAAAATAAGCCCATAATGTTTTAAATTTTAAGCAGTCAGCTCTCGGCTTTCAGCTTTTGGTGTTAATGTTTAAAATGCCTGACGCCCGTAATAACCATTGCAAGTCCATGCTGGTCGCAATAAGCGACCGACTCGGCATCGCGGATGGAACCTCCCGGTTGAATAACTGCCGTGATGCCTGCCTGGTGTGCTATTTCCACACAATCGGGAAAAGGGAAAAAAGCATCACTGGCCATGACTGCACCCTGCAGGTCAAAATGAAAGGCTCCCGCCTTTTCAATTGCCTGCTTAAGGGCATCTACACGCGATGTCTGTCCGGTTCCGCTGGCAATGAGTTGTTTGTTTCTAGCCAGGACAATGGCGTTCGACTTGGTGTGCTTAACCAGAATGTTGGCAAAAAGCAGGTCCTCTGTTTCCCGGTTATCGGGTGCTGTTTGTGTCACTACCTGCAATTGTTCGGCCGACTGTACGCTCTCGTTTTTATCCTGTACCAACACACCGTTCAATACAGAACGGTACTGCAGCGGTTGTCTGGTTTTCCCGGGCGATTTCAGCACCAAAATTATACGATTTTTCTTTTGAAACAAAATATCGAGTGCTTCTTTATCGTATGCAGGAGCAATGATAACTTCAAAAAATATTTCATGGATAGCCGCTGCAGCTTCCTTGTCCACCGGCCTGTTGGTCACCACAATACCCCCGAATGCCGAAACCGGGTCGGCAGCCAGTGCTGCATCCCATGCTTCTTTCACGGTTGGGCGACATGCCATGCCACATGCGTTGTTATGCTTGAGTATGGCCAGCGCAGTCTCGTTGAAATCGGAAATCAGGGAGACCGCGGCATCAATATCTAGAAGATTGTTATAGGATATTTCCTTGCCATGAAGCTGTTCGAAAATATCCTCGAAATGACCATAAAATATTCCTTTCTGATGAGGGTTCTCTCCGTAACGCAGCTCTTTTCCCTCGTCAAATGCCAGACGAAATGCCGAATTTTCACCCTGATCAAAGTATCTGAATATGGCGGAATCATAACCTGAAGAGACTTTAAAAGCTTCCTTTGCAAACCAGCGACGGTCTTCCAGGGTTGTGATCCCCTGTTTTTCTTTCAACAATTCGAGCAAAGGCTGGTACTGGTGTCTGGAGGCCACAATAAGTACATCTTTGTGGTTTTTTGCAGCACCACGTATAAGAGAAATACCGCCAATATCGATCTTCTCTATGATCTCCTCCTCGGTACCTCCGGCAGCCACGGTTTCCTCGAAAGGATATAAATCTACAATTACCAAGTCAATAGAAGGGATATCGTAAGATTTTACCTGTTTTTTATCGGACTCGTTATCCCTGCGGTAAAGAATTCCACCGAAAATTTTGGGATGAAGTGTTTTCACCCGTCCACCCAGGATCGACGGATAACCGCTTACGTCCTCCACGGCCTCACACTCGTAGCCCAACGACTGGATAAACTCCTTTGTACCTCCCGTGGAAATAAATTTTATACGTAATTTGTTTAGTTCCTGAAGAATTTCTTCTAATCCCTCCTTATGATATACCGAAATGAGGGCTGTTTGAATTTTTTGTGACATCTTCTGTCTTTTAGGCATGTTATTTTTAAAGGAGTACAAAGGTATGAAATCTATCGGTCTTTTCCGATATTTGTTTCAAAAAAAACAGCCTACAATCACTTGCGGGCTGAACCATGTGACTACCTATATAAACAGCCACTTAATTATAGAGAGAATGAAAATGTTTAACAATGCAATATTACGCCAAAAAAAACAGATGTTTCACATTTTCCGGTTAAGTTAAAATGAAGTTTTGGCTACAAAAATGTTACATGATAAGCGGGGATACCGCCAAAACAATATCCCCGCTTTAAAACAGGTTCCGGGTCACCTTCAAAAAAGATGCACCTGCTACCTTACTTCCCAACCCAGGGCGCTTGCACCCAGTACGGCCGCGTCGCTCTCCTTGAGTTCGGAAAACATGAGTTTCACTTTATTCCTGAAAATATTCAGCAGGCTCTTTTCCATACTTTCACGAATGGGATTCATGATCAGGTCGCCCGCTTTCGATAATCCACCGAAGAGGATGATTGCTTCCGGGCTGGAAAAAGCCACAAAATCAGCAAAAGCTTCACCGAGCATCTCTCCGGTAAAACGGAAGATATCCTTCGCCATCTCATCTCCCTGTATAGCTGCATCAAATACATCTTTGGAAGTAATTTCTTCGATGGGGATGTTTCGAAGTCTTGTCGGGGTATCAGGTTTCAGCTCCAGATATTCACGTGCTGTTCGAGCTACCCCCGTTGCAGATGAATAAGCTTCAAGACACCCAGTTCTACCACAACCACACATACGGCCGTTATGACGGCGCACTATCACGTGTCCCAGTTCACCGGCAAAGCCATCGTGTCCGTAAACAAGCTGCCCGTTTACCACAATACCACTCCCCACACCGGTACCCAGCGTGATAACGATGAAGTCCTTCATGCCACGGGCCGCCCCGTAAGTCATTTCACCGATGGCTGCTGCGTTGGCGTCATTGGTGAGTGCCACCGGAATACCTACCCTGTCTTCCAGCATCTGAGCAAAAGGAATCACCCCTTTCCAGGGAAGGTTGGGAGCAAATTCAATGCTACCGGTAAAGTAGTTACCGTTGGGTGTTCCGGCACCAATTCCTTTGATCTGATCTTTGGTCGTAACTTCAGCGATGAGTCCGTTGATCAGTTCGGTTAATTCATCAAGATAGTCTTCTACCTGTGGATGTTTGGCCGTTTTAATACTTCCGCTAATTAAAATCTGCCCTCTTTTGTCTACAATGCCGGCAACAGTATTGGTGCCGCCCACATCAATACCTACTACATAGGGTTTATCCATGATTCTTTTTTATTAAAAGTTAGTCAATGTTGTTAAATGTGATTAACCGGACAAATATAGGGATTTTTCACCAAACGGATTTCCAGTTCAGTAAAATATTTCAGAATAATTGCATTATAAAAAAATTGATGCGGCTATTTTTCTCTTTTGATATTTTTGTTTTACATTTGCAGTTTTAAATAATGATTTATCGGCCAAGCTCCGAAATTAACATCAATTTTCAACAAAAAATCGGCATAAATTACACAAACAGCCACATACGTACACGAATCTCATGAATGAAATTAAATTTTATAACGGTGAAAACATACCGTTAGAACTGCACAAGGTAAGGGTTGTGCAAAAATTGCACTTAGTACCTATCGAAAGAAGACTGGAAGCCCTGCATGAAGGTGGCTTCAACACCTTCAGACTGAGCACGAAAGACGTTTTCCTGGATATGCTCACCGACAGCGGCACCAACGCAATGAGTGACAATCAGATGGCTGCCATGATGCAGGCAGATGATGCCTATGCCGGATCACAAAGTTTTTTCCGCCTGCAGAAAGCGGTAGAGGAAGTATTGGGAAAAAAGTATTATCTGCCAGTACACCAGGGCCGTGCTGCTGAAAACATTCTATCGAATGCTTACGTACGGAAGGGTAACCTGGTACCGATGAATTATCATTTTACCACCGCCATGGCGCACATCACCCAATACGGTGGAAAAATTGCCGAACTGCTATACGACGAAGCATATGTGATCAATTCCTCCCATCCTTTTAAAGGGAACATGAACCTTGAAAAACTGGAAGAAATCATCAAGATACATGGAGCCAAAAATATTCCATTCATTCGCATGGAAGCCTCTACCAACCTTATCGGGGGACAACCCTTTTCAGTTCAAAATCTAAGAGATGTAAGGGCTGTGGCCGACAAATACAATATCCGCCTTGTGCTGGATGCCAGCTTGCTGGGAGAAAATGCATACCTGGTCATTCAGCGTGAAGAAGAATTCAAAAACAGTACCATGGGCGAGGTGATTCAAACCATGACCGGTCTGGCAGACATTGTGTACTTCTCGGCTCGCAAACTCAGCTCCTCCCGTGGCGGAGGTATCTGCACCAACAACATCGATATTTACCGAGAGTTGGAAGCACTGGTTCCCTTGTTTGAAGGTTTCCTCACTTATGGCGGCATCTCAGTCCGTGAAATTGAGGCAATGGCAGTAGGACTGTATGAAACGCTCGATGAGACCATGATCAGCCAGAGCCCGAACTTTATCGCCTACCTGGTGAATTCTCTCGATGCACATGGCGTACCTATGGTTAAACCGGCCGGTGTGCTGGGTGCACACGTCGATGCAATGCAGGTCTGTGCCCATATTCCACAGAAAGAGTATCCCGCAGGCTCGCTTGCCGCAGCACTCTATCTGATATCTGGAATCCGGGGTATGGAAAGGGGATCTATCTCCAATCAACGCGATGAATATGGCAATGAGACTTTCGCCGACATGGAACTGGTTCGCCTTGCAGTACCCCGTCGCGTATTCACACTCTCTCAGATTAAATACGTAGCAGACAGGATGAGCTGGCTATACGAAAATCGGGAATTAATAGGAGGACTGCGATTTGTGTATGAACCCCCGGTACTCCGCTTCTTCATGGGAGGCCTGGAACCGGTGAGCGACTGGCCACAGAAATTGATCACGAAGTTCAAAGAAGACTTTGGTGATAGTCTATAAAATATACCGGAAAAAGGAAGAGGTGTCCCCTCTTCCTTTTTAGTTTGAAACATGCTAAAAAACATATAAAAACATTTTTTTATCTAATATTAACCTGATACCTTTGCCCCTATAATCAGCACAGAACAGTACAGAACAGTACGGCTTATCTGAGAAATGAAAACTTACACAAATGGATTTCAAATTTGACGGGAGGAGCACCAAAGTACAGCAACTGGCAGAATATATCCAGGATGCCATCGCCACGAGTGAACTGAAGGTAGGCGAGAAGATACCATCTATCAACCATTTAAGCAGTCAGTTCTCGGTCTCAAGAGATACTGTGTTCAAAGCGCTGTCCGATTTACGGGAACGTGGAGTGATCGATGCCATTCATGGAAAGAACTATTTTGTAGCTTCTCACACCAAAAACATTTTGTTGTTGCTCGACGAGTATTCTCCCTTTAAAGAGGTTTTACATACTATTCTGGTTTCCAGTTTGCCCAAATCTTACAAAATTGATCTGTGGTTTCATCAGTATAACGAGCATCTTTTCAATAATATCATTCATGAATCTATTGGCAGATATAATAAATATCTCGTCATGAATTACGACAACGAAAAATTTTCCGATGCATTGTCGAAAATTGATAAAAAAAAGTTGCTATTGCTTGATTTCGGAAAATTTGACAAGGATGGATATTCTTATGTTTGTCAGGATTTCGACAATGGGTTGTACGATGCACTGTGCACCATAAAAAATGAACTGCGCAAATACAAAAAAATGATTTTTGTCCTCAATAAATTCCATAAGCATCCGCAGAGCAGCAAAACCGCGTTCAGTAATTTTTGCCTCGACAACAAATTCGAATTCAATATTCTTGATGAGATATCAGAAAAAACAACCATTCAGAAAAATCATTTTTATCTGGTTATCAAGCAGGAAGATGTGGTAAAGATTGTAAAACAAGGAAATACAGACGGGTTAAAACCTGGAAAAAACTATGGATTACTGGCTTATAATGAAAATCCATTCTTCGAGGTGATTCAAAACGGCATTTCCAGTATAGGGATCGATTGGCATGAAATGGGAAGGATCGCGGCTAAATTTGTACTGGATAACCAATCGGTACAAACCTATCTGCCCACAGTGATCAGGAAAAGAGATTCCTTTTAATCAAATTTACTCAATTCATCCACTATGAAGAAAACAATATTATCCATACCCATACAGGAATATCAGCACAGTTCAGAATTCAAAAAAATCAGTATCATTTTCACACCAGTTATACCAGAAAATAAGTTTCCGAAAATATAGTTTTATAAAAAAAATAATTTATCAACAAAATCATGTATCAATATCCAAAAATAGGTATTCGCCCTACCATTGACGGCCGTCAGGGAGGTGTGAGAGAGAGTCTTGAAGAGAAGACAATGAATCTGGCAAAATCGGTGGCCCTTTTAATTGAATCTAATCTGAAAAACGGGGACGGCAGTCCGGTTGAATGTGTGATCGCCGACAATACCATCGGCCGTGTGGGTGAAAGCGCCGCCTGTGCTGCAAAATTTGAACGCGAGGGGGTTGGTTCAACCATTACGGTCACATCGAGTTGGTGTTACGGGTCAGAAACAATGGATATGAATCCGCATTATCCGAAAGCTGTCTGGGGATTTAACGGAACGGAGCGCCCCGGCGCCGTTTATCTGGCAGCCGTTCTGGCTGCACATTCTCAGAAGGGCCTGCCGGCTTTCGGCATTTATGGCCGAGAAATACAGGATATATCCGACAATAGCATTCCCGAAGACGTGGCGGAGAAGTTGCTTCGTTTTGCCCGTTCCGCACAGGCTGTAGCCACCATGAGGGGACAGTCCTATTTGTCTATCGGAAGTACCGCCATGGGTATTGCCGGTTCTATCGTGAATCCCGATTTTTTCCAGAAATATCTGGGCATGCGAAACGAATCGGTCGACTCCACTGAGATTCTCCGCCGGATTCAGGAAGGCATATACGATCAGGAAGAATTCGAAAAAGCAATGGAGTGGACATCTACATATTGCAAAGTAAATGAAGGAACGGACGACAATCGTCCCGAGAAACAGAAAGACCGGGCAGGCAAGGACAAAGATTGGGAGTTTGTGGTCAAGATGACCATCATCATCCGTGACCTGATGAAAGGAAATCCCAAGCTGAAAGAGATGGGATTCAAGGAGGAGGCGATTGGGCACAATGCACTCCTGGGAGGTTTCCAGGGACAGCGGCAGTGGACCGACTTTCTGCCGAACGGCGACTTTAGCGAGACAATATTGAACAGTTCGTTCGACTGGAACGGAATCCGCGAAGCATATGTCGTGGCCACAGAAAATGATGCACTCAACGGTGTCTCCATGCTATTCGGGCATCTGCTCTCCAACAGGGCACAGCTCTTCTCCGACGTACGCACGTACTGGAGCCCTGAATCGGTAAAGCGTGTCACGGGAAAGGAACTTACCGGGAAAGCAGCCAACGGCATCATTCACCTGCTTAATTCGGGAGCCACGACTCTGGATGCCACCGGCAAACAAAAATTAAATGGGATGCCGGCCATGAAGGAACCCTGGAATATCAACGAAGAGGAGGTAAAAGCTTGCCTCAGGGCAACCACATGGTCTCCGGCCAACAGGGACTATTTCCGCGGAGGCGGATACTCCTCCACTTTCCTTTCGGAAGGAGGCATGCCCGTAACCATGTGCAGGGTAAATATGGTGGACGGCTTGGGGCCCGTACTCCAAATTGCGGAAGGATGGACCGTGGAAATCGATCCGGACATACACGACATTATCAATCAACGAACCGACAAGACATGGCCTACCACCTGGTTTGCACCACGTTTAACCGGCAAGGGCGCCTTCAGGGATGTTTACTCGGTGATGAACAACTGGGGTGCCAATCATGGTGCCATCAGTTACGGACACATCGGACAGGATCTGATCACACTGGCGTCAATTCTGCGAATCCCCGTTTGTATGCACAATGTGGAGGAAGAGGAGATCTTCCGTCCATCGGCATGGAATGCCTTTGGCATGGACAGGGAGGGAGCCGACTTCAGAGCCTGCGGGAATTTTGGACCCATTTATAAGTAAATTTGAGTTCAGGCATGAGACCTGGTTATGTCAGGGACTCATGTCAGAGAACACAAAACCGCTACATTATGCTTAAAAAGATACCGAAAACAATATCGCCCCAATTACTAAAAACACTCATGGAAATGGGACACGGAAATGAAATTGTGATTGCCGACGGCAACTTTCCGTGTCACACCGTTTCGCAGAATGTAATACGAGCCGACGGGTTGACCGGAACTGAAATACTGAAAGCTATCATGGAACTCATGCCGCTTGACTCGTACAGCGAGCAGCAGGTTTTTCTGATGGAAGTAGCTCCGGGAGACAATTACAAGCCGGAAATATGGAACGATTACAAAGAGATATTACAATCTTCGGGCGAACCATTCTCGATTGGTTATATTGAACGTTTCGCTTTCTACGAAAGGGCAAAAAAATCATATGCCGTGATTGCTACCGGAGAAGAAGCATTGTACGCGAATATCATCCTGAAAAAAGGAGTCATAAAATGAGAAACGGGAACCTATGAATACACATAAATCGTTATTACTCAAATACAACGGCGTATATTATTTACTGCCGTTTGTCCTCATCACTGCCTGTTTTTCGTTGTGGGGTTTTGCCAATGACATCACCAACCCCATGGTCAAAGCTTTTTCCAAGATTTTCCGGATGAGTGTCACAGAAGGTGCATTGGTTCAGCTTGCATTCTACGGCGGATACTTTGCCATGGCGTTTCCGGCTGCAATTTTTATCCGGAAATTCTCCTACAAGAAAGGAATCATGCTCGGATTGCTGCTTTATGCTGTAGGAGCATTTCTCTTTTTTCCGGCAAAAGAATCCGGAAGCTTCTATCCCTTTCTGGCCGCCTATTTTATTCTTACCTGCGGATTGTCTTTTCTGGAGACAAGCGCCAATCCCTACATTCTTACAATGGGACCGGAGGAGTCGGCTACCCGCAGGCTCAATCTGGCACAATCATTTAACCCGATGGGATCGCTGGTGGGAATGTATGTGGCGATGAACTTTATTCAGGCGCGATTGAATCCAATGAGCACGGCAGAACGCGCAGTACTTTCCGACACAGAATTTACAACGCTGCGACAGTCCGACCTGTCCATCCTCATCGCTCCTTACCTCGCTATCGGAATTGTAGTGATGGTCATGTTTCTGATCATCTGGATTGCACGCATGCCGACAAACGGAGACAGGAACAAGCAAATCAACTTCTTCCCTACACTGAAACGAATCTTCTCCATACCAAACTACCGACAGGGAGTGATTGCGCAGTTTTTTTATGTGGGTGCACAAATCATGTGCTGGACATTCATCATTCAATACGGTACACGCGTGTTTATGGCACAGGGAATGGAAGAACAGGCTGCGGAAGTGCTTTCTCAGAAGTACAATATTGTAGCCATGATCATCTTTTGCGCGAGCCGCTTTGTATGTACGTACCTGCTGAAATTTCTCAACCCGGGAAAACTGTTGCGCATTCTTGCCATAGCAGCCGCCATATTCACACTGGGTGTGATGTTTTTACAAAATATCTGGGGATTGTATTCCCTTGTGGCAGTATCGGCTTGCATGTCGTTGATGTTCCCGACGATATACGGAATTGCACTGAAAGGTATGGGAGACGATGCCAAGTTCGGCGCAGCGGGGCTGATCATGGCTATCCTGGGAGGATCGATACTACCGCCGCTACAGGCATCGATCATAGATCTGAAGACGATCGGTAATTCTTTTCCCGCGGTAAACGCTTCCTTTATCCTGCCTTTTATCTGCTTTGTGGTGGTGGCGTGGTATGGGGCGCAAACCTATAGGAGAAGTTTGGCAGAGTACTGATAAATATCAATAAATAAAAACACTTTTCAGGACTTACCCAACCAGTCATAACCCGAAATACTGAATAAAAAGTCACGGAAAATTCAAGTTGGCATAAAAGGCACAACGTGCTCGAGCACAACATCAAAACAATGTTAATAAAAGTCAATAATTAAAAAGCATTCCGGATTCGTAAATAGAATGACACTAAATGTATAAACCAAAAATGAGCATAAAAAATATTACAATCATCCTGATCTGCCTGTTTGCCATGCCGATGATTTATTCGCAGATCCAGACATCGCCAAATTGGCAATCAAGTCATGTTTATGTCAATGAAAGCGGTACGCTTACCTATATTCCTGATAAACAAGGCAACACTATCCCTGATTTCAGCCATGTCGGATATCATCATGGAACAAAAAGTATTCCATGTTACCCCGTGGCAAGGGTAGTTATTCCCGTAGAGGGAGATAACTGGAAAAATATTCAGATGGCTATCGACGAAATTTCAAAAAACAAACCCGGTATAAACGGACACAGAGGAACAATCCTGTTGAGCAGAGGGGAATACAGGGTTTCCAAAAGCATTGTTATTTCAACCAGTGGAATAGTTCTGAAAGGAGAAGGTGACAACATAAATGAAACACGGATTATTGCTACGGGAAGGCAGAGATATCCTCTCATTCAAATAAAAGGAAACGGAACATCCCAGGAAATAATCGATACACGCGTAAAGATCACGGATCAATTTGTTCCTGTCGGATCATATTCCTTTCGCGTGACATCGGCCGATCAGTTTAAGGTTGGCGATCGCATCATCCTGTTTCGTCCCGGAACGACTCAATGGATTGAGGCCATCCGGATGAACCGGATCGTCGAAAGACCGGGTACGCGTCAATGGGAGGCAGAGGAATATAATCTGGCTTTCGAGAGAGAAATCACCGGAATTGAAGGCAATTGCATCTTTATCGATAATCCGGTGGTGATGCAAATGGAAAAGCAATATGGTGGAGGTGAAATTTATAAATACAGATTCGACGG
This sequence comes from Proteiniphilum sp. UBA4977, assembly GCA_002398565.1. GTDB lineage: Bacteria > Bacteroidota > Bacteroidia > Bacteroidales > Dysgonomonadaceae > Proteiniphilum. Next base: position 25,449 of record DGZP01000110.1, read on the forward strand.
GCGCATTCATGAAGTGGGAGTTTCCGATATGTATCTCGAATCGGAGTACCAAAGCGACGACGATACCGAGCACGGATGGATTGCAGTTCAATTGGACAATGCCGAGAACTGCTGGGTCAAAAACATTACGACGGTAAATTTCGGCTATTCGGCCGTAAGTTGTGAGCGCTTTGCGAAAAACATCACTGTTTCCGATGCACGCTGTTTTGATCCAAAGTCTCCGATCACGGGAGGGATGCGTTACTCATTCAATAACAACGGCCAGCAAAATCTATTTATGAATTGCCTGAGTAGAAACGGGAGACACGATTACGTGACAGGTGCCCGTGTTTGTGGGCCAAATGTGTTTTATAACTGTGTTTCGGTCAATGCCTTTTCGGACATAGGACCACATCACAGGTGGGCTACAGGCACGCTGTATGACAACGTGGTTACAGACAATGACATCAATGTTCAGGACAGGGGAAATATGGGAAGTGGACACGGGTGGGCCGGCGTCACCCAGGTGTTGTGGAACTGCCGTGCCGGGCGTGCCTCCGTACAAAAGCCATGGGTATCAGGCAATAATTATAATATAGGAATGAAAGGCAACCATTACCCGGGACACTTCAAAGACCGGGAAGATGGTGTATGGGAAGGAATAAATAAAGAAAATCTAGTACCTCATTCATTGTATCAGGCCCAATTACAGGCGAGAATGAAAGTGAAATAAATTAAGTATGAATGTATATTGAGAGAATTTTATGAATGTTTATTTAAAAATTAGAATTGAATGAAAAAGGAGAAGTCAAGCCCAAAGCCGTTCTTATTGCGGCTTGCAGTTGTGCTGTTTATGGCATTTTCGGGTTTCAGTGTTTTTGGACAAAACCTGATTACCGGTAAAGTCCTGGATGACGCAACCAACGAACCAATGATTGGTGTAACCATACTAGTGAAGGGTACATCAACGGGTACCGTGACCGATTTGGATGGAACTTTTCAGATTTCGGCATCCAGAGGTGACAA
>DGZP01000092.1:0-16087 GCA_002398565.1 Proteiniphilum sp. UBA4977
TTCCTCCCATGTTTTATCAGCCTGTAGGTTGATTCTCAAAATTCAGCACCGGATGCTCTTGGGTTTAAACACCAGTAGATTGCTCCTTTACTCCCTGAACCTATAGTTATCCAAAACCACTGACCTATTTCCTCCTTTGTAGGACACATTGGGTTGGTACCGCTGTAAATATTATTTCCTCCCTGTAATTCAGTCATCAGCCAGGGAATGTTACCGGCGCCCGAACGAAGAATCTCGCTATTTGCAGACATGGCTATGGCATACCTGTTTCTGGGGAAAAAACCAAAATGCCAACTGGCATGGGCTGAACCTCCTAAGCTGGACAGAAAAGTTCTCCAACTTGGGAAATCATACTGTGCGGCCAGTGTAAAAATCTGATGGTTATTTACGTGGATGGACTTTTCTTTGTCATATTTGCGTATTTCATCCGACAACCATTTTAAATACCATGTGTTATAATGCAACAAGAACTTCTCATTATCAAATGACAGCTGGTTGTAAGCAGTGAGTTTATAGATCTGCTGGGTGTCTTCATAGTTATCTCGCCATTTTTTGTAGATTGTCCTTGCCAAAGGGTCATTTATGTTCCCTCCCCCTAGTTCGTTGATGGGAATCCAACCATAGAGAGATGAGTGTTGTTTAAAATGAAGAACTACATTTTTTATATAATCGGCTATACGGTTAAGATGTTCTTCGTTATACGGAAATTTAAATCCTCCTACATCTGTAAAATCTGTAGCCGGGAAAAGATTGGCATAGACTTTAATATGATATTTTTCCGCATAAGAGAATGCCTTGTCAAATAAGCTGAAATCCCAGTCGCCATTTACATCCTTCATATAATTTTCGAACATGCGGATACGTGTAACCTTCATATTGTTTTTCCTGAGAATTTTAAACCAGTTCTCTACATTTTCATCCGACTGCCCGGGTTCTATGAATATTTCTGCACCAATCATTGGAATATCATTTAAATTTACTTGCGATCTCACGTTGGCGAATATAATAAATAAAGACACAGCCGTGTATATTATGCCATATTTTATAAAATTCATCTCCTTTGTTTCATTTTTTCGTTTCACATAAATATAAATCATTTAAATTTTCCACGATTTGTTTTAACTGCCATAAGAATAATCGTCATTTCATCGACAAGGATGATAAGTTGGTTCTGATTGTATAAATAGAGTTTTACCGGTTTTATTATTAGGAGTAAATAAAAAATTTGTCTCTTTAGAAAATTGTATGGGATGATTCTATAAAGCCTACAATGGATTGATAAGAAATATATAAGGAAAAAAGGAGTGTTAGCAAAAGTCCAAGATTAAACCAGAATCCCGCCTTATATTTTCCCATTATACTTTTTCTGTTTAACAGATATATAATGGCAATAACTACAATCGGCAATACAAATATTTGAAACAATTGGCTGATCAACATGGCATAGACCGACTTAAATCCAAATGCGGGAACAATTAACCCAAAAAGAAGCGCAATGCCGGTCATTAATCGAAAACGGAATCCTTTATATATAACAGGTCTGTTTTCGTAGTCACTGATCAATAAAGGTGCAAGCATCACGATTGGAAAAACAGAAGAGAGGGCTGCGCCAAATATTCCCATGATAAAAACAGATAAAGCCAGATGTCCCAGGAACGGCTCCAGCATACTTACCATCGTGAGTATATCTTCAACCGGTTTGTCGGCAATATATAAAGTACCTGCGGCACATGCCATAATAGAACCGCTTATGATAAACATCAACAACGCTGCCACAAAGGCATCTTTTGTTTGAAGTTTCGAGTGTTTCGTTGTCCATTTTTTCTCTTTCATCAACATGCTCCTTACTACAAAGGTCGGTGCCGTTAACGTAGTCCCTACTAACGCCGCAATGATCATCGGAGCATTTTTTTCGTCCGGTATGTTGGGGATAAGTCCTTCTATTACAGTATTAGGCTCAGGAAAAACAACAAACATGGAGATAATAAAACTGATACCCATGATGGAGACGAAAACTATCATTAATTTCTCAAAAGAGGAATATTTTCCTGTCAGCAGGAATAGATATAAAAAAATAATTACTCCAAATGCAATATAAACCGGATTCCATCCCGGCTCCCCAAACAGACGGATGGATATTTGTCTCATAAGGTCGGAAGCAATCCCCATTATACCAATAAGTGCCAGAATCTCGACAAAAACCAATCCAACCAAAGTTATCAAAGCTGCCAGTTTACCCAGAGATTTGAAATGTTTCTTATAACCATACAGTGCTCCTTCTCCCGTTACAATGGTATACCGTCCATAAGCTTCCAATAAGAAAAAACTGAATATGCAGGAAAGGGCTAAAGCCCAAAGCATAGACATTCCATAACGGGATCCTGCTGAGGCCATTGCAACCACACTTCCTGTGCCGATGCTATATCCTACAAGGAATAGACCGGGTCCTACGGATCTCAGAGAATTCCCGGATCGCTTCAAAACTGACTTTATTTCAGACATGAAATTTTCTGTTTTTCAATTGTTGATTTATTTTTATATGTGAATGGTTATACTTTCAGTTTATTCCTGAACCGGCAAGACCTCACTGCTATTATGTACTATTCCAATTTGAATATCTTTTTCCAGATTGATGCGTTCACTCAAATACTCTTGTAGATCATCTATTCTCAAATAATGAAATCCAAGCAGATTGGTCAGTATAGGATCCATTGTTAAAGTTGCTTTGAAATTCCGCTTAATATGGTTCAGGTACATACACTCCGAAGCTCCAAACCGATCCTCTATTGCATTGTCATCCAGCATTTTGAAAAGCGTGGTATCATCATATTTGGCAAGGCGGGCAATCTCTTCTCCATGAGTAGGTGCAATTCCTTCATAACAAGGTGACAGAAGGATAATTTCACCCTTGGGTTTGGTGGCAATCTCTGCCGAGAACAACCCTTTATCGGCTTGTGTGAAATCAAAATCGGACGGATAAGCGCTACTGATGGTGATATCGGCTGCTTCAGTGAATCTTGAACCGAAAATTTTCATTCCCCACCTTACAGCTTCACGATGTGCTTCAATAAAGTGACCTGCCACAGCTTTCAGCAGCTCTCCTTTATCAGTCTGTATAACATTCACGATAAAATGAAGCCCTACGTCTCTTGCAAAATCTTCCATTTCTTCCCGACAGGGAGTCAACACTTTGCCTAGTTGTTGTTCAGTTGCTCCCAGCAGGTGCATGGCATGAACTGTTTCAGTTCCTGCCACTCCGGGGAGCAGGATTTTGGCACCACCGCTCCAGCCGACAGGATGATGCGGTAGCACTCCACCAACTCCAATACGTATGTCGGCATTGAGAACATCTTTGTTGACAACTATTCTTGTTCCTCTCTTGGTTATTCCTCTGTTTACCAGATTCCCCTGGCAATCGTGATGTTTTATTTCAATTTGATCAATAATGTCCTGCCCGAACCGTTCCAGTATCTCTTTATCTGTCATAGGCCTGTGAGTGCCGTAGGCTATAACCAGCTTGATCTGTTCGTTGCCAATTCCCGCTTCATGCAATTCATCAAGAATTAACGGAATAATTACTTTCTGGGGTGTAACTCTTGTCCTGTCATCTGCCAAGATAACCACGGACGAATTCTTTGAAACTATCTCTCTTAATCTTTTTGTCCCTATTGGATTCTGTAAGGCTCTTTTTATTTCATCACCGGGATTTTCAGGTGGACTAAACTCATTTCTTTGTAGACTGAAACAAAGATTTTTTTCAGGAATTCGCAGTTCGATGAGTTTTTCTCCGAAATGAACAGGAATAACCTTTACGGTTTTCTCTTTTGTATGTTCCTTTTTCATATGCAAATCGTTTGATGTGTGAATATCTATTAATTAATGATTTAATTCGTTTTATAGATTTAATTATAATTGCTTTATCATTCTCAGTATCTCTTTTTCATAAGTCTCCTGCCATTCGGGTGCAAGAATGCAATTTGTCACTTCATATCCGCCTTTTTGAAAGGCCTCTTTGTCGGGAGCATAATGTATGTAACCGTTGGAATAAGCTGAAAGAAAAGTAAAAGGATATGGCGACATTTTCTTGATGCTAAGTCCTACAGCTGCAAATGCTTCTCCCGGAAAAGAAACAAGTATAAAGTCTCCGATGCGGATTCCCAAAATCTCTACAGGAATACTCGTTCCTCCAGTTTTGTTGGCCAACTCCTTTCTAAGTTTTAACCAATAGATATCTTCACGAATATGAGATAGCCTCTCCATTATATGGATATTGCGGATATATTTATCGATATCTCTCCTATTTGATTCATCCAGTTTCTTGAAATCTTCTGTTCCTTTTTTCTCTTCATCCAGATATAGATATTTATAATAGGAAGGATAGGATTCGGAAATTTTGTATTTCAAGTATAAAGGAAGAAATGTTTTTAAGTTCAAACTTGTTGATCTGAGAGAGTCCAAAAGTATCTGAGTTTCCATTTCCAAAGCATTCAGATTCGAAGCAAAATCCGAACGAAGTGGAAGATAGATGACCTTGTTAACCACAGATAACCGTTTAGTTTCGCAGGTGGCTATTTCTCTTGTCCTGTTTAGTACATTTAGTCCGAGCATTTGACCAAAAGGTTCACTATCTCTCGGATGGTTTACATCCTTATACATTATTTCTGTTATATCTCCTGCTGCTCCCTGAAGGAAAAAGGCCATGGCTCCCTGTCCGAGCTGTTCCTCAATTAATTGGGAGGCAAATCCGGGGTACTCGGCAGTCACTCTTTTATTTGGAACACCTGTGTAAGGATGGCAGGCATAATTATAAAGTATTGCTTTGGGCGTACCATTTAACCGGTCAATCTTCAATATTCCTATTTCAGGGTCAATTTCTCCCAAATCGGCAATCTCTTCATCTTGCATATTTGGATTCGCATGCCGAATCGTAAAAACCTTCCCATTTTTAAGATTGATACGGCGGTTCATCGCGAACCTGTCTTCAGAGCCCGTTCCCGTTCCAATTTTTACAGGTTCAAGGTTTAAGATTGCCTTCTCTACGGCCGAGATAGTCCTGTTTTGAATGTCGTTGCATAACCAATTTTCACCGATTAAAAATCCGTCATGATGATTATGTGATGCACTTACCAAAATATGCTCTCTTTTAATGCCAAACTTACTTTCAATTTCATTTCGCACATCATCTAAGAAATTATCCAAAATATTCCCTATGGTTCCAATGGCAACTACATCCATGGTAATGATAGCCATCTTTAACTCTCCGTTCTCCAGAACCAGGGTTTTCACATACAGGGAGTCGTTGATATTTCCCGAATCTGCCGTTATATTGCTTTTTCCTGTTCCGGCTTTTATCTGTGCCATTACTTCATAATGACTGAAAGAGAGAGAAATGAATAAAAGCAGGATGATCTTAGCTGTTCTCCTTTTTCTGCCTGCAATCTTCTCCTTTAAAGTCATTGGATTATTTTTTCATTATTATTGCCCTTTTTTGATACGAATATGGGTATCTTCCAGAACTGACAGGACAAATTCTCTGCTTTGGTGGGCAGCTTCATCCGGACTGGAAGTATAATCGAATCCCAATTCCACGGTCAAGAATCCTTTATATCCGGTTTCAAGCAAAGTTTGGAAAAATGGTGTAAAACAGATTGTTCCCTCCCCCGGAATCTTATGCTGATCGGCCAGCCCGTTGTTATCATCCAAGTGAACATGCAGTGGAATGTTTTTTCTCTTCAAAAGTAACAGAGAGTCTACCAATGATTCCTTGTTCACGTGACAATGACCGGTGTCTAAAGCTATACCCATATCTGGGTATTTTTGATCCTCGATGAGCCTTACCCCGTCTTCCACCGTGAGAACCAGATCACTTTCCATCATATGGGCCGGTTCCAATAACAGAAGCACCTCTTTGGCAACTGCATAGTCCACCAGCTCATCGAGACTACTTGTTAATTCGGCCATTCCACTGTTATAGCCCTGCCCATACAGGGTGCGGCCAGGACAAAGACTTACTGTCCTGCATCCCAGTAAAAGGGATGTGTCGATACTATTTTTGATGTATTCCACGCTATCTTTCCGGATAGATGGGATTGGGCTGCATAAACTTGTCGGATAACCAAACTGTGCCGGGATAAAGCCGGATATTTCAAGTCCGGTCTTTTCGATTAATTCCCTCACGGATGAAACAGTCGTCTGGTTGATATCCCGGTAATATGCATGCGGACGTCCACCCCAAATCTCTATGCCGTCGTAGCCGAGTTTGGAAATCCGTTTAATAGTTTCCTCCAACCTGTAATTCTGATATAGTTTAGATGATACACTTAACTTCATACGATTGATTTTTCATTATTGAACATAAGATCTCACTCTGCTATCAGTTTTTCCAACATTTCTTTCATTTTTACAGCCTCCTGCATGATGTTATCAATTCCACTGATATCAACCACTACATACCCTTCATATTTTACCTTCTTTAAAGTGTGAATGATATTCCTGAAATTAATATTTCCCCTGCCAGGCTGGTAGTGGTACGGTCTAGTACCATCGTTATCGGAGAGATGAACCAGTTTGAGGTAATTGTTCAGTTTATATATGCCTAAATCCAGATATTCTCCTATAGCGTTTGCATGGGCAACATCGTATACCATGCCGATATTCTCCACGCCTACATCTTTAAATATAGAGATAACACCATCGACGGATGAAATAAAATCGCCCGCCCTCATCTCCATCGCAAACTGCAGCCCATTCTTTTCGGCAATACCTGATGCTTTTCTTAATTGGGCGATGACATTATTCCTGAGTTCTTCCCATACAAACCCTTCAGGTATAGCAACGGCATCGGCAGGCCCGCCGTGATAGAGGGATGTTCTTTCCTTGGGAACCATTTCCGGTGGGAGATAGAAGCAGTTGGTCACCATTTTTGCTCCTATGGCAGCCGTCATTTCACAAATTTGGGAAAATCGTTCCAACGAATTTCGCCGTTTTTCCTCATCAAAGGAAAAAAGTTCGTAGGTAACAGCCATGATACTTACAACATCCAGTTTCAGGCTCTTTGAACGATCTATTATCGTTTGCCATTTATCGGCATAAGTTTGGCACTCACCGGCATCTATTTCCATTTCGATGGTGTCAAACCCGGCTTCGCTTATCTCTCCCATCACTTTTAAAAGATTATTTACACTTGGAGGCAAACCATATAAGGTTATCGGAATCGTGAATCCACATGTTACCTTAATCATAATTTTTTGTTTTAATTAATTCAACTTCTTAATAGTGTTTGATAAATTCTCATTATTTTTTATTGTAAAACTGCTTGTGAGAATATCTCGATTACTTTTTCCCTTGGCAGATCAAATTGCGCGTATTTTCGGTTTCCAACGGGTAAATTAATTCCGTTGCCATTTTCTTCGACCGGGATCTCTTTTCCTAATTCTTCAAAAAGTTTTATGTTCTCATAATTTACCGGCAACAGGATGTTTGATTCTCCTGAGATATGCCAGTAAACGACCCATATTTTACTGTTCCGTTCAAATATAAATGCCCGAATTTCCTGACTTCCATCAGCAAGATCAGTTATTTGCTGGTATGGTACAAGTTCATAATCCCCATTTTCATTTACCAGCAGTATATGTTCTTGCCCAGACTCCCGGAGCTCTCTCTTTTGCTCGGCTGTCAGGATATCTTTTTCTCGTACTTCCTCCCACCTTCTGATCACTTCCAGATTATCTCCCGTTCTGGGGTGAGCTTTCAACTGATCAAGATTTCCAATAAGTGAAATAATCGAGTTCCACCCGGCTGCACGGCTGGTGATATACTCGAGCATGTCAGGTTGGATACCTATCGTACTTTTATCCGGGGCCACATAGCCGACCCAACCGAAATCAATACCGGTGAAATCATTTGAAACCAGTCTCGCTTCTGCTACAGGATGAATCCGTGTGGCTTCTTTGATTACTTCGGGACGAAATATGTCAAAAGCATTCCCACGGGTCAGAATATGCCAGCTGAAGTGCGATTTACATGCCCCTTCCGAAAAGAGGGGCTTATTTTTAAACGCTTTATATACGTCCAGTTGAGCTTTCGAGACATTATACCAATAGGGAGGTGGAACATCTTCTGCCCCATCGAAATATATGAACTTAAATCCTGCCTGATCATAGATATTCGCAAGCCTTTCCGCTACCTCTTCCTGAATGCCGGTTCTCTGATTAAACCGTACAAAAACCGGCCATGTGTCTACATCCAATATTCCAAGCATGTAACCGGCATCTAAATTGTTGGGAGATGTGTGCAATGCACCCCGTTGACATCCTGTAAATTGATAGGGTGGAGAAGTCGTGTAGCCTTTATAACTGACCAATTCATTTCCAATCTTCAGATAACGCCTTCCATCCTCCAAAGTAGTCCCGTCCGGGTTTTCTTCTACAGTGATAACAGTATCACTCCTATTAACATTTTTCGACAGTGTGAAAACGTTCCGTACGTTTAACCGGGAATCCGGGATAGGAGTAACATAGGAATCGTTTATCCCTGCTTTATTATAATGAAGATGGAGTCCGGCGATCATGCCGGCATCCTCAATCTTTTTCACAATTTCCTGTAAATCCTTCATCCCTCCCGGATATTGGAATTTCCACGGAAAATGCCCCATAGATGCAGCAAAATCAGTATAATAAATCACCATCTGCTTGAATCCTCCCTGCTTTGCAAAGGATATGTGCTCATCTATATTTTGCGTGGTGACATTTCTGAGTTCATAATATGAATTTTTATATTCTTTGCAGCGCCTGCTTTCAACCCCCAAAGGGAGGCCGTAGTCACGTTCGACCCTGTCGATACGGTCGAGAAGTGCAGCAGTTTCCGTGGCAATCAGTACAGCTTCTATCCCTTCAATCTGTACTTCTGCAACACCTCCTGCACGGACAACTTTACAACCGTCTCTTGTTTTTGATTCAATTTTAGTTGTGGGATTGGCAGCCAGTAAATTTACTGCCACATTTTCGTCCCACATCACGTTCAGCCACTCCCCAAAATTGCTTCTCTCTTTCAATGGAATTTGCAGGAGTGTGAATTCATCTATTTCAGTCTTTCGTTTTATGCCGATATCGTCCATGTGATATTCCAGCTTCTCAAGAGCAAAACCAATATAGTGATCCGTTATTTTCAGATCAATATATGCTTGATAATCTATCAACTCGAAACCGACGACAAGTTGATCATCCACCTGGTATATCGTATCTGAAGAGAACTCTTTGCTGATAGCCGGATAAGCCAGCTGATGCTCATTATCATAGGGCCTTTCCTGCCTGATTGAGAAGACCGGCAGATTAGCCCCTCTTAATAAGCATTCCTGTTGGGTTGGTTTATGAATAAGGCTTTTCGCGGTTCCGTTACTGCTTAAAATGAGTTTTAACTCACTATTTTCAATAACTATGTCGTTATCCTCTGCTCTACTGTTGTTAGTGCATCCTACTGCGCTCAAGATAAGCGCTATAAGTATAACCGGCACTGCCGTTTTTTTTAAAATTATTCTTTTCCTCATTTTTTCTATTTTTGTGTGCGGAAGTAATGATAATCATTTATTCTGCTATTTTCTTAAGGTGTTTTTCAAGGAACTCTAAGGTTTTCACTCCGTTAATCTTGTGTCCTCCGTCGAAGAATTCGATATCAGTACACTCCCCGATACCTAATTGTGTATACAGCCTTCTGACTTTGGCATATTCGTAAGCAACCCACTCATCGGGTGCAACCGGGTCCCAGTGCCCCCGTTCAACCATAAACGCTCTTGGGGCAATCAACCCTGCCATTTCCGCGTAATTTACCCTGTTCCCAAGGTTAAACTCAAACACCTCATATTCCCCCACGAACATATAGCTGGCAGGAAAATCCAATGAGGTAGTCTTCCATACCCATTCATTAAAATCTCCTGAGCAAACTACTACTTTATAATCTTTTAGAACAGCCGGTATCCGGACGGCGCTTTTTCCTCCATAAGATAATCCATAAAACCCGATACGATCTTCGTCTACGAAAGGCAACGTTTTTAACCATTGTAACGTCTGGTCGTGTTGACCGATAGTGACTGAAAAGATCGATTGTTTCAAAGGATTGGCCATTCGCTGAAATATTCTGAAATTTTCCAAACCGTAAGGATTCTGTGGGGCATATACAATGTAGCCCATATCGATCAATTTAGATCCGAATGAGTCCCTTTCAGAATTTACATAAGATTCGGCACGTCCACCCAGACCATGCTGAAGTACCACGAGAGGATACTGTTCTCCCTGTTTCAGGTTATTCGGGATCAACATGATTCCACCCGCGGGTATCCCTTCCCAAACATCCAGCTTTATCAGGTAGCCTTTCCACTTGGAATTTTCGTATATCAGTTTAGATTGGGGGTTAAATGGCTGATCAGGTGAAGGCATTTTTCCGATAATTTCTTTCCAGAAATAATCTCTGTAAAACTCAGTTGATTCTTCCCATTTTTCCACTGACGAAGGGTCTGCCTTGCTCCAGAATTTTTCCCGCTGTTTTGGACTCTTCTTTACAAGCAATTCAATGTGATTCATCAACTCATAAAATTGTTGCTGCATTCGAGTATCGAAATTGAAACCTGTGGTTAAACGAATAGGGCGTTGATTCGGTCCGGTTGATATCTCTGCATTGACTCCGAGGCCGGTAAATAATTTTTCTGTAGCAGCCATTGAGCCAGGAATTCCCCTTCCTTTATCATTTACTATCAATTGAAATTTTGAAGGTATTCCCAATTTGCGAAATAGTTCTTCTGCCTGGTGAGCTTCATTAAGTACCGAGTTTAATGGAGGTGTGGTTAAACGACCCGGAGCTGCAACCTCTTTTCGACCGCCGACGGCGTTGGGAGGGCCTTTCACTTCAGGACCTTGACAGGCCTCTACCACCAATAACCTGGGAGCTATCAGGCCGGCAATTTCCGCATCTCCGAATTCTTCCAGTAAACCCCACACATTTCTGTATAAAGGTTCTTCCCATACTTTTTCTCGCTCTTGAAAATAACCGCTTACCAACACACCGTCAATACGGGTGTCTGCGGCGCCACTGTAAAATGCCAATAGCCCTCCTTCACCATATCCGGCTACGCCTACGGGTAGTTCGGGTGCCTGCTGTTTGAACCAATCAACAGCCGCCAGCACTTTCTGAACTTCATATCCGATGATATGCCTTCCTACCTGATAAGCACGCCGATAAATAAACTCCCTGTGAGGCTGGTTTGTCATGACTACCTCAGGGTTTCCCGACCAAGTATCGTCCCTGTCGATTATCAGCGGTATAATCAGTCTGCAACCGGCATTCGCCAGTCGCGGTGCAAGCAAGGATTCATCCGGGATTCCGGGATTTAACCCCATCAACATTTCGGGCGACTGATCTGCATCAGGTATAACCACTATCTGTGCCTGAACGTTTTTGTGAGGTTCAATCCACAAACCTGTACCTGTAACACCCTCCAAGACTGGCCATTTTACGCGATAAACCGAATAGTTGTCTGTTTGTGCTACCAGTGCTTTATGAGCTGTGCTTTCCAATAGAACTAACCCGTCAAATGGTAAACGCCCATCTACTATCCTGGTAATTTTTTTAAACCTTTCCCTGTTGGAGGCAATTGATGCTTCATACTCATGTGTAGAAGAATAATTTTGGTTCCAATATTGATTTTTATTCAGACTGCCCGATTCTAACACCTTGGAAAAATAGCTGAACATCCCTCCAATCATTTCGGAACGGAGCACTTCGATACTTTCCAGTTCCAGAGGCTTGGTATCTTTTAAATATTCTTCTCCCGTTAAGTTTTGTTCCTGAATTATTGTGTTTTGTCCCTGTAAAAAACCCAGGTCTGATAAACCAATAAGCATAATCAGGATGAGACATATGTATTGTATCTTCATAGAATCATATCTCTGTTATCGAGTTTATTATATTAAGAGATTCATCATTTTGCCGAACCGGATAACCGAAAGAATTTAACGGAGTGTCCCTCTATCTCAAGATTCTTTAACTGATTAACCTCACCGATATTCTCATGTTTCCAAATATCATATACGCTCATATCACCAGCAATGCCAATCTCTTCCCAGAGAGTGGGAAAGGTGAAGGAGCGTTGATTCCTGTTAAAATATATCACGGCAATATCATCGTTATCGAGTTCTTTTTGCCATATTTCAAAGTCTCCTTCATCATATACTTTTTTCCCCTGAATCCCTGCAGTATCCTGATTGATGGCAATGGCATCTTTATTCAGAAGAATCTCTTTTATATTAGCATCCATTTTGCGAAGATCATTTCCTGCCATTAAGGGTGCAGCAAGCAAACACCAAAAGCTGAAGTGTGCTACATATTCATTATAGCTCATTTTCCCGTTTCCCACTTCAAGCATATCAGGATCATTCCAATGTCCCGGGCCGGCATATTTTTCCAAACCTACCTGTGAGTCAAGGATGATTGTCCAGCCCATACCTCCCCATTCTCGCCTGCAATCCCAGCAATCCAAAATATCGTTTGTTGTACGCCATAAATGACCCACATTTTGCGCCCAACTCCAGGGACGGCTGTTGCCCCATTCACACATGCTGAAAACTATTGGCCTGCCTGTATCTGCAAGGGCTTTACTCATATCGATATATGCTTTATGTGGGTCGATACCTTCGGAATTGCACCAATCATACTTTAAATAATCAACGCCCCATTCAGCATAGGTATTGGCATCAATTATCTCATACCCATTGCTCCCGGGCCGATTTTGACACGTTTTTGTTCCGGCACACGAATAAATTCCAAATTTCAGTCCCTTTGAGTGGACATAATCTGCCAGAGCCTTTATACCCGAAGGAAATCGTTCCGGGTCGGGTACTATCTTTCCTTTTTCATCTCTGTTTATTTGCCAGCAGTCATCAATCACGATGTACTCGTAACCGGCATCTTTCATTCCCGATTCAACAAACTTATCGGCAATATCCTTAATTAAATCTTCACTAATATCACACCTGAATATGTTCCAGGAGTTCCACCCCATAGGAGGAGTTAACGCCAATCCTTCATACTTTTGCCCATAACAGTATATCCCTATGAATAATAACACAGCAATAATTATTTTTTTCATGTTTAACTTTTTTAAATTTATACATTAGATGATTTTTATCAATAATAGTAGCTCTTGTTTTTTTCCATCATCCTGAATTGCATTTTTTCCCGATCTTCAGTAAAGTGATTTTTCCATCTCTGGTTAAAGGTCCATTGGTTGGTCAATGATAGCATATGGTATATTCCCTGTCTTTCTCCTGCCTCCATTACCTGATCGAGGTGCCATGTACCCTCAAGGTTTATTTTCCCTATTCCACGGTCGGGCTGTGGATTGTTTGGGTTGATCTCTCCCAGGTTAAGCGTCCCGTTTGTCAGAAACAGGCGGTTAAAGTTTCCACCCGTGTTTGCAAAACAGCAATAAATCTGTTCATTGGGATAGGTGTTGCCTTGCTCCCGATCCATGCCTACTCCAAAGAAAGGGGTACCATCGTCAAAATCGAGCGTAATTTCAAACTTTTCATACAGGCCAATCCGGTTTGAATTCACATCAATATTCTTGATCTCCAATGTCCCGTTAGATGAAAGTTTAATAACCCGGTTACTATTTAAAGACTGGGATTTTAACGTTAAAGGTTGTAAAACAGGGAACAAACTCAAAAAGAGGAAATATATAATAGTCTCTGAATTATTTTTTGATAACTGCATAGCATTGCCACGTTTAATTTTATATAAATTCTCCTGGGGAAATGTCCATATCAGGAAGTCTAACATCTCTTAAGGAGCAGAAGGAGGTGTTACATACACATTTTGGAGATTCACCTGATCTGGCGGAACACTATTTTCAACAGTGATACCTCCCGGGCCGGGCGGGAGCACATCTGAAATAATTTCCATATCCTTAACAAGGACATTGGAAGTACGAGCACCTTCGATTAGAAAAGGCTTAGTGCTATTGGAGATGATCTTTCCGGAGAAAACGGTGTTTATATTATTTTTTGCCCATATCAATGTCTCCGCCCGATCACCCGATGCATAAATATTTACCTCTGAATTGTCAAACACATTATGCGTGCCGCCAAAGCTTGAACCTTTTCCATTATGCCCGG
Organism: Proteiniphilum sp. UBA4977; assembly: GCA_002398565.1. Classification (GTDB taxonomy): domain Bacteria; phylum Bacteroidota; class Bacteroidia; order Bacteroidales; family Dysgonomonadaceae; genus Proteiniphilum. The sequence continues at coordinate 14,163 of DGZP01000092.1, forward strand.
AAGGATTAGTCAGTTGAAAGTCTATAATTTTCACGTTATTCGCGAGATCTACCTGAATTCCGTAGCCATTCGAATTTATGCTCTTGCAGTGATCCATCACAAGAGAGGGATTTACCGAACGGGTAGGAAGACTATAGAAACCGGCAGGTACCCGATAAGAAAAATCAGTTCTCCCGACCCCGGTCTCTTTCTCCGCACAGTTGTATAGCTTACCGCCATTCGTCGTATAAAATCCGTTCATAGAGTTGGCTTCTGCCGTGCAATTAATGAATGTTACATCGGCATTTGGTGCATAGTAACCACATCCGAAGTAGTGGGTTGACATATCGCTATTGTCGTAAGGTTTAGACGGGTAAGGTTTATTGCCGTTATTACGACTCACACAATTTTCAAGAATGCAGTCTTTTTTTGCGGGATCAAACTCGAAATGAAATCCGGATTCAAGAGTACCTTCAGCAACGCAATTTTTTACACGGAGCCCCTCAATGCTGTTGAGCTCAGCAAAATTAAACCCGGTCACCCAGGGGTTGAATGCCCCAAATCTACCGCAGTTGACTGCTTGGCAGTCTTCGTAGCGGATGTTCTTCATCACCTTATTCTCCGTTCCCCAGGCATTATGAAGGAATCCATAAGTCCCTGTATCTGTTGCCTTACAATGAATGAACTCTACATCTTCGAGAGTAGGAGAGTAAATCGAAGGATCGTGAATCAGAAGAAATACTGCCTGAATGCTTGCGTCTGCCGTTCCTGTAATGTTGTGAATTTTCGCATGGCTCGCACGTATGGTTAATACGCCCAGCCATTTAACACCTACACTATAGTTACTCCCATGAAGATTGAGGCCATCCAGAGTAACATTCTCGTTATCCACGTTGATACGTCCATCATTGGTGAACTTCAGATAAGTTTCAGATTCACCCTTTCCTTTCAGAGTTGATCCTGTTTTAGGGGTGATGATCCCTGCACAGTGGTACGTACCACTGTGCAGGTTGATCACACCTCCTGATGGCGGTAACTTATTTAGCGCTGATTGTATCTCCTGTTGATCATTACTCCCGTCACATATGTAGTCAGCCTGTGCCTTATCTGCCGCGCTGCTGTTACTGGCCGCTACCCATAACACATTGGACACTGGCGGTTTTTTAGGTTCATCAGGCTCACTGTTTACAGGAGGTCTTTCCGTGATACCATTTTCTGAACATAATGTAAAAATGAAGAGAATAACAAAAAGGATTGATGACATATTTTTCATCTTTTTTTAGTAATTAAAAATAATTGATATGTTCACTGTTTATGTGTCAGTTCAACGGGATCATGATAATACAACGATAATTATTGTTGTTGTATTTTTGTCATTTCTCCTTAGGCGATAATTCCTAGTTTTCGACGACAATCTGTTTGCTCATAATATTGTTTGTCTCATTGCTTTCCGTTATCCGGTTAATATCATCTACGTTAGCCTTCACCGTGTGGGTGCCGGCTACTGCCGTCCATTTTGATCCGGCCGAACCGCCGTTGGCAGTCAGCGTAACCGATGCGCCGGGTGCGAGCGAACCGGTATGGGTGTCTGACCAGACTCCCGGCCCGGCTGCCCCGTCATCGAACGTAAAAAGCACGCCATGTATCACTCCCGCAGGTGTGGATACACTGCCCTGATTTTTGATTGTTGCCCTCATGGTTACTGCATTTCCGTTTGTCGGACTTGCCGGTTCCCAGGAAATATCGGTAACTACCAGATCAGGCTTTCCGGAGCCAACGACAATCTGTTTACTCACGATATTGTTTGTCTCATTGCTTTCCGTTATCCGGTTGGCATCGTCTATGTTAGCCTTCACCGTGTGGGTGCCGGCTACTGCCGTCCATGTTGCTCCGGCCGAACCGCCGTTGGCAGTCAGCGTAACCGATGCACCGGGTGCGAGTGGACC
>DGZP01000092.1:16304-16624 GCA_002398565.1 Proteiniphilum sp. UBA4977
GTAAAAAGCACGCCATGTATCACTCCCGCAGGTGTGGATACACTGCCCTGATTTTTGATTGTTGCCCTCATGGTCACCGCATAACCACTTGCGGGGCTCGCAGGGTCCCATGAGATGTCGGTAACCACCAGATCAGGCTTTCCAGGACTGACAACAATTTGTTTGTTCATGATATTGTTTGTTTCATCACTCTCCGTTATCCGGTTAATATCATCTACGTTAGCTTTCACCGTGTGGGTGCCATCGACTGCCGTCCATGTTGCTCCGGCCGAACCGCCGTTGGCAGTCAGTGTAACTGATGCACCGGGTGCGAGTGGACC
>DGZP01000092.1:16850-18852 GCA_002398565.1 Proteiniphilum sp. UBA4977
GTAAAAAGCACGCCATGTATCACCCCCGCAGGTGTGGATACACTACCTTGATTTTTGATTGTTGCCCTCAGGATTACTGCATTTCCGTTTTCCGGACTTGCCGGTTCCCAGGAGATATCGGTAATCACCAGATCAGGCTTGTCTGTAGGTACCGATGGGGGAGTTACATAAACGTTCTGGAGTGTTACTTGACCGGCTGTAACATCGCTTGCAACAGTAACGCCACCCGGACCGGGAGGCAGGGTATTTGAAACAATTTCCATGTTTTTAACGAGCATGTTGGAAGTACGTGTGCCCTCGATCAGGAAGGGTTTTGCACAATCTGAGACTATCTGGCCTGAAAAGACAGTGTTTTTTTGGTTTTTAGCCCAGATCAGTGTTTCCGCACGTTCTCCTGAGGCGTAGATGCTTATCGTGGCATTGTCGAACTGTTCGCCGCCCAGACAAGTTCCTTTCCCGTTGACCCCTGCCGGGTTTACCAGATGAAAATTAAGGATCTGCATATTTGATGCATTGTTGATCCATATTCCGTAAGCATAGGAATCAATACTTGTGCAATTTTCCATCACCAAGGATGGATTGGTTGTCCGACATGGGAGGGCATAGTATCCTGCCGGCTTTCTGTAGTCATAATTTGTCTTTCCGGCACCGGTCGTTTTCTCAATACAGTTGTAGAGCTTACCCCCGTTGGTTGATAGAAACCCATTCATGGAGTTGCCTTCAGCAGTGCAGCGGATAAACTTCACGTCGGCGTTTGGTGCGTAGTAACCACATCCGAAGTAGTGGGTTGACATATCACTTGGGTTGTAAGGTTTCGTCGGATAAGGTTTCTTTCCGTTGTTACGACTAATGCAGTCTTCAAGTATACAATCCACTTTCTTTGGATCAAACTCGAAATGAAATCCGGATTCAAGTGTGCCTTCGGCAAGACAATTTTTTACCCGGAGCCCTTTGATGTCATTGAGTTCTGCGAAGTCAAATCCGGTTACCCAAGGGTTAAATGCTCCAAACCTGCCGCAATTGATAGCCTGGCAGTTTTCGTACCGGATATTATTAATCTCTTTATTTGTTGTACCCCACGCATTATGTATAAATCCATAGGTTCCGGTATCAATGGCTTTACAATTTATGAACTCTACGTCTTCGAGGACAGGGTTATACACCGCAGGATCATGGAGAAGGAGGAATACAGCTTGGATGCTAGCATCCGCCGTACCCTTAATGTTGTGGATCTTTGCATGACTTGCACGGATGGTTATCACTCCCAACCATTTGACTCCAATACTGTACCCACTCCCCTGTATGTTAAAGCCATCCAGAGTCACGTACTCATGGTCAACGTTGATACGTCCATCATTTGTGAATTTTAGAGAGGTTCCCGATTCACCTCCTCCTTCAAGAGTTGTACTTGCCTTGGGTTTGATGATCCCAGTACAATTATATGTACCATTGAACAGGTGGACAATTCCACCTGATGACAGGGCGTCAAGTGCAGTTTGAATTTCCTGATTGTCATTGACTCCGTCGCATACATAGTTGGCTGATACCTTGTCGGCTGTACTGCTATTATTTGCCGCAATCCATAATATTTGTGTAGCGCGGGTTTTCACTGCCGTTATAGTATCTTGGTTTTCGGGAATTTGCTCTGTATAGTTTGTGCATGAAGATACAAAGCAATAACAAGTACAAATAAGGCATCCAATTAGAATCTTTATAATGGCTCTCATCTTTTGTAATTTTTTAAATTTCACATAATCATAAAAACTAAATGAAACAAATATGTTAATTAGTCTCTCACGCAACGGATTGAAAGGCCTATCTCTTTGGCGATACCATTCCTGTTCACATGCCATTGATCACGATAGACGGCCCGGCGCCAGGCGTTAGTGGAACTGCTCTCGGTAGCAGTCCACCAGTATGCGGCATTTCCGAGATCGAAAAATGTATCTCCCGCGTTACGGTTACCACCCGGGAGGGCTGTAAAACCGACCTGGTTGCTTGC
>DGZP01000080.1:0-1921 GCA_002398565.1 Proteiniphilum sp. UBA4977
CTGAATTATAGAGGTTTGCTTTAAAATGTTCACTTCCCGTCCATACCGCCAGAAGCCTAAGACAAAAGGCGACAAAAATAAGACAATTCTTTCAAATTCAGTGAGTTTGAAGGACTTTTCTATGTGTTTTGTCTTAGTCGAGAGCCAAGAAAAAGACAAAATGATTTCTTTGTTTACACAATTTTAGGAGTAACAGAAGAAGTCAAAAAATCTCGAATGTAAATGTGTTCTATTCCCTCGTAAGTATTTTCGAATGAACGTTCGCCGGATACTACTATTTTGGGATAATTGTCTTTTATCTTCAACAAATTGCCAAACTCTCTGGCGATAGTTTCGGGTCTAGACAATTCTACAGCGACCTGTACATATAATGTTTCGCCGGCTCGTGTACAAACAAAATCGATTTCCTCGGTCGAAAGTGTTCCTACAGTTACCTCATAGCCACAATACAACAAATGATTGCAGACAATATTTTCCAATCGCTTTGCTCTGTCTTGCGGTTTGTAGCCCGCCACCACATTGCGGATTCCCATATTTTCGAAAAAGTACTTTTCACCACGTTCAAATAAACGTTTTCCAACAATATCATAACGTCCTAAGCGATGAACCACAAATGCCGAAGTCAGAGAGTCTGCATATTCGGACACCAACGTCGGCGACATTCGTATATTTTGACTTTTCAAAAAATCGCTGATACTTTTCGAAGAAAAAAGACTTCCGATATGATCTGCCAAGAAACGGATTAATTGCTCCAAAAAGGCTGTATTGCGGATATTATTGCGAGCAACAACATCACGAAGAACAATGGTTGAATAAACCGAGCGAACGTATTCCATTACCACCTCTTCGCGCATTGGCAAGTGAATTAGGTAAGGCAATCCACCGAAACGGATGTACTTTTCCAGCGACTCATCGTCATTATTCAGTTTGTGAAAGTCCAGAAACTCCATATAGGAAAGGCTGTATATCTTAAATTCAACATACCTGCCGCCAAGTTCGTTTGCCAAATCGCTCGAAAACATCTCTGAGTTGCTTCCGGTAATGTAGATATCATTACTCTCGTCCAATGCCAAGGAGCGTACGGCAACTTTGAAATCTTCTATTTCTTGAATTTCATCAATAAAAATGTAATTCTTCTTTCCACGTATTAATCGTTGAGCAATATAGTCATGCAGGTCTTTTGAAGATACAATATCCACATAGTCAATATCTTCCTTGTTGATATATATGATATTGGCATCATGCTCGTGATTCCTTATTTCGTCAATAAGTTGATAAAGAATATAACTTTTGCCCACCCTTCGATGCCCAATCATTACTTTTACGATAGGTGTATGCATAAATGGTTTTATACGTTCAATATAAGTATCTCTTCGGTGGAGTAGGGTTGGAAATTTCGACATATTTTCGCTTTATAAATTTAATTCCATACAAATATATCAAATATTGCAGGTATACATGTAATAATTTAGAATTTTATTGTTTATTTTGTGTATAAGTGTAGAAAAATGTCTTCATGCAATCATAATTGAAAGTACAGAAAAGCTTCTATTCTGCATTTACAGTTGATTAAATTTGCTCATCGCACTAGCTTTTATATCATCGGCTATGTCAATATAGGGTTTCATTGCCTTGTAATCACTGTGTCCCGTCCATTTCATCACCATATTTGCCGTAATACCGAGTGAAAGTGCATTTCGGTACAGGCGGAGCCGTGCCACATTACCAGGATCTGACCTTTAAAGTGAACATTCCTACTGAACGCTTCGGACGTTTCGAACTTTTCGGTTTGGGTGGCACGAGCAGAATAGCCATGCTGGAAGATGAGCGCGACAAGGAGCTATCGACAGTTATGGCCGGCATCGATTTGTATAACCGCTCCGAAACCGGCATACTGGGTATGAAACATACTTATTACTTC
>DGZP01000080.1:2149-3014 GCA_002398565.1 Proteiniphilum sp. UBA4977
AACATACTTATTACTTCGAAAACAGCGGACGCTGGACAAACAGCCTTTCCACCACCACTTCCCAAATGAGTACGGAAATTGATTCGCTTTACAGAAAGGGCGTAAAAGAAACATGGAGAACTTATAATTTTGAATCCGGCCACTTTCACCATGCGTTCAATACGGAATATGTTCAAAAATTGGGGAACCGGAATACCCTTCAGGTGGGAGGCAGGATGGCGGTTGAACAATTCAACTATCTGGATTCGGTATACGTGAAGGACCGGTATATTCAACAATTTAACAGTAAGGGCAGTTATAACCTGTTGCAGGCTTTTGCCACCTGGCAGCATAAGTTCTCCAATAATGTTACGCTGAATACCGGAACGCATTTTTTCTATTTCCCGCTCAATAAACAGTGGAGCATTGAACCGCGCACCGGATTGCAATGGCGTTTAAACGAACGGCAAGGCGTGAGTGCGGCATTTGGGATGCACAGCCAGACACAAATTCCGCTGATCTATTTTTATAAAGATGAAGACGGTATGCAACCCTTCCGAAATATGGGGTTCAACAAATCTCTGCACTCGGTGCTAGGTTACGACTGGATGATTGCAAGAGATTTCCGGCTGAAACTGGAGGGATACTACCAGCACATTTATAATATTCCTATTTCGCTAAAAGAAACTCCACAGTTTTCCATGATTAACATGGGCGACGATTTCTATATTGAAGCACGAGGCGATATGGCCAACAAGGGATTGGGAAGAAATTACGGCGTCGAGCTCACGCTGGAGAAGTTTCTGAGCCGGGGCTACTACTTTTTAATGACCACTTCGCTCTACGATTCCAAATACAGAGACAGTAACGGTACTTGGCGTAACAC
>DGZP01000080.1:3237-10402 GCA_002398565.1 Proteiniphilum sp. UBA4977
TATCGACTCAACGGCAAGCGAATATCGCAGGAATGGGCTGCTGATCTACAAAACCTTACCAACCATCGCAATATCTACAGCCAAGACTGGAATATGACCGAAAGCAAGATGGAAACAGTTTACCAACAAGGATTTATGCCGATGATGACGTATCGAATACTTTTTTAGGGACGCTCTTTAATTCAACTCCAAGAGTATGTAGCTCTCCTCCTCTTCAAAAGCATAAGAGTATTGTCCTTTTTTATCGGTAAAATAACCCGTTCCACGTATTATTTTGCCGGGACATTCCAGTTGCCCCTTGTCAAACAGACCCTGTTCGGAAGCAACAAAGGAGCATTTTTCTCCCTTATATTCGCCTTCAAAAACAAGGAAGCCCAGCACGTTTGCTGTGGAAAGATGTCCGTCGTTTCTGTTCTCGTTTACATAGTCCAACAAATATTCTACGTACGCTTTTCCTTTCAGGTTGCCGGTCAACTCATATTCAACGTGCGCTTTTTTGACAGGAAACTGTTCTCTTTCTTCTTCAATCGCAGTTTCATCCCATCGGGTAACCGAAAATTTAATTTTTTCGTTTATTCTCTCATTCATATTCAGAGTATTTAAATTATGTGAGTTGATTTATTTACGTAAGAAACGTAATTCCTTACCGAGGTCTTTTTGATCAAACTGTTTGTCCAAATAAGTACTTTTCAATGTAATTTCTTTGGCGTTCATTATTTTTACATCGGTTTTCATTGCCAGTACTCCCCGGTAATAAAACTCAAGCGTTCCGCTGTTGTCGGTTTTTTTGACATACTTCCACAAGCCTTTGGGATTGTCTGTATTGCTTGTTGCCCGCATCCACTCGCCGGTTGTTCGGTTTTTAATATAGCTGCTTTGGTAAAACTCCAAGGTACCTTCACCCTTCAAATCATACACTTGCGTTACTTTGAGATAGCCGTCGTTTTCCAGTTCCGCTTCCCATCTGGCAACCATCGAGGAATGAAAATCTTCCTTTTTCAGGATAACAGAGCTCTTCACGCCGTTGGTGTACCAGAACCGTTCCAATACATCTCCGTTTTCATCGCCCAAGGCAAAGTCGCCGTGTAGTTTCCCATAGGAGTAGCCTCCGGTAAGTCTTGTCTTACCGTTTTTCTGTACCCACATGGCCAGTCCGTCAAAGATATAATGGGTATACCCTTCCAGTTCGCTGGCGTTGGCCGAGAAGTAAAGCTTATCATCCTTTACATCATAATAATGATAAATGTAGTTGATGATGGGGGTATCTTTAAAATACTGCTTGTCTTTCCAGTAATCATACGTTACGGCATCGTTGGGAACCAGCTGCTTTCCCAAGAGCTGTTTCTTCAAATAGAAACTCGCCTTGTCTTTACTGGCGGACTTCAAATTCGCATCCAGATACACCCTTTCGGCATCCGGATAAGTACCTTCCGAAGCGAGGCTCATGTTGATGCCGTTTTCTTTTGGATTTGTGTCTTGAGGATCATCTCCCAAATTGTCTTTCGCGCAGGAATAAGTAGAAATAGCAATAATCAATAGCGCAAATGCGATTTTTTTAAATTGCATAACTGATTCTTTTTTGCTGTTAAACATAAATCGGAATAGTCCTTCTAGCTGTGAATTTGAAACTTTTTCCGTCTCCTTTAACAACACCTCCAAATGAAAAGTTTATTAAAAATATGGAGTTGGTAGTAAAGAATTTATAAACAGATGGGGCTGACTTTTTATTCTTGCTTTTGGAGGGTTCACCCGATTGGGATAATGAGTCTTTGCCGAAGAAGATTCCTCTCCTTCGTGCCGTTTTTGTCACAACAAATTCCTGCTGCCTGGATGTGTGTCTTTAAAGTTATTTACTTACGCGCTTTAATGGCAATCTTTGCCAGTTGCAAGGCTGTTTCTTCAATATTTTTTATCCGTTTTTCTATATTCATTGTGTTTCAAATTAAAAAATGCACCTGCGAAGTTTTCATCGATACCGTATAACACTTGTTTTCGTCTTCGACATGTACAAATTACGGATCGTCACGGGCAATAGCTATTCAGCTCCCTGCAAGAAGTAACAAAAACAAAAGCCGAAGCCCCGAAAGGTTCCGGCTTTTGTTTGCCATACCGGTGGTAATTATTTCTTTGTCAAGATATATTTGTCAGCCAATACGCCTTCGGCCATTGTACCGGTTGAATCGGTCAAGGCAACTTTACCTTCAAGGATCTTATAGTAGGTTTTGTCGCCTGACGACGGAGTGATAAGAGTGACCAGGCCGTTTTCAACAGTATATGTTCCGCTTTCAGCAAACTTGCCGTCTTTTTTGTCAAGATATTCCTGGCTCAGGTCATAGGTAGTGTCGCCTTTCAGCGTCAAAACTGTTTTAATGCCACTGCAATCAGCACAAGGAAGGGTTCCCTCGTAGGTTCCGTAATAATTTGCCGCCGGAGCTGTTTCTTCTACTGAAACTGCCACCGTATCGGTGTCTTGAGTATTGTTGTTTGCTTGTTTACCTGTGCAGCTTGTGGTGGTGAGAAGGGCTAATGCGAACATAGCCGCCAAACTGAATTGTTTCATGATTTTTTCTAATTTATATTTAACTTTCTGTTGAAATTGAATTACAAAGGTAGAGCAAAATTATTGCGCGGCGAATGAGAATGCAGATAAATTATCTTAATAAATGCATTTGTTGCGAAGATATATCATGTTTAATATGCTTTAAATAAAACAGTTGTCTCTCGTTTGAACGTTTCTTTGCGTTGGCTTTCCATGTTGTCTATCTCTACAGCTTGGTGCAAATTTATAATCCGTGCGTTATGCCTACGGCACACACCGGTTAAAAATCGGCGTGAGCGGGGAGTATCTTACTCAACTTCCCAAGTTCCTGTCAATTCTGGAATATCCGGTCTTGCGTCAAGATTTTTTCCCGACAACTCCATCAAACAGGAGAAATATGCCTTCAGGCCCCCTCGTTTAATTATTTCCCCCTTCTTTCTTTTCTTTTTCGGCCTTTATTCGTTCTTTTTCAATGGCGATTCTCTCTTGCTCGGCTGCGGCTCTCGCTTTCTCGGCATCAATTTGTTCTTTTATGAGTCGCCGTTCCCTGTTTCTTTCCAGTTGTAGTTGATAGTCCGCATCATCTTCCTGAAACTGGCTGACGAGCTTTCCGTTTTTAAAAAGAAAAATACTGTTTATGGCGCGTTCTTCACCCTGAGTGAAAGTTGTTCCGCCATGCTCAATTTTTTCGCGATAGATAAGTTCTTCGCAATAAGCATTATCTTCGTCATAAAACACATTTTGCCGGAAAGGTGCGCCGTAAATGCCAACAAACTGATCTTTGTCCATTCCCAGGCCAGGCGGATCCGTAACAAACCGGCTGGCATATGGTGAACGCCAAGCCGCGCAGGAAGTCATCAACAGAAGCAACGCCACAAAAGGAAGAAGTTTATATTGCGCTATCTTAATATTTGAAGATTTCAATTTACTCATTGTAATAATTAATTTAAAAAAGTGAGCTATTATTAACGCATGGTGAAGTTAGAAGTCTTTACCCACACTCCTGGCGCAAGCTGCAAGATTACTCCAATTGAAAGAGTCTGACTCGCTATCTTGCTGCCTTACTTCAATTCAAACCGGCAAAGAATGGTATATTGCAGTTTGATGGTCTCGAAATCCAGTGAAGCCACTTTGTCTTTCATGCCGGTATCGAACGAACCGGTAGACTGATTGAGGGCTATGTTGGAATATTGCGGAGCAAATCCTCCAAAATCAACTTCCTGCACATACAGGGCTTTGCCTGCAGTTTGTCCGATGGCTTGCGCCAGTTCCTGCGCTTTTTCTTTAGCCACTTTAATGGCGTTTACTTTTACCTGTCGGCGAAATTTTTCGATTTCGCTGTGGTCAACCCTGTCTATCGATACGTTGGCGATGTCAATTTTTTCAAGCGCCAACAACACTTTGCCCGCAGTGACGCCATCGTGTACCAAAAGTTCGTATTTTTTGGACAACAGAATGTCGTTTTGCGAAAAAATCTTTCTTCTGAAATTACTGAAAGCATCTTTTATCCGGAGATCTTTTTGGGTATCGATGCCCAAGTCTTGCAATGCTTCAATCATGCGTTGTTCCTGCACCTGGAGCGATACTTTGTTCTTTGTGTCGCTTTCGTTCAACTGTATTTGCAGATAAATTTCGTTGGGGATAACTTCCATTTCAGCTTTTCCGGTTACCTCCATGTAAGGCTGGTCGATAAAATTCTTTTCGCCCTGCTGTGCCCATCCTGCTGTGGAGAGCAGCAACATCAATACTGGTAAAATTCTTTTCATATTCGCTGTATTTATTTTCCTGTATAAAACTCCTTTCCGGTTAATTTCCATCTGTTTTTCTCGCCATACGCTTCTTTTTTCTCGGAGGTGTAGGCGTAATCCTGCCCGTTCCAAATTTCGTACAGAACATTGCACTCATTACCGCTATATTCTTTATACACGTAGCCGAAAATTCCTTTGTATGCCATTGCTTTATTATCGTTTTTCGGATTTTCTTCGGTAGATAAACGATCGTTTTTTCCATCGGAGAATAAATAGAGTGGTATTGTTTTGTCTTGAGGTTTTAAAAACACACTCGCTATCACACCCTCACAGGTGTATTCCTTTCCGGCTTTTTCTTTAAACTCTTCAAAGGAAGTAAAGTAGCGGTGATGCTTTCCGCTCCATGCCTGAATGATGGGAGCCGTTTGCAACACTTTCAGTTGGTTTTCTTTTATATGAGCCGACACGGCGTCTTTCACCTGTTGTTTTTTTACAGGGTCGGCTATGAGTTCGTAGATCGGCAACAAGCCATCTCCTTTGAGCGTAACCAATGTCCAGTTAGCCGGATTTTTCGATTTGTGCCAGGCCGTGATGTTCATCGGGTCGCCAATAACTTCATTGGGAAGGAGCTGAAGGCGGGGCAAAGCGGAAAAATCGCCTCCGGCAAATTCCACAAGAATGGCTCCACCGAAGTTTTTGTCTGCTTTCTTTTTATCAAACCCGATCTGTACATTCTCTTGTTTATAGATGGTATTTGCACGCGCCGTCATTCCCTCATCGGCATACAAGATGGCTTGTTCCTTGTCTGTGGCTACTATGGGACAATACAGTTGCCGGATTCCATAGCCCACATAAACCTGCGTGAGCACATGGGTACCGTATAATTCTATCAGCGAACGGGGTGTGCCGTGCTCTATCTCTTCTATGAAATGACCAGTCAGATAACGCATCATATGGGCAGGCTTCATGGGTACGAGTTGGCTGCGCATTTCCTCGAACTTGCCATGCGCAGCAACGAATGTATATTGCGTGGAATAATCGTACGGATTTTTGAAAAACAATTCGTTGCCCGTGAAGGTACCTGTAAAAAGGAGGTCGTCTTTATTTTCGAGGGGCATGGTAAAATCGTTTTTCTTCATGATGGATCGCAAAAACTCTTCGGCATTTTCTCCTTCGTAAGATTCGCCATAATTACCCAACAATCTTATGCTGGATATTTCATCTTCCGGTATTTTATCTACATCTAAGATTTGAGATTTAACCGAGCGGTTATCCAAAAAACTTCCCATCACATCATAACCGGCTCCTAAATAGTCTGTACGTGTGCCGGAAGTTCCCATAATCATTATCTTTCCTTGAGGAATAGCAGGGCTCAGGTAGGTATCCAGACCTTGAGCCGGCTTGTCGGGATCAATGGGTCCGTCTCCAATCCTGTCGCATGCAGTCAAGACGATGGAGAGAAAGGAGATTAGAAAGAAAAATGGTTTTCGCATACTATTCTTTGTTAGATTTGTTGTTTGCAAACTTACATAAAACCTTTGTGATTTTATCCGCCTCCCTATAAAAATCAAGGCCGCAACTGTTTCCAGTTACCGATTTTATAACCGGTTTTTGCTGTAGAAGAGGAGATCGGACGAAAAGCCATACTGTGCCCTGCTACCGATTTTATAACCGGTTGTTTACCCGTTAGAGCAATTTTTTTGCTGCGCAACATGCCGATTACAAATCGCGAGCGGGGGAGGCTTGCTTGTTCCGACAAGTATAAGATAACGCGGAAATAGCTTCCATACTTTTTTCTTGACTCAAGTCAATGAAAAGCAATTTTTAGTGCGATACTTTTGTCTTGTAAACCATTAACAGTTTAAAAGATGAAAGATAGAAGATCAATTCTTTCCACGATGTGGATTTTTGTAGTGCTCAATTATCTGTATTGCGATGTTGCCGGACTAATGGACGCCCGCTTGCTTACGCAATATCTTTCGGGCGTGGTGGACGGTTGGGAGATGTCCGAAAGTTTTTTATTCTCCGCAGGCGTGTTGATGGAAATTTCTATTTCGATGGTGTTGCTGTCGAAAATTTTACGGTACAAATTAAACCGGACTTTTAATATTTTCGCGGGAACCATCACTACGTTGGTGCAGGTATCCACGCTTTTTGGAGGATTTACTTCGTATTATTTATTCTTTTCCGTGATTGAAATTGCCGCGACGGCGTTTATTGTCTGGTATGCCTTGACGTGGAAAGATATTTAGCTCGCGGGTGTTGTGATAATTCAACAAAAGAGAATATCTGTCATTTTAAGGCAATCCTTTTTCTGATTCGGCTCAGCGATTCGGGTTTCACGCCAATATAACCGGCAATTTGATACTGCGGGACACGCTGAATAATATCGGGGCGATATTTTAAGAGCTTCAGATAACGTTGTTCCGGTGAATCGGTAATATAAGATGTTAATTGCTGTTGTTGTGCGGCAAACGTTTTTTCCATAACCATGCGCGAAACGGCTTCGAGGCGGGGATGTCTTTGAAACAGTTCTATCGACATTCTTTCGTTGCCCGCCACCAATACGCAATCTTCGGCACACACCCAATTGTGAACGGATGGTTCAACGGGCGCAGTCATATCCAATGAGATAATCCATTGATTTTCGGAGTAAAAATTGGTGGTCTTCTCTTCGCCTTCCAGCAAAATAAACTCTCGCACCAAGCCCTTCATCACGAAATAGGTATCAGAGGCAATTTGTCCTTCTTTCAGCAAATAATCGCCTTTACGATATTCTTTCACGACCATGCTTTCTTCGATATCCTGCCGTTCTTCGTCGGAAAGCACGATTAATTCGGAGAAATATTGAATCAGTTTGTTTTGCATCTTATTTCTT
>DGZP01000080.1:10693-22488 GCA_002398565.1 Proteiniphilum sp. UBA4977
ACCACCAGATCACAGAGTTCGGCAAAATCTTTTCCATCGTAATGATCGGGGCTATTTCTTGTGATAAGATGATAACGTCCGTCTATTAAAGCCTCGAATATCCATTCTTCCCCGTCTAAAATTATATTTTCGTCGTGTGTTCCGATATTCCAAAAGTCGATTGAATTCATTTTTTCAATCACGGCGTTCCATTTTTCGAGATTCATTTTTTTACTTCCCTGTTCTATTCTTTTACCCGCTTGATAGCCTCCTAAACCATCTGTTTTACTATATGTGGCAGTGACCTCTGATTTGTTTTGCTCCAATCGGTATGAATAGGGATTACCCCAGGTTCCCAAATGTGTAAATCTGACCACATTAACCGGTGTGTTGGTTTTGTTGTAAAGAACAGGTTCTCCCAAGCTATATAAATGCTTGGAATACCAATTGTTTACAAATTCACTTAAAGAATCATTGGGCTTAATAGGAGGCATGCCTATCATTCTATTTCCCAAGCTGTCTGTATGATGCTTCACGGTTTTTTCGTCATAAACCGGAAAATACGATTTTTCTCTCTCGGACGCGCCCGTCCACACAGGCGATGTGCTTTTGCAACCCGCGAAGATGGCTATAAAAAGTATCAGTTGAAATGTTTTTCTCATTTTTAGAGTATGATGATAATGGAGTAGCCTGTTTTATTAACTCATATTTCGCTGATGTAGATGCAAATTTACGTAATTTTCTTTAGTAGTGTCACTTAGCATAACGACTATCTTCTGCTTTTTATTATCTATATGATGCGAATAATAATTTAGATTGGGATACTTGTAAAAATCCAAACCTAAGGAGTCCAACTTATCAGAAATACCTTTTTGAAGATTGTTGTTTAATGTTTCAATCAAGAAATTTGCTCCCTTGCCTCTGTTTTCCAAATCTTTTCGTACCTGGATATTATTTTTTGAAGTAATTATAAACAAAGTCCTATCCTTAATATAGGAACCTCCGTTATATTCCGGATAGCCTTTTGTGTCGGCCGTCTCTTTTTCGTTATTTTTTGTTTCTGTACAAGAACAAAGAAATATTATGAAAAAAAGGGGAATAAATACGATGTGCTTCATTTCCGTATAATTGTAATTCAAACTCTTATGAAATATTTATTGAACCTGATTTTTAAATTCTTTAAATATTTTTTCCAGGTCCGCCACATCGCCATTATCAATACTTTTGTTTAATTCCTGAATGTTTTTTTCAAGCAAATCATAATAATATAATGGTATCCGACGTGCCTCAAAATCTTCTTCAGTGGCATTATTGCAAAAATGCCCTTCTTTTAGAACAATATTTTCTCTTAAAACTTTTTTTATTTCATTTACCATGTGTTCTTGCTCTTTACTTAATAATGTATCGGGAAGCAAGAATATTTCGTTTTGATAAATACTGTCGTTCTTAGCCGATTTTTCATTTGTAGCGCTTTTTCCCAAGCAAGCCGTCAAACAAGTAAGTACAATTATATTCCAAAAAATAAACTTCTTTTTTTCCATTTTTGTGTAAATCTTTAATTGTTTTTCCATATTATTTTGCTGTATGTTTTTGAGTTAAAGAGCCGTGCTCCTACTTCCGCATTCTATGGATAACCGCAACTATTTCTTAATATTCTTATTATTCAATATCATCAATCCAATATTACATTTTCTACTTCAATTATAAAAGGTTCCCCTTCCTGATGAATAGGAGGGAATGAAAAAGGCAGATTCAGTTGTTTTTTCTCCGATGAATCGGAACTTTTAAAAAAAGCTCTCAGCTCATATTCCATATCCTTGCTGTAATTGTATTGTCGCGACCTTAAGTTAATCATGTACACCCTTTCCACCTTCGGTTCTATAATGAGTAATCCTGTGGTATCCTTTAATCTCGAACTGAACAGAGTTTGTGTTAATGTATCCTTTCTGTAATTGATTTTGAATTCATTAAAGATATATACGGGCTTCACACTTTGGTTATATATACACAACCAGAGTGAATCGGGAGAATTTGTTTTTACTATCGAAGCCGATATTAAATTATCGTCCTCTTTTTCCATTGGAGGATTACTGTAATCCTTGTCGATGTTATTTTTCTTTTCCTCTGAATTCGTGCAGCCAATAAAGACAATAGAGATCAATATACATTTCAAAATACAATTCGCGTAATTCATATGTTTTCAGTTCATATTAAACGTTTGCATCTATAAAATCTTTAACGTTCAGTTTCATCACGTAAAGGTAAACCTTTTATTTACAATTTTATTGCCGAACGGGTACGCGGCGGACACAATTCAGTAAACTGTAATGTTTTGTAAGTTTTTTGTTGTCAATAACTTTACTTAACCATTGTATATTTGTGACAATATCCGAAAGTATAATCCATTGTCATGACAATGTCCTGATTGGTGATAGTGAAGAACGATTTGTGTTTTGAATAGCCGTAATCACAGCGTGAAATGAGTAGTAGTAACCTTTTAAAAATTTCAGTTTATGAAGAAGATTGTTCTGTTTTTCGCAGTCATTGGCATTTCGGCAATTGCCATCAATTACTCTTCTTGTACCAGGGATTTAAACCCTGTTGAAGAAGAAGTTGCCAATGACCTGAACCTTGCTGATGAAGAAAGTGCCGTTGGCTTTACTTTGAGCACCCGTGCCATAGAGGTTCCCCCATGTCTGGATCTTTCCTGTTTAGATACCTGTCGTGATGTGCTGGGGGTTCGTCTCATGGCGGGACAATTTTATGAAGCCGGAAACGTTTACGTGGTCAACACCCCCGAGAAATTGTACGTGGGTTATATAACTTCCGGAGATTGGAAGATGAGAGCAGTCCATCTTTATGTGGGTACCTGCGACAATTTGCCGGTTAACGGTGCAGGGAATCTTGTTCCCGGAGATTTCCCCCACAAGGTTGAATTTACCTCGCTGCAAAACTTTTATTATGTTGAAATTCCACTCGATTTACTGCCCGAAGGATGTGTGTGCATTGCCGCTCATGCCGATGTGGTAAAAGTGGTGGGCGGCGAAATTGTGCAAAGTGAAACCGCCTTTGGTGAAGGTACACCAGTAGGCAATAACTGGTTTATGAAATTTGATTATTGCATAGCCATTTGTGAGCAGGCATGTTACTACGATGAAACAGCCTGGGCTGCAGGAACCCGGTACGTGACAAAAGGCAATTGGGCAACCTATACGCCTTATGTTGCCAATACCACAGTGAATATTTATGCCGGCCGGAACTACCTGGTGGGAACTGCCACTTTTTCTGAAGTGGTGGATGGCAAAGTAACCATCACACTCGCCGCGCTCAATGGGGCACGGTTGCAGGATATTGCCGAGCCGGTAAAAATTCAGGGGTACGTATCACCGCCTCCCGCCAACAACCCGTCTCCCGGTCTGTTTACTACCTATAAAGGAAACGCCACAACCATCACTGTGGATGCATACGCATATTACGGAATCCATTTAGACGTACAGCGTGTGGTGGATTGTCCGGAGCTTTAGCTTAAATGGCAATAAGGCGGTACGGCTCCGCCTTTTCCAGTGTCCGCCCCGCCTCACGTGATGCCCGCCGGTTCAAGATGTACCGGCAGCATCTCTCCCGGAAATATACGACGGATATCAGCGAAGTACTGGGAGTGAATTTTTTTTGATGCAGGAATATGTTCAATTCCTTCATTCGTCGGGATTTTGCAATCATCCATACTTAGCCACGTACTTGTCAAAATTGTCTTCAATCAGTTTTAATGAACAATACTCTCTTTCAATTGCTTGTTCTTCTGTCAGTTGCAATCTAACTTGTAAATAAATTCCTCGCTCGCCTTTTATCGCCACAAAATCGATTTCGGTATCTTTTATTGTTCCCGCATAAACCTGATAGCCGACACGTCGTAAACTCGAATAAACCGCATTTTCCAGCAAATAACCCATACCGTAACTGTATCCCGCGTAAAGAACGCCGTAATTGCCACCTTGCCGGTAGTAGAGGTTGTCTCTTTGGGAAAGGGCATAATTGATCAAATGTTGTCCTGACGGTTATTGCATAAAGTGAACCCGGGAAAAATCATGAGTTAGGAAGTGCTCGCGGAGATATTCCCCAACCAAAAGGAAGATAACCCATGTGAACAAGAGTGTCTTTTATTTTGTTGTAGAATTGATGTTCGGTTGTAGAAAAAAAATACGGAAAAAATTTAATAGTACAATCCGGTTGTCTGTTACACGAATTGTAGTACTTTTGCAACAATTATTTTAACGAATACGTAATTTATGAAAAAATGGCTTTATATTTTCACTGTTGCCCTTGTTGTATTATTCAGCCTTGCAGCATGTAATTCGGCAAAGAATGTAGCCTATATACAGGGAGCCGGTGAAGGAGATATGTTTGGTCATTTGCAGGAGACCCCGCTATATGATGCGCACATCATGCCCAAGGACCTGCTCACCATTACCGTCAGTGCCACTGACCCCGAGGCGGTGAAGCCCTTCAACCTTACCGTCCCCAGCCTCACCACCGGAATCACCACCTACTCCCAGCCCGCGCTGCAGACCTATCTGGTAGACAACAACGGACAAATTAACTTCCCCGTCATGGGCATGATCACCCTGGGCGGGCTCACCAAGAGGCAGGCCGAGGAAAAGATCACCGGGCTGCTGAACAAATACCTGAAGGAGCAACCGGTGGTCACCGTACGTTTCGTCAACTACAAGATATCGGTGCTTGGCGAAGTGGCCCGCCCCAATACCTTTACCATTGTCAACGAGAAGGTGAATCTCTTCGAGGCGCTGGCCATGGCGGGCGACATGACCATCTGGGGCCGCCGCGACAATGTGAAGATCATCCGTGAAGATGCCAACGGGAATCAAAGTGTGGTTGTAGTCAACCTCAACGACCCCGGCATCATCTACTCACCCTATTACTTTTTACAACAGAACGATGTGCTTTACGTGGAACCCAACAAGACCAAGGCGAGGAACTCCGATATCGGCAGTGCCACCGGCATATGGCTTTCGGCCACCTCCATCCTGATCTCCGTGGCCACGCTGCTCATCAACGTCCTCAAATAATCACACATCATTCCCATCCTTCAAATTATAAAGAATGACCGAATCAAGAAATGTTACGCCGGGAGAAGCATTCAGGAGCGAAAACAATGAAGACACCGTCTCCATCATGGAGATCGTGTTCCGTTTTGTCCGTTACTGGAAGTGGTTCGTGCTGGGTACCGCGGTAGCGCTTTTTATTGCATTTGTTTATCTGCGCTACACCACGCCGGTGTATAACGTCACCTCAAGCATCGTACTTAAAGAAGTAAAGAACCAGCGTCTGGAACCCACCATCGGTGGTATGGACGGTTTGCAGCTCGGCGCCCTGGGGGCGGTAAGCAACCTGGAAAATGAGATTTACATTCTGCAGAGCCGCTCCATCATCCGCAACGTCATCAATCGTCTCAACCTGCACACCTCCTACATTGTGAGCGGACGCATCAAAAGCACCGATCTCTACAAGGAGAGCCCGGTGGTGGTGAGCATGGACCAGAGCCGGCTCGATGCCATGCAATCAAACATTATCTTTGAGATGACCACCGATGCCGGACAGGGCACGGTCACCGTCTCGGGCCTCTTCGGAAGCCACCAGCTCGATACCGTCTTCACCCGACTGCCCGCACAGCTCCACACCCCGCTGGGAAGCCTCAGCTTCACCTCTCGTCCCGGCATTGTGCCACGCAGCGCCGAGATGATGGTTGTCATCCAGCACCCCAATGCCGTCATCGGCCAGTACAGGGGAAACCTTTCGGTGCAGCAGGCCTCCAAGCAGTCCTCCGTGCTCAGTCTCTCCATCAACACCCCCTATCCGGAGAAGGGAAGGGATTTCCTGAATATGCTGGTGGAGGTCTACAACAACGAGACCATCGAAGACAACAAGATGGAAGCGTTCAACACCCAGTCGTTCATCAACGAACGTATTGCCATCATTGACCGGGAACTGTCGGAAGCCGAGAAGGATGTGGAGACCTACAAGCAGAGCGCCGGATTGAGCGACCTGCAGGTCGACCTGCAGCGCAACATGCAGATGGGTAGCCAGTATGAGCAGCAGCTCGTGCAGGTGGAGACCCAGCTCAGCGTGGTGAATTCGCTGAGCGATTATGTGAATGATTCCAAAAATCAGAATAAAACCATTCCTTCCAACATCGGGCTCGAAGACCCCAACCTGGCAGCCACCACCAGCGAGTATAACCGGCTTGTGCTCGAGCGGGAGCGCCTCTCCCAGAGCATGACCGACGACAACCCCGCCATGATCCGTCTTGATGAACAGATATCCGGCCTGCGTCAGAATATCAATTCCTCCATACGCAGCGTGCAGCAGGGGCTCAGCATCCAGCGCCGCGATGCCCGTAACCAGGCAAACATATACGGTGGCCGCATCGGCGTGATGCCCACACAGGAGCGCGAGTTCATGGAGCTCTCCCGCGAGCAGCAGATCAAGGCAAGCCTCTTTCTCATGTTGCTTCAGAAACGTGAGGAGAATGCACTGGAGCTGGCTGCTACGGCCAACAGTGCCAAGGTGCTCGATGAAGCCATCCTGGCCGGCAAGGTATCGCCCCGCACCATGATCGTGCTGCTGGCAGCCCTTATGCTCGGCATACTCATTCCCGCCGGCATCATCTACCTGATGGACATCCTGCAGTACAGGATCCGTACTCGTGCCGATGTAGACCGTGTGGCCCGTGTGCCCGTGCTGGGAGAGATACCCGTGCACGAAGATGATGAGAATGTGGCGGTGCAGGAGAATGAAACCCGTCCCATCGACGAAGCCTTCCGTATGGCGCGTACCAACCTGCTGCTCACACTGGGCGCGGAGAACAAGGTGGTGGTCTTCACCTCCACCGAGTCGGGGGAAGGAAAAACTTTTGTCGCCATCAACATGGCCATCAGCACGGTGCTGCTCAACAAGCGGGTGCTGCTTATCGGGCTCGACCTGCGCATACCGCGTCTTAAGGAATATATGGGTCTGGAAACCAGCAGCGGCATCACTGCCTACCTGTCGGGTTTCGAGAAGGATATCGATAGCCTCATTGTGCCTTCGGGTATTCATCCCAACCTTTACATACTGCCCGCCGGGCCCATACCGCCCAATCCTGCAGAGCTGCTGTCGCGTCCCTCCCTCGAGGCGGCCATCGACAAGCTGAAGGAGGAGTTCGATTTTATCTTTATCGACTCGGCCCCCTCCGCCCAGGTGACCGACACAATGATCCTGAGCCGCGTGACCGATGCCACGGTGTATGTATGCCGGATGGACTACTCCAGCAAGGGCAACCTCCGCTTTGCCAACAGCCTGATGGATGAGCACAAGCTGAAGAATATGCTCCTCGTGATAAACGGGGTCACCGAGTTCCACCGCGGCTATGGCTACGGCTATGGCTATGGTTACGGCCACGGTTACGGCTACAGCAGCAAAAGTGAGAAAAAGAAAGGCAAGTCGCGTTCCATGAAAAAGAAGAAACGCTAATTTTTTTGAAATATCAAATAACTATCCGGGCGTGATTGCAGTAATGTTACTGCGTCACGCCCTTATAATTCCGTCTATGATGCCGCTGCGCTGCAACCTTTTCAATATCTGGTAATCCCTGTTGCTTTTTGCCTTTCTTCCGTGTGCCAGGCTGTAGACCCGCACGGGGCCGGTGCCAAACTCATTTGCGATGGTGCGGTATACTCCTTTGTTGCCGGAGAATAAATAATATTTAAACCAGTGTAACATTTTGTGATTTTTAAGCTGACTTTCCAAATTACGCATTCCATACAAAGCACAAAAATATCAAATATTTTGTAATAAAATCATTTTCTTGATAATATTTGTCCTTTTTTTATTATATGGATTTTCAAATTACAGAATCGGGAAATCACTCCATTTTCCCTTTTTCCAGTAAAAAAGCATGTTGCAACCCTATGGCGCAGTGCTACAACTACTGTGGCAATAGATTCACCTGCGCACGGATTGAAAACTTATTTGCCACATAGTAAACATTTTTGGCTTTCTGTGGTTCTAACAAGACAAGGAAGATCAAAAAAAGGACATTATCACGGCTGAAGCCTTTATTTGCGTGTAATTATGATTTCAAGGATTAAATTTCACTTTATCTCCCGCAACCGAAAAATATATCGGGATATCGCGCGGGAGTACGGTACATCGCCCATACGCGTCTATCAGCTGGCACATGGCAGGCGCGGCAAAAACGACAAGGACTATTTTATCATCAAACGGCTCAAGGAAGAAGGACTTATCGTCGGCACCTACCGGTAGTCCCGTTTCCGGCATCCATAATCCGCTCGTTTCAGGACATCCGGAAGGTCTCTTGTTTCCGACACCGGAAATCACCCCACGCCAGAAACATCCGACTCCCCAATCAGGTGTGTAATGAAGGTGTTCACGCCAAATACGTTAAGATACACTTCATTCACGATCTTTACGATCTCGGGCGTACTGATGGGGGTATTTTTTAAATTGAGTGTGCCCGGGCTATATCCGGCGAAGAAATCCCTGTTACAGGTAAGGCCGCTCACCCTCTCTACCATGGGAATGTATTCCTTCTCCGGCAGGGTGGGGCAGACGCAGGGGTTGAACACCACAATGTCGCCGCCGGAGATCACCTTTCCCACCAGTTCGCACGCCTGCCGGATGAAACTGTGATCAGGCCTGCCTGTCTCTTCAGATTTGGCAGCAAGGTGGATAATATAAAAATTGCAGTTCTGGATATCTTCCATATCAGATGTCCATGTGAGATTGTTGTACAGGACATCCTGCAACAGCCCGGCAGGATAAGCCGGAGTACCGTCATGTGCCCTTGTAGCTTCCCTGGCACCGGTGCGGCATGGGTCGAACCATATTGTTTTGTATTTCTCGCTGAACGCCACGGCGTGGAACAGGCTTGCACTGCCGGACCCTATTATGCAAACGCGGGGGTCAAAATAAGAATAATCATCTTCGGAGAATGCCGGTATCTGATACATTAATTCATCGATTGAATGACTAAAATAATCGTTGACACACCTTCCTGTTCACGGAAGTAAAAGTAGAAAAAGACCGTTGTCAATTGGCCTTTTTTTAATTTTCATTGTCATTTTATCCTATTAAAAATGAATAGGATAGAACCAATTATTTACAAATGTAGGACATTTTTTCCAATAAAAAATTATTTTGAAGAAAATAATCACTTTTTACCATTGGATAAATTAAAAGGCATGATATGGTTTTTTATTGTATTTTTGTACCACTGCGAAAATGAATCTGCCGGGTGCAATTCATCTGGGGGCGTTAGTCTCGAAAAGTTTTCGCGCATGACAGCCAGTAGCTTGAAAATATGAAAGCATGTTTTATGGGTCTGGGCTATATCGGCCTTCCCACAGCCATTGTAGCGGCCGATAACGGCATTGAAGTAATTGGTGTGGACATCAATCCGCACGTAGTGGAAACCATCAACAACGGACAGATCCATATCGTGGAGCCGGGACTGGAGGAACTTTGCAGCCGGGTAATCGGCAAAGGTGCCCTGAAGGCCCGGGCTGTTCCCGAAGAGAGCGATGTATACCTTATTGTGGTGCCCACTCCCTTTACCGGTGATCACGAGCCCGATATCTCCTACGTGGAGGCTGCCACCCGCAGCGTGCTGCCCTTTCTGAAAGAGGGTGATCTCTTTATCATCGAGTCCACCTCGCCCGTCGGAACCACCGAAAAGATGGCCGGCCTCATCTTCTCCGAACGTCCCCAACTGAAAGACAAGCTTGCCATCGCCTATTGTCCGGAGCGCGTGTTGCCGGGTAACGTCATTTATGAGCTGGTACATAACGACCGGGTCATCGGGGGCATCAACGAAATCTCCACCGACCGGGCCGTTGCATTTTACAGCCGGTTTGTGCAGGGAGCGCTCCACCGTACCCATGCCCGCACCGCCGAGATGTGCAAGCTCACCGAGAACTCGTCGCGAGACGTGCAGATCGCCTTTGCCAACGAGTTGTCGCTGATCTGCGACAAGGCCGGCATCAACGTGTGGGAGCTGATCGAGCTCGCCAACAAACACCCCCGTGTCAACATCCTGCAGCCCGGCAGCGGGGTGGGAGGGCACTGCATTGCCGTGGACCCCTACTTTATCACGGCCGACTTCCCCCGGGAGAGCCAGCTTATCGGTAAGGCCAGGGAGATCAACAACTATAAAGCCTTCTGGTGTGCCGAGAAAACCCAGCAGGCCATCAAGGAGTTCGAACTGGAACATGGTCGTGAGCCGGTGGTGGCGCTGATGGGACTAGCCTTCAAGCCCAATATCGACGACCTGCGCGAGTCGCCCGCCAAGTACATCGCCACCCGGGTCATGCAAGGCCACAATAATGGCGATTTCCTGATAGTGGAACCCAATATCGGTGAGCATAAGGTGTTCAAGCTGACCGACTACCGCGAAGCCTACGAGCAAGCCGATATTGTGGTATTTCTTGTCGCCCACAATCCATTTAAAACCCTCCCATGGAGAGAAGACAAGATCATTCTCGACTTCTGCGGAGTCTTCAAAAAAAACTGACCTCCGAAAATAGAACGCGAACAGAATGGAAAATAAAAAACGAATCATGCTGGTCTTTGGCACTCGTCCCGAAGCCATCAAGGTAGCCCCTTTGGTGAAAGCATTTCAAGAACAGGCCGACCGGTTCGAGACCCTTGTCTGCGTTACCGGGCAACACCGCGAGATGCTCGATCAGGTATTGCGGTTGTTCGGCATCACGCCCCATTACGACCTCAACATCATGAAACAGGGGCAGGACCTCTACGATATCACCGCCCGGGTACTCACCGGACTGCGCGATGTGTACCGGGAGGCGCAGCCTCACATGGTGCTTGTCCACGGCGACACCACCACCTCCATGGCTGCCGCGCTGGCCGCCTTCTACCAACAGATTCCGGTCGCCCATATCGAAGCAGGACTACGTACCCACAACATCTATAGCCCCTGGCCCGAGGAGATGAACCGGCAGATCACCAGCCGCATCGCCACCTGGAACTTCGCTCCTACGCCCCTCAGCAAGGAGAACCTGCTGAAAGAAGGAATAAAGGAGGAGAGCATCACCGTCACCGGCAACACCGTGATCGATGCCCTCTACTGGGTGATCGATAAGATAAAAAGTGATCGCAGCCTGCAGGGAGAAATTAAAAAGAGCCTACTGGAAAGCGGTCTGCCTGCCCTGTGCATCGAAGACTGGATGTCGCCCCTTCCCAACCAACGCAAGCTGGTGCTCATCACGGGCCACCGCCGCGAGAACTTTGGCGACGGTTTCGTTCATATGTGCAATGCCATCAAGACCCTCACCCGGAAATATCCGGAGGTCGATTTTGTCTACCCCATGCACCTCAACCCCAACGTGCGCAAGCCCATCAGAGACATATTCGGTGAAGCTGCCGTTGCGCGCAATCCCGAAGAGGGTGCCGGCCACGGCAATATTTTCCTTATCGAGCCGCTGGAGTACCTCCCCTTTGTCTATCTCATGGAGCAGAGCACGCTGGTACTTACCGACAGCGGCGGCATACAGGAAGAAGCCCCCGGCCTGGGTAAGCCCGTGCTGGTGATGCGCGATACCACCGAACGTCCCGAGGCGGTCGCTGCCGGCACGGTAAAGCTGGTAGGCACAAGCTACGATCTCATTGTAAAAGAAGTCTCCATGCTCTTGGACGATCAGGCTTATTACAGTTCCATGGCACAGGCCAGCAATCCTTATGGCGACGGACAGGCTTGTAAACGTATTCTGGAAATTGTTTAATAA
>DGZP01000033.1:0-6451 GCA_002398565.1 Proteiniphilum sp. UBA4977
AGGATATTCATTAACGTTGACTTACCCGAACCCGACGGCCCCATAATGGCAACGTATTCGTTTTTCTCGATATTGAGGTTTATACCGTGAATAACAGGTATTTCGGTATCTCCCAACAAGTAATTCTTTTTTAACTCTTTTATCTCGATCAGCATATTTCTAACTTGTTTTTATTCGTATCGAATGGAGTCGACCGGTTTTAAATTGGCAGCGTTCTTTGCCGGTAAATAGCCGAAGCTTACTCCCACGATTACCGAAAAAGAGAAGGCTATAAAGACGGAATAGGGCTTTATAAAAGTGTTTATATCGGTAAACAGTGAGACTATGAGCGACAGGATAATGCCGGTGAGGACGCCGATGAGGCCGCCTGTGATGCTTATTGCCACCGATTCGGTAACAAACTGGCTCATTATATCTATTTTTCGGGCACCGACCGAGCGGCGGATGCCGATTTCCCGTGTCCGTTCCATCACGGTGGCCAGCATGATGTTCATGATGCCTATACCTCCCACCAAGAGTGATATGGCAGCAATAGCACCTAACAGGAAATTATAGATCTGGCGTTCTTTTTCCTCCTGTTTCAGTAATTCGTAAGGAATCACTATGCTGTAGTCGTCGTTATTGAAATGATGGCGGCGCAGGATTTCGTTGATAATTTTGGAGGCTTCCACCAGTTTGTCCGAATTTTTCAGTTGAACGGTTATTTGCTGGATTTCACTGGAGAGTACATTCTCGCGAGTGAACCGGTTAAGGAATAACGAGAGGGGTACGAACACATCCGTATTCAGGTCCCTGGCCGCCAATTCGCCCACGGTTTCCGTAAAAAGACTCTTCGATTCCAGTACGCCGATAACCTCCAGCCATTGATCGTCTATTTTTACCAGTTTACCTATCGGATCCTCTCCCTTAAAAAAGCCGGCAGCGACTCCCGCTCCCAGCACGCAGACTTTCAGGCGCTCGTTGTAATGTTTGTCGTTGATGAAATAACCGTTCCGTACCTTGTAATTCATCATGGCCTGAAAGTCGGGGGTGATGCCGATAATGGTGGATTTTACCGATTTATCGTTGTATCTCACCTCTGTGTTTTTTTCAGCCTGTGAGGCGATTCTTTCCACACCGGGTACGATTTCCCGGATCACCTGGGCATCCTGAATGGAAAGCCCTTGCGAGAACTTAGCCCTCACTTCTTCCAATTCTTCATCGGACAGTGTCTTCTCGCGAATGATGATGTTGTTTACACCCAGATCCTGATATTTGGCAATGGCTTCGCGCTTGGCACCTTCTCCGATCGATAGCATCGTAATCACGGATGCCACACCGAAGATGATCCCCAGCATAGTAAGGAAAGAACGGAACTTATGGTCCACCAATCCTTGAAGCGCCAAACGAATATTTTCACCGTACTGCATAATTTACGCTATAAAAATTCACAACTGACCGTCATCCCGGGTTTTAATCGTTCATCGGGTTTTACTATCTTCACTTCCACATCGAACACTTTCTGCCGGGATTTCTGGTCTTTCAGCCTGCAAAGTTTTCCGATATAGACAACCTCCCCTTCAAAAACAACTTTAGGCATGGCATCCAGCCTCACCGCAACTTTCTGGTTGAGAGCTACTTTTAAAAAGTCGGTTTCGTTCACCTGCGTATTCACTTTCATGAATTCCAGTTCGGGAACAATGGCCAGATTATTGCCGGCATATATGTTGTCTCCTATCTTGTAAATGTTCCTGTTGGAATTTTGCCAGTTTGTCGCAATCTGAAACACCCCCGATACGGGTGCACGTAATGTCAGCAGGGGAATCAGGCTGGTTGCATTCTCAACCTCTTTTTTTATTTGTTCAACTCTTATTTCCTGGATTTTCAATTCGCTGACGTGGATGGTTTTGTTCAGTTCGTAGATTCTTTTCTCTTTTTCGAGATTAATGACTGCCTGTTCATATTCGAGTTGTTTTATTTTTCGTAATCGTTCCGATTCGAACCGGGATGCTTCCCATTCAATTTTTTTCAAGTCGAATGCTGCAGACTCGTTTCTTATTTTCGATTCACTTTCCTGTTTTTTGTTCTCTTGTTCTACATAGAGTTTTTCCAGTATCGCCAGTTGTGTCTCAAGGTTACTCTCGCTTTCCAATATGTATCTGTTGATATCGGCCGGATCGAGTTGTGCTATGGAATCGCCTTTCTTTACAATTTCTCCGTGGTTCAGCAACCCCACAATTTTCATCTGGTACCATTGCCTTCCATATCGGCTGACAACGACCGAACGGGAGTTTACTGCCGCCAGTTCTCCGGTTTCCACAATAACAGTGCCGTCGGAAGATCTTCTCCCGCTCTCCGGTCCCGAACTTTTTTTGCATGAAAAAGGAAGTACCGTGACGAGAAAAAGAAAAAACAGGCTATAAAATTGTGATCTTTTCATCATATCTCTGCGTTTTCGGTTTTCTTCTCTTCCGTTTCTGTTGCAAAAGGATTTACGAGTGCAATCTCTTCACCTTCTTTTAATCCATTGACAACCACGATGTAGTCGCTATTGTTTATCCCGGTCTCTACTTCTGTTTTTTCGTAGCCGGCACCTTTCTTCTTGTAGACAAAACTTTTGTCTCCTTCTGTAAACAGGGCGTCCAGCGGAATGTAGAGCACATCTTCAACTTTGTCCATTATTATACGGCAGCTGACGGTGAGTCCGGGAAGCAAATTCTTATCGGACTCGTTTAGCAGTATCTCCACGGGGAACACCTTTATTTTTGATGACTCGTCTTTATTGACGGCTAGATTGGCAATCGAATTGACCGTTCCCGAAAAAACACTGTCGGAAAATGCATCGGGTTTAATTTCCACTTTAAGCCCTTTGCTGATTTTGGCGACGTCCACTTCATTTATTTTTACCGTAGCTTTCAGCGAGGACAAGTCGGGCAGCTGAATAATGGGAAACCCGCTCCAGCACTGGTCGCCAATCTGAAACTTATTGTTGCTGCTCCAGTTTTTAGATAAAATGGCGATACCCGACGAGGGGGTTACAACCGATAGCTTTTGAAGTGTTTCTTGCGCCTCGTCCAGTCTCGACTGGAATTGCATGATGGAGAGGTTTTTTTGCTTGATCTCTTCTTTCTGAATTTTTATGCGGTTTTCAATTTGCTCTCTGGCTCTTTCCAGCGCAATTTCTGCTTTATCGAGATTCAGCTGGATCTCTTTTTTCTTGATATCCGATTCATAGCCGGCAGACTCGAAGCGGATTTTCGATATCTCATGCGAAATGCGCGTAACTTCATAAGTCGCTCTCAGTTCCTCAAGCTCCGATTGCTGCTGTGCTTTCATCTTATCGAATTCGGCACGTGCAATTTCCAAGCTCGATTCGGCTTCCACAATACCTTTCAGAACTTCTGACGGATCAAATACGATTAGTGTGTCGCCAGCCTTCACTTCCTGTCCGTCTTTGACCAGCTCGGTGATTTTCAGGTTTCCGTATCGCCACGAAATTATCGGTGCTACAATATTGATTGACTTAATGGCTTCTATCTCACCTTCTTCATACAAGTCGATAAATAAAGTACCCTGGGTCACTTTTCCAACAGCTATTTGTTGGGTTTCCTTTTTTTTGCACGCTACAAAAGGCAGTGAACAAAAAACGATGAGGATGCAAATTTTTGAATAATTCTTCATTTTGTTGAAATGGCTTGAAATTATTTTATTTTTCCTTTCACCATCGATGGCGGCGGCTTTATTAACGCGATCACTTCTCCCGTCTTTAACCCGTCTGACACGATGGCCTCCTTTGAAGAAGAGAGTCCGGTTGTTATTGGACGCATCTCGTATTTGTTTTTCTTCTTCACATACACAACTTTAAGGGAATCTTCTTCGTAAATAGCAATTTGTGGCACTACAATTGTATCGCGGACCTGTTTTATGAATACCCGGCAGTTCGCAGTGAAACCGGGTTCGGGAACTTGTAACGAACTGTCAACAGATGCTTCCACCTCAAAAAATTTTACTTTCGAATCTCTTTTATAGGGTTGCCCGACAGGTATTTTTTTTGTGATTTTTCCATAGGCAACGTTGCCGGGCATAGCATCGAAGCTGAAACTAACGGAATCATTCTCGTTTATCTGGCGAAAATCCACCTCCCCCGCCATCATTTTTACCTTCATTTCCGAAACTTCAGGCATGGTTATCAACGGCATATTGTTCCACACATTGTCGCCCACCTTCAGCTTTTCCCGGGTCATCCGTGAGTTTGATATGACCGCTAATCCTTTGCGTGGAGCACGTATGGTTAAGCCATCGAGGATTGTTTTTGCAGAGGTTAACCGGTTTGTTAATTGTTGAATGTTAAGTTCCAGTTTTCTTACTTCTGATTGATTGATGATCTTGAGTGCTTCGAGTTTTTTCTCGAATTTATTTTTCTCGACGATCGCCCTTTCAAGTTCTAACTCCTTGATTCGTTTTTGTGTTGGAGTGGCGAAATGTAATTGGAGGGAGTCTAATTGTGCAATTTCGGTATCTGCTTTGTTGTTTTTTACCTGTGCCTCAAGCAGGGCATATTGCATCTGTAAATCGGCTTTCACTTTACTTAATTCGGCCATTGCAGTTTCCAGTTGAATCGCTAAATTATCGTAAATGGTTTTGCGGTCATTGTCTTCGAGGATGCAGACAACATCTCCTTCATTGACATACGTTCCGTCATCTATAAGAAAGGTAATAATGGCGTCTACATTGCCCGGGCAGGATATTGTTGTGTAGCGTACAGGTTCGGCAACGCCGTCGATTACAAGGGTATTTTCAAAATTGGACGTTAATATAGGGTATGTTGAGATCTTTTCTTTATTGTTCGTGTTGCATGAACAGACCAAAAATAAAAAGATAGCTGTACATAAGGCTGCATATCTTTCCACGATAGTGTTTTATAGATTATAATCACAAATGTACGATCTTCTTTTTTTATTTACGAAAATTAAGTAGTTCGATTAGAGAGATTTATGATTTGTTCCGAAAAGTTTAAGTTTCTATAAAAATTGCTCTACAGTAGCAATCTGTGTCTAGAGCTATAACGATGAAAATTGAGATGTCCGTATTCAATTTCAAATTGAAAACCGAAGTGGCCGCATTAATTCTTTTTAACTATATAGATCAGGGAGCTTGATTCTTCCACGTTACGTAAAGAACAGAAATAACCGGCCATTCCCACCATAAATGCTCTTCCATATCGTACTAGCGTGTTGCTGTCCCTGTACTTTTCACTCAACAGGGATATGTAGAAGGCATCCAGAGGCATGGGCCGTATATCCATGATTTTCAGACGATGCTTATTGAGCATTTTTTCAATGGCGTTGGCGGAGAAATGCCAGAGATGCCGCGGTACATCGTAGGCAGCCCAGGAAGTCTGATAAAACCGTGCGTCGTAACCCTGATGGTTCGGCAGTGCCATCACGGCGATGCCATCGGGAGTGAGAATGTCACGAACCTTTTTTATGCTCTCATTCAGGTGTTCCAGATGTTCAAGCACATGCCAGAGTGTGACCACATTGAATGATCCGTCTGCAATATCAAAAAAACTTTTGTCGTCTTTGACATCCAATCCGAAACGGGTGATAGCATGCATTCTGGCCCGCTCATTTTTCTCGATGCCGGTAACGGTAAAACCTTTTTCCTTGGCAGTCTGCAGGAAGTATCCGGTTCCGCATCCTACATCCAGCAACCTGCCGGGTTCACCCCCTGCGTAGCAAGAAACCAGCTTGGCCTTCTCGGCCAGCATATATCTTCTTGTGAGGTGATAAAGCTTATTGGCTATTCCTTTGTCGCTATCCGAATGAGAGATGTAGTCCGGTGAGTCATAATATTTACCGATAAGATCCTCCGAAGGGAAATTATTGGTGAAGCGAAATCCGCAGCTTCTGCAATCACAGACCGGAAAAGATTCACCGCTTGAGAAGTGATCCACAACGTCAAAAACTTTTTTTAAATCCGGGCTGCCGCAAAGGGGACACTTTTCAATATTTATCGCCGACATATAATCTGATTTAACGTTTCAAAAGTACGACTATTCGGGGGAAAGACAAACTTTTTTCTTCTTATTATCATGCCCAGCCGATCCGGAGAGTTTCGTTTGGGTACACAAAGCAGAGCTGTCGTGGTTTTTATTCATACACTTGGGGATACGAAGTTTTTCCTGTACTTTTGCACTTTGTTTTGAATAAAAAATTGAGCGTAAAAGGTTGTAGAAAGATAAGCGTAAAAAGGGTATGCCTGCGGGATTGTTTTGTACCCTGTAACGTCTGCCCTCTACTATTTTACGTGTAACATAAATTTGTATGATGACTTCCAAAGAGATTCGCCAGTCGTATAAAGACTTTTTTCAGTCGAAAGAACACCACATTGTGCCTTCGGCGCCGATGGTGATCAAGGATGACCCCACGCTGATGTTTACCAATGCCGGCATGAACCAGTTCAAAGATAT
>DGZP01000033.1:6730-46109 GCA_002398565.1 Proteiniphilum sp. UBA4977
GTGAGCGGCAAGCACAACGACCTGGAGGAGGTGGGACACGATACCTACCACCACACCATGTTCGAGATGCTGGGTAACTGGTCGTTCGGAGATTATTTCAAGAAAGAAGCGATCGCCTGGGCATGGGAGTATCTGACGGAAGTGCTTAAGCTCGATAAGAACCGTTTGTATGTCACCGTCTTTGAGGGTGCTGCAGAAGAGCAGCTGGAGCGGGACGATGAGGCTGCCGCCTATTGGGAGGCATATCTTCCTGTAGGACGGATTATCAATGGAAATAAAAAGGATAATTTCTGGGAGATGGGCGATACCGGTCCTTGTGGTCCCTGCTCGGAAATCCACATCGACCTGCGGCCCGAAAGCGAACGGGCAGACGTCGACGGACTCAGGCTGGTGAACCAGAGTCACCCGCAGGTTATCGAAATATGGAATCTGGTTTTTATGCAATATAACCGGAAGGCCGACGGCTCACTGGAGCCGCTACCGGCAAAAGTAATTGATACAGGCATGGGCTTTGAGCGTCTCTGTATGGCAGTACAGGGAAAGTTATCGAACTACGACACCGATCTGTTTCAACCTATCATTGAAAAGATTGGTGAGATCGGTAATGCCCGCTACGGGGAGGATGCCAAGAAAGATATTGCCATGAGGGTGGTTGCCGACCATCTGCGCACAATCGCTTTTTCCATTACCGACGGTCAGCTGCCATCGAACGCCAAGGCAGGATATGTGATTCGTCGTATCCTGCGTCGCGCCGTTCGCTACGGGTATACCTTCCTGAATATGCACGAGCCGTTTATGTACCGGCTTATCCCCACACTGATCGACGTGATGGGAGAGGCATATCCGGAACTGGTTGCCCAGCAGGGGCTGATTGGGAAAGTGATGAAAGAGGAGGAAGAATCTTTCCTGCGCACCCTGGAGACCGGCATTCGATTGCTGGAGAAAAATATGCCTACAAAAGAGGGTAACGTACTGAGCGGTGAGATTGCCTTTCAACTCTACGATACCTTTGGCTTTCCGCTAGACCTCACGGAACTGATCCTGCGCGAGCATGGAATGACGGTAGACGTGGAAGGCTTCAATGCCGAAATGCAGCAACAGAAACAACGTGCCCGCAATGCAGCTGCTGTGGAGACGGGCGACTGGACAAAGGTGCACGACGGCGAGCCGGAGTTTGTGGGCTATGATGAAACAGAAAGTACTGCACAGGTTCTTCGGTATCGTGCTGTAAAACAGAAAAACAGGTTGTTTTACCAGATTGTGCTTTCCAGATCCCCTTTTTACGCGGAGATGGGAGGACAGGTAGGCGACTCGGGCTGGCTGATCTCAGAAGGGGGCGAAAAAATTGAGGTGTTCGATACAAAACGGGAGAACAACCTTGCCGTACATCTTACCCATACACTACCGGAAAAGTTAGAGGTTACCTTCACTGCCCGTATTGATACTGAAAAAAGGACAGCCACAGAATGTAACCACTCTGCCACCCACCTGATGCACGAAGCATTGCGTGAGGTGTTAGGTAAGCATGTGGAACAAAAGGGTTCGTATGTCTCACCCGACGTGTTACGGTTCGACTTCTCCCATTTCCAGAAGATGACGCCCGAAGAGATTCGCACAGTGGAGAGACGGGTGACCGCTAAAATAAGGAACAATTTCCCCATAGAAGAACATCGGCACGTACCCGTTGAGGAGGCCAAAGCCCAGGGGGCAATGGCACTTTTCGGGGAGAAATATGGCGACGATGTGCGCACCGTCCGATTCGGAACATCCATTGAGCTTTGCGGTGGCACACACATCTCCTCTACCGGACGTATCGGTACGTTCCGCATTGTGAGCGAAAGCGCCATCTCTGCGGGTGTAAGGCGCATTGAAGCGGTTACAGCCAAGGTATGTGAGGATTACCTTTATGCGAAAGAAGATGCGCTGCTGGAGGTAAAGAACTTGCTCAACAATGTACCCGATATTATGCAGGGAGTGCATCGCCTGATTGCCGACAACGAAGAGATGAAAAAAGAACTTCAAGGCTATGTGAAAGAAAAGACCGTGCAGTTGAAGCAGCGGATTGTCGAGCGGAAAGAGGAGGTCAATGGCGTACATCTCTTCCGGGTGATATTGCCGATAGGTGCTCCCGACGTGGTGAAAGACATTGCTTTTCAACTGAAAGGAGAGTTCCCGGAAAAGATGTTCTTTGTCGCCGGTACAGCCTCAAACGGGAAGCCAAGCCTTACGGTCATGTTGAGCGACGACCTGGTTGCCGCGGGATTTCATGCCGGCAATATGGTGCGCGAAGCGGCCAAGCTCATTCAGGGCGGAGGAGGAGGGCAGCCTCATTTTGCCACCGCCGGAGGTAAGAATGCCGACGGGCTGCCGGCGGCCGTGGAAGCAATTGTGCAAAAATTAAAAGAATAGAAAAAATCACTTTTTATCTGAGAGACCGGTAAGCTTTATTACCTGTTCCCACACTTGTGGAAACTGCTTCCTAAACCGGGCTGTCTTGCGGTCTCTCAGGGCCGATTTCCACCACTTTCGCCAGTATAGGGCAAAATAGAAAGTGGCCGGCGTCACAAGAAAATAAGCAAGCGCAAGGAGCCAGTTTTTGGTCAGAGTACCGAGAAGCAACGACTGGATCAAATCGAAAATAGGTACAAAGATAAGACCGGAAGCATATCTTACCGAGGGGACAAACTGCTTATCTTTGAAGAGGCTGATGAGCTTCCTGTTGATCAGCAGCGGGAAGATCCCGTTCAGAAATCCAAAAAGCATTACCGGAGATGTAAAGACAAGCGCTTTAAAACGGATAAAAAGGTCCCATTTGCCGGATGATTTCCATATTTGGTCTTTTGACGTTAACCCATGCTCCTTCAGTATCATATCTGCTTTACGGAAAGCGGTTATCCTGGTGTCGAATGCAGTCCGGTTATTTTCGTAAAGCTCGTCCAGGCTCCTTACGATATGCAGGGATGACAGATAGAAAGCATCTTTTCTGTCGGGAAATTTCTCTTTTGCTATTTTGTCACCATTCCAGTCAATGGCATGACGATACTCCTCATAAAATTCATCGTTCCATATATCCACGACTATTGATTTGAGGCTTCTCTCCAGCTCCTGCCGTAGCTGGTTGGTTGCCAAACCGGGATTTTCCTGATAGATTTCCTTGTATTTCGCCACCTCGATGGGGGTGCCAAATGTAACAAAGGCATCGGAGAGAAACCCAAGAATGTCGCGATAATAGATAGATACCGGTACAATCTGGCTGTTGAGTTCAAAAGCCCGGGAGGCCTCTGTGGGGAGCACGATACGTGGTACAGCTTTCTGAATGGGGAGCAATGACTGTTTTGGATTATGTTTTCCTTCCGGAAATAATGCAATAGGATTGTTCTTTCTCAGGATGCGTGCAGCAGACTCAAAAATATCTCTGTTTTTATCCAGGTTGTCCTTACCGTCGCGTATCCGGAATACCGGGATGATACGTAACCCACGGAGTATCCAGGCTACAAGCTTTTGCTTGAAGATATCGGCACGGGCAAGAAAAACTACCTGCTTCCGATGATAGCTTGCATATACGATCAGCAGCGCATCGATCAGTGCATTACGGTGATTAGGCACAAAAATGACCGGTTTCTCCCGTGATACATTTTTTTCCCTTCCGGTAAAAACTATCTTCCGGAAATTCAATCTCAATGCCGTCTTTACCGGTAACTTAGCCAGTGTATAACGAAAGTCGTAACGATAAATCATAGTGTATTAGTTTCGAATTTTAAGGCGCGTCTTCGCCAATAAAAAGCCAGTATAAGTCCCGCAATGATATGCCATACCCCCCACCATGCGGCAATAAATGCCATACCGCCGAGATTTAGTTCAGGGGGGAAGATGCGTGGATTGAATATCAGCGCAAGTCCGAGGCCCGAATTCTGAATACCTGTTTCTATTGAGATGGAGCGACAATTTACTTCGGCTACATGCATTACTTTAGGCAAATAATAACCCACTACGAATGCCAATCCGTTATGCAGCAAAACAATGAAGAAGATCAAATGGATATATTGAAGAAAAAACCTGAAATTACCCGACAGTGCTGCAACGATAAATCCAACGAAGAAAATGACGGATGCAGCTTGTACTGTTTTGTCAATTTTTCTTACAAACTTGGGGAATTTCATCCCTACGAACATACCCAGGATAACGGGAATACCCAGGATCAGAAAAACAGTGCGAAACATCTCCGCCGGATCAATCGAGATAGGTACTAGCAATGGAGAGTGTCGGGCATAAAGTCCACCCCAGAATGCAAAATTAAACGGAGTCATAAACAGACTCATGACTGTGGTAATAGCTGTGAGACTGACCGAAAGTGTTACGTTCGATTTTGAGATTGCCGAGATGAGATTCGATACATTCCCACCGGGACAGGCTGCCACAAGGATCATTCCCATCGCTACTGCCGTACTGGGTTGAATGATTAATACCAACAGATAAGTAAGCGCCGGCAGGAGTAGGTATTGCGAGATTACCCCCAACCATACAGGCTTAGGATGTGACACCAGTGTTTTAAAATGTTGGGGACGAATACTCAATGCTACACCGAACATGATAAAAGCAATCGCAATATTCATCATGTTGATGCTTTCCTGATTGAAATTTAATCTTACGGCGTCTAACCGTTCCAGGTTTCCAAAGAGGGATAGAAGCGGGGTTGGATGCATTTGACTGTTTGATGATAAGAAGCAAAGGTACGAAATTAAATATATTCGCGAGTAAGTTGCGCATTGGGAAATATCAAAAAAGGGTGTCCAAAACTATTTGAACACCCTGTGAAATGAATAGCAGTCTTTTCTTGGTTTATTGAAGAATATCTTTAATTGACTTGTTTCTCATGATCTATCATAGGTACTCTTCATGCATCTTTCTTATAGCCTGAACGAAATACCCAATTCAAGAGCGGAAATGCCATAACCAATTTCCGCAAAAGCAGCGAGCTTGTCTGAGAAATGATAACGTGCGCCAATGAATGCAGAATATCCAATGCCACTAGCTCCCGATGCTTCAGGTGTATAACTGCCCGAATCCCCAAAAAATTTGCTTCTCACTGCATTGTAACCCAGCATTAGTCCTGTATAGGTGTCCAGTTTGTCAATAAACTGATAATGGAAAGTACCACGTGCACCAAGTATAAAATAACTGTATTTGTAGCCATACGTTACATTACCAGAAATTGTTTCCCATTTGTTGGCTGTGTACGCCATATAACCACCTACACCGATAGATGCTTTACCGTCCAGTAGTCCGTCGATGATACCCTGTTCATAAGATACCGAGAGAGGTGGAATACTGCTGGTGTATCCATCACCTCCGTAGTAACTCCCTAGTCCGATACCTACATTTGCGATTTTGTCTCCTTTTGAGAATAGATTCTGTGCTTGCAAACTCATCAACGCTCCACTTGTCACGACAAGGACAAGCGTCATAAATGTTTTTTTTGTCATCATAAAAATTGTAAAATTATTTTTGCCTACTCGTAAAGCTTTTCGGCTGACGCTAATTTTCTCTTGTCCTGTCACATGTGAATAAGGAAGACAGGAAAAATGAATATCTAATCATTTCCAGCTGACAAAAATAGACAATTCCAGGGCCGAATGCGAGTAGGTTCTTTGCCCCGGATAAATATAAACTTGCTCTCGGTAAAAAACCTTGGGGATGCTTACTCCCGATAAATTTACTCGTTGACAATGCCTGTCCGTGATAAACCTTGTTTTAATATGACGATGCAATCTCCGGGCCTCCTTTAGACGGGTTTACTTGTTTGCGATACATAAAAAAGCTTTGCACTGCGTAAAATAATATCTTTTTTTTTATTTTTTCGTCTGTTACTTAAAACATGCATTCAAAGGGAGTGCTATCTTTGCATATTCTAAAAACGATGCTATGATGCACAAAATCCTGCTGTCAAACGATCCTTTCACATACTTGCGGAAGTACAAACGAGCCATTATTTATTCAGTTATCTTGCTCCTTGTCGCTGTAGGTCATCATTTTTTAATGCAAATATCACTGGAATCTTTCAGATACATCCGTTGGTCGATCATCTCGATGTTGAGTGTTCTTTGTCTTAGCGGATCCATGATGCTGATGGTACGTAGAAACGGGGGACGTGCACGTACCCTCTTTGCTTTTGTGATGTGCATGGTAGGGCTGACCAATTTGCTTTCACTCATCAAGGGATTAACTACCGGATATGCCGGTGTGGTAGAATATAAATACATGTCTCCTCCTATGTTAATTTATGGAAGTGCGTATGCTTATATATTTCTTCTGTATCCCATCGAAGCCTTCCGTCCGGGATGGCTTACACTACGACGGGCATTGTTCCTGTTTTTACCCACTGTTGTTTTTTCGGGAATATATCTGTTTGCAGTAAAGATCCGAGTCACGTCTCTGCCAGTGATTGACAATTGGTCAGATTTGGTTTCCGAGTTTTGGAATTTTACGGTATTGCTCCGTTTGTTCATTCTTGTTTATCCAGTTATCGGGCTTTTGATCATGCTCCGTTACCGGAAAAACTATAAGAAATGGTGCGAAAATAACTATGCATCGTTGGATGATATTGATATAAAGTGGTTGGGTGACTATATTTTCGGCAATCTGGTGATTACCCTTTCCTGCGAGATCGTTGTATTAAGTGATAATATCCATAGCGTTCTCATGCACAACATCATTTTTCTGTTCTTCTTTCTTTATGGCTTCTATCGTGTTTTATTTCATAAAAACCCCTATCCGGAAGGTTACTTCAAAGTAGGTATGGACGACACGAAAGCTGAAATCATGGAGGACCTGGAAAGTAGCAGGATATGTCACGAAAAAGATAGCAGGAGAAACATTCTTTCTGTATCGGTGAATGAGCCGAACAAGAAGTTTTTGTTTATTGATAAGCTACCCGAGTACAAGGAAAAACTGGAAAAATGGATGCAAGCTGAGAAACCCTATATACGCAAAGATTTCAAACTAACTGATGCGATGGAGATATTACCGCTGAATCGCAGTTACCTCTCACGCTTGTTCAACGAGGGGTATGGTGAAAGTTTTTATCAGTTTGTAATGCGCTACCGTATTGCGGAAAGTAAACACCTTCTGCTGACACGTCCCGATCTGAATATTACCTGTGTTGCCGACTTATCAGGCTTTAGTTCGTCATCGGTCTTCGGAAGGGCTTTCGCACAAGAATCGAATTGTAGTCCCACACAATGGCGTGAACACGAAAAAGTGAAGGCGTCAAAAATTCATAGTCCAGAAAAAATAGATATCTTTGTTCATCCGGTTCCTAAAATTGGACAATACAATGAACGCACCACTTGCCGAAAGATTGCGGCCAAAGAATCTCGATGAGTTTATCGGTCAGAAACACCTGGTCGGTAAGGGAGCT
This sequence comes from Proteiniphilum sp. UBA4977, assembly GCA_002398565.1. Taxonomy (GTDB): domain Bacteria; phylum Bacteroidota; class Bacteroidia; order Bacteroidales; family Dysgonomonadaceae; genus Proteiniphilum. Next base: position 14,148 of record DGZP01000033.1, read on the forward strand.
GTGTTGCGCAGAATGATTGATATGGGGAGAATACCCTCTATAATTTTCTGGGGGCCACCCGGTGTAGGGAAAACTACGCTTGCGCATATTATTGCCAATGCGGTGAACGTACCTTTTTATAAGCTGAGTGCCATCAACTCTGGTGTAAAAGATGTAAGGGAGGTGATTGATAAAGCGAAGAACAACCGTTTTTTTGAAAATGCGGCTCCTATTCTTTTTATTGATGAAATCCACCGTTTCAGCAAGTCACAACAGGACTCGCTGCTGAATGCCGTGGAGACAGGCACGGTGACACTGATTGGGGCTACCACCGAAAATCCTTCCTTCGAGGTAATTCGTCCGTTGCTATCACGCTGTCAGGTGTATGTACTCAAATCGCTCGAGAAGAAAGATCTGGAAGAGCTGTTACATCGCGCGCTCACTGAAGATCTGATCCTGAAGGAGAAAGAAATCGATTTACTTGAAACCGACGCTTTGTTCCGTTTTTCGGGGGGTGATGCCCGCAAACTGCTGAATATTTTGGAGCTGACAGTACAGGCGGATGCCGACGGAAAGGTAGTGATTACCGACCGGATGGTAACCGACCGACTGCAGGAGAATCCGGCAGCATACGACAAGGGGGGCGAGATGCATTACGACATCATCTCGGCCTTTATCAAATCGATCCGTGGCAGTGATCCCGATGCGGCTATCTACTGGCTGGCAAGGATGGTAGCCGGGGGCGAAGATCCCAAATTCATTGCCCGCAGGCTGGTCATCTCTGCCGCGGAAGACATTGGCCTGGCCAATCCCAATGCGCTGCTACTGGCCAATGCCTGTTTCGATACGTTGCAGAAGATCGGGTGGCCGGAGGGACGTATTGTTCTGGCAGAAACCACCATCTACCTGGCGACATCTCCAAAAAGCAATTCTGCCTATCTGGCCATCGATGCGGCCATTGCAAAAGCGGAACAGACCGGTAACCTACCGGTACCGCTGCATTTGCGCAATGCACCGACGACACTTATGAAGGAACTCGATTATGGGAAAGAGTACAAGTATGCGCACGACTATGAAAACAACTTTGTTAAACAGGAATATCTGCCTAAAGAATTAAAAAACAACCGGTTTTGGGAGGCTCAACCCAATCCTGCGGAAGCAAGGATGCACGAGTTAATGAAGAAGCTTTGGGGAGATAAGGAATAAGTTAATACCAGTTCATACCCCGGTCGTAGGGAGAGTTGCGCTGTTCATACTTCAGGTCTTGCAGGAGTGAGGAATTGGCGCGGATGGTGAAATTATACGATTTATATGGGCCAATGGGGATGAAGCTGGCCGACATGCTCCAGCAGTGCAGGTTGCGCGTAAGGCTACAATTGATGTTCGTAAATTTTTTCAACTCGAAATTATAATCGGTATTGAAGGTGAAGTTCCAGTTCTTGGTAGGCTGAAGCGAACCGTTCAGGCCAAAGTTGTGTGTAAGTTTCCCTTTGTATTCCATGCGTTTTTTGTCGAACTCACCGTATCCGTAGCGTAACGAATAGTTGAAGGAAATATTCCAGTTCACCGCATTTTTCAGATATCCGTCGCTATCGAATTCCCCGGCAGAGTCTTCCGATCCCTGCTGAGTGCCCTCTTGTGCCGACTCGTAAGGATTCTCCCCTATGGTACCATCGTCGGGTAGCTGATTTTTCTGGTTACTGCCCTCCTTTTCTTTATCCTCCTTTTCACCGCGGGCAAATAATTTCTTAAATGTGTCCTGATTCAGTGAATAGGAGAAGGAGGTACCTGTATTCATCAGTTTCCCGAATCCTTTACCATTCAGTATTCTGAGTTTATCTACCTGACGAGGGTTTCCATTTTGATCCAGCTGATAGAGATAAGGGTCCCAGGTGGCGTTCAGGCTGAGTGTGTATGACTTGGAAAGTTTCAGGCGGATGTTTGAGTTGATCATGCTCCATTTCATGGAGTCGGCCATCATGTTGTAATTGAAGCTGATGCCCAGATCGTCGATCAGGCTGATCTTCCGTACGCCGGTAGAGTCCTTGTCGGTACGAACCTTCATCTCGAGATTATTCTTGAAGTCAAAACCAATGCTTCCGCTTTGTCCCCTGGGAGCCGTCCCGAACATCATGGAGGAGTAAGGTGAATAGGTGTATTCCACATCCTCGCCGTATTCGTTTTTGTAGGTATAGGTCTCATAGAAATTGTACTTTGGGTCACCAAAGTCGGGCCTGTAATTCAGGCTGATGCTCGGAGAGAAGACATGACGAATGGCCTGTATCTTGTCGCCGAAAATTTTCCAGGGGATGTACATACCGTACAGTTTGGTCTGTACGCTGAGCGAGGTACTGTAATCGTATACCCTCTTAAAACCATATACCGTATCCACGGGAATATTTCTTCTGGCCACAGTGTCCCAAGCCTGTATATGGGCACCGGTATACCAGCGTTCGTTGTAATTGAACGAGGGAGATATCTGTATAAAATCCAGAAGGGTGAAGGTGGCGCTCACCGGGATACTGTGGCGCATGCCGTTGGTCCAGTCTCGTATAATGCTTGATTTCAGAAATTTATCTTCCTTCGTAGTGATTGAGTTGCGGAACTCGCCGGAGTAGCTCATGGAGATCTTCTCATACCATCTCTCGTCACCTACCATCTCCTTTCTTTTAAACGGATAGATGCGGTTCATTGTGAGTGAGATGTTGGGTAACGTGGCAGCAATGGTGGAGTCGCGTGATACCTGGTTGATGTTCATGGTTGCCGACATGCTCCAGGGTGAATCCGGAAAACGTTGCGTGAGGTTCACGCTTGAGCTTTTTGTATTGTTTGATGCCTCCCTTGAGTAGAGGCGGTTCAGGTCGCGGTGGTTGTTCCTGCTGGTGGAGAAATTGACACTGGCCGAGAGGGTGCGATACATGTTGGCTTTGGGATCCTGCGAATGGGTCCAGTTAATGCGCAGGTCCTTTGCCACCGAGTAGGCTTCCGGCACCACTTCCTTCAGTTCTTTTTCACCGGTAACGGTATTCAGGTAGTAGACATTGAAGTTTCCCGAATATTTGTACCTTTTGCGGTAGTTTGAGCGGACGCCTGCGCCCCACGACCCCTTGGTATAGATCTCCCCTGTCACGGCCAGGTCGATATAGTCGCTCAGTGCGAAATAATAACCGCCGTTTTGAAGGTAAAACCCGCGAGTCATCTCATCACCGTAACTGGGCATGATGATTCCCGATGAGTAGGACTTTGTGAAAGGGAAAAAAGCGAAAGGAAGGACAACCGGAAAGAGGGGTACGTCGGCTACCACCAGCCATGCGGGACCGGTCACCACATCCTTATCGGGACGTACCTTGGCCTTTGACAGGTTCAGGTAAAAGTGGGGATGATCGTGCCTGTCGCAGGTGGTATATTTGGCATTTCGCATGTAGAAGGAGTTGTCGGCATTCATCTTTGCTTCATTGGCTACTATGTTGCCTTCTCCCTGCTGTGTGACTACGTGGTTGATGAATGCTTTCCGTGTTTCGAAGTTGTAACGTACCTTTTTCATCTCATATTCCGTCTCTCCCTCTGTAAAGACCGGAAGGCCGAACTCTTTACCCAGCGAATCAACTCCGAAAGTAGAGGAGATGATGCTACTGTCCATATCCACGGTAATATATTCTCCCTTGATACCCATTTTGCCGTATTTGATATCGGCATCGCCGTAGAGGTATCCCATGTTGTCGCTGGTAAAAATCATGGAATCCTGAGCAGTGTAATACACGGCTGCTTTCAGGGTCTGGTCTTCCATAGAAGTACTGTCCTGTGCGGTGATGGACAAGCTATCCTGTCCTGTGGTGGCTATCGTGTCCGGTATGGTGATTGAAAGTGAATCTGTTTCTACGGTCACCACATCCTTATCGGAAGATGCGGGCTCCTTCAGGGAGGAGATGAGTGGTGGGGTGGTTGTGGTATCAGGCAGTTCTATTCCCCTTGTTGCCGTATCGGGAGATAAATTTGCCGATGCGGAACTTTGCCTCATTTGTTTCGTCGCTTCAGTGGCCTTTCGGACGGAAGAACATTGAAATGAGATTGTCAGGATGAAAAACAGAAATATGAAACGGTAAAGTTGCTTCATGTGGAAATAGCAGCCTGCATATGGTTTTCACACACAAAACTACGCATAAATGAATGATTTCACCGCAAAAATAATAAAAAGAAACTTAAGACAGATTGATTAATGTTTTTTTAAACAGATTATAGTCGTTCTTGATGCGGTACGACTTTTTTTCAAGCTGCATAAAGGCTGCCAGTCCCTCCGGTATCTGCAATGCGGAGCCGATACATTCTTCCACAGTCTCTTTGAATTTTGCCGGATGAGCTGTTGCAAGAAAAATACCTGTTTCACCCGGCTTCAGGCCCTCTTTCAGGGCCATATAGGCACAGGCACCATGTGGGTCGGGCTTGTATCCGGTTTTCTGATTCACCTCCCGGATGGTCTGTTTTATCTCCTCATCGCTGTACCGGTAGGCAGCAATATCCTTTGTGATTGATTCGTGGGAATGATCATACAGATCGAGGATACGGTCGAAGTTACTCGGTGCGCCTACGTCCATCGCATTGGCCACGGTTTGTACCGATGCTCTCGGGGAATACTTCCCTGTCTGCAGATACTCCCAGAAAACATCATTCCGGTTGTTGGCCGCGATAAACCGCTTCACAGGCAGTCCCATTCTTTTGGCAAAAAGACCGGCCGTGAGGTTACCCAGGTTACCGCTCGGTACGGAAAAGACAACCTCTCCCGCAACAGCCTGTCGGGCCAGTTGCGCAAATGCATGGAAATAATAAAACGATTGGGGCAGAAACCGTGCTATATTGATTGAGTTGGCTGATGTGAGGTTTAGCTGGGTATTCAGGCTGCTATCCATAAACGCCGTCTTTACCAGTGCCTGGCAATCATCGAAGGTGCCGTCTATTTCCAGAGCCACGATGTTTTGTCCCAGGGTGGTAAACTGTGCCTCCTGTATATCGCTCACCTTTCCGGAGGGATAGAGCACAAAGACCTGAATTCCTTCCACACCCAGAAAGCCATTCGCCACGGCACTGCCGGTATCGCCCGATGTGGCCACCAGCACCTTCACGTCGTCCTGTCTCTCTTCCTTCACGAAATGGGAGAGCATGCGAGCCATAAAGCGGGCGCCCACATCCTTAAAGGCAAAAGTGGGCCCGTGGAACAACTCCAGTACATAAATGCCCTCCTCAATTTTTTTCAGTGGGATGTCGAAGCTGAGTGTATCGGTGACGATTTCATCCAGCCGCTCTTTTGGAATGTCTCCGCCAAAGAAGGCTTCAGCGACTGTTTTGGAGATATCCACCAAACCAAGATCCGCCATCTTCCCGTAAAATTCAGCTGGGAGCTGTCGAATTGTTTCTGGCATGTAAAGTCCCTTATCCGGTGCAAGTCCCTTGACCACTGCCTCCTGCAGTGAAGCGGCAGGTGCTTTTTTATTTGTGCTGTAGTAATGCATATTTATAGTTTTCAGCTGTTTGCAATCAACTGTCAGCTTGGTGAGAGAAATATTTATAGCTGTCAGGTATCGGCATTCAGCCCTTTACTTGTTGAATATTATTTTCATCAGTTCGTTTTCTTTTAACAAACCATAAAACCCTTCCCGCGCGGCAAATTCATCATAGGTCTGCACGCCGTCGGGCTCAATTCCCTTGTGCCAGATCAGGAAGGGAATAGCGTCGCGCGTATGGGTGCGGATGGCACAGGGAGTGGGATGATCGGGCAGGATGGTGATGGTGACCGGCACGTTCCAGTTACGTATTTCCTCATAGATGGTCTTTACGATGCGTGCATCGAGGTATTCGATTGTCCTGACCTTCAATGGTACATTACCCTCATGACCTGCTTCATCGCTGGCTTCGATGTGGAGGTAGACAAAGTCTTTTTCCTTTAGCGCATCGAGTGCTGCCCTTGCTTTACCTTCGTAGTTTGTATCGTGCAGGCCGGTAGCTCCTTCGACCATGATCACTTCCAGCCCGGCATATACGCCGATACCCCGGATCAGATCCACGGCTGAAATGACCGCTCCGCTACTTATCGGGTAGAGCTCCGTGAGCGGTTTCATTTGGGGACGATAGCCGGGAGACCAGGGCCAGATACTGTTGGCCGGGTCTTTTCCTGCTGCAATTCTTTTTCTGTTGATGGGATGATTGCGCAACAGCTCCTGAGAATTGAGGATCAGTTTATTCAATGCATCGGCGGTAGTTACGGCTTCTTCTCTTTCGGGTTGAATGAGATGAGGCTTGAACGGTTGTTCCGGAATATCATGGGGGGGGGTGCAAAGTAACCGTTTGTCGCCCCCTTTTATTTTCAACAGGTGCCTATAGGATACGCCCGGGTAGAAGCTGAAGATGTCATTTCCCAGTTCCTTCTCCAGAAACTGGATCAGTTGAGCTGCTTCGGCCGTGGAGATATGCCCGGCCGAATGGTTTTTCAGCAGATTCCCTTCGATACATACCAGATTACAGCGCATGGCCATCTCCCCGGGAAGAATGTCCACACCCATGCTGGCTGCTTCCAGCACACCGCGCCCTTCATATACCGTAGGTATGTGGTAGCCCAGCACTGAGAGGTTGGCAATCTCGCTTCCGGGTGCAAAACCATCGGGAACCGTGTTCAGCAGACCGTTTCTCCCTTTTTTGGCGAGCATGTCCATGTAGGGAGTATCGGCAACCTGCATCGGGGTTTTGTTGCCCAGTGAGGCAATGGGCTCGTCTGCCATTCCGTCGCCCAATATGATAATGTTCTTTGGTGTCATGTTACCGGATGTTAGCGATGGAGATAATGTCTGAAAAGACCCCTGCGGCAGTGACCGTGGCACCGGCACCGTAACCCTTGATAACCATCGGGTATTCGTTATAACGTTCGGTGGTGATCATGATGATGTTATTACTCCCCTCCAGGTCGTAGAAAGGGTGTCCCTGTTCCACTTCCCGCAGTCCCACTTCACATGCGCCATTGTTGTAGGAAGCCACGAAACGCAGTTTTTTACCATCTTTTGCCAGTTCCTTTCTGCGTGCTTCAAATGAATCGTCGAGCCCGGAGATAGTCTGCCAGAACTCCTCGAGTGATCCGTCAAAATATTTCTGTGGCACGAACAGCTTTTTATTCACGTCGGATTGGTTCACACAGGCACCGGCTTCCCGGGAGAGTATCACCAGCTTGCGGGTCACATCGAGGCCGCTGAGGTCGATTCTCGGATCGGGTTCGGCAAATTGTGCCTCCACAGCCATTTTTACAGCTTTACTAAATGGAATCTCCTCACTCAGCGTATTAAAAATAAAATTCAATGTTCCGGAGAGGACGGCCTCAAGTTTCACAATCCTGTCTCCGGAATTAATCAATGAATTCATCGTGTTGATGATTGGAAGGCCGGCGCCTACATTCGTTTCAAAGAGGAACTTGACGCCTGCCTTCCGGGCTGTTTCTTTCAGGTGACGATAATTCTCATAATCGGAGGAGGCGGCAATCTTGTTGGCTGTGACCACGGAAATGTTCCGGGCCATTAGTTCCTCGTATAGGGCAGCAATGTGGGGGCTTGCGGTACAATCGACTACCACCGAGTTGAAAATGTTCATCTTCAGTATCTCGTCACGGATAAGATCGGGCGAACTCTTCTGGCCGTTTGTCATCAGATTTTCAAAGTATCCTTCGAGTGGGATACCTTCGCGGCTGAAGAGTGCTTTGCGCCCGTTGGCAATTCCCACAATGTTGATCCTGAGTTTGTTTTGTTCCTTGAGCGTGCTTTGTTGCTGCCTGATTTGTTCCAGCAGCTTTCCTCCTACTGTTCCGATACCAATGACAAAAAGGTTCAGCTCCTGGTAGGGCGACAGGAAAAAGGAGTCGTGAATGACGTTGAGCGATTTCTTCAGGTCGGAGCGGGAAATTACACAGGAGATATTGGTTTCACCGGCTCCCTGTGCCAGGGCAATCACGCTGATGCCATTTCTTCCCAGTGCCCCGAAGAACTTGCCGGCAATACCGGGCACATGCTTCATGTTCTGTCCTACAATCGCGATGGTGGCCAGATCATATTCGACTATGATCTCGTTAATACTTCCCATGGCGATCTCGTGTGCGAACTCTTTGTTGAGTACTTTTTGCGATAGTGCTGCATCCTGCGAGCGGACCCCAATAGAGGTACTGTTTTCAGAAGAGGCCTGGGAGACGATGAAAACGCTGATACCATTATCCGCGAGCGCGGAGAAGATTCTTTTGTTGACGCCGATGACTCCCACCATGCCCAGTCCCTGAATGGTAATAAGTGCCGTATCGTTGATGGAGGAGATACCCTTGATGATCTTTCCGTTACGGGTAGGCTTGATGTTACGTATCAGCGTACCTTTTTCCTCCGGATGGAATGTATTTCTGACATATATGGGGATGTTCTTGTGATAAACGGGGAAGATGGTGGGTGGATAGATGACTTTCGCACCGAAGTTGGAAAGTTCAATCGCCTCCGTGAAAGACAACTCATCAATCACATACGCAGAGTTGATGATTTTAGGGTCGGCAGTCATAAATCCGTTCACATCGGTCCATATTTCCAGTACCGTAGCATCTAGTGCGGCTGCAATGAGTGCCGCGGTATAGTCCGATCCACCGCGACCCAGATTGGTGATGTCGCTGTCCTCACAACTTGATGAGATGAAGCCAGGTACGACAGCCACATGAGGTGGGGGCATCTCGGAAAAGGTTTTCCTTATCAGTTCGTTTGAACGTGCAAGGTCGGGTATATGACTGCTGAATTGTTTGTTTGTCTTGATAAATTGTGTGGCGTCATACAATTGAGCTCCTTCGATGATTTTGCCGACAATAAATGAGGAGAGCCGTTCGCCATAGCTTACAATCTTATCGGATGTCTTCTGTGAAAGATCGCCAATCAGGAATACGCCGCGCAGAATATTGCGTAGATCTTCGAACAGTTGTTGTGTTTTCTGTATCGCCTCCTGTTTATCAGCGGGTGAGGGGATCATCTTTTCGATAATTTCCTCGTGACGGGCAATAATCTCGTCCAGCAGGGGCTTGTATCCTGAGTTGTTGTTGCGCGCAAAATCGGCTGCCAGAAGAAGACGATCTGTGACACCGTTCAGTGCTGAAACAACCACGATCACGGGATCCTTTTCATTCTCAACTATGTTTTTCACCAACTGTAGACTTTCGGGACTCCCCACGGAAGTACCTCCGAATTTCATCACTTTCATCGTCTATGAATATAATTTTACCGTGCTAAAACGGTGTGAAATAAAAAATGTGGACTTGTAAACTGCAAACCGGTCCCGATTTGCAAATGGCAAGCAATGCTGCCGTGCGGATGTGAAAATTTACATAACCCCCCAAGGGGTCATGATCATTGTAGTGGTAAGGTATGTTGAATACAATCTCTGCATTTCGAACATCTTGGATGTAAATTTGATGCAAAGATAGCGGAATAATTGATAAAATGAAATTATTGCTTATATTTGTCTGTAATAAAATCATATTCCGACGGAATGTTCAATAAGTTTAGGCATTTTCTCGCAACGACATAATCCAAGCAAGCTTGTCTTCTGTTCGTATTGCTTAACGAAAATATTCTATTTATTTCAATATTTTTCATGAAACAGTCAATTTCGTTTGTTATTTTCTTTCTGTTCGTATTCTTTTCGTGCTCATGTGAAAGCAAAAGGCCAAAAAAGGAGTTTATTACCTTCGAAGAGATGCGGGACCCGACGGCCGATACGTTGTCCGACTGGTCAAATATACCTTCGGGTTTGCAGGCTTCATTTATCACTATTGACGACAGAATGCCCAAGTCAGTGCCCCCTGAGGTAGCAATCAGAAAGAGTATAAGAGTTGCCGGATGGAAAGGAGAGAGCGTGTCGGCCCAGATGCTGTTATGGTCTGCCGAAGATGTAAATCAGGTAGAGTTGGAGTTTGATGAATTCAGGTCGGATGTAGCACTGCTTCCTGCAACAATTGCACAGGCAAGATTCGTGCGTTACGTAATGACTGATGAGTTTGCTTCAGGTTGCGGACGCCGGGTGCCGGAAAATTTTGCAGCATCACTTTCAGCCGATATGCTCGATAATCTGGATCATTTCAATATGGAGGCCAGCACTGTACGACCTGTCTGGCTCACTTTCAAAATCCCTTCCGATGCGGTCGCAGGGGAATACAAAGGGAAACTGAAACTTTACGCCAAGAGAGGCTTTGAGGAGGATTTCGACATAGAAATAGAGGTCGTGGACAGGTTGCTGCCTGATCCGTCTGAATGGGCCTATCATCTCGATTTGTGGCAACATCCTTCTGCCGTGGCAAGGGTTCATAATCTTGAAATGTGGAGTAATGCCCATTTTGAGAAGATGGAACCGCTGATGAAAATGTTAGCCAATGCGGGACAGAAGGTGATCACTGCCACCTTGAACATTGATCCGTGGAATAACCAGTCTTACGATGCCTATTCAGACATGATTATATGGACTAAAAACAAGGATCAGAGTTGGAGCTTCGATTATACAATTTTCGATCGCTGGGTGAAATTTATGATGGATGCAGGCATCAATAAAATGATCAACTGTTATTCACTGCTTACATGGAATAACAAGCTACACTATAACGATATGGAAAAAAGAGAGCTGGTTACCCTGGAGTTGAAGGCACAATCGGATGAGTACGCTGAGATCTGGAGCATATTCCTGAAGGATTTCACACGGCATCTGAAGCAGAAAGGATGGCTGGAAATAACCAATATCGCGATGGACGAACGTGCTCCGGCAGATATGCAGGCTGCCATGAGAGTATTGGAGAGTGCCGCTCCTGAGCTGGGAATCTCACTTGCCGATAATCATAAAAGTTATAAAGAGTATCCTGCTATTAAGGATATCAGCGTGGGAGCGCGCAGTACGGTAGACAGGGAAGATATTGCCGTTCGCAGATCCAAAGGGCTGATAACCACCTGGTATGTTTGTTGTGCAGACCCCTTTGCCAATATGTTTACCTTCTCTGCACCTGCAGAAGCAGTCTATGCAGCCTGGCACACGGTTGCGGGCGACTTCGATGGCATGCTTCGCTGGGCCTATAATTCATGGGTGGAGAACCCGCTGACCGATTCCCGTTTCAGGACATGGCCTGCGGGCGATACCTACATGGTATACCCGGATGCCCGCAGCTCCATTCGTTTTGAGCGGCTTATTGAAGGAATCCAGGATGCCGAGAAGATTCGTGTGTTACGTAAACAATACAGAGTAACAAATAGTCCCGAATCACTGGGGAAATTGCAGGAGCTTGAAGAGGCCATCTCATATTTTGAAACGCTGGAACCTTCTGCCGATTGGCAGGAAAGGCTGAATGCAGCCAAGAAATTACTGAATTAATTTATTCCCTGTCAAGAAAGAAAGCCATGATTGAGGTCTTCTGCGAGAAAACCGATGTTGCAAGTGAGAAGATGAACAACAATAAACAGGTAATTTTCTTCACGTTAATTTAGTTTTTATAGTCAGGATTTGATTTTGTAGGAATTGGAGCGTGGGTTTCCTTAAGCCATTTTTTCAATTTATTTTCAAGTTCATTTGCCACTTTAGGATTTGTTTTTACCAGATTATTCTCTTCTCTGGGATCCCGGGCGAGGTTGAATAGTTCCGTTTCCCCGGTCTCATAGTAGTAAATTAATTTCCATTCGGCCGAACGTATTATAGAATAGGGTGTGGCCCTGAAGTCAGCTCCATCTTTTTTATATGATTCCAGATATGCCGGAAAATGCCAGAAGAGATCACGGCTGATATTCTTCGAATTGTTTGTAAGAACAGGAGTGATATTCACTCCATCGAGTGAAGGATCGGGAATACCCCCGGCTAGAGAGAGCAATGTAGGATAAAAGTCAATACCGGTCACCGGATACTCCGAGGTAATCCCCGCTTTAATTTTTCCCTGCCATTTGATTATCAACGGTACACGGATTCCTCCCTCGTAAGGATTTCCTTTGCCACCACGAAGCATAAAGTTATCAGTCACGGGTTCTGATCCTCCATTGTCTGAATTAAACACGATAAGGGTATTCTCAGTCAATCCCAGCGAATCGATAGCGGCACAAATTTTCCCCACACTTTGGTCGAGACTTTCAATCATGGCCGCGTAAACAGGATTGGCGTGATATTTACCCTTAGATTTTTTTTCATACTTGTCAATCAGTTCTTTAGGAGCCTTCAGGGGGGTATGTACTGCATGATGGGCCAGATACAGGAAAAATGGTTGTTTTCCTGCCGATTCCCTCATAAATTGGATGGCCTCGTCTGTCAATCTATCTGTGAGATATTCTTCAGGTTTGCCTTTTTCCAGGCCCACATGACAAACTCCCTTTGGATTACAATATGGATAAAAATATGAGAAAGGTGTACCTGCACGACCTCCGGCAATGTTGAGCACAAAGCCCTGCGATAAAGGGCCTGTGCCATCCACATCGTCTCCCAGGTGCCATTTGCCGATATGTCCACATCGATATCCACTTTTTTGCAATGCCTCCGGCATCGTGACGAAATCAACCCGAAGATCTTCGGTATTGTGTATCGGTATCAACTTTCTCTTGTTTTTGTCTCCACGTTCAGAAGTGCCCACGGTGAAAATTCCATGGCGCGGGGTATACATGCCACTCATAAGGCAGGCCCTGCTTGGTGCCGAATTGGCTGCGGACGAATATGCATTGGAAAACATCATACCTTGTGAAGCAAGGCGGTCAATATTTGGAGTTTCGTAATAGTCGCTTCCGGTGACTTTCAGGTCATTCCACCCCAAGTCGTCCGCCATGATAAACACAATATTCGGTTTTTGTTGTGCATGCATTATCTGCACAGATGGCAATAAAACTCCTACAAAAGCAAACATGCCGCTTATCTTTCTTTCCATAACCATTCAATCAAGTGCATCACAATTATTGTTCTTCTCCATTATAGATCATCTTCCATCGATCCTTCCAGTTATCAGTACCGACAAAACTATTGAGGTATTTCAGCCGCCAGTCCACTCCCTGACATTCTTCCCTAATCTCGTTCATCTTTAGTTCAAACGGCTTTATTAATTCATTTTCTACCATATAAGTGAGGTCGTTCAGGATAAGAAGGGTTTCAGCTCCGGTTTTTGCATTATCCAGCACAGCCAGGATATCTTCTTTCGCGTATTTCCGGCCATACATCGACAGAAGCACCATTGCTCTTGATCTGACAAAACTTCGTTCGTCGGTGAGCAATTTGCTAACTTCGGCTGTTAAGACAGACGATTGTTTAGAGAAATATGCACAAGTAGTCAGACCCCACCAGCGCACAACCGGATCAGTAGAACGTAGAGCCTTGTAAAGACGTTTTTCAGTATCATTTGAAAAAGAGGTTGTCTGCAAGTTGGCAATCTCAACAAATGATTTTATTCTCCACTTATTCTTTTCCCCGTATGTTGCCGGATTGGTCATTGCTTCTTCCAAAATTATCGTCTCAGGAAAGAAACCGAGATCCGCCTTATTAATAAGGTAATTATTGAGCTCACCCCTTAATTCTGCCACGACGGATTTATATTGTGGGTCGTGGACAAGATTCCTTGTTTCATAAGGGTCATTTTCCAGATTGTATAATTCTTCCGGTCCGAAAGGTTCAAAGAACGAACTCTGAACCGGATTCAATTTGTCGGCCTCATAAAGATCTTTCCATTCACGGAAAGCAGTCTGTTTATATCTATAGAACGCGAAAAGGGACTGGGTATGATAGGGAAAGAAATTACGTGCATATCTATATTTCCCTTTTCGGACAGATCTGTTGAATGCATACAATTCGTCGAACCGGTCGCCATAACCAAATACTACATTGTCTTTCGTAGAAGTATTCCTGCCGAGAAACGGTTTTCCATCCATTTGTCGTGGGATATTGATTCCAGCCAGATTTAGGACTGTGGGAGCGAAATCCATAAATGAAACCGGATCAGCTTCTACGCTACCATATTCTTTACCTATCTTGTCTCTCCATTTTTCCGGGATATACACCACAAGGGGAACATGAATCCCCATATCGTCAGTATAGCCTTTGGTCCCGGGTAGGGAACCTCCATTGTCTCCAAAATAGAAAATAAAAGTATTATCCAGCACATTTTCCTCACGCAGCATTTCTATGAGTTCGCCCAGTTCCCTGTCAGAGTCGTTGATACGATCGTAGAATGTGGCGTAAGTGTACCTGACAAGCTTGGTGTCAGCCAACGAAGGGTGTACATTTACTTTATCGGGATCATTTTTAGTTTTTACGTTCCGGTATGTATTGTCATCAAAAAAAAGTTTTGATTCATGTGTAAGTATATTACTTCTCTGAAAGAAGAAAGGTTTTGACTTGTCGGGTCTGTTACGCCACGTATTCAGTTCTCCTTTTATTTCATCCCAGGCACCCTTATCTAACTGGACATTATAGTCAGTCTTCTGCGCATTACAGGTATAATATCCGGCTTGTCGGAGATAAGTAGGGAACATATTCAGTCCTTCAGGCATCACCAATGGTTGTAACCTGCGGTGGAAGCTTCCTGCAAAACGCGGAGCATAGCAACCTGTAATAAGTGTGGTACGGGCAGCCGAGCTGACAGGTGCGTTACTGTACGCATTTGTGTAGATCAATCCATGTTCCGCCATTTGCCTGACATTGGGAGTTTCCGCCCCCTTCCCATTGTTGAATAATGCCAGGTAGTGAGGTGATAAATCCTCTGTAAGAAACCATACTATGTTGGGGCGCTCCTGTTTCACTTTGTCGGCTGCAATCGATGCGCAGGCAAAAGAGAAAAAGCCAAAAGAGTATAAAATTTTTCTCATGTTTACTTTATTTTATTGCTTTCTTTAAAATGACCGTAGTCGTTTTGCTACCGTCCTTGTATAGTTTGACCCGCACCGTCTCATATCCCGGAATATCCACCAAATAATCACCATAAAAACCGTGAAAGGTAACTTCACCATTCATCGAAGTTTTCTTCTCTGTTTTGGTGTGCCATGTTTCTTTAATAAGTTTTTTCAGGTCATAGTAAATTTGATGTTTTCTTCCATCTTCATAAAGAATACCGGCATCCATGCCGCGTCCACCAAGATTGTCCACTTGGTACCAGCGTGTCACCCCTATTATAAAAGGTTTCGAAAAGGCCAGTGTGTAGTAGTTTATTTGCCAGGCTGAGTTTTCTTTGTCGCTGATTGTCCATATCTTATCGCGATTCTCGGGAGAATGTTTATTGTTTCGTGACGGTCCGTTAAATTCTGTAATCACTATGGGTTTACCAATGGTTCCAAGCAGTTCAAACCCTTTGTTTATTGCACCCATAGTATACGCGGTTTTGCCGTATGTCGGAGAACCTGCACGAAAATCCCAGGTATGGCCAAAAAAATGATCCTGATTTCCAGCCATTTGAAAATCGCCGTCGATACTTTTAAGAGCTTTTAAATAATTCACGTAGCCAATAAATTGAGGATTTGTAAGATAGGGATGTTGTGCATCAAGTACCACAAACTTTGCATTGGGTAAATATTTACGTGCCAAAGAAAGCGTTTTTTTTGCTACTTCCGGTTCTCTGTATTTGGGATAATTGGGTGCTGCCAGGATAAACTGATCTTCCGGAGGATTATTTCTTTCCCAGAATTGCATGGAATAGAATTCATTGATGACATCATATTCTCCAATCTTATCGCCATATGTTTCACCTACGAAGTGAAGGCGGTCTTCTATCATTTGCCAGATTTGATCTTCTGTATAGATTTGATTTTTGAACCATTTTTCGTTATATAGTACTGCATGAAAACGCATTCGCAAATCATTTTCCTGAGCCCACTTAATGGCATCAAGTGCTTTGTAGTCACGCTGTCTTGTTTTTGGATCCTGCCAATAATCACATATCACGACTTTATTAAAAATTTCAGGGATCGTTTTGAGTGCTTCTATACGGATTGGATCATTTGCCGGTTTTTCGAATAATCCATACGTATTGGTACCAAAATCAAATTCATGTGCGAAAAGCTCCAGTTTTACTTTTTTACTAACTACCTTTTTGCCTTCCTCATCCAGGAATAATAACTTAAAATCTGCTGTCCGGTATTTTTCGATCTCCTTTTCAGCCTGAATCATTACTGCTTTACTTTCAGCGTCAGACATGCCATCAAAGAAAGTCTGTGTTGGTTCATTCCCATTTTTTTGAATAAATGGAAGAGCGTACAAAACGGCCCCGATTATAAAGATTGATTTCATCGTTTATTGTCAGAGATCTTGTCTTATTCCTTTACTTTTCTCCTCTTCCAGTATCTGTTTCATAAAGCGGAGCATCAGCTTGTTTTTAGCTGCCATGTTATCATATTCTCCCCTGTCAGAACGCATGTCGTATAGTTGATCTGCCTCTCTGTTCCCCATTTCGGTGTTTGTCAGCTTGTTATAGGGTTGTCCCTTGCCGGGTTCGATGTACTTCCAGTCTCTGGTCAGCACTGTCAGTGTTGAAGCTGCACCGATGACATAGTCCCGTCCCTCCGGATCGATTCCCAGCCATGCAGCGAGCTGATCCCGGCTGTCTTCCGGAATGTCGGCACTCCTCTCTCTGCCTGTCAGCGATACCATTGTTCCCAACAGGTCTATTTGTGATACCAGTGCGTTGGAGATTCCTTTTTGTACTTTACCAGGCCAGTGCACCACGAAGGGGACGCGGGTACCTGCCTCAAAATTACTGTATTTTCCTCCGCGAAAGGGCCCCCATGGCTTGTGATCCATCAGTTTCTCCCGTGCTTCGTCCATATAACCATCGTCTACCACGGGGCCGTTGTCGCTTGTGATAATGATCATTGTATTTTCGAAGATTCCGGCTTCCTTCAGTGCACGTACGATCTCGCCTACCGACCAGTCGAACTGTACTATTGCATCACCGCGGTGTCCCATTTCTGTTTTACCCCTGAAGCGTTCGTGAGGAAATCTTGGTACGTGAATATCGTTGGTTCCGAAATACAGGAAAAAAGGTTTCTCTTTATTCTTTTCAATAAATTGAACTGCGTGAGTCGTGATGCTGTCGGCAATAGACTCATCCTTCCATAATGCAGCACGTCCGCCTTTTATATAACCGATACGTGAAATACCATTGACGATACCCTGGTCATGTCCATGATTGAGACTTGGTTTCAGCTTGGTGAGCAGCTCCGGATTATTCTTGCCGGTAGGTTCTCCCGGAAAGTTCTGTGAGTAACTCACGAAAAGAGGATCCTTGGGGTCAAGATTTGCCACCCGCTGATTCTCGAGATAGACGCATGGCACACGGTCTCCCGTAGCTGCCATAATATAGGAATAGTCGAATCCGATCTCCCGCGGTCCCGGTGTCAACAGCTTATTCCAGTCCTGCTTCCCGCTGGTGATTCCTATCCCCAGATGCCATTTCCCTATGGCAGCTGTGGTGTAGCCGGCTTCTTTCATAATCTTTGGCACGGTGTTCCGGTTGGGTTTAATAATCAGGGCCGCATCACCGGCGGCAATTTGAGTACCCTTCCTCCGCCATGGATACTCTCCCGTGAACAATCCATAACGGGAAGGGGTACTGGTTGCCGCTGCGGAATGGGCGTTGATAAATCGCAATCCGTTTGTAGCCAGGGCATCTACATTGGGTGTTTGCACACGTTCTGCGCCATAGCAGGAAAGGTCCCCGTAGCCCATGTCGTCGGCGTAAATCAGCACGATGTTGGGCTTTTCCCGGATTACCTTTTGTTTTACCTGTTGTGCTTGTAAGGGAAATGCCAGACAAGGGCCAAAAGCGAGGATAGAACGGGTAGAAAAATATCTCATAATTTTAAAGATAACGGTATGACGAATTATTTAAAACAGTGGCCAGTTAGGATCATCAGTTCTGGCCTTTTTCATGATCTCTTTCAACTCTGCCGTTTTTTGAGGATAGAGTTCTACGAGGTTGTGATTCTCTGAAGGGTCTGACGCAAGGTTGTAGAGCTCAAACCTGCCTCCGTCCCGGATATCTATATGAAGAAGTTTCCAGTCTCCTTTTATGAGAGCCTGACGGCCCCCTAATTCCTGAAATTCAAAGTAAAAATAGTCTCTTTTCTTTTGTCCTTCCTTTTCCAGTAGGGTAGGCAAGATACTCACACCGTCGATATTTTTGGATATTGATGTATGTAACATTTCTGCAAAGGTTGGAAGATAATCCCAAAAAGCGAAAGCGAAATCACTTTCCTTGCCTGCCGGTACTTTATCCTGCCACGAAATGATGGTGGGAACGCGAATACCTCCTTCGTACAGATCACGTTTATATCCCCGGTAGATGCCGTTACTGTTGAAAAAATCCGGGTCGCCCCCACCTTCTCGATGCGGGCCATTGTCACTGGTGAAAATAATAAGCGTATTCTCATACACTCCCGTCTCTTTGAGTTTTTCAATGATTTGGCCCACATATACATCGATACGTTTCACCATGGCAGCATGTGTTGCCCGCGGATATTCCTGCGACATATATCCGCCATTTCTAAAATCCGGACCGGAGTCAATACCCTTATAGGGTTTTTCATCGAATTTTCCTCTTAATCCCTGGATAATCGAATCTTCCGGCACCACCAGCTCGGCGTGAGGGAGGACCATTGGAACGAAAAGGAAGAACGGATCCTTGCTGTGCTTGTCGATAAATGCAAGTGCCTTTGACTGTATCAGTGCTTGTGAATAGGTGCCGAACCGTCCCCCATCATTTTCATGGAGTACTACTTTTTTATTATTATCCCATAAGTAAGCAGGGTAATAATTATGTGCCAGACGCTGACAATTGTATCCAAAAAACTCATCTACTCCCTGTTTTATCGGTTCTCCGGTAGATCCCGGGTAACCCAGTCCCCATTTGCCGAAGGCGCCGGTGACATATCCTGCATTTTTAAACAGACGGAATAGCGTGAATGTCTCTGCCTGAAGTGGAAACTGCCCCTCAGGTTTTATTTCCTTATTTCCGCGAATGGGCGTGTGGCCGGTATGCAATCCGGTCATCAGGCTGGCGCGTGAGGGAGCGCTTACGGTTGTACCGGAATAAGTTCTTGTAAACCGGATTCCGCTTAATGCCATCCGGTCGATATTGGGCGTTTGGAATTTTTCCTGACCGTAACAACTCAAATCCCCATACCCCAAATCATCGGCCACGATAAATACCACATTGGGCTTTTGCTGGGCGTGTAACGGAATTAAAGCGGCGAAGGAAAGTCCGGCTACAAAAATTTTAGTCTTCATATTGTTTCTTCGTGTCGTTTTTGTAAGTTACATCATTTCCATGAATAGCTATGAAATTTCAATTCAGGAGAACTTCCTGTGCAAGTCATAGTAATTTTTAATGGTTCATAGTCTGCCATACACATCGTTCATGGTGTTATAGCTTAAATTCTTCAATACTGTTTCGGGTGAATCGTCTGTCTTAATGGTAATATACCTCGTTTCCCCGGGCAGCATGTCGAAATAGTTATCCGAGAAGAATCCTGCCACACCTTCATAATAGACCGCGATATTTTTGGCCAGTTTATCGGTAGTCACCCTGACTGTGACAGTACCTTTTTCCGTCCCGGGTAAGGTCTCCAATTTTATATTTACCTTGGGCAGTTTCAGCAACTTGATGGAATCCAGATACTGCAGGGTGGTGTGCTGAATATCTCCGGCCGTGAATTTGCAGGCCAGTACTACCCTGTCCCTGTCGGCATCTCCGATGAATGATG
This sequence comes from Proteiniphilum sp. UBA4977, assembly GCA_002398565.1. Taxonomy (GTDB): domain Bacteria; phylum Bacteroidota; class Bacteroidia; order Bacteroidales; family Dysgonomonadaceae; genus Proteiniphilum. The sequence goes on from DGZP01000033.1 coordinate 33,866, forward strand.
CAACGTTCAGTGTCTTTATATTTTTACTTGTATTGGCCGGCATTTCGACATTGAATTTTTCCGATTTCAGTTTCTTCCCGTCGAAGTCTATCAGTGTCAATTCCATCTTCCCAGTCAAGCTCTCCGTCTTGTCCGAGACCAGGAAAATCTCACTATTGTCCCCATCAAGATAAGGCAAGACGGCAACCGGTTCAAAATTATGGCGGGTCGCATAATGAAGTGCTTTCCATTTTCCATAGTAGTCGATGCTAGACCATGTATCTCCGGGCCAGCTGTCATTGATCTGCCAATAGAGGGATCCCATACACCATGGCATATTACGCCTGTGCGCCTGAATTCCGTGGGCTATCACATCTGCCTGCATGATCTGGCTCATATAGACAATGTCTTCAAACTTTGTTGGCATACGATAGTACCAGTTAAGATAAAGCGCCACCGTTTCTGCCACCCTGAATCGTGAATGAAATTTTAAAGCCTCGCCCTTAAATACCAGATCATTCTTGTCCAGATAGTTTTCCATCGATGAGATTTCATTGTAGGAGATCATGCCATATTCACTCATGAATCGTCCCACATTCTCATCATAATAGGATTGCCTTGCCTGTCTGTGGCATACGTCCCATTGATGCACATCTCCATATCTGAGCATGAATTTGGGATCGGGTTCCTTGTCTATGGGACCGTTGAATCCCACACCAAACAGCGAGCTTGGAGATGAACGCCAGTATATGTTTTCATAGGTGTTTGCTTCCACGGCTGCAGGGAGTACCTTATGAAAAATTGTATCATAGGCCCTGTCCCACATCTCGCGTTGAGACTGTGACATGTTTGTTTTCCATCTCCATGTTGCACGAGGTTTGGTATCAAACGGCTGCAGCATCGATTCAATTTCATTGTTTCCACACCACAATACAATGGAAGGGTGATTTCGCAGCCTTTTAATATTGTCGTCGGCTTCTGCCCTTACGTTTTGAATGAAATGGTCATTTACCGGGTATACTGCTACGGAGAACATAAAATCCTGCCAAACCAGGATTCCGTACTTGTCGCAAAGTTCATAAAACAGGTCGTCCTCATAGTTTGCGCCTCCCCAGACGCGCAGCATGTTCATATTTGCATCCGCACAGCTTTTCACCAGATGCTCGAGATGTTCGGGCGTGACGTTCGGCATGAACATGTCGCTGGCCACCCAGTTTGATCCCTTGGCGAAAGTACGCTTTCCGTTGATCTCGAAGATGAAGCTGCTTCCATTTTTATCCCTGTCCTCTTCCTGTATCAGGTGCATGGTCCGAATGCCGGTCCTGATGTTGTGTTCATCCAGTAATTTCCCCTCCTTTTTAAGCCGGACAGTCAGATCATACAGGTTGGCAGGGCCATCCCCGTTCGGATACCATAAACGGGGATCAGGAATAACGAAATCCTCTTTTAAAGTTTCCATCCCTTCCACGGCTCTTTTAAAACTCTTGATTGTTTTTCCGTCCAGTAGCAGATCTATCGTGTAGTTATCCCTTCCCATGGAGGATATGGACAGATCGATCCCCATATCCGCTGTTTTTTTACCGGCTTTTTTAGTGTATACATAGATATCATCAAGCCTTGCCGTATTCCATGCCACGAGTTCTATCGGCCTCCAGATGCCACTTGTCACAAAGCGGCCGGTCAGATCCCATCCGAAATGATATCCCGCTTTCCTGGTGAAGGAACTTACCTTGGTAGTTCCGACTCCACCAAGCATTGACTGGTCATTGTTTGAGATAATGGGCGTTCCGAATGCAGTCGCCTCCCTGAGCCCTTCGATCACGGGTGAGATGAAGAGGATATGTAGCTCATTGTCTTTTTCTTTGATGATATCTTTCACGTCGGCTTTCCAACGGCGATGTGCATTGTCTGCGTACAGTATTTTTTTTCCGTTCAGCGTAATCACTGCCCTGGAGTCAAGTCCGTTGAATACAAGGCAGATGCTATCCTTTTCAACTATATCCCCGGTATCAAAGGAGGTTCTGTATTCCCAGTTCACCTTATCTATCCATTGTTGCTCCCTTTCATTCATGCGCCAGAAAGGATCTCCGATGATTCCCCCTGAATATAGATCGGTATGTATGGTTCCGGGTACTTTTGCCGGGCGCCAGGTGACGGTATCTTTCGGACTGTCCCGTTTCCACGAACCGAGTTTTTCCTGCCGGAACTGCCATCCCCCGTTTAGAGGACGTTTGATGACGTTGCCCGCCTGAAGTGATAGGGTGGTTAGTATAACTGTCAATAGGAGAAGAGTTTTATTCATTTGATATAATTTATTTTGTGTGAAGCCCTTCAATCTCATGTAGCCGGTCAGCCACTTCCATGGCAGAACGGCCTGTGTGGTAGCTCACTTTCCATGGATTGCCAATATTCCCGTCTAGTATATTCCCTTTTCTGTCACAAAGGGTACGCCATTCACCCAAATTTTCAACTACCATGTATTTTTGGCAGAATTTCCATACATTTACAAAAGCCTGTAAGTACTCTTCGTTACCGAAAGTTTTATAAGCATCAAGCATTCCCACAAGGATTTCGGCATTCTGCCAAAACTCTTTCTCGAATACAATTGGTTTACCCGTTTCACGTAATCCGTCGCGGTACACACCTCCATATTGCCAATCGATACCGTTTTGAATCGCGTGATCCATAAGCTGCTTCATAATATCCTTGTAAGGTTCCTTCTCAAATCCTCCGATTTCAAGGGCACGGCTAAGTAGCCATACCAGTTCAGTGTTGTGTCCATAGCTTGTTGTTTGCGTCGGCTCTGCCGGCTGCTCTCCGAATCGTTCAGCGTTCCATGTGCGTTTGAGAGACAGGGCAGGCACACTTTCCCATGCCAGGTTGAACTGATTAAGGCCGGAGCCGCGCGTATGGTCTATCATCCTGTCTATGATCAGATCAATTATCTCTTTAAGCTTCCGTCGATGTATCTCTTGTTGTGATGCCTCGTAAAGTACGGTAAATGACTCCATGAGATGCATGTGGCTGTCGAGCGTTTTACGGTCACCTCCTCCAAAACCGGGAGTTTCAGGCGACCAGTCCTGGTTAAAGTATTCACGGTATCCGCCGTAGCGTGTGTCTGCACAATATTTTTGGAGTGCATCAAAGGTTTTCGCTGCATATTCCAATCCCCGCGGGTCCCTTGTGGCAAGATAATACTCACTCAGTGCGTAGATGGCAAAACTTTCACCATATACAATCTTTCCTTTGTCAAGCTCAGAACCGTCCCTATTCGTTTTCCAGTAGAACCCATCATAATGTTCATCCCAAAAATTTTCGATAATAAAATCTATGCCCAACCTTGCCAGTCGTTCGTATTCTTTATCACCTCCGCGACGCAGCAGGGATGAGAAGGTCCATATAAAACGGCATTGGGTGTTAAGATATTTTTCCGATGTACCGGTATTGTTACCGGATGCATCGAAATTGGTAAGAAATCCTCCATACTGTTTATCCTCACAGCGATCAAGCCAGAACTTCATAATCGCGTCGCGTGCAGCGATTGCTTCGCTGGCAAGTTGATGAATTTGTTCCTTCGTTATTTTTTCCGCAGGTATCCCACTATTGTGAAAAGTATTTTTTCCGGAGAATGTCGTAGATGAATTTGATGTCATTATTGATCTTTTTTGATTAATACCTAATTCGGAGTGGGAACAAGCGGGCGGCGGTTTTTATTAAGTTTCAAACCATCGGCAAATTCTTTCTCCTCGTTGCCATAGAGTTTTTCTGCCGGGAGTTCACCCAAGTTTACAAGAATTTTGCGAGCCATTATACTTGTTTCATTCTTATTTTCAATGGCTTTATTACGGATCTTTTCTTTTATTTTATCCGGTAGAATTAAGTTTAAATTTTTATCCATGCTCAATACTTCGAGAGATGTGAGATTCTGAGTGTGTGTTGCAAAATATTCGAAGGCCTCATTGCGTTTGTCGGTGTAACACAAAGCGTAAGCACTCTCTGAAGCTATTTGGGAGTCATTCGATTGTTGCATGATACGTACAAGTTCTATGGGTGCTGTGGGGAGATTGCCTCCTTTGGCCAGTACGCCCAAATTAATTACGGACCAGAATCTGGTTTCAGGATTCCTGCTGTTTAGTTTTTTTATTAAGAAGGGAATATCTTTTGGAGCTACTGTGGCGGTGAGTTCCATCAAGCGATATTTTTCCTCAAGATCATAGCCGGGAGTATGCACTATATCATAAAAACATTTATCTCTATCTCTTCGGGTCGATAGGAGTGCAAAACCCAAATCTCCGGTATTGCGAATATGGGCACTGAGTTCCATACGCAATTCATTTATCTTCTCTGCGTATTTAGTATCACCCATTAAATTGTTGATTTCAAAAGGATCCGTGCTCAGATCGTAAAACAATTCGGCTTCATTGCGTACGTAAGGTAATTCACAGACAGGGTTACTGCATTTGTCCTCGAAATAAGTTTTATCCCAGTACAGGTTACTGGGCATGCGCCATTGAAAGGCGTTCAGCAGATTATCCGGTTTATAAGGGATATAACGCCGGATATATTTGAAACGTCCGTCGGTAATAGTACGTATGGGAGTGTAGTGGCTTGCCTGGTTACAGGTAAAGCCATAGTTGTATTTACGCTCCGTCGTATCGTATTTGCCCAGGAACGGCAGTCCATGCATTGATTTGGGGGCTTTCATACCGGCTAAACTCAATACGGTGGGGGCCAGATCTACAAAAGCTACGAAGCGGTGATTTTTCCCGATAGGCATTTTAGATAAATGTTGCCATTTGGGAGGAATATAAACTACCAATGGTACTTTATAACTACTTTCATAACTGAATCCTTTTCCACGGGGCAAACATCCCCCATGATCACTGAATATAAAAATAATGGTATTGTCAAATAATTTCTTTTCTTTAAGATCGTTGATGAAAATATTGACCCACTTGTCCACATCACTCACTCCTTCAAGGTGAAAAGCGTAATCGGATCTTATTTCCTTTAAATCCGGCACATGGGGTGGAAGAGGGAGCGTTGCAGGATCAAGATTTTCTTCAGCAAAGTTACGACGACCTTCCAGATGTGTTGAAGTGAGCCTGCTCATATGGGTTGCCATGCAATTGAATACCGCAAAAAAAGGTTGATCTTTCTTTCTTGCAGGACTGTTGTAGGTGGCGTTATTGCCACACTCGTCCCAACAGGCTTTGTCATTGTTTCTGGAGTTATAATCGGTTTTCTGGTTATTGGTGCAGAAATAACCGGCATTTCGCATTAATTGAGGGAAATAGATGTTTTGGGGGGTAGTAACTTCAAGACGGTGCCAATCCATCATGTAGGTAGGGGCATAACACCCGGTAATGATGGTAGATCGCGAAGGAGAACTTTGTGGCCCGTTGGAATAGGCATTCATGAATTGTAATCCGTTTTCAGCCAGTCCGTCAATTACCGGAGTTTTGTTCACGGGGTGACCATAACAGCTCAATTCATAATCGCTTGTATCTTCAAATGTGAGCCAGAGTATGTTTGGACGTTCCTGCTTTATTTCTGTCCCGAACAGTGTTGCAGGTAGTGCTCCTGAAAGAAGTAGAAAAGTAAGATCCTTCCCTTTTATCTTACTTTTTTTCGTGAACTCTTTAATCTTAACCATTGTTGTTAAACCGTGTAAAACTTTTTACCACTTATATTCGCATACCACATGTCCATGTATATACGTCCCGATTATCTCCCGGTCCACACCGGAGCAGATATCGTAGAACCATTTGGCTTATAATTGCCTGTATTGTCAATGTCATTTTCATGGAAGATTTGTAAAAAGAAATATTTCGCGCTTGTGTCTTTTATTTCTTTGTCCCAAACAATCCTGCTCCTGTTTCCCTCGAACGATTGATCTGCTACAATAGTTACTCCTTCCCCGTCAGGTTTGTTTCTTACTATTTGGATCTTTTTAACTTGTTCGTTCTCTTTAGAATCAGGCGTGATAATTTCGATATGAAAATTAAATACGTCAGGTTTGCTTAATACTGATCCCATAAATTGACCATTCACTGAATAACGGACTTCCACTCCTTCGTTCCATGATGCAAAAGTTCGCCTCTCATGAAGGGCTTTTGTGATGGCTTCAGTAGTTAACTCTGGTGCTAAAACAAAAGTCGGAGGCGGTAATTGCTTATTAAGGATTGCTGAATATCCATGGTTATCATGAACTCCTATGGGCGAAACTCTCCATCCTTTATTCAATGCCCTGATATAAGCATCCCATCTATTTTTATTATAATTTGTATGGATCTCAAAAGTGCATATTTTTTCTGCTATTTCAGCATCGATATTGTTCCAGTCATCATATTGTTGCGCAGAGGGATGGTTAAATCCTACCACTACATAACCACTGTTTTTGTATGGCTTGGCGGTAGTCTTCACCCATTTATAAAACTGCGGAATACTCCAATTGGCATCAGGCCACGCAGGTGCCGGTCCCCGTTGACCGTGGTCGGCATTTATGTATGTCGAAGAATTAAGAACATTAATGTGACCGTTTCCTCCATTTTCATTCGTATTCCTACTGAATTCAAAACCTACCAAAGGAACAAAACCAGGCCTTTTGTATTTTTCAACTGCTTTAGATATTGCCTGCCATCCCTTGTTATCTATAGATACAGGCTGGAAATTCGGCTCTTGCGAATGATCAGTAATGGCATAGAAGTCGTACCCGTTTGCGATGGCTAATTCGAAGTGATTGTCAGGTAATCCTTGTCTGTTTGTATAACCACTTGGGTCTACAAAAATAGAATTGTAATCTCTCCAATTAACATTTGCCGGGACGTTCCAATCAGGATGAAATTCTGTAGGTTGACTAAGATCGTTAATTCCTTTTGAGCGATGCTCTCCATGCGTCCATGTTAAAAGGGTGTGAGAGTGGGTGTTGCCGCGATAAACCTTAAAATAAGAGAACGGTTTTTCACTCTCATTATTACTGATTGCAATATCATTACTCTGATAACTTTTACAACTAAAAAAGACAAATAGCGCAAATAATAAATAAAGAGAGATTCTTGAAGTTTTCATAATCATGTATGTAAAATTGAAATATTTTGTTTAAAGACTTTCAAAATGGCCTAATATTGATTTGACTTTATGTGATTCATCTTCGGTTGAAAGAAGTAGAATAGAATATTTTTCTCCTCCCGGAGCTACTTTTATTACCACATGCCCTCCGTCACCCGTTAGTTTTTTTATTTGCTCATCACCCAAATATGCTTTGGTAAGTTCAGGAATATTTGTGGGAATAATATTTTTGAGATTGGGATTTATACTTTTGTTGGTCATACTTTGCAAAACTGATAAGTTTATATGAGTTACATGCCAAACTTGAATTATTATATTTTGAGGTTGGACACTTTGCAAAAAGGGCTCGCTCATTGCATCAATCCAGGCATGGTGATTGGCTTCGCAAACTTCGACTGTCCCCACGGCCCTGCCTACCGGAATTTCGATATTTCGCCAAGACTCAGCAGTAACAGGAATCCGGCCAGACAAATCTCCACCATTAAAATAATCGAATTTTCCATAACTAATTCGAATTCCAGCACTGCATTTATTTTCATCTATAGTTGCTCCAGCTGGGAAGAATTTTTTTGTGTCATCCTCGCTTCCTGTCCAGACTTCTCCTGACGAAACAATATTTCGGATTTCAAATGTATCATATTTATTTGGATTATTCACAAGAACAAATTGCTTGTTTGTTCCTGGTACAAATCTTTCAATTTCCAACCTGTTTTTGTTCCATTCAAGAAAATTCCGGTAATTATTAAAAGATTTGCCTGTTTGTGGTTTCGGATATTGATATGTTGGCCAATCGCGATCAATAATTTTTAAAAAAGGGATATGTTCATATACCTCGGTGATGCCGCTCAGATAATAATTTCCTCCTTTTTTGCTTTGAGGGGAGTTTTTATAAACGCCACCGATATGATCTCCGTGAAAATGGGTAATAAAGGCATAATCAATTTTTTTTTCTCTTGTAAAATTCAGTCGTTTTTGAATATATCTGGCTATCCACTCTCCAGGTTGTTTACTTGCATCTGGTGAAGCTTTAGTTGTTCGTGGATCTGCATGTGGACCCCCATCGCCAGCATCAATAAGCAGAGTAGTACCGTCAGGTAAAATACAAAAGGCAGACTCGCCTCTTCCAGTATAAATATGGTGAATTTCCATTTCTCCTTCGTTCCAAGCCGGAAGAGGCTGTCCTACTTCTTGTCCGAACAGCATGATTGACGAAAAAAGGGCTATTCCCGATGTAAATATTTTTTGCATAGATTTTAATTTTCAAAATTCCATTCGGGTAATCATACCGGCATAAGCGGCTTTTGGTTTAGAATGGGGAGTGTAACCTTTTTTGCCATCATAAGGAGTTTCATTAAATATCAATTAATCAGAGTTTAATTATAATTTACTTCTATGTGCTGAGTACCGTTCTTAATCAATATCTATTCCGGTATCACACAAGCTTTGTATTGATTGTCCGCTTAATACATACGTAATCAGTGTGTTTCAAAAAACACAATTGAATAGGGCAGTATATTAAAAATTAGTTCCTTACTTTTTAATTCACTTTTTGCAGTAATATTTTCTTGTATAAGTGAATTGCTATTTTCTAAGGTATATTGTCTCACAGAGTATGGTTTGTTAGACGTAATGCCGGACTCAACAATTTTTATATTTATTGGTTCCCCATTTTTATTCAGAATACAACCTTTAAGAGACTTCGTATCAGGATCCTCTACACAAAGATAAAGTAAATTATCTTTTTTTCCCTCAATAGCAGTTCCAAGACATTGTGTGGAGGAAAATTGTGATAACTCTTTTAGTAACAGTGAATTTGGATTTAATTTACCGGAATCTATATTATAAATTCCCCTTTCATTAAATTGACCGCTTCTCCAAAATAATGGCCAAAAAGTAGCTATATCCATACCTCCTAACATAAATTGCATCATCATTTCACATTGAACAAAGGCATTTTGTGATACATTCAATCTTTCTTCACTTTCTTTGCCTGGACCTGCGTTCCATTCCAACGTAGCGAGTTTAATATCCGGGTAACCGTTTTTTTGAGCTATTTCTCTGAACTTTTTAATGTCCTCGATATAGGATTGTCCTGTCCATAACCCAATTGGAGTCTTTTTTAACCATCCATCCAAAGAGGCCGTACTCCAATTCCAATAATGATGGACATCAAATATGTCTATGTTCTGTCCTGCTAATTTCAATAGTTTGATATAATCTTTTTCTTGTTGAGTGAAGTTTGAAAGCCAGTTAGCTATTAATTTGACAGAAGGATTGTTTTTTCTCATTGCGTTTGCAAAAATATTGATAAGATCGGCATATTGCTCAACAGTAAGCGGGCCTCCGTTACAATCGGGACGGTAAGGCTCGTTTCCTAAGTACCAGTACTCTACATTCAGCCCTTTATCCTTGCAATAGTTCATCAAGTCCAAAGCCTCATTCACGCTTTCATTCAAACGATTGTATTTGTATCCTGAATTTATATTTATCCCAATCAACGGATTAATTTTGAATTTATTTACAAGTGAAATATATTCATCAATGTCCATAAAGTCCGACGACGGTTTACTTGACATATTATATTCAGGATTCCAAATATCGTCCCACCCATTTCCTGTAGGTTCCTTCCAGTGCCAGTAAGTAACGACAGTACCCCCTGGATAACGAATAAAAGAAGTTTTGGTTTCTTTTGTGAAATTTTCTATTACGCCATTATTCCACGCTCTATCGGGAGTTTCGGCATAAACAATATTGTATCCAAACAAGTCTGACGAAATTGCATGTTTGTCACTTTTGTCAATAGTTATTTTGGCAGTCACATAATCATTCCCGTGTAGGATCGGATCATTTCCTTCCGTTGTATTTTTGGAAGAGCAGGAAAATAATGCTACTATAAACAGAATAATATGAATATCTATGTAAACTTTCATAATTTAATTATTTTCATTTATATTACCACCCGGGTGCTTGTTCCCATGCCGGAACTTTCTCTTTTTCGGAAACCAGAATCGGGAAAAAATAGAATTTATCATACCATTTTCTTTCCATAATCTCTGTATAGTTAAAAACAAATGTCCCATTTTTCTTTTTAACAATTGTTTGTCCGTATGCAGTGAATGGTTCTCTCTTTTTCCAACGATTCAAATCCCAATATCTGTGTTCTTCCTGATATAATTCGATACGTCTTTCCCGTACAATACGTTCGTTCATATCGGTTTTGCTCAGACCCGGCGGCAGATCGGGTAGACTTTGTCCGGCTACATTTTTAGGCATTCCCGGAGGCCACTTTGCAGCGACAATATCCAGAGGCGGAAATTTTGCTCTTCTTCGTACCAAATTTACTGCATCCCTGGCTGACATGGGATAGCCCGGAGGAGTTGCGTCCGGATTATCAAAAGCTTGATTTACTGCCTCGGCATAATTAAGGAGAATCTCGGCATATCTGAAAATAGGAAAATTATTAGTGACATTTGGCCTTTTATTATTCCAGCCTTGCTGATCTGCCCATGCATCGGTAAATTTCCTGATATAAAAATATGGAAAAGTAAAGGCCGCATTTGCGCGATGTATTTCATGTAACCCTGATTGAGCCATCGTGCCCCCTTCCAATGTCCAAATCTCAAAGATCTTTCCGTTTCTTGCAGGCCAGGGTGATTGATTGTAATATATTGATTGATAGAATCTCGGGTCGCGATTCAGGTATGGATTTTGAGGATCAAATCCGGATTCGGAGTCTATTGAATTGGTGTCATACAGATCTTTCAATTTTTCCATCCCGATATAATGTGAACTGACAATATTGTTGTTCTCAATTTTTACAACTTCATAGTCGGCTACTGCATTTAACATTGGAAAGTTATTAACATTTTGATGACCGGCGCCATATCCAAATAATTGACCATTCAGGGATATTCTACCCAAATATGGATCATCATTTGCTGATTGATAGGAAAGGATTACTTCCGGGCTATATCGGCGGATAAAAAAATCTTCATAGTCACCATACCGGGCCGGGTTTGTTGATTGGTGGAGTTCGTATCCTCTTGTCTTTTGGATGAAGTCCCTGGCTGCTTCTGCTGCCAGACGCCATTTATCCGCAGAATATTTTCCATGGAAGGGTGTATCTTCCGGTTGTTGGGGATCGTTATACAGGGGGCTTGCCGCCATCAACCTGACGCGGGAAATTAAAGCATAACAGGCACCTTTTGTTATTCTACCGAAATCAGATGTGTCATATTCATCTGAATGAGGTAGATCTTTCTCGGCCAATAATGCTTCCTTGCAAATAAAATCAACGGTTTCATCAAAAGTGGAGCGGGGTTTCTTTAATTCTTCTTCGTCTGCTGCAGTCAACACTTTGTCTTGAATAGGTATGCCGCCGTAAAATTTCAAAAGTTCGTAGTGAAACATTGCTCTCAGGAACCTTGCTTCAGCTTTCATCCGCACTCTTATTGCGTCATTCATGACGGGTTCATCAGAATTGGGAACGTTATCTATCTCTGCCATGAAGCGATTTACAGCGCGAATTCCCTGATAATTTTTACTCCATGGGTTATAATTAATCGGGTAACCCGTTTCGTTCCATGAACAGAGTGCCATCTTCTCTGCATTATCCCACGATGCTTTATGCAATCCTTCATCCACTGCGTTTCCTAAATATCCGGCTTCTCCAAATACGAAAAACCCACTATTTAATCTTTGATAAATACCATTCAGAAAATAGTAGGTATATTGTGCATTGGTAAAAACCATATCTTCTGTGATATCGCTTGACTTTTCCTTATCAAGTAATCCTTTGCCATCATCCTGACAACTTATTAAAAGAACAGCAATTAATAAGCAGGAAAAAACGCTGTAAAATTTATTTAATTTCATTGTGTGTCATTAATTAAAAATTAATATCAACTCCCAATCTCCATGTTTTGGATTGCGGATAAAAAAAGCCGTCTAATTTTCCCATTTCCGGATCGAAATTCTTTATATAATCAAAGGTCAATAAATTTGTGCCACCGATATAAACACGCGTAGAGTTTAAATTTAAAAACTTCGACTTTTTAAAAGTGTAAGAAACTTCTACATTTTTCAGTCTCAGATAGTCGCCTTTTCGCATAAAAAAAGTATTGTTTTGTCTTGTATACTGATTTTCATTGCTGGCAAGACGGGGATATAGAATTTTTTCTCCATTTTTCCACCT
>DGZP01000034.1 GCA_002398565.1 Proteiniphilum sp. UBA4977
TGAGAGTGAAAGTGAAAATAGCGCCAAAGAGCTGGCTCGATTAGTTATAACAGAACAGATGAAAGTAACAACCCAAACGAAAAACAACATTGTCTATATCACAATACAGGGAAGTATAGACAGCAATACAGCCGGCGAATTGCAGTCGCGTATCATGGAAGAACTGACTTCCTGCAATCGGGTAATTATGGATTTAACCGCAGTTGTTTTCCTCTCCAGTGCCGGGTTGCGGGTACTGTTGATGCTATACAGACAACTAAATGCCAATGGTGGCAAGGTATTGCTGGTGAATGTTTCAGAGGAAATCTGCGACATCATGTCGATGACCGGATTCATTAATTTCTTCGAACTATATGCCAGCATCGAAGAGGCTGAAAAACAATTCATACAGACATGAGTACACTTGATAACAGGATCGACTTTTACCCTACAAACGAATACAGGGGTATAAAATATCGTCGGGGGCGTGTACTCCCTTTTGGGGCGACCCTGGTACCCAACGGAGTAAACTTCTCCGTTTTTTCCAGCGCGTCTACATCCTGTACGCTGGTTCTGTTTAATAAAAACGAAGAGGAGCCCTATGCAGAGATACCAATACCCGACGAATTCAGGGTAGGAAATGTATATGCCATCATTGTTTTTGGCCTCGATTATGAAAATATTGAATATGGCTACAGGATGGATGGGCCATACGATCCGCAGAACGGATACCGGTTCGACAAGCAGGTTGTTTTGTCGGATCCCTATGCCAAAGCAATAGGAGGTAGAGACAAATGGCGCGATGATTCCAACCTGAAGCGGAATTATCCTTTCCGGTCACGGCTGGTGTTCGATGATTTCGATTGGGAGGAGGATAACCCGCTGGAAACACCCATGGAGGATCTGATTATTTATGAGATCCACGTGAGAGGTTTTACGTCTCACCCCTCATCGGGTGTCAGGCACAGGGGCACCTTTGCTGCCATCAGGGAGAAAATACCCTATTTGCGCGATCTGGGTATCAACTGCGTGGAGTTGATGCCGATCTACGAGTTTGATGAATTCGAGCATAGCCGTGAAAATACCAATACAGGCGACCTGCTGGTAAACTATTGGGGATATAGTACCCTCAATTTTTTTGCTCCCAAGTCAGGTTATGCCGCTACAGGCAAGTACGGGATGGCGGTTGATGAACTGAAGACACTGATTAAGGAGCTTCATAGAAACGGCATTGAGGTGTTCCTGGATGTGGTGTTTAATCATACGGCGGAGGGTGATCACCGTGGACCGACCATCTCTTTCAGGGGCATCGACAACAAAACTTATTACATGCTCACCCCCGACGGTTATTATTTCAACTTCTCCGGCACGGGTAACACCCTTAACTGTAACCACCCCGTAGTACGCAACATGGTGCTCGACTGCCTGCGCTACTGGGCCTCGGAATACCATGTCGACGGATTCCGTTTCGATCTGGCCTCCATCCTCGGCCGCGCCCAGGATGGCAGTCCACTTAATAATCCTCCCCTGCTGGAATCGCTTGCACACGATCCCATACTGGCAAAATGCAAACTGATAGCCGAGGCATGGGATGCCGGCGGACTCTACCAGGTTGGTGCCTTCCCGGCCTATGGTCGCTGGGCGGAATGGAACGGGAAATATAGGGATACCGTCAGGAAATTTCTCAAGGGTGACCACAATACAGTGGGTCAACTGTCGCAATGCATGCAGGGTTCGCCCGAGATGTACCTGCATCGGGGTACCACGGCAGGGATTAATTTTATCACCTGTCATGATGGCTTTACACTGTATGACCTGTTTGCCTATAATGAGAAACATAACGATGCAAATGGTGAAAATAACCAGGATGGATGCAACGACAACTTCAGCTGGAATTGCGGATGTGAAGGTGAAACGGATGATCCGGGGATAAACATCCTGAGGCATCGTCAGATTAAGAATGCGATGACCATCCTGATGCTCAGTCAGGGGGTGCCCATGATCTTGATGGGTGATGAGATGGGCAGGACACAAAAGGGAAATAATAATACCTACTGTCACGACAGTGAGTTTAACTGGCTGGACTGGAGTTTTACTAAAAAAAATTTCGATCTGTTGTCCTTTGCCCGTCACATCATTCACTTTCGCCGACAGCACCCGATATTAAGGAATAAAGAACATTACAGCAACAGAGATTACAAGGAAAGCGGCTACGCCGATATTACATTTCACGGCACCAAGGCATGGCATGCCGACTGGTCGGAATCAAATACCGTCTTTGCTTTCATGCTCGACGGGCATCACGCCAAAAACGGCTTCGTGAAGGACGATACCATCTACGTAGCGGCCAACATGCACTGGGATGCATTGGAATTCGAGCTGCCGCAGTTATCGGAAAACAGGAAATGGTATCTTTCCGTCAATACATCCATGGCGCCGCCTGAGACATTTTATCCGCTACAGTGTGAGCCCGTGCTGGAGAATCAATCCGGTTTCATTGTCGGAGGACGCTCGGTCATAGTTTTAATAGGTAAATAATTCATTTAATTTGGAGGAACAGATATGGGTTTCACAGTAAAAAAAGAGATTTTTGAAAAGTATATAGCATTCACACTCTGCGGATCTTTGGATTCATCTACCGCTCCACAGTTTAACGAAGAGGTGAGGCAGGTAATTCTGCAAAATCCGCAGACCCTGGTTCTCTACGTAGATGAGCTCAATTTTATGTCGTCTGCCGGATTGAGAGTACTTATTTTTGCCAAACAGAAATTGGGTACGGCAGCTTCTTTGATTTTGGTCAGGCCCCAGGAGCAACTGCTCGAAACATTGCGAATGACAGGGTTGATATTCAGTGTAAGTATTGTGGACCAATATCCTGAATAGCATGAAAGCAGAATCTCAATCACGGGTTTTTGAAGCTGTGCCCGGCTCACTCGAACCGATACGCGATTTTATAACAACATTTGCCACAGCCCATGATATTGACAAGAAGAAAATTTTCAAACTCTGTCTGGCGGTAGACGAAATCGCGACCAACATTATAAATTACGGCTACCGTTTAGCCGATATCGATGAGGGTACAATTCATGTTTGCGTGTCCTACCGTAACAGGCAACTGACGGTGATTCTCGAAGACCACGCCATTCCCTTTGATCCGATAAAGAAGGGCATGCCCACACCGGAGGAGTTGATGAAACCGGTAGAGGAAAGGCCCATAGGGGGACTGGGTATCTTCCTGGCTCGGAAAAGTGTGGATCACTTTGACTATGAATACAAGGAAGGAAAGAACCACAATATATTTGTAGTTGACATCGATTAATACCTACGCCTTACATTAAGCCATGTTTAGAAAACTGCCTTTCAGAAAAAAAATATTGCTGTTGCTCTTTTCATCGATAGCCGGATGTGTCATCTTCACCACTTCGGTGACTGTCTTTTTCACCGAGAAATCTACCCAGGGCGTAATTGACGATATGCTGTTTTCTGTGGCCTACGGAGCACACAACCTTGTGGGAGATGCGTACCACGACCGCATAGAAGATGAATTCTCAATCACTCCCGAAGAGTTCGAACTCAAAAGAAGGGCCCTGCATGAGTTTGCCAAAAAGGTGGAAGTAAAAGAGGTATACTCTTATATTATTTATAATGATGGGTTACGCTGGACCTCGGGAAGTCTGAGCACTGACACTTTTTTTACCACTTACCAGGGAGACAGGGAGAAGATGAGAAGCATCTACTTTACTCCGATAGAGGAGGAGAGGGTTGTCTTCAACAGTTATGAAGATGCATACGGCCCTGTCAGATCGGTTTTTGTGCCGTTCACCACTGCCGCTGGCAAGCGTTATGTAGTGGGGGCCGATTATGACTACCAGGTGGTGGAGAATCAACTGACCGGTATTGCTCTTGGCTTTATCCTTTTTGGCCTGCTCATCCTGATCGTTTCATTTATTATTGTCTTTGTTCTGACCAATAAGATGTCGGCGCCCATCAAGAAGCTCGTGGAGTTTTCGAAAGAGATGGTCGATAATGACTACAAGCTGACAGAGTACAATCAAAATTATCTGAAGGAGTTCTCCCTAAAATATAAAGATGAAATTGGAATTCTCTCCGGCTCGTTTCTCTACCTGCAGAATTCCATCAAACATTATGTGCAGGACCTGCAGAGGACCACAGCGGCTAAGGAAAGCCTCGAGAGCCAGTTGCGGATAGCGAATGCCATTCAGATGGGTATGCTCCCCAGGGAAGTTGGCGGATTCTGCGATCACAATGAGTTTTCTATCTGTGGTTTTATGAAACCGGCACGGGAAGTGGGTGGTGACCTCTATAATTTTTTTATGATCGACGATGAACATCTCGGCTTCACCATTGGTGATGTGTCAGATAAGGGAATACCGGCTGCTCTCTTCATGTCGATGACCAATACCCTCGTTAAGTCGATCGCCCTCACCGGAATCACTCCCGCCGATGTGCTTTACCGGGTGAACAACGAGCTCTGTAAGGGAAATGATCAAAACATGTTTGTCACCCTCTTCTTTGCAAAGCTGAATATCAATACAGGACAGGTGGAATATGCCAATGCCGGACACAATCCGTTTATTCTGTTGGGTGAATATGAAAAAGCATACCAGAAACTATATTCCGGGATTGTTCTGGCAGCTTTTGAGGATGTCAGCTTCAAAAATGAAGAGGTTACCCTGTTACCGGGAGAAACCATGCTGATGTATACCGACGGAGTGACCGAAGCGATGAACAGTCAGAAACATCTGTTTGGAGAGGAGCGATTGCTGCAGATTTTTAATTCGGATGCTCCCACTTCTGTCTCCATCATGATTCAATCGGTGATCCAGGGTCTGGAGACCTACGTAGAGGGTTTTGAACAATCGGACGATATTACGGTTCTGGCGTTGCGCTATCATTGATGCAACCTTTATTCAACTCCAAGCAGAATCAGGCTGCTGAACAGGTCGTAGGCCGATTGGAGGAAACGATGCCTGTTTTGTTGCATCTTCATCTTCTCGTTGAGCAGGTCACTTTGCTGAATGTAGCCTTTTTCGAACTGAAAAAGTACTGCTGCTTCATTTTGTTGGCTCATCTCCCAGTTTTCCCGGTTCAGACGGTAACTTTCTTTTCTGACTTGTAGCAGAGACAGTTCATTGAGCCGCTCTTTTTCCCGGTTGTTGCGGATATCGCGCAGGTTTTCCTGCTCCATCAACTGTTGCAAGCGCAGTCGTGATACCTCTTTGGATGTACTGAACGATTGGGTAACGGGTACCCTGAGTGAGATGCCGATATAGCTGCTACCTCTCCAGAGATTGTTGTTGAACAACGTGAACTCCTGGTTGTAGTAGTTGGTGCCGTAATATCCATTCAAAGTAACAGTGGGGGCATACTTCCAGGAGGCCGACTTCAGACGGAGCGACGCAAGATCCACTGCCTCCTGCTGCCGCAGCACCTCCAGGGGTGTGAGACCATAGACAGGTAATGCTTTCATCTCCAGAGCCCCCAGCAGCGCTGGAATATCTTCTGCCAGTGAAAGCGAGGCCACATTAGCGGCCGTCACATCCATCCCCATAAGGTAGATCAATTCTGCCTTCCGGTCGCCCGCGATCTTTGCCGCCTCCAGATAAGCAGCAACAGACTCGTTGTATGCCCTGTGTGTGTCATTCTTCCCGGAAAGGCTGATCTTCTCTTTCAAATAAAGCTGTCTGGCGTTACAGAGCAATTCTGCATAATAGGTTGTATCTCCCCTGAGCAGTTTTTTTTGTTCTTCCGCGATCACACACTCCGCGTAAGCAAGAGCTACCCGCTCTTTTAAATCCTCTTCCGATATTTCCGTATCATATTTCTGAATCCTTTGCTGGTGTTTTTTTTCTGCTACCTGGTTGATTTTTTCCGGATTGAAGAGATCGAACCGGAGATTTATCCCTGCCGATGAGTTATATTTCGTGTTAAACTTCAGATACATCAGCTCCCCCTCCTTTGCAGAGGAATCGAAGACATGGGCCGGCACGGGAGTGGCGGGGATCACCAGGTTTCGTCGCATCTCTCCGGAAAGATAGATGTCGGGAATATGTTGGAGACGACTCTCTTCCACCTCAATAGATGCTGCTTCGTTTTTCATCTTCTCCACGTTGAGGGCGGGTGAGTGCGCCAGTGCCCGTTGAATGGCACCCTCCAATGTCAGAGACTCCTGTGCTGAAACTGTAACAGAAAATAAAAGCGCATATAGTATTATTGTTCTTCTCATTGAATTGGTTTGTTTTCAATATGTAAATTTTTTTATTGTTGTTGGTTGCACCTCATATCCCTGTGTGATTTATCCGGGATATTCTTTTTTGATTCCCGGTTTTACTTCTATCTGAAAACCGAGGAGGGTTCCACTTTTTTCAACTTCCGGATGGAAAAATAGGAACTTCCCACGGAAATAATCAGGGTTGTGAGGAATAAAAAGCTCAACAATGCAGGGGTTAGACTGATGATCAGGCCCCCTTTTGCCATTCCTATTTTAGAGATGATAAGCAGGATCAGCGATACAAGATAACCAATCAGGGCATAAATGACCGATTGGGCAACAACCAGTCGGGTGATATAGTTGCCCGATGCCCCGATTGCTTTCAGGGTACCGTAATCTTTGATGCGATCGTAGGTGACCGAGTACATGGTGAGCCCGATGATAAAGAAGCCGCTGATGATACCGAAGAGCACCAGTGTGGCAAAACTCATCCCCATATTATTGTCGGTCATGACGTTGATAATGGTGGCTGTCCTTATCTTGTCTGCGGGCCACGCCTTCAGGTCGGGTGCGATCTGGTTGATCCGGGAGACGACCGACTCGATCATGCCGGCATCGGAGACGGTGACAATCACCCCGCTTACCTGGGTGGGCGACATTCCAGTGTAGTAACGGGCCTTGTCGGTAGTCGTATAGATCAGTGGGGAGCTGAATCCCTTGGCATCTTTTGTCATTACCCCTACTGTGGCCGACTTGCCATTGATTTCGAAGCGGGTACCCGGCTCCACCTCAAAACGCAACGCCTTGTTGTCATAAAAATCGGTGGAGACGACCTCCGGAGCTGCCAGGCTACCGATGGATCCGGAATAGACCAGATCGGCATAAGGACCCGCCGCCAGGGCGGGGTAGTCGCTGCCGATAATCATGGCCGGAGCATCCTTGCCATTGGGAAATCTGGCAGAGACATTGGTGATTACGAAGCCATGCGTGCCGGTCACCCCATCGATGCTACGCAGCTGGTTTTCCCAGCGCACATCAAGTGGAGAAAGCTGGTTCACGTTTTCAGTCTGCTTTTTTACCACGAAAACCTGTGCATACTGGGGGTTGGCATTCCCCACGATGCCTCCGATGATGTTGGCAAGGTAGAAGAACATACCCAGCTCGATCCCGATCAGGTAAATGCTGATGACGATCGCCACAAGGATGCCCATGCTCTTGGACTTTTCAAAACGGACAAATTTAAAGGCGGTAGAGAGCATAAGCGGTCAGTTTAGTTGTACACTGCATTCCACTTTCGATTCGATAAATAGCGGTTGTTTCACCTCGTTGAGGGAAACCTCGATTTCGCGGATGCGGCGATCTTCGAGGTCGGTTCCGCTATCGGAAAATAGCGATTTTCTTTTCAAGTCGGGTGAAATGTGTACGATCTCACCGGTAGCAGCCACTTCGTCATTGCCATGAAGATTTATTCTACAGGGTTGTCCCAACTGAAGCTTATGGGCAAACAGCTCATCGATCTCCACCATCACCACCAGGGGCTTGTCAGGAGAGATCCTTCCATATTGCTGATATTGGCTCACAGCTTCACCCACACGGGGAGCAAGATCCAGTAGTATACCATCGCTGGGGGCACGGAATACTTTTTTCTGAAGATCGTCCACCCTGGAAGCACGCTGAATTTTTAGTTCATTCAGTTGCGATTGCTGTAGCCTGTAGTCGTTCTCCAGCCTTTTTATTTGCTCGGTTCCCCGATCGAACTCATTCTGCAGCGTGCGTACATTTTCCCCGGTAGTGGCGCCCACAACCAGTAGTTCCTTGGCATCTTTAAGCAGGCGCTCTTGTTCTGTGTATAAGATCCGCTGCTGCTCCAGCATGATCCTTGCCGATTCCATCGTTAGCTCCTGCGATTTTAACCGGGAATCAACCTCTCTGACCGCCAGCTCCTCGTCGCTGCTGCAGAGTGAAAGAATCAGCTCACCCTCCTCGATGTGTTCCCCCGCTTTCCGGTGCATCTCCTTCACGATGCCCGATGCCGGGGCGGCCAGTTCAATCACGCCACCTTGTGGCACTACCTTGCCGATGCCGACAATCTGCTGTGGAGTAAGTCCGGTTTGTGACGGGGTGGTTTTTTCCTGTTTGTTGTCACATGCTGCCAGTAGCAGTGTGGCTGTAAGGAGAACAATTTGTCGCTTCATTTTATAGTAAATTTATTGTCAACGTAAAAAACGATTCTTACAGGGTTTTATTCTGATTTGGCAGGTTTTTCAAAAACCATCCTCCATGGCTGTTTCGCTGATTCTTCCCTCCGAGACGTAGATGGTTCTGTCGGCATACTTCTTCAACCTCACATCGTGGGTAACCACAATTACAGCCCGGTCATCCAGCGAGAGCTGGCTCAGCATATCCATCACCATTCTGGCACTTTTGTGATCGAGGGAGGCAGTCGGTTCGTCGCACAGGATCAGTTGCGGGTTTGTTACCAGGGAGCGGGCAATGGCTATTCTCTGCTGCTGCCCCCCGCTGAGGTTTCTGGGAAGGTTGTATATGCGATCCTCCATGCCGAATTTACGGATCAGCTCCATTGCCCTTCTTTTCGCCTCTTTTCGCTTCACACCCTGCAGCAGGAGGGGTTCCATCACATTCTCCAATGCGTTCAACGGCGCCAGCAGGTTGAAACCCTGAAAGACAAAGCCGATGTGCTGCAGGCGGAGATGGGCCAGTTCTTTTTCGGAGAGGTCGTTCACACAGGTATCTCCCACCCATACCTGTCCTGTGGAAGGGTAGATCACGGAGCCAAGGAGCGACAAGAGGGTGGTTTTCCCCGAACCGGAAGGACCTACAAGTAAGGTGATTTCACCGGTTCTGAACTCGGTAGTTGTGGGCTGTAGAGCTACAATGGTAGATTCTCCGGTCTTATACTCCTTTCCCGCCTCTATTAGTCGTGCTGCAATTTTCATGTGATCAGTTTGAAATAACAAAAGAAAGCATTAAATCTCAAATTAGCAAACTGATCTAAAAGAAACAGACAGATGAATAGTATCAATGAGACAGGCATCCTGTCTCTTTCTTCCCTCGACAACTTCGTCTATAGTTTTGTAGCTCTTAATATCTCTCTCTTCCCGGGAGGTCCGGGAAGCCTTTCTACCTGAAACCCGGCTGTCTGAAGCATCCTCCTCACCATCCCCTTGGCACAGTAGGTAGTGAGGATGGCATCCCGGTTGGATAAGTTGTAGAGGTGATTAAAAATGTCCTGCGTCCACATTTCCGGCTGTTTATCAGGTGCAAAAGCGTCGTAATAGATCAGATCGAATCCTCTTTCCGGAATAAAAGTGGCAGGCCTGCTGAAATCGGTTTGTTGCTTTAGCAGTGTGAAGCCAGGGGTTAAAGTTATTGCTTGTTCCCAGGGCGATGTATGGAGCCGGAGGAATAACGCCTGAAGATCCCCTGCTTTAACATCTATGAAGTTATGAGCGGGATAATTGAGTTTCTGTGCGGCTTCGCAGGTAATGGGGTAACGCTCGATACTCAGGTAACATATATTTACATTTGCTTTTTCCGTTTCCAGCAAAGTGAGGAAAGCGTTGAGCCCTGTACCGAATCCGATTTCCAGCAGGTTAATTTCCCTCCTGGCTTGTAAAGGGTGTTCCGGGAAAAGCAGTTGTCGCTTCTTCCCCGTCTCAGGTTGCTCCCACGTTTCCCCCAGCGCGGAAGATCGTAATGAAAGCCTGTGAAGCAGCCCCTCCCGGATAAAGACATGCATCGACTCCTGCATGGCGCCATGCGTGGAGTGATAATGCTCATTCATCTCTGGTATATACAGCGTATGTGATCCATCTTCTGTGATCTGGATGATGGGTGGAAGAGACTGTTTGTTTGAAAGCATAGAAATAAATTGTATGAAGTTTTGTGATAGCGTGCCTATGTTACGGAACGAGATGGATGAAACTGATTGCAATCTGCGGCAACAAAAATAAACAAACTTTGTTTATGATTTTCGGCAAAGAGCGAAATTAGCTACATTTGCTGATCAAACTTATCCGATGAAAAAATATTTTTTTTATATTTTATTTCCCATACTGCTTCTCGCATGTCAGGAAGCGAACAAAAAAGAGGGTGCCGGACAAAAGGCGGTACTTACCGTCACCATTGAACCGCAACGTTTTTTTCTTGAACAGATTGTGGGTAACGCCTTTGCTATCAATACGCTCGTGCCTCCCGGAGCCAGTCCTGAAACCTACGAGCCGGCCCCGTCGGTGATGGTGGAGATGGGGAATAGTCGGCTCTATTTTATGGTGGGCAACCTCGGATTTGAGCAGGTATGGAGTGAACGGTTGTCGATTAACAATCCACATATGACCATTGTGAATTGTTCGGAAGGTATTGACAGGTTGGGAGATGAAGACCACACAGGTCAAGCACACGATCATGTTCATGGCGACGTTGATCCCCACGTTTGGTCATCGCCCGGAGCCGTAAAAATAATGGCCGGCAATATGCTGGAGGCGGTAGTGAAAGTTGATCCTGAAAACGAAGAGCGCTATCGTTCAAATTTTGCCCGGTTCACCCTGAAAATTAACGAAACCGATAGTCTCATACAAGAAAAACTTAGCCATGCCATCTCCCGTTCTTTTATCATTTATCATCCGGCACTCGCCTATTTCGCAGATGAATATAACTTGCACCAGCACAGTGTGGAGTTTCAGGGAAAAAACCCGTCCCCGGCGCAGATGAAAGCACTGGTTGACCTGGCCCGTAAAGAGCAGATTCGTACTTTGTTCATCCAAAAGGGATTCGATAAAAAAAATATGGAAGTCATTGCCCGGGAGACCGGGGCTGAAGTGTTTGAGATTGATCCGTTGAATTACGAATGGGATAAGGAGTTACTGCGTATGGCCGACATACTATCGCGTGATGCAAATGAATAAGCTGATTGATATAAATAACCTGACTGTTGGTTACGAAAACAAGCCGAATGTGTTGAAAGATGTATCCCTGACCATCTGCAAAGATGATTTTCTCGGTATCATCGGACCGAACGGCGGTGGGAAGACTACACTCCTGAAAGCGATTCTGGGATTGATAAAACCACAGTCGGGATCAGTTACTTTTTATGACCACGGGCAAAAAACACCCTTCCTCAACATAGGTTATCTGCCCCAGATCAATCAGATCGATAAAAAATTTCCCATTTCCGTTTCGGAAGTAATCCTGTCGGGGCTCAAGCCCTCAGGGCATTTTTTCAGGAGATACGCCTCGAAAGATAAGCAGAAGGTGAAAGGCGTGGCTGAGCGTCTGGGCGTGGAGCAGCTTTTGTCGCGTTCCATCGGTGAGCTTTCGGGTGGCCAGCTTCAGCGGGTGTTGCTGGGAAGAGCCATTATTGACAGCCCGAAACTTATTATTCTCGATGAGCCGAGCACCTATGTGGATAAGCTTTTTGAAACCAATTTCTACAAACTGCTAGGCGACATCAACAAGGATATCGCCATCATGCTGGTATCCCACGATGTGGGAACCATTATCTCACTGGTGAAAAATATAGCCTGTGTGAATCAGGGCTTACACTATCATTCGGGTTCCAATATTTCGCAGGAATGGCTGAACAATGCCTACGAATCGTGCCCCATTGAGATATTGGGGCACGGTGCACTTCCACACCGGGTACTGCTACAACATGATCACCCGGACACGGAACCGCATTCACACGATGAAATGCGGTGAGGGACGGCTTATTGGCTGATCAGATACTCTGCGATTTGTACGGCATTGAGCGCGGCACCCTTGCGGATTTGGTCCGAAACGGTCCAGAAGGTTAGCCCGTTCTCGTTGGTCAGGTCCTTGCGGATGCGTCCCACGTAGACAGGATCTTTACCGGTGAGATCCAATGGCATGGGGTACTCCTTATTGGCCGGGTTGTCGATCACTACCACCCCTTTGGCATTGCTGAAGGCGGCACGGGCCTCTTCCAGCGACAGTGGACGCTCCGTCTCGATCCAGATGGCCTCGGAATGGGCACGCATCACCGGGACACGCACGCAGGTGGCACTTACCTCAATATTGGAGTGCATGATCTTGCGTGTTTCGTTGTACATCTTCATCTCCTCCTTCGTGTATCCGTTGTCGGTGAATACATCAACCTGCGGAATCAGGTTGTATGCCAGCTGATAGGCAAATTTTGAAACGGTAGGTTTTTCGCCGTTTATCAGTTGGGTGTGTTGATCTTCTAGTTCCTGCATAGCTGCAGCACCGGCACCCGAGGCGGCCTGGTATGTAGCTACATGTACTTTTTTTATGTGGGTGATATCTTCGATTGCCTTCAGTGCTACCACTAGCTGTGCGGTGGTGCAGTTGGGGTTGGCGATGATGCCGCGCGGTGTGCGGAGCGCATCTTCGGCGTTCACCTCCGGCACCACGAGTGGTACATCTTCCTCCATACGGAAAGCGCTGGAGTTATCGATCATGATGGCACCATATTTGGTAATGGTTCCGGCATATTCCAGCGAAGTACCGCCACCGGCAGATACAAACGCTATGTTGATATCCTTGAAGTCGTCGTTGTGCTGCAACTCCTTCACGGCAATTTCTTTCCCCTTAAAGTTATAGACAGTTCCGGCACTCCTTGAAGAGCCAAACAAATGCAATTCATCCAGGGGGAAATTTCTTTCTTCCAGTACGCGGAGTAACTCCTGACCCACAGCTCCGCTGGTACCTACAATAGCGATGTTCATACGATTAATTTTTTATATTGATAACCATTTATTCATGAAATAAAGATCACAAAGATATAAAAAAGGGAATGGAAGTAGCAAACTGAAAATGTTAAACTTAACTGATGGCTATTTTTTTTGTTATCTTCCCGATTTTAAGGATATAAAATCCCTTCGACAGGGAGAGTAAATATTCATTGGTTCCTGCTTTCACGCGACGGCTGTATACTTTCACACCCATGATGTTATAAATCTCCAGTATGTCGTCCTTGGGCAGGTTCTCAATGGTGAGCCGGTTCTCCGACAGCTTTATGTTTACCTTTTCCGGTGTCTCCATTATACTCCTCCGGGGATTCTCCTGCGACAGGAGTGAAAATCCCATTCCCCCCGACAGGAGGGCCGTCAAAAGGATGACATAGAAATGTTTCATAGAATCTGGATCACCTCACAAAGATACTGTTTTTCCCTCAACGGCAAGTTCTGTATGGGGAAAAACGGCTACGGCCTCTTTCAGGAGCGAACCTATTTCACTGTATCGCGATGAATAATGACCGATTATTAACTTTTTCACTCCGGCTGCCACGGCTATTTCGGCAGCCTGACGGGCAGTGGAGTGGAATGTTTCTTCAGCGCGCACCAGTTCACTCTCGGCAAATGTGGCCTCGTGATAAAGCAGATCCACATTTTTAATATGGGGAATGATCTCGGGCGCATAAGCCGTGTCGGAGCAATATGCGTAAATCCGGGCAGGATTGCCGGGGCAGGTGAGGTGCTCGTTGAGTATGAGGGCACCTTCGGGAGTGAGATAGTCGGCTCCGTTTTTAATCTCCTGTATCCGCCTCACAGGGATATGATAAAAGTCGATCATCTCCCGTATGATGTGGCGTGGTGACTCTTTCTTCTCAAAGAGAAACCCATTCGCGTCAATGCGGTGCTTCAGCGGGAAGGAACTTACTTTTATTGTTTTGTTTTCATAAAGCAGCTCCCCGGCATTGGGATTCAATGGGAAGATATTTATCTTGAAAGACATATGTTTACCCAAGTAGGTCAGAAGCGGGTTTAGCAGAAAATCGATCTCCTTGTGGGCATAGATATTCAGATCGGCTGTTCTTCCCAGCAGGCTGAGTGTAGACAGCAGGCCGGGCAAACCGAAGATATGATCTCCGTGCAGATGAGAGATAAAAACACTATGGAGTCTGCTTATGCGGGCCTTATACTTCCGCATTTGCAACTGTGTACCCTCACCGCAATCGATCATGAACAGCTTCTCGTCCATGTCGATCAGTTGCGAGGGAGGGTGGTGCAGTGTGGTAGGCATGGCCGATCCGCAACCCAGTATGGTTATCTCGAATTTAGTCATGTCAGCGTATGCCAATCAGCTTATGAATTTGAAGACTCAATGCCCATTGAGGATTATCTTTGATCAGGGAGATACAATAATCTACATTCTCCTGTATGATGCGTTTATTATCGAAAATGGGGCTAAGCAGGTAGCGTGCTGTCTCCGGGAGGATGGAGATATCGGGTAGAGGATCGCCCTTTTGGATCGGAAACCGCAATTCATCTACATGGGGAATAAGCTCCCTGACTTTTTCAAAATCCTGTTTTGGGCTACAGGTGATGTAGTCAATACCGGCAGGGATCTTCCGTGTGCCATTGGTCTCAATGGCCTGCAGGTATCCCGCGTCCTTGAAGAATGCTACGATGGCATCTGTCAACTGCAGTGCCGGTTCGCCTCCTGTCCATATGATCCATTTGCAGCCGTACTGGTTGATTTCATCGAGTACTTCGCCGGGAGTCATCTTCACACCCCTTTCGAAGTCTGTATCACAAAAGCTGCATGCAAGGTTGCACTTGGCCAGCCTGATAAAGATGGATGCCTGGCCGGTGCGTCCCCCCTCACCCTGGAGCGAGTAGAATATCTCATTCACATTCAGGTTCATATATTGCTGACGTTTTGGGCGTTTCGCTTACTTCCACGGCATACAACTCCGGCAACTGCGACTTGAACCGGTCATATATCATTTTGGCAATGTTCTCGGCCGAGGAGTTGAGTGGTGCGAGAATATCATTCAGGTTGCGGTGATCGAGTGTGCCATCTATATAGCTCTTCACCATACGCAATTCGTTGTAATCACGTACGAAGCCCTGCGGATTCAGTTCTTTGGCTCGCAGGTGGACTGTGACCACGTAATTGTGTCCGTGCAGCCGGCTGCACGGATGATCGTCGGGCAGTCCGAATAGCGAATGGGCTGCCGAAAATGAAAACTCTTTGCTTATTTTGTACATCTTTCTGATTGGTTGATTGGTTGATTTGCCGGTTGGCGAATCGTAATTCATTTTCACATTAATTCTTACCCACCTTCGTATGGGTTACTCCAGTCTCAGAGAGGCCCTCAGCGGATAGTGATCTGAAAATTTCTTCTTATCGGTCTTTGCGCTGAAGGCCTTGATATTTTTGCTGTGCATAATATAATCGATCCGAAACAAAAAAAGATCTTCGTGATAGGTAATTCCCGGACCAAAGGCCGTGGAAACATAGGCATCCTTCAATCCTTTTCTCATCTGGTGGTAGGCGTACGATATGGGTGTGTCATTAAAGTCCCCACAGATGATTGTTCCTTTTGTCTCCTGATTATCAATGTACTTCTTCACTTTCTCCGTCTGCTGCGCACGCATGCGGTAAGCACCTCCCAGCCGGGTGCGGATATTGGTTGTTATCGTCTCCAGTTTTACCGAATCGGAATTCTGAATAAAATCGCTGTACAACTTTTTGTCTTCCGCCTTAATACTGTTCGATTCCAGATGCACGTTGGCAACCGTATACCTGTTTCCTTTTATGTTGATCGTATAAACTGCCGCTCCATTATAGGAGGATTCAAATACTACTTCATGCGTCTTCTCGATCGGATATTTCGAGAAGCAGGCAAGACCGAAGATATGGTATTTTCCCGAAGATTCCAAGCCGGTGACCGAACGATAAGGATATTTATTAAGAATACGGTTTACGTCACGCTGTGAAAAGATAGACTGGCCGGTTTTACTTACCAGGTATTCCTGCAGGCAGACAATATCTGCATTGGTACGGGCTATATAATCGAGAATGGGATGTTCAGCTGAATTTTTGTTTCTTTCCTCCGGAAATCCCTGCACATTGTAAGTCAGGATCTCTAGGGTCTCCGTGGGAGCTTCTTCCGGAAAAAGATGCATCGGGAAAAAGGTTGTAACCGGTTTATGACATAGCAGAATAGCAGCCAGTGAGATGAGTGCCAGTTTCCATTTCGAGAAGATGATCCAGAAAATCAGGTAGCATACATTAAGCAGGAAAATCAATCCGAAGCCCAGGCCTATGTATGAGAAGAGGTTTGTTTTCAGCGGCGAGACGTTCCATGAAAGGAAAGCCGAAAAAAGGAGGATAATAGCTACTATGTTGGTAGCAAAAACGGACCATTTGACGATATCCCTGAATCTTATTTTTTTATTTTTTGCTCGCATCAAAAAGCTTCTTTTTTTCGTCTGCGGAGAGACTGCTGTATCCTGATTGTTTCAGCTTGTCGAGGATGGCATCAATCTCTTCCTGTTCGCTATGTCTGCGTTTGTTGTAATCCCAGTCGGTTTCATGGCGGACATGTTCAACCCTTAGTTTTGTTTTCTTTTGGCGGGGTTTGAATAACCCTGCAGACCAATCGATACATTTGCTCATCCAATGCGTGATGTCCCTGCCTTTTTTATACTGTGTGGCGAACAGGAATCCCAGAAGCGCTCCCCCGATATGTGCCACATGTCCACCCGGGTTGGTAGTATTGCCGAGAGATAGAAAATCAAGTACGAACGCAAAAATGGCGATGTACACAATTTTTACCGGGCCCACGAAAAGAAGGTGCAGCTGTACGTCGGGACGATAAAAAGCTGCTCCCATCACAATTGCCATGACAGACGCCGAGGCGCCGATCATCCATCCCCGCCCCATGTCCATATAGTAGGGAATAGTATTGAAGGCGGCTACATAAAGCAACGCCCCTGCCAGTCCCCCCAGCAGGTAAAGGCTGCCCAATGAGCGTCCGGAGAAGTACTGTAGGAAAATCTGTCCGAACCAATAGAGCCAGAGCATGTTAAACAGAAGATGCAGGAATCCCTCATGTACGAACATATAGGTAATGGGTGTCCAGAGACTGCCAAGAAGTAATGGAATATGGGAGGGTACTCCCAGAAAGGCAATCAGGTCAAGGTTGTTAATATTAAACAGGGTGAATATTACACCGATAACCTTCAGAACAATAAAAACGGCCGTATTAATAAAGATGAGTCTGGTCATCATACTGCCCGTTTTATATTTTTGGTTGAGCATGTCAATAATATCTGCCATCTTTTCTGTCCTTGTTTCTCCAATATAAAATCATAAATATCCCGAAGAGCATCCCTCCCAGATGGGCAAAATGAGCCACATTATCACCTGACCTGTTGGCTACCCCAAAAACCAGTTCCAGCAGGCCATATCCTATTACGAACCACTTGGCTTTGATGGGGAAGGGAAAGGGAATGATAAATAGTTCTGCGTTAGGGAAAAGCATTCCGAATGCCAGTAGGATGCCGAATACAGCACCAGAGGCTCCTACCGTGACACTGTCAATCATTGAAAACATCTCCTGTGGTATCACTGCCTGTGCACGGATAAATATTACCAGCAGCTGAATAAGTCCTGCACCAATTCCGGTGATCAGGTAGTAGGAAAGAAAACGCTTTGGCCCCCAAATTTGTTCCAGTGTACGGCCGAACATAAAAACGGCAAACATATTAAAGAAAACATGGGAAAAGGAATAGGGATCATGCAGGAACATATAGGTAACCAGCTGATAAATGCGAAAATCGGGCGAGGAGGGAAAGTGAAGGCCAAAAAATTGCGACAGGTCAATACCGGCTCTGCTCAAAAATACATACTGCGACAACCAGATTATTCCGTTGATGATGATGATATTTTTGGTGACAAGCGGCAAAAGACCGGCAAAACTGTTTCTATAATTGTTCATTCTTATAATCTGATGTTGAGGCGCAAAAATACGTATTATTTTGCAGCTGGTGTGGTTTTTTGACCCATAAAGTGCTTTTTTTTTAGAAAATCAAATACTTTTTATCTTTTTTCTTGATTGTTTTCGATTTATCACTTATATTTGACGGCAAAATAAGGCTCAGCCTTGACTTAATGTATGTTTAATTTCTTTATTTACGTTTTCTTATGAATAAATCAGAACTAATTAGTGCTATTGCTGAACAATCAGGCCTTAGCAAAGTGGATGCAAAGAAAGCATTGGATGCTACACTTGAAACAATCTCTGCAGAAGTGAAAGCCGGTGGTAAAGTTGTGTTGGTTGGATTTGGCACATTTTCTGTATCAGAAAGAAGTGCAAGAAAAGGTATCAACCCGCGTACAAAGAAGCCCATCAACATTCCTGCAAAGAAAACGGCCAAGTTTAAAGCTGGTTCAGAACTTTCAAATCTTTAAGGACGTAGTCGTGGAATAAAAGAGGAACAAATTTTCAGGTTTGTTCCTTTTTTATTTCTAAAAAATCTGTACCTTTGTGCCTCTTAAAAATGACTCCGTAGCTCAGTTGGTAGAGCAATTGACTCTTAATCAATGGGTCGAGGGTTCGAGCCCCTCCGGGGTCAC
>DGZP01000099.1:0-31047 GCA_002398565.1 Proteiniphilum sp. UBA4977
ATGCGCATGGCGAATTCCGCGTTGCGCAGCAGCAACGTCCGCATCTTCTCCTTATCGATCATACATACCTGTGTGTCGGTGAGTGCCACGGCCGAGGTAGCGTGCAGGGCCTCTCCAAAGAGGGCGGAAAAAGCCAGAAAATCGCCTGCTTTAGCCAGTTGCAGATTAAGTTGTTTATCCCTTCCTGTCTGCAGGTATACCTTGACCAGTCCGTCCATTACCAGCAGTACATGTGTGGAGAAAGCACCCTGCTTAAAGAGGTTTTCTCCGGTCAGGTAAGTCAGCTCTGTCTTGCCGGAGCTGATCAGCTCCAGTTCTTCCGGCTTCAGATCACGGAAACAGGCCACCATTTTTTCACAATTATCCATTTCCTTATTCATCCATTGTCCTTCTCTTTGCCTTTGTCGACAAAGATACCATCTTTTTCGGGAAACTGATTTACATCAGCCTGACAACTGATATATCTCATTCCTATCCATGGAATATGTCAGCCCTTTTTTTTCATGATCAATGCGGTTATGTTCTACCTTTGTAACCAGTAATAAATTTTAAACAACAATAAAAAAATGAAGTACTTAAGAACCAATATTCGGGAAATTGAAACGGCTGCCGAATTGCAGAAGATTATCAACGAGAACGAGAATGTGATGGTATGTTGCGGGCGCATGGGACCTATGTGCATTCCGGTGTATGAAATTATGGAAGAGCTGGAGGAGGAGTATGATAATGTGAAATTTTATTCCATGGCATTCGACAGCCCCGAGTCGGATATGATCCGGACTGCACCCGAATGCCGCGGGTTTATGGGATTACCATTTACCATGTACTACAAGGATGGAAAGGTGGCCAAGGCGACAACCAGTATTCAGACAATGGCGCAGGTAAAGGAAAATCTGGATCAGTATCTCTCTTGATGAAATGGAAAAGATATATGATGTAATTATCCTGGGTGCCGGTGCTGCCGGTCTCTCCGCGGGTATTTACACATCCCGCGGAAAGCTGGACACCCTGATCCTGAGTGAGGGAGTGACCGGCGGACAGATGGTACTGACCCACGAGATTGCCAACTATCCCGGAGTGGAGATGATTAAAGGCTATGAACTGGCCGATATCATGAAGCGGCAGGCAAAAAGTTTTGGTTGTACACTCAGGGCCAACGTCAAAATTGTGGATTATCGCTTGACCGAAAAGATCAAGGAGGTGGAACTGGAAGACGGAAGGATATTTCGTGCCAGGACGGTTATTCTTGCTCCCGGCGGGAAACCCCGTTCTCTTAATATACCAGGAGAGAAGGAGTTTGAAGGGAGAGGCATCTCCTACTGTGCTACCTGCGATGCCGACTTCTTCCGTGATAAAAAACTGATTGTTGTAGGTGGTGGAAATTCAGCACTGGAAGAGGCGGTGACTCTTACCCATTTTGCGTCACATGTTACTATTGTGCATCAGTTCGATCATTTTCAGGCGTTTGCACATGCTGTGGAAGAGGCCAGTTTCAATCCGAAAATCAGTTTTATAATGGGGTCTGAATTGCGGGCATATGAAGGAAACGGTACCCTGCAAAAGGTGCAGATAGAACATCTGAAAACGGGTGAGCGGACTCATCTGGCAACCGACGGGGTTTTTGTCTTTATCGGGTATATGCCCAATACTGCACCCTTCAAGGGACTGGTGGGGATGAATGAAAGGGGCGAAATCCTGGTGGATGAAACGATGAAAACTGATCTGCCCGGCGTTTTTGCAGCGGGCGACTGTGTGGCGAAGCGATACCGGCAGGTGACCACTGCCGTGAGCGACGGTACCATCGCTGCCCTCAGTGCAGCCGAATATATCCGGACGGAACAGCGCTGAGAATATACGGATATTTGTATAAAAAATACAAAAAAAAGAGGACACCTCGGTCGAGAAGTCCTCTTTTGTATTGGTTAACGTGATATCAGCATTAAGGTAAAAAAGATTGTTTTAGGTTATCGTTACAAAGATAAGCGGCTTTTTTGAATGGGCAAAATAAAAAAACATATTATAAAACATAGTTTTAAAATATAATTTTGGAGCATATCCTTGTTTTGAATGTGTGTAAAAATAAGTTTAGAGCTAAAAAAAGGATAAAATCATCGATTCCATCCTTTTTTATCTTTCAATAACGTTTGGCGATTTTCAAACAAACTTCCGTTGTCTGTGCTCATCCGTTATTTTTCGAGAAAATTATTTTCTGATACCCAGTTCCTTGATAATGGCGCGATAGCGTTCAATATCAATCTCAATCAGGTAATCGAGCAAACGACGACGTTTACCCACTAAAATTCTCAATGCTCTTTCTGTGTTATAATCTTTTTTGTTTGACTTCAGGTGTTGAGTCAAATGCGAAATACGGTATGAAAACAATGCTATCTGGGCTTCAGGTGAGCCAGTATCAGTGTTAGACTTCCCGTGCTTTGCAAAGATTTCCTTCTTTTTGGCAGAATCTAAATACATACGTTGTAAAATATTACGTTTTTAAAAACTTTAGGGCTGCAAAGATAGGCTTAATTTTTTTAATTACAAATGCTTTCCTCTTTTATTTTCTTCTTCGCAATTTGTCGCTCAGTCTTTTAATCGCATCATTGATTTGCTGGTCCGGTTCAATTACATTGTATTCACCCCAGAAGCCTGGATCGAGGAAGGATTCCACTTTTTCTGCGATCACATCGGTTGACCGGATCCGTTCATCGCGTGGAAATTTTATCACGTTGTCGTTATACCGGTCGGTGACGGCGATCTCCGATCCGATAATATAGTTGGTGGCAAACAGTCCAAAAAACCGATTGGTCCATCTGACCCGGAATGATACTTCGGTAGCGCTGTAACTGAAAAACCATTTTCCATTGTTTTCCATGTAGTTTACCACATACTGGGCATTATTGACCTCCACCCGCATTTTGGAAGGCTTGCGCCTGATAAAGATGTTTGCAGCATCTTTTCTGTCTTCCACATTCATATTAAATTCCATACGGGCAAAAGCGAGCGTGGCGGCATCCAGATAGATGGTACCCCTGAAGAGAATGTCTTTTAATCCGGAGTGTGGCTGGAAAGAAATGATGTAATGTGGCTTGTTGTTAATGTTAATCAGGCCGTTGACATGGAAGTTGTACTCTGCAGCATCCGTGCCGAAGACAATTTCCGGGTTCTTGGCAATATCAAGCATCAGGGCATCGCTGATACCTCCCTGAAATTTTAGCAACACCGTGTCGCGCGGTGAAATATCGGTGGCTTTGCGGCCGATGTAGATCCGGGCCTGGTCGTTGCTGTAAGAGCGGTATGATGCTTTGTAAACGTCCAATACAGCTTCTACAAGAGAAATATAGTTTGATCCTTTTTTTATCGATTCACGATAAAAAGCGACCATCATGTTCGGGTCCGCAGCGTAGTTCTCCGGAATCCGCTGTAATGCTTCCCTTACGAGATTTGTCCCGTCCCCCGAAACAATCAGGACTTCGCTAAGTTCTATGGGAGAGGGTGCCAGCATGATGTGGTCATTGGGATTGCCGATCAGGGTAACTACTGGTATCTCCTTGTTCTCGTATCCCAGGTAATGGATAATCAGTTGCATGTTCCTGGTTGAAGCAGGGACCCGTATGGAGAAGTATCCGTCCTGGTTGGTAACGCTCGACACATTTGCTTTTTGTACGGTGATGCTTGCATTGGGCAGTGGTTCTTTTGTATCACTCCCCAACACCCTGCCGCGAAGCATGAAAGTGGAGTCAGCCTGTTGCCCCGTGTTTGTGGCATGGAGGACCTGCAGTACAGAAAGAATGAAGATAAGGAATAGAGTAAGTAAGTGTTTCATCTGATAAAATGATGTTAAACAGTCTCTTTGCTTGGATGTACAAAGAAAAGCAAATGTCGGGTATTTGCAAATAAAACCCAGCTTTTTAACAATGTTTACTCCTGAATATTGTGCGGCTGGAAAAATGGTGCGTTCCTTCGAAAAACCCTGAATAATTGTGTACATTTGCAATGGAAAAATCAAAACAGAGAGAAGATGACCCGCAGATATGATTTTCTGGTGATTGGTTCCGGCATTGCCGGAATGAGCTATGCCCTGAAAGTGGCAAAATATGGGAAGGTAGCCATTATCGCGAAAAACCAGCTGGAAGATGCCAATACTTATTACGCGCAGGGAGGAATTGCATCGGTCACAAACCCGTGGGATAATTTTGAAAAGCACATTGCCGATACGCTCGATGCAGGCGGCGGATTATGTGACTTGCAAGTCGTGGAAAAAGTGGTGAAGGAGGCACCCGCCCAGATCAGTGAGTTGATAAGCTGGGGAGTGGACTTCGACAAGGATGAAAAAGGCAATTTCGATCTTCATCGTGAAGGAGGTCATTCCGAGTTCCGGATCCTGCATCACAAGGACAGTACCGGCGCCGAGATCCAGGTCAGCCTGATTAACACCATTCGCAATCATCCGAATATAGAGGTGTTCGACCATCATTTTGCCATTGAGATCCTCACGCAGCACCATCTGGGACAGGTGGTCACCCGCCATACTCCCGGCATTGAATGTTATGGTGCCTATATCCTCGATCAGGTGACCAATGATATTGATACTTTTCTTTCACGTGTGACCATGATGGCAACAGGAGGTATCGGATCGGTGTATCAGACTACAACCAACCCGTTGGTCGCCACGGGTGACGGCATTGCCATGGTGGCACGTGCAAAGGGAGAAATCAGGGGGATGGAGTTTGTTCAGTTTCATCCCACGGCACTTTATCATCCGGGGGCAAGACCATCGTTCCTCATCACCGAGGCGATGCGGGGCTATGGCGGCGTACTGAAAACATGTGACGGGAAAGAGTTTATGCACAAATATGATGCACGCGGATCACTGGCCCCGCGTGATATTGTAGCCCGTGCTATCGACACGGAAATGAAAGAAAGGGGAGAAGATCATGTTTATCTGGATGTGACACACAAAAAACCAGACGAGACCAGGACTCACTTTCCGGGCATCTACGAGAAATGTCTCTCTTACGGAATAGACATTACCCGGGAGATGATACCCGTGGCTCCCGCCGCTCACTATCTGTGCGGAGGTATCAGAGTGAATCTCGATGGAGAAACAAGCATCGGGCGACTATATGCCAACGGGGAGTGTGCCTGCACGGGATTACACGGAGCAAACCGGCTGGCATCCAACTCGCTCATCGAGGCTGTGGTATTTGCCGATGCAGCGGCGCAACACTCGCTGCCTCTTTTCAGGCAATATACATTCAGAGAAGATATTCCTGCCTGGAATGCAGAAGGTACCACCTCTCCCGAGGAGATGGTGCTGATTACGCAAAGTTACAAGGAGGTAGGGCAATTGATGTCGGCCTACGTAGGCATTGTGCGCTCCGACCTGCGTCTGCAGCGCGCCCTGGATCGGCTAAACATCCTTTTCCGGGAGACCGAGGATTTCTTCCATCGCTCCGTAGTGTCGCGCGACATCTGCGAATTGCGTAACATCATCAAAGTAGGTTACATGGTCATCAAGCAGGCTATGGCCCGCAAAGAAAGCAGAGGGCTTCACTACACGGTGGATTATCCTTTGAAAGATCCCAATTCGGTATTGTGATTCAGCAGTTAGTGGTCAGTGATTCAGCGATCGGTACCGGAGAATGAAGATTGAATCCTTAAAAAACAAGAGTGTTAAATTCAGAGTGAAGAAAACGATTAACATAGCGGGGGAACTGCTCGATTTGTCGCTGCCTCAGGTGATGGGCATCATCAACATCACGCCCGACTCTTTTTTTGCAGCCAGCAGGAAGCAGGCTGATAACGGAATAATCGAACGTTGCCGGCAAATCATTGATGAAGGGGGTAGTATAATAGATGTCGGGGCGCAGTCAACCACTCCCTTCTCCACCTTCCTCACGGAGAAGGAGGAGACAGCCAGATTAATGCCTGCCCTGAGACTCATTCGCAGCGAATTTCCTCATGCAATCCTGTCGGTCGACACCTTCTACGCTGATATAGCCAAACAAGCCGTGGAGGAATTTGGTGTAAATATCATCAATGACATCTCAGGCGGACAGATCGATGACCGCATGTTTTCCGTTGTGGCTCAGTTGCAGGTACCCTATGTGCTGATGCACATGAGAGGGGTGCCGCAGACCATGCAACAGTCGACCGATTACGATGACCTGATCCAGGATATCCTTTATTATTTCTCGGAACGCAAGGCCAGATTGAATCTCCTTGGTGTGAATGATGTTATCATTGATCCCGGTTTTGGTTTCAGCAAAACGTTATCTCAGAACTATGAATTGATGGCTTATCTGAAATATTTTCATATCTTTGAGGAGCCGATACTGGTAGGAATCTCGCGGAAATCGATGATTTACAAGTTGCTGGATTCCACACCGGAAGAGAGTCTCAACGGTACTTCCATCCTCAATACGGTGGCTTTGCTTTCCGGCGCGGCCATTTTGCGGGTACATGATGTGAAAGAGGCAGTGGAGTGCGTAAAGATTGTGGGTAAGATAACCGAATTCGATCAATAACCGGCGTATACAGGTATGTTTGCACATTTCGGGATAAAGGACTTTATTGATGTATTGCTGGTAGCACTTCTGCTGTACTACCTGTTCAGGCTGGTCAAGATATCGGGCCTGCGCCCCCTTTTCATCGGAATAATGGTATTCATGGTGATCTGGGTACTGGTGTCGCGGGTTTTCAACATGGTGTTGCTCGGTTCCATCCTCGATCAGCTGGTGAGTGTAGGTCTGTTTTTACTGGTCATACTCTTTCAGGACGAAATAAGGCGCTTTCTGATGTCGCTCGGTTCAAAAAAGGGATGGAATTTCATTACAAAACTTTTTTTCCCCGGAGAGAAGCAGAAGAAGGATAATTCACACCTTACAGCCATCGTGCTGGCTTGCATGAATATGTCTAAAACCAATACCGGGGCGCTTATTGCCATACAGGGTGATATTCACCTGGGTCTTTATGAGCAGACCGGTGAAATTGTAAACGCCGATATTTCCTCTCGCCTTATCGAAAATATTTTCTTTAAAAACAGTCCCTTGCACGATGGTGCGATGATTATCGTAGGACAAAAAGTGAAAGCCGCCGGATGTATCCTGCCCATCTCCCAGAATCCCAATATCCCCACCCACCTGGGATTGAGGCACCGCGCCGGACTGGGCATATCACAGGAAACCGATGCCAGGGTGATCATTGTCTCCGAAGAACGGGGACGTATCTCCTTTGCCTCACAGGGCAGACTGAAGATGAATATCTCTCCCGAGGACCTTCAGCGATTGCTGATGGAGGAATAGCACAGCCTGTTAAAAGCCTGCCTGTATGCGGATATGATGGCTGGTATGTGAAATAACGATGTAAGCAGCATGATTTTAGAAGAATTATCCATCATCAACTATAAGAATCTGGTGCAGGCAGAACTGCAGCTTTCCCCCAAAATAAACTGCTTCATAGGCAACAACGGCATGGGGAAGACTAATCTGCTCGATGCAGTCTATTATCTCTCTTTTTGTAAAAGTTATACCAATCCCATAGACTCGCAGATCATACACCACGATGCCGATGTGTGTATGCTACAGGGTAAATTCCTGTCGGAAGAGAGTACCCGTGAAGAGATTTACAGCGCTATCCGGCGGCGGCAGAAGAAACAGTTTAAACGCAACAAGAAGGAGTATGAACGTCTTTCCGATCATATCGGATTGATTCCCCTCGTGATGATCTCACCGGCCGACAATGAGCTGATAACCGGGGGCAGCGAAATACGACGCAAGTTTCTGGATATGGCCATCTCCCAGTTCGACAAGGAGTATCTGCGTGCGCTGGTAAGGTATACCAAAGCCTTGCTTCAGCGGAATGTGCTACTGAAAAATGAAGAAGAAGCTATTGATACAACCTTGCTGGAACTTTGGGAAGACCAGATGATTGAAGAGGGGAGCCTCATCCATCGGAAGCGCAAAGCATTTATCGATGAATTCATACCCATCTTCAATGATTTTTATGCACGTATCAGTCAATCCGGGGAGCAGGTCTCCTTCGATTATATTTCCCAGCTCAATGAAGCTGATTTTGGGGAGATGCTCGGCAGAAACAGACAACGCGACATGGCAATGGGACATACTACCACTGGAATTCATCGCGATGAACTGGAAATGCTGCTCGGCGGCTATCCCATTAAAAAAGTGGGATCACAGGGACAGAACAAGACCTACTTTGTATCACTGAAGCTGGCACAATTTCATTTTTTGCTGCAAACAGGGCATACTACTCCGATATTGCTGCTGGATGATATTTTCGACCGGCTCGATATGCATCGTGTGGAGGAGATTGTGAAGCTTGTCTCCGGTCATGGCTTCGGACAGATTTTTATCTCCGATACCAACAGGGAATCACTCGACAGAATTCTGGAACGTGCCGATAATAACGCGCATATCTACTCGGTGATAGACGGAGAGATAAATCGGATAAATGAATAAAAAGAAATGTTGAAAAAGAACGCACAACCTTTGTCCCGGGCACTTTCTGATTTTTTCGATGAAAATAGTACGTTAAAGGTCAGGCTGGCCGAACATCGTGCCGTCAGAGGATGGCATGAGGTGCTGGGGGAGGGTGTCTCGAAATATACAGGGGAGGTTTATTTCCGTCGTAATATCCTCTATGTACATCTTACATCGGCCGTTCTTCGCGCGGAACTGACAATGAACAAGGAGGGGCTGATCAGGAAGATGAATGATTACGCTGAAATTCCCATCGTAAGGGATATTGTATTCCGCTAGAAGAATGCCGATACACCCAGGTAGATGCCACTGGGGTGGGGAGAATAATCGTGCTGGATAAGATCGTAATTGAGTGTGATATGGGAGCGGCCCAGGCGAACCCCTGCGCCTACGATCAATGAGGGGACAAGGCCGCTATGCGAGGTTGTTTCTTTTGTAGACTCCCTTGTGAAAGCAGACCAGATATAGTTTGTTTCGGGTTGTACAAAAACAGTGATGAAAGAAAGTGGATAAAAATAGCCAAACAGGTTTGCTCCCAGTAAATTATCTCTGACAGTATATTCCGATGTTCTTGCTTTCGAGTAGTAGTATTTAATGCCGGCACCCGCCATGAAATAGCGGTTGAACTGATATCCCGCCTGCGGACCAAAGCCTAGTCTTGTATAGTTTCGGCTCACGGACAAGCCGAGATTTGCGCCAATACGAATTTTACTCCTGTCAAATATGGCAGTACGACCCTTCTCTGTGTCTCCGCGCCTTATGCCGGTGGATGTCTCTTTTCCCGTAAAACTACGTGATTGTCCGGAACGATGAATATTTCGCTCATCGTCCGGAGCCACGGGTATGGTATCATATGTGATTACCTGTGCATCGACAAATAAGGGAAGCAACCAAAGCAGGAAGATGTAGAAGATGCGCACAAAAGTTTATTCTGCGGGTGTTCCATTTTCGGGGGTTGGCTGTGCTGGAACCTGCGAAGGTACGGGCAAGCCGGGAGTCACATCGGGAGCGGTGGCAGGGTTGAGTGGTGCAGGTTGTTGCACTTCCACCTGCGATTGCGGTGCATTGCTGTGCGAAGCAGTGTATTTGGCAGTCAATATGCTCAGTACCATTACGATACCTGCAAGAGTCCAGGTGAATTTTTCCAGAAAGTCGGTTGTTTTCCGTACACCCATGATCTGGTTCGATGATGAAAATCCGCTTGCCAGTCCGCCGCCTTTCGATTTTTGTACCAGTACGGCAAGGATCATCAGAATGGAGGCCAGCAGAATAAGGATTGTAATAAAGAGATACATATATTGTTCGTTTTAATTCTTACAGAAAAAATTCCGTTTTCACTTAACAAAATGTTGATTCATAATCAAAAATTCCAGAAAACGAATTTGGTCGGCAAAGTAAATACTTTTTTTTGGAAAATTCAAACTTAAACGTTTAATAATTGTAAGCGCCTGTTCATATTTTTTTTGTTTGATATAGATTTTTGCCAATGTTTCAGTCAGAAATTCACCGGCATCCTCTTCAGAAGTGGTTTTTTGATTATCTGTCCTCACTTCCGGTTGATATGGAGTGAACAGTGGCTCGGTCGCAGCTTTTTCAATAAAGGCATCAATGATGTCGTGGTGTTGAAGTTTCCGGTCTTCTGACGGACCTGCAGTCCTCTCTCCCTCCATCGGCTCCAGATAGGAGAAATAGTCGGTCGATACAATATTCAGAGCTTCATTGTCAAGTGTTGTCGTCTCACTCATATCACTTCCGCCAAGTGAGGTGAGGAAGGAATCAAGCAACTCTTCGGTTCTGTCTTTCGCACTATTATGAATTGCATCTGGCTGGGTAAGTTGCTTGCGATAGCTTTTCCCGTAAATCAGATAGAACAGCTTTCTCCTGTCGGCACACATCACAGCTGTTGTGCCGAGCTCTTTTACGTAACGATCACTATCTGTCATATCCAGATATTTGGTGTACAACAATCGGGAGGTCTGGAAAAAGGGGTAAGTTTCCACCACTGTTTTAAGTGTCTCTTCAGTGGCAGTTATCAGTGTGTCGGGTTCTTCGATGAATTTGTAAAGCTTGTCCTTGTCCATTGAGTTACCAGTTTGCCATGGTGGCATTAAATATCTGATCTACAATTTCGTCGATCAGCTCATTGATCAGCCGATCCTGTACCGTATCGAAAACAGTGTTGCTGGAGAATGTACGGTTGGCGGAGATTGTTTCCTGCGTCTCGGGCACATCGATCTTATTGTTTCGAAAACGCATCCTTACCGTCATCGTCAGACGGGTTTCTGAAGCAAATGCATCTTCCTGCACAGCCAGAGGTGTAAGTTCATAACCTACAATTTCACCCTCAATCTCCATGTCGGCGTTCTGATTCACAAGCTGTAAACGCGTGTTGCGGGTAAACATGTCTTTCATCTCTTCATTAAAACGCTGTTCCAGGGGAGGGTATACCAGGGGAGCCTGATTGATAAAGTGTCCGATGGAGAGAGTCTTGGTAAGGTCATAATCTATGGAAGCCGTCCTGAAAGAATAAGACAGTCTACATGAACTTACGATGCCGATCATCGAGAAGAGAATCACAATGTGGACGAAATAATGCCTGTGTATGTGGATTTTCATACTTGTTCCCTTTTGTCGCTGATAATCAACATTCAAGACTATATTCCTTAATCTTGCGGTAAAGAGTCCGCTCGGAAATACCTAAATCGGCGGCAGCCAGTTTACGCTTGCCGTTATGCCGTTCAAGCGCCCTGAGGATCATCTCTTTTTCCACTTCGCTGATTGACAGTGCGCTTTCTTCGTATTCGGTTGCTTCCTGAATATCATTCTTCCCCGTCTCATCAAGCTGTATGCTCTTGGGAATTGCTTCGTACTTTACGGGGACCGATACGCGGGGTTGCTCTTCATGAATGACAGATGCGGTACGAATACTGTTTGAGGATGGTCCAAAATCAGCTGCCGACTGACCGGAACTTTCCATCATGCTTTTCACTACCTGCTTCAGGTCGGTGATATCTTTTTTCATGTCGAAAAGAACCTGGTACAATATCTCCCGTTCGTTGGCAAACGACTTTCGTTCGGTATCATGAAGCTGCGACAAGGGGACTGGAAGCATGCCAACCTCGTTGTGGGGCAGGTATTTCTGCAGGATATCGGCATCAATCACACGTTCCTGTTCAATGATGGATATCTGTTCGGAGATGTTCTTCAGCTGGCGTATATTTCCGGGCCAACGGTAGTTCTTTAACATCTCCCTTGCCTCGTCGGTAAGGGTGATGGAGGGCATCATGTATTTTTCGGCGCAGTCACCGGCAAATTTCCTGAAAAGAAGGGGGATATCCTCTTTCCTGTCCCGCAAGGGCGGTATGCGGATAGGAACAGAATTAAGCCGGTAGTACAAGTCCTCACGAAACTTTCCCTGTTCCACGGCTCTCACCATATCCATGTTGGTAGCTGCCACTACCCTTACATCACTCTTTTCAACCTTTGAAGATCCTACCTTGATGAATTCTCCGCTTTCGAGTACCCGCAGCAGACGTGCCTGTGTGGACAGGGGTAGTTCACCTGCCTCGTCGAGGAAGAGTGTGCCGCCGTCGGCCACTTCGAAATAACCTTTCCTGGTGCCGGTAGCACCCGTGAAAGAGCCTTTCTCGTGCCCGAAGAGCTCAGAGTCAATGGTTCCCTCGGGAATAGAGCCGCAGTTGATGGCAAAGTAGGGACCATGTTTTCTCTTGCTGTGAAGATGTATGATCTGCGGAA
The DNA here is from genome assembly GCA_002398565.1 of Proteiniphilum sp. UBA4977. GTDB lineage: Bacteria > Bacteroidota > Bacteroidia > Bacteroidales > Dysgonomonadaceae > Proteiniphilum. The sequence continues at coordinate 12,258 of DGZP01000099.1, forward strand.
AATTTTCTTTCCCAACGCCACTTTCTCCTGTAATAAGTACCGACAGGTCGGTAGGAGCGACCTGCAGTGCCACATCGATGGCGCGATCCAGCTCGGGAGTGTTGCCAATGATGCCGAAACGTTGCTTGACTTGTTGCAGAGAGTACTTGACCATACTGTGTTGTTTGAGAATTCAAAGATAAACAATTATTTCAAAGCGTATGTCCTTGCTTTCAGGAATTCTCCCAACCGTGCAGTCTCATCCCCGAACTGATCAATCTCTTCCGGCATTACCGGATCTCCAAAAGTGATGATCATCTCTTTGCCTTTTTTGTTGTATAGTTCGTGACAGAGTCTGAGGTTACGGAACTTCCAGCCAAATACCTTCGACAGATAAAAGGAGCGACTGTTCTGGCCGGAGATATGCATGGGGATGACCGGTATTTTCATTTTCTGGATAATCTTTAATACTGCCGGCTGCCACTCTCTGTCTTCAATCTGAAATTTTCCTTTTCTGAAATAAAGGTTGGAAACAGCTCCCGACGGGAAAAACCCCATCGGATAGCCCTCCCGTAGATGAGCAATACTTTCTCTGATACCGGCGAAGGTGAACCGGTTTTTCTCTTCATTTTTCATTGGATTTACGGTAATGAAATTTTCTGCCATCGTATCCACAAAGGAGAGAATAATGTTGACCATCATCTTGTAATGATCTACCCGGCTGCCCACCGTCTCTATGGCAGCTATGCCGTCGATGTGGCCGTACGCATGATTGGAGACGGTGATAAACGGTTTGTCCTTGAAGTTCTGCAGTACCTGCTCATTCCGAATAGTGCGCTTTATCCCCAGTTTATCCAGAACATCCTTACAGAATGCCGGACCTGTAAGATGTTTTGAACGATTGTAAATCTCATTGGGGACGTGCAACGCCGATATTTTGATACCGAAGTCAATCAGCATGTCGCCGTATTTGCCCCGCAAAACAGGATGCAGGCCGCGCAAATCATCGCGACTGATCAATGTATCTTTCATTCATTCTTGGCTTTATCTTATTATTTAACGCAATTGCCACGTCAAAAAAAATGATGTGGCAATTGTGTGATAAAAAGGCTGTTTGATGCGACCTTAGGCAAGATCCCTGATCATATCGATGATTTGTTTGCCAATTTCTTCCGCTTCTTCCTGAGAGTGTGCTTCCGAATAGACCCGGATGATTGGTTCGGTATTCGATTTTCGCAGATGTACCCACTTGTCCGGGAAATCGATTTTTACACCGTCGATATGGGTTACCTGCTGGTCTCTGAATCTTTCTTTCATCTTTTCCAGTATTGCATCTGTGTTGATGTCTGGTGTGAGCTCCACCTTTTGTTTGGCCATAAAATAGGCAGGCAGGGTTGCCTTCAGTGCCGAAGGTGTTTTTCCCGATTTTGCCAGGCAGGTAAGAAACAATGCAATGCCCACGAGCGCGTCGCGACCATAATGGGAGTCGGGATAAATGACACCGCCATTTCCCTCGCCACCGATCACGGCTTTCACTTCCTTCATTTTTGTCACGACATTCACCTCGCCCACTGCTGCGGCATAATAATTACCGCCTCTGGCAGTTGTAACATCTCGCAGGGCACGGCTTGAGCTGAGGTTGGATACAGTGTTGCCCGGCGTATGCTGTAACACATAGTCGGACACAGCTACCAGGGTATATTCTTCGCCAAAGGGTTCACCATCTTCACAATAGATGGCCAGCCGGTCCACATCGGGATCTACGGCGAAACCCACACTTGCCTTGGAACTGCGGGTGAGTGAAGAGAGCTCTGTAAGGTGTTGCGGCAAGGGCTCCGGATTGTGGGAGAAGTTACCATGGGGGGCACAGTGCAATTTAAAGATCTCCTTTACTCCCAGGGCGTACAATAATTCAGGAATGGCAAAGCCGCCTACTGAATTCACACTGTCGACGGCTACCCTGAAATTGGCCGCCTTGATCGCCTCTTTGTCCACCAAAGGGAGGGACAAAATGCCTTGTATATGCTCGTGGAGATATTGCTTTTGTGTAATCTGACCCAGTTCATTCACAGTGGAAAACGAAAAATCTTCCGCTTCGGCAATATTGAGGATTTCTTTTCCCTCTTCTGCGTTGAGGAATTCACCCTGGTGATTAAGCAGCTTCAGAGCATTCCACTGTTTGGGATTGTGGCTTGCGGTGATGATGATGCCGCCTGCAGCCTTTTCTTTGGGAACAGCAATTTCTGTGGTGGGTGTCGTTGCCAGTCCGATGTCGGTTACGTCGCAACCCATCCCTGTCAGCGTACCGGTGATGATCCGGTGTACCATTTCTCCGGAAATGCGGGCATCGCGCCCCACCACAATCCTTGGTCGGTCTTCTCCGGTTGATTTTCGGATAAAGGCTGCATACGCAGCTGTAAATTTTACAATATCCAGTGGCGTAAGGTTTTCACCCGCTTTTCCACCAATGGTTCCTCTGATACCTGATATGGATTTGATCAATGTCATATGGGTACTTTTATATTGAAAAGTGATTTTTTAATAATATCATTAGCTGGTGATTTTACAGAGAGATGCAAAGAGAGGCCGTTAAAATGATCAGTATTGATTTTCAAACCGGTACTGTACCATGTCATAGTAGGTTGGCTCATACTTCGACTGATCATAGGAAGATCCCATATTAAAGGGAACAATCATTTTTACTTTGCCGAGGTGTCCCACGTAGCTGAGGGGAACGATCCATCCGGGCGTACTGTAATTGCCTTTCGTGGATGAGGTTACCGGTCCTATGAATACGATCTCTTCCGGATAAAGACTCTTTAGATTGGAGTATCGGGTAGTGTCGCCTGTGTTGAAATAGTTCAAACCGCTGAAACGAACATATACCTCCTCCTTCCATTGCAGCTTCTGGCTCTTGTTGCCATAGTCGATCACATGAAAATAAACTCCAGTAGCAGGATCTTTATAAAATTCGTTCTCTTCGAAGGTACTATCCGATGGAAAGTCCTTGAGAATGGTGAGATGATTGGAGTCTATAAACAGGTCGATGGCTTTTTCTTCTGCCTTCAGATAATCGGCATAGGTCATGGTATCCTTGCAGGATACAACGAAAAATAATAATCCACCAAGGAAAATTACAATGAGATATAAATGCTTCATATGAATCTGTCGTTTAAATAAAACAACTCACTTTATTGAATTACAAAAGTACACAATCTGCTTTAAATAAACCAACCGTAACATTGAAATAAAAGTTAGTTTTTAAAAAATGATCATAGTTGGCTGATGGCTTGTTTCAGCTTGCCTTCATAGGCTTTTAACCCGTCGGCATAGATGCGCAGCGCTTCCTCGAAGGTTCCGTAATGCTCTCCTCCAGAGGCGTTTAGGTGCCCGCCGCCATTAAAGAATTCAGCTGCAAATTCATTGCATGGAAATGAAAGCTGTGAGCGAAACGAAAGTTTTGTCAAACCCTCGTCTTCCCGGATGAAGGTGGAGAAGATAATATCTTTGATGCTGAGCGGATAATTCACGAAACCTTCCGTATCCCCTTTACTGAACCGGAATTGTGCCTGATCCTCCTTTGAAAGATAGATGAGCGCTGCATGCAGATCGTGATAAATATCCATGCGCTGCGACAGGGTGAACCCAAGCAGTCTGAAGCGCGCTTCAGAATAATTGTGAAAGACATGCGAATAGATGGCATCCTTATCGATCTTTTTTCTTAGTAAAAGGCTGATGATTTCAAATATCTCGGGATCACTGGAGTTAAAGGTAAACCCTCCGGTGTCGGTCATCATGCCGCAATAGATACATTCTGCTTCGGCCAGGGTGATTTCATCGTATTTGCCTGCCTGGAATAATAGCCTGAATATGAGTTCGCTGGTGGAAGATATTTCAGGATGGGATACGACAATGTCAAATATGTTTCCCGGAAAAAGATGATGATCGACCAGAATCTTTTTTGCCGGTGATGTTTCCAGGGCGACGCCCATATCTCCCGTTCTTTTCGGAATATTGTAGTCGAGTGCGAAAATAAGATCCGTATGATGAAGGATATGTTGAGCTGCGGATGGATTGTACTCGTAAATTTCCACCTCATTGGCCCCCTTCATCCATTTCAGGAAGTAAGGGAATGAATTGGGTACTATAATTCGTACCTGTTTTCCCCTTCCTTTGAGATAATGATACAGAGCGAGAGAGGAACCCAGTGCATCACCGTCGGGTGAAAGATGGGTGGTAATCACAATTTTTTCTGATCTCTCCACAGCATCTGTAATTGCTGCTACTTTTGCCGGGTGAATTAACTCAGAGATCGGATTTGTCAAATTCATTTTGGTGTAATCTTTTGCAATGTGGCAACAAAAGTACTAAAAAATCAGGGAAAAGGCACCCTCTTGTGTGACATTGTGCACATCGATACCCAGCCGAAGGCACTCGGCATTCATGCAGTTTGCGGTATTGCGCGGAAGAGAACTGTCCAGAACGATGAGAGATGGTTCAATGAGCAGGAGCAGTTGTCCGATGTGGAATCCGGCATTTTCGGAGAGGACCAGTACGTCTACCCGGAATGGTGATTCGGCAATGAAGCCGGCGAGTGAATTATCAGAGAGACGAAGAACACGCTTCCGGAAGTGTGGCAGGACTCCGTTTCCGGGGATATTCAGGAAATGGCGTTTCCCTTCTGCGAACAGGGCTATCTCGCTTCTGCCGGAATTGTTGAATACCACCAGCTGGGGAGCAGGCTTAAATATTTCTTTCTGCAGTGAACTCAACTGAAACGCAAGCATCGACGTCAGGGCGATTAATAATGGTCGGGCACGGTGGGAAAAGACAAATCTGGTAAAGGAAAAGACAAAGGTAATTAACAGAAGCATCTGAATGAACGAAATATAGTTGTCGGTAAGTTGAGCGAAAGGGAGTGATTCGAAAATATGGACGATACGCAAGGTGACGTTGGCGAGTGTTTCAGCAACCCATTGAAAGACGGATTCCATGCCGTCCATGGCTCCGGCTGCTACCCGGTTTATTGCACCTACGGCCATGAGTGCCGCGGCGGCATATATCACGATCCCGATTAAGGGTACAACCAGCAGGTTGGTCAAGAAAAACCAGACAGGGAAGGTGCCGAAGTAATAGAGTACCAACGGGAAGACGCCCATCTGTGCAGATGTTGAGACGGTCAACAGACTCCACATGTATTTCACTATCTGTCCTTTCGGAGTATACAGGCCATATAATTTCGGCTGAAAATAGAGAATAGCCGCTACTGCACCAAAACTCATTTGAAAGCTCACATCGAAGAGGCTGAACGGACTGAACAGGAGAATAAAAAAAGCTGCCGCTGCCAGCGTGTTGTATGTAAATCCTTTCCTGTGTTGCATGTTGCCGAGACAGAAAATGGAGACCATGATGGCTGCACGCATCACGGAAGCAGATCCGCCTGTAAGAAACACGTAGTACCACAGTGTCAGGATGACCAACCCTTGGCGTAAGACATATCTCCTGCCCGACTTTCCCAGGAATGAGAATAGCAGGTCTATGATAAGGTAGACGATGCCGACATGCAGCCCGCTCACAGCCAGTACATGTGCAGTGCCGGAAGCTCTGAATGCCTCCTGAACATCGTCGGAGAGGTCTTCCCGGTACCCTAGTGTGAGGGCAGAGATAAGGGCACAGGCGTCCTTTTCGCGGATCAGTGAACGGTACATTGCCAGTATCTTTGTCCGCAAACGCTGTGACCGTAGCATAATGGCATGGGATTGGCGACCTGTTTTCTGCCACTCCAACGCGGAGATATAAGCCGTTCCGGCGAAGCCTTTTATTTTCATGTAACGCACATAATCGAAATCGTCAGGATTGCCGAAGTTTCTGAATGGTTGCATTCTTGTATAAAAGATGATCTCATCGCCCGGTTTCAAGGACCCGGCTTCGTTGTCAGGGGCAAGATATAACTTTACCTTTTGCCGATAAGGATATACAATTGCCACATTACAGGCGATGGAGCGGGGTTTCACTTCAGGAATGTCAAGGAGTATTCCTATATAATATCGCGGCTCATTTGGAAAAAGGAATTCTCTGTTTCTTTCCTGTTCCCGGTATTGTAAAAGAGTAAGCGAAAAGAGAAAAAGGTATAAACCGGCTCCGAACATCCACCGGCCGGGATACCGGAGCTTTTTGCCAATAACGTAGGTGAGCACCATGAAGATCAGCCCTGTAAGAAAAAACCAATGAACATTGGGTGTCCATGCTGGAAACAGGACACAGGCCATGATACCTGCCATAACAGGTAAAAGCAAGCGTAAGAATGGTGCTTTCCCGATAAAACCGTTCATTGTTTACGCGCCACAAAATAAAAACAACAACCGCTCAGGCAGAGAATAAGCGATAACAGTAGTCAGAAGCAGCGGTACATGACTTTTACAAAGCCCGTAACATCCGGATAGTATCTTCGGGGTTTTCCGAAGAAAAGACAAAGCTGCCGGCAACAAGCACATCGGCACCTGCATCAACCAGTCTTCGTCCTGTTTCAAGGTTTACTCCTCCATCCACCTCAATCAGGGTAGAGGTATGTTGTTTCAGAATCATTTTCTTGAGCTGGTCTACTTTTCTCAGTGAATGCTCAATAAAGCGCTGTCCCCCAAAACCCGGGTTTACGGACATTAGCAGTACCATGTCCAGATCGGACAGGATATCCTCCAGCAGAAATACCGGGGTGTGCGGATTCAATGTGACCGCCGGCTTCATCCCTTTTTTTCTGATCTCCTGCACTACCCTGTGCAGGTGAGTACAAGCTTCATAGTGCACATTCATATAGGTGGCGCCCGTAGCAGCTATCTCATCGATAAATTTGTCAGGTTCAACAATCATCAGATGGGCATCCATAGGCTTGTTTGTTACCTTTTTTAAAAGACTGATTATCGGAAATCCAAAAGAGATATTCGGCACGAAAACGCCATCCATGATATCAAGATGGATCCAGTCTGCCTCACTTCGATTGAGCATCTCCACGTCTTTTTCCAGGTTTAAAAAATCAGCCGCCAACAGCGACGGGGCCACCATCGTACTCATATATATAATTATTGTGAATTTTTATTTCAAAGGTAGCGTTTTTTTTATATTAAAAAGAACGAAATACATATTTAATGAAGACATTTTACATATCTTTGCCGTGGTTTAAACATAAAAAAGAAATTAAAATGAGGAAGTTATTGTTCTTTTTCTTCACTGCCGCATTTCTGCTTTCCTGCCAGAATGGTAAGAATTACACGGTCAATGGTACGATTGCAGATGAATCATATGAAGGCACCAATGTGTATGTACAGCAAATGACCGATGAGACCATGAATGTTGTGGATACGTTGGTGGTAACAAATGGCTCATTCTCGTTAAATGGGGTAGCAGACAGTACGTTACTTCGCTTCATCTCGCTTGACGAAACAATCAATCCGCAGCAGGAGAGCAGGGTGCCTGTATTGATTGAGCCGGGAAGGATAGAGGTGTTGTTTGACACCATAGTAACAGTGAAAGGTACAAAGGTAAATGATGCCTATACAGATTTCAGAATAAAGCAGAAAGCGCTGATGAAAACTATCCGCGGTGTAATGGAGCAATACAATACTGCAAATGCCGAAGGAACGATGACCGATTCTCTGGAGGCAGAAATCAATATGACATACGACAATATAAGCGAGCAGCTCAACGGTTTGAATTTTAATTTCATCAAAGAAAATATCGGAAACGAACTTGGGAAGTATCTGTTTCTTTCTTCTTCATCCATGTTCTCACCGGAACAGCAGAAAGAGATTCTCAATCTTACAGATGAAAATTTCAAAGCGGGTAAAAATATTCAACGTATCATTAAGCGGCTGGAAAATCTGGAGAATGTGGCTGTGGGCAAGAAATTCGTCGATTTTACATTAAAGGATACCGAAGGTAATGAGGTCTCGCTATCCGACTACGCCGGTAAAGGAAAATATGTACTTGTCGACTTCTGGGCTGTGTGGTGTGGACCCTGCCGTCAGGAAATGCCCAACGTAGTGGCTGCCTACAACAAGTATAAATCGAAAGGTTTTGAGGTGGTGGGTGTTTCACTAGATCAGGATCATGAGAAATGGGTGAAGGGCCTTAAAGATTTGAATATGACCTGGCCGCAGATGTCTGACCTGCAGTATTGGGAAAGTCCTGTCGTGGATTTGTATGCCATTGAAGGTATACCGCACACCGTCCTCCTGGATAAGGATGGAATTATCATTGAAAAGAATCTGACAGGTGACGCCCTCGATGCCAAACTGGCTGAATTGATGCCATAATCATGTGGACATGACGGAAAAGAAGAATGAGCCGCATATTGTGGCTCATTTTTTTTCATTCCGATATTTATCACTATTTTTGCAAAAAGAAAACCCACATGAAACCCTGTATAAAACTACTTTTATTACTGTTCTTGGGTGTATTTCTGCCTTTTCATTCCGGTCAGTCTGCCAATCCGCAAAACGGTAAATTTACAGTGGTGATTGATCCCGGCCACGGAGGTAAAGACCCGGGAGCCGTGGGTTCCGTTTCGAAAGAGAAAGATATCGTACTCTCTGTCGGCCTACAACTGGGGAAACTCATCGAGCGGAATCATCCCGACGTGAAGGTATTGTATACCCGTAGTTCGGACCGTTTTGTGGAACTAAACCAACGTGCTGAAATTGCAAATAAGGCCCATGCCGATTTATTCATATCAATTCATTGCAATGCACTTGACCGACGGCGTACCTCTCCTCAGGGAGTGGAAACATTTGTACTGGGTTTGCACCGGAGCAAGGACAATCTGGATGTAGCCAAGGCGGAGAATGCCGTGATCATGTACGAAGATGATTACTCGGTGAAATACGAAGGTTTTAATCCCAATGAGCCCGAGTCCTATATCATTTTTGAGTTCATGGCCAATGAGTTCCTTTCGCAAAGTGTTTACTTCGCTACGCTTGTGCAAAATCAGCTGGTAAACAGTTCCAAGCGGGTTAACCGCAGTGTGCGTCAGGCAGGTTTTCTGGTGTTGAGAGAGGTGGCCATGCCGAGCATCCTTATTGAACTGGGGTATATAAGCAATAGAAATGATGAGAAATACCTGAAGAGTGCGAGCGGACAGTCTTCATTGGCTTCCTCCATCTATCAGGGATTTAAAGAATATAAGCGGGAGTATGACAAGAAAAGCTATGTCTTTGCCGGTTCCGCCGGCGACAGTAGGAAGTCTACTGTTTTGCAGCAAACACCCGTTGCTGATGGAGCTGAAAAAGAGTATCGTGTTCAGTTTCTCACATCCTCCCGTAAATATGCGGAAGGATCATCTGCTTTTAAAGGGTTGAGTCCGGTAGATTTTTACACCGACGGTTCCACCTATAAATATACTTATGGCAGTACTGAAAAACAGAGCGAGATTGAACAGACTCTCAAAGAAGTAAGAAGGAAATTTAAAGATGCCTTTATTGTGGAATTTGAAGGTGGACGACGCATCAAATAAAGATTAAATGAATCTATGAAGAGAAATATAAGCAGATATGCAATCATTGGCCTTACTTTTATTGCCAGTATCGGAATGCTTTATTATGGGATTAACTTTCTGAAAGGTATCAATGTCCTCAAAAAGCAGAACCAGTATTACGCCGTTTTTGATGATGTTTCCAAACTGCTCATTTCATCTCCCATCTATGTAAAAGGCTATCAGATTGGGTTGATCAATACTATCAGTATGATTAGCGATGATCCGATGCTTTTTGCCGTGGGAATCAACTTGAAGGAACCGCTGCGAATAACGGAAGGAAGTTACCTTGAATATGGGGTCGACATGTTTGGCGCATCCACGGTAAACCTTGTGATGGGATCATCACACATTTACCTTCAACCCGGCGATACCCTTACAGGAGGTATGGAGGCAAGCCTGATGGATAAGGTGGCAAGTGTTATGCCCAGGACTGATTCAATTCTCCTGCGTGTCGATTCAGTGGTATACTCGCTGAACAAATTAATGGCACATCCCATGTGGACGCACTCACTTGAGGGAATCGGAAATACCGTCATACAATTGAACCGTTCGAGCGAAAGCCTGAACAGGTTGATAAACTCACTGGAGACCGACCTGCCAGTAATCAGCCGTAATCTTTCAAATGTCTCGGCCGATTTGAAAAATGTTTCCGGCGAACTGAATCAAATGGACCTGGCTCATACGTTTGCCTCAATTGATGAGACTGTGACCAACTTGAAAATGCTGACCGGAAAAATGAACAGTAAAGACAATTCCCTTGGCTTGCTGATGAACGATACGAAGCTGCACGACAGCCTGAATGTAACCATTGATACTGCGACAAAACTGCTCGAAGATATTCGTCAGAATCCCGAACGGTATTTAAGTATCAAAGTACGGCTGTTTTAGGTTGAAGAAGTTTCAATTTGGTACCTCCAGAAACATTTAATTAGAATGATTATAAATAAGGAGCTTCAAAAAAAATGAAATAAAACTCGTTGATACTTGGGGGGTAAGTAACAAAAATGTAATATATTTGTAATTTTTAGTGAATGAACTTTTTTTCAGTATTGTGTTGTTAATCAACCATGTTCAACCTGACTGGTCTCGGTGATTAATTGATTTACAGATATTTGTACGTATTTAGTTGATAAATAGGGCTGTTGTTTTGGAACAGATTTTTTCAAAAGAGTTCATTTTTTTATCTCGTTTTTTTTTTGAAAATTTGTACTCCTGTTGAAGGAAGGAAAAAGATCATTATAGGATTCAATGAAGAGTGACTATCGTTTTTTATGGAATAACTGTTTGAACGTCATTCGGGACAATATCCCCGAACCGGCGTTCAATACATGGTTTCTCCCCATTGTGCCATTGAAGTATGAGAACCATGTACTCACAGTACAGGTCCCGAGTCAGTTTTTTTATGAATATCTGGAAGATAAGTACCTCGACCTTATACAGCAGACACTATATCGTGAAATAGGGGAGGGCACCATTCTCAACTACCGGATTCTTGTAGAAACAGAGAGTAACACTGCCGTGGAACTCCGGGGAGAGAGCAAGCCATTCATAGGTAAAGAAAAGAGTGTTGCCAAAAAAATCACCGCCAAGGTGCCCAGTCCGTTCGACCGTGTGGAAACCTCGGAATTTGATTCACAGATCAATACAAAGTATACTTTTCAAAATTTCTTTGAGGGTGAGAGTAACCGTCTGGCGCGTACTGCAGCTGAGGCCGTTGCGAACAACCCGGCAAAAACAGCATTCAATCCTCTTTTTGTGTATGGTCATTCGGGTGTGGGAAAGACGCACCTTTGTCATGCCATCGGCTCAAAGGTTGAGTCGTTATACCCTGATAAAAAGGTATTGTATTTATCTGCCCATCTCTTTAAGGTACAGTTTACCGATGCCCGCAGGTTCAATACCATTAACGATTTTATAAATTTCTATCAGAGCATAGACGTGCTCATTATTGACGATATTCATGAACTGTCGGGGTTGGAAAAAACGCAGAACACCTTTTTTCATATTTTCAACCACCTGCATCAGAACAACAAGCAGTTGGTGATGACCTCTGATTGTGCACCCATGGATATGCAGGGAATGGAAGAGAGGCTGCTTACCCGTTTTCGCTGGGGCCTTACGACCAGACTCGAGCGTCCCGATAAGGAACTTCGCAAAAGGATACTACAGAACAAAGTTCTTTCCGACGGCCTTTCCATTCCTGCGAATGTGATTGATTTCATTGCCGAGAATGTGACGGAGAACGTGCGTGACCTGGAGGGTATTGTGGTCTCTCTGATGGCTCACTCCATCATTAATAATCGCGAAATAGACATGAATCTTGCCCGTCGGGTGGTGGAGCAGAGCATTAAATATGAGCGCAAACGTATAACAGTACAGAAAATACAGGATACGGTCTCTGATTTTTTCAATATCAAAAAGGAACTGATTCAATCTTCCTCACGCAAGCGGGAAATCGTACAAGCCCGCCAGGTGACCATGTATTTTATTAAGAAGCACACGGAACTGTCTCTTTCCCAGATAGGTGTGCAGGTGGGAAATCGCAACCATGCTACGGTACTCCATGCGTGTAACACTGTAAAGAATTTTTATGAGGTCGATAAGGGATTTCGTTCCGACATTGAAGAAATCGAAAAAATTCTGAATTCCTGATTGTCGTAGCAGACGATCTCACCGGTTGTTTTTTTATTTTTATCCCTTTTCTGCATAGGGTATTTCAATGAATTCATTATATTTGCCCTTTTGCCGGAATCATTAAGAAGTGGTTCTGCCTTATCATATAAGAAATGAATTATTCACAGCACTACCTTTTTGCTGCATTTTTTTTATTTGTTACCGGCACCCTCAGCGCCCAGGTGCCCAGCGGCTATTATGCGGGGGCAGAAGGTAAAAGAGGATCCGAGTTGAAAACCGCACTGTTTCAGATTATAAAAGATCCGCAGGTGGTTCCCTATGCAGATCTGTGGGAGGTTTTCCTGTTGACCGACAGTCAGAAAAACAACAAAGTGTGGGACATGTATTCAGACAATCCTGAAAAGGGGGCCGAATACCTTTACGATTTCAGAAATGACCGTTGTGGTTCTTACCGGAGGGAAGGTGACTGTTACAACCGGGAACATATATTACCGAAGAGTTGGATAAAAGGGTCAGAATTAATGGAGTCAGACCTGTTTCACCTTTATCCTGCCGATGGATACGTAAATAACCGTCGCGGTAACCTGCCTCTCGGGGAAGTTGGTATTACATACTGGGAGTCATCCAACGGATCCAGGATTGGACAAAATGTATTCGGAAATTATACAAAGACTGTTTTTGAACCTATCGACGCCTATAAAGGAGATTTTGCCCGTACTTATTTTTATATGGTTACCGCATATGAAGAACAGTTACCACTGTGGAATTCCGATCAGGTAGGAGGCAACCGCTATCCCGGTTTCAGCGACTGGTCGCTTCGTCTGATGCTCAAGTGGCACAGGGAAGATCCCGTCAGCATTAAGGAGGTACGCCGGAATGAAGAGGTCTACCGTATACAAAAAAATCGTAATCCTTATATCGATTATCCGGAACTGGCTGAATATGTATGGGGTGATTTCAGAACCACAAGCTTTGAATCCTCGGCTCTTTCCGACAGTTTTTTGAAGATCGAATGCAGTCCCTTTGAACGCTGGCTGCAGGATGTGAAACTATTCTTCAAACGGAACAACCCATGAGCCGCAGGTGGTTGATTCTGTTGCTTTTATTACGGTTTGTTTCGTGTGATGTTTTCGCGGCGCAGGTACCCTCGGATAACAACTTCGGAGGTGATGCCATATTGAAAATTGCGGTACTCACCGATGTACATTATCTTTCTCCTGAACTGGCTGAGAAAGGAAAGGCGCTGTCCGTCTTTGAGGAATCAACCGGAAGAATAACGTGTGAACTGCATGAGGTACTGCATGAGGTACTGTCCGACCTCGGCAAAGAGGTACCCCAGATACTTCTTGTTACGGGAGATTTAACCAACCACGGCGAACGGCAGAGTCATCTCGGTTTTATTGAACTGCTCACTCCGTTGCAGAAAGCCGGAACCAGGATTTTTGTGATTCCAGGTAATCACGATGTCAATATTCCCGATGCCGTAGCCTATAAAGGAGACGTGCGAAAGAATGAAGAAGGAATCTCCCCTGATGAATTTGCCCGGTTATACGGTGCTTTCGGTTACGATGAAGCAACGCGAAGAGACAGTACATCACTCAGTTATCTGGCGGAGATTGACGAGAAAACCTGGCTGCTGGCAATAGACAGCAACCAGCATCAGGAATATCGGATCTCCTCACTTTCGGCTGGACGAATCCGTCCCGAAACACTGGAGTGGGCTCTTCACATCCTTCGTGATGCCAAAGAAAGAGGCGTGACGGTGCTGGGGATGATGCACCATGGACTAGTGGAACATATGCCATACCAGGAAGCGTTTTTTTCCGATTATCTTGTAGATAACTGGAAAATTCAGGCTGAAAGACTTGCCGACGCAGGACTCCGCATAGTCTTTACCGGTCATTTTCATGCCAACGATATCACACTTTTTACTTCCCCCGCGGGTAACAAAATCTACGACGTGGAGACTGCCAGTCTGGCACAGTATCCTTTTGGCTACCGCATCATGCAATTGCAGGGAAAAGAACTCTCCGTGGATACCCGGTTTATCACATCTATTCCCGGAAACCCTACGTTGGAAAGTGAATCAGCCAGGCGTCTCGCAGTGCTCACGCGCAGGGTGGCAAAGCACAGACTGGACACAGGCGCATTGCCGATTCCGGAAGGAGTGAGGGAAAACCTGGTTGAAATGATCGTACAGCTGAATCTGATGCATGTGAGAGGCGATGAGATGTTGAATCCCGGACTGCAGGAATTAATTGCAAGCTTTGCTGACATGATGGGAACAGAGGCCGAAACGGATTCTTTTGTTTTTGATTTTCCGCCGGCAGACAATAAGGTAGTTTTGACAATCGGGGAGGATTGAGGAATGAAGCAAAATCATCCATTGCAGAGTTTTATGAGAGTCGGATGTGTGGAAGCCGGATGCGACGAGGCCGGACGAGGTTGTCTTGCAGGTCCCGTATTTGCGGCCGCTGTGGTGTTACCCCCCGACTTTTCCTGCGACGAACTGAACGATTCCAAACAGTTGACCGAAAAAAGACGGGATGAATTGCGTTTGGTCATCGAAAAAAATGCGGTAAGCTATGCTGTGGCATCCTGCTCTCCCGAAGAGATTGACGAAATGAACATTCTCTGGGCATCGGTCGAGGCGATGCACCGGGCACTACGAAAGCTGTCACTGCCGCCTGCCCATATTCTGGTTGACGGAAACCGCTTTCGTCCTTTCGGATCTATCCCGTATACCTGCGTGGTGAAGGGGGACGCCCAGTTCCAGTCCATCGCTGCCGCATCTGTCCTGGCCAAGACTTGCCGTGATGAATATATGCGGGAGTTGCATCAGCAGTATCCCTGCTACGATTGGGCCTGTAATAAAGGTTATCCTACGGCGAAACACCGTCAGGCAATTCGGGAACAGGGCATCACACCCTTACACCGGAAAAGCTTCCAGCTGTTTGAACGTCAACTGATGCTTGATTTCTGAAAAATTATCTACTTTTTCAGGGAGAGCGCAATGCGTTTCCTTTCCGTATCGATCGACAATACAGTCACTTCCACATGTTGATGAAGTGACACCACCTCCGTTGGGTCGGTGACAAACCGGTCGGCCAGTTCCGAAATATGCACCAGCCCATTTTCCTTGATACCGATGTCTACAAAACAGCCGAAGTTAGTGATGTTTGTGACAATGCCCGGAACCTTCATCCCCTCTTTCAAATCATGGAGAGTGCGGATATTGGGGTCAAACTCCAGCACCTGTACCGAGGAGCGGGGGTCGCGTCCCGGTTTCTCCAGCTCCTTCAAAATGTCGGTCAAAGTTTCAATACCCGCTTCTTCGGTCATGTAATTGTTTATGTCGATGGTTGCGATCAACGGTTTATTCCGGATTAGCTCTTTCACAGAACAATGCAGGTTACGGGCCATTTTTTCCACGATGGGGTAACTCTCTGGATGCACCGCCGAGTTGTCAAGCGGGTTTTCCGCATCCGTAATTCGCAGGAATCCGGCGCATTGCTCAAATGCTTTTGCTCCCAGCCGGGGTACATTTTTTAGTTCCTTCCGTGAACGAAAAGGGCCGTTCTCAGCACGCCAGGTCACAATATTTTGTGCCAGCGACTCCCCCAGACCCGATACATATGTGAGGAGATGCCGGCTTGCCGTGTTGAGGTTCACACCCACCAGATTCACACAACTTTCCACTGTTTGGTCCAGAGAATGTTTCAACTTTGTCTGATCCACATCGTGCTGATACTGACCTACGCCGATCGATTTCGGGTCAATCTTCACCAGCTCTGCCAGCGGATCGCTCAGCCGTCGGCCAATGGAGACGGCGCCCCGCACGGTCACATCATATTCCGGAAACTCTTCCCGTGCTGTTTTGGAGGCGGAGTAGACCGATGCTCCGCTCTCACTCACCACGAAGACCTTTACTTCCTTCTCATAGCGCAAGTTGGAGATAAACCGTTCTGTCTCGCGGCTTGCGGTACCATTCCCGATGGCAATGGCATCGATCCTGTAGGTGGAAACCAGCTTGACTACCTTGCTCGCCGCTTTGGTGAATTCGTTTTGGGGCGGATGGGGGTAGATGGTCTCGTTATGCAACAGATCGCCTTGCTCATTCAGGCAGACCAGCTTGCAACCGGTGCGGAAGCCGGGGTCGATGGCCAGGATGCGTTGCTGCCCCAGAGGGGGTGACAGCAACAGCTGGCGCAGATTTTCTGCAAATACAGCTATTGCCGCCACGTCGGCCTTCTCCTTGGAGAGATTGGCAAACTCAGTCTCAATGGAAGGTTTAAGCAGACGCTTGTATGCATCTGTAACCGCCTCCTCCACCTGACCGGCTGCAGGTACATCTTTTTTTACATATCGGGGTATAAGCCTTTCAAGGCATTTTTCGTCATCAGGCGAAATGGCGACACGCAGAAATCCTTCTGCTTCACCACGACGAATAGCCAGGATGCGGTGTGAGGGGCATCGCGCCAGCGGTGTGGAGAAATCGAAATAATCGGCATATTTTTCACCTTCCTGCTCTTTCCCCTTCACCACCTTCGACGTGATGAGGGCATCGCATGAAAAAATATTCCGGATTAGCTGACGGGCATTTGCATCTTCGTTCACCTGCTCGGCGATGATGTCTCGCGCTCCTTTTAACGCTGTCGCTGCATCAGGTACTTGCTCATTTATATATTGTCCTGCTTTTGCCTCCACGGAGCCATGCTGTTGTGTCATCAACCATTTGGCAAGCGGTTCAAGTCCGTTTTTGCGGGCAATTTCGGCACGGGTCTGTCGTTTGGGTTTGAAGGGGAGATAGAGATCTTCCAGTACCGCGCTGTCCCAGCAGTTATTGATCTTTTCGCTGAGTTCCGTTGTGAGTTTTTCCTGTTCTGAAATGGTTTTAAGGATAAATTCTTTTCGCTTTTCCAGTTCACGGTATTGCTCGTATTGTGCTTTGATGTGGCCTACTTGTACCTCGTCGAGCCCACCTGTGGCCTCCTTGCGGTAGCGGCTGATAAAAGGGATGGTGGCACCTCCTTCGAGCAGCTCCACGGTGTTTTCCACACTTTTGAGGGGGAGGCCGAGTGACCTGGATATCAATGAATGAATAAGAGACATCTGTGGTATTTTAAATTGTTGTAAAAGTTGGGTTGTCAGCTTTCCGACCACCCTGTTCCGGCTGTTTCTGCCATATGCAACTGCATACTAACGACAAAAGTACAAGAAATTTCTCTATCTTTACCTCCTTAAACAGTAACAGTATGGCAAAACTGAAATCGGTCTACTTTTGCAGCCATTGCGGGCATGAATCGCCCAAATGGATGGGCAGGTGTCCTTCCTGCGGAGAATGGTCTACCTTCGTGGAGGAACTGGTGCGCAAGGATACTGCCTCCAAACAGGAAGATACCCGTACTTTCCGGGAGGGCAAGAGCGTGCCCGTGATGTTGCGGGAGATCAAGGCCGATGATGAGCCACGCATCGATATGCAGGATGGGGAACTGAACCGTGTACTGGGCGGTGGTCTGGTGCCGGCATCGGTCGTCCTGATCGGTGGTGAGCCGGGTATTGGCAAGTCGACGTTGGTATTACAGACCATCCTGAAACTAAAGAGTATCCGTACGCTCTATGTCTCCGGTGAAGAGAGTGCAAGGCAGCTGAAGCTAAGGGCAGAGCGTATCGGTATTGAAAACGATAATTGTCTGATTGTATGCGAGACAAACCTCGATGAGATTTTCAAGCACGTGAAACAGGTGTCGCCGCAGCTGCTGATCATCGATTCCATACAAACGGTTTACAGCGACGCGCTGGAGTCATCACCCGGAAGCATCTCGCAGGTGCGTGAGTGTGCAGCCATGCTGCTAAAGTTTGCCAAGCAGTCGGGTACGCCGGTGCTGTTAATTGGCCATATCACCAAGGAGGGTAGTATTGCCGGTCCGAAGATTCTGGAACATATCGTAGACACGGTATTGCAGTTCGAGGGCGACCAGCACTACATGTATCGCATTCTTCGCGGTATCAAAAACCGGTTTGGCAGTACTGCCGAGCTGGGTATCTACGAGATGAACCAGACGGGATTGCGGGAAGTGAATAATCCTTCCGAATTGTTGCTTACGCAGAATCACGACGGGCTTAGCGGCGTCTCCATTGCCGCTGCCATTGAGGGAGTACGCCCTTTTGTGATTGAAACCCAGTCGCTGGTAAGCACAGCCGCCTATGGTACGCCGCAACGTTCTGCCACCGGGTTTGATATACGTAGAATGAACATGTTGCTTGCCGTACTGGAGAAAAGGGCCGGCTTCAAGCTGGCACAGAAAGATGTCTTCCTTAATATTGCCGGCGGGCTGCGGGTAAACGACCCCGGCATGGACCTGTCGGTCATCAGTGCGGTGCTTTCTTCGAGTCTCGATATGGCTGTCGACAGGGAGACCTGTCTCTGTGGTGAGGTGGGATTGTCGGGGGAAATACGTCCGGTGAACCGCATTGAACAGCGTATTCAGGAGGCAGAGAAGCTGGGATTCAACCGGATGCTCATTCCTGCCAATAATCTGAAAAGCATCCAAAAGAAAACGTCGATTGAATTGCAACAGGTAAAGCGAGTGAGCGATGCGTTCAGACTCCTGTTTTCCTGATTCCCTGTGTTTCTTGATCTCCCTGTGT
>DGZP01000099.1:31226-72379 GCA_002398565.1 Proteiniphilum sp. UBA4977
TCCCTGTGTGCTTTTTTTACTCTTCACGGAGATGGTTTCACGGTAAGACATATCTTCTACCTCTAATTTCTGCCGTGGCTAAAATTAGTGGCCAAACTTTTTATTTCTCAAAAAAATATGCTACATTTGCAACCGCTTTACGCAAGCAGGGTACCTTGGCCGAGTGGTTAGGCGCCGGTCTGCAAAACCGTTTACGGCGGTTCGAATCCGCCAGGTACCTCTGAATGAAAAAATCCCAGCACTGTTTCGTTTAATGGTGGTGGGTATTTTATTGCTATGTAATGGCTTATGAATGCCCGTCGTAGTTTGGAGTACTGGTGTCCGGTTCATCATCAGCATCTTCACTGCCAGTCTTGCGTTCCTTTTTTAATGTGTCAGCAATCTTGCCTAAATTTTCTTTCCATGATTCGGAAACAGTTGCAAAGAAGCTGACGGCACTTTCTTTGACTATATCCCATTTGTTGTCGGCAATGTTTTCATACTCCTCTAATTTGGAGGATAAGTTGTCCCGGATACCTTTCAAATTATCAAGACGTTCCCTATATCCCTCTCTGGCATCCTCTGCAATTTCACCTGCCTTGTCTTCCAATCCTGAGATATAATCAGCCAATTCATTCAGGACATCATTCGTTTTTTGTTTGAATTCTTCTTTCTTCATTGTATAGGATGTTTATATTCAACTTCAATGAATAAACATTTTGTATGACGATTGGTTCAACAGGTAATTGGTTTGACAAACAGCAAGGAAACAATGGGGATAATTAAATCCCGAAAATTTGCAGCTAAACGTGGAATAGATATCACAGGAAGTCCGCAAAACGGAGGAAAATATGTATCTTTGAAGCTTAATTCAGAAAGTAAAAATGTTGAATGTAGTAATTTTTGGCGCTCCCGGATCTGGCAAGGGAACCCAGAGTGAGAAGTTGATAGAGAAATACGGTTTAAGTCATGTTTCTACCGGAGATTTATTACGGGCTGAAATGAAAGTTAAATCGCAATTGGGACAGATGGCTGAATCCTACATGTCCAGGGGACAGCTTGTTCCCGACGACGTGGTGGTTGGCATGCTTGAAGGGTTGATTAAAAAAAACAACCATGTGAAGGGGTTTATTTTTGATGGCTTTCCCAGGACACTTGCGCAGGGTAAAGCACTGGATGCCATGTTGGTGAAATATGATGAGAAGGTAAATGTGGTGCTTAGTCTGGAGGTGGAGGATGAAGAGCTTATTGCGCGGCTGCTGAAGCGGGGAGAAATCTCCGGACGGTCAGATGACAACAAGGAAACCATCGAATCCCGTCTTCGGGTATACTATGACCAGACGGCCCCATTGAAGGATTTTTACCGCGAACAGGGGAAACTGGTAAGAATACCCGGTCAGGGCTCTGTGGATGAGATTTTTGCATCGATGGAAGCCGTTGTGGACCGGATAATCGTTTAGTGAATGGCTGAAACAAATTTCGTTGATTACGTAAAGATATTTTGTCGCTCAGGAAAGGGTGGTCGCGGTTCCGCGCACTTCCGCAGGGAAAAATATATACCGAAAGGAGGACCTGACGGCGGTGACGGCGGTGATGGCGGTAACATTGTCCTGCGAGGTAACCGAAACTACTGGACATTGCTTCATCTGCGCTATCAGCGACATATTTTCGCCGGCCATGGTGAGGGTGGTTCCAAGGCACAGCGTTCCGGCAAAAAAGGAGAAAGCAAGATCATCGAAGTGCCCTGCGGTACTGTTGCGTATGACGCACATACGGGGGAGTATCTGTGCGACATCACTGACGACGGACAGGAAGTGGTTCTTCTGAAGGGGGGACGCGGTGGCCTGGGAAATCAGCACTTCAAGACAGCCACCAACCAGGCGCCACGTTATGCACAGCCCGGGGAGCCACATGAAGAACGTTGGGTGATTCTGGAGTTGAAACTTCTGGCAGATGTGGGCTTGGTGGGCTTTCCTAATGCAGGAAAGTCGACTCTCCTTTCGGTTGTATCCGCTGCAAAACCCAAAATCGCAAATTATCCATTCACCACACTCGAACCCAACCTGGGCATTGTTGGCTACCGCGATGGGAAATCGTTTGTAATGGCCGATATCCCCGGTATTATTGAAGGGGCGAGCGAAGGAAAAGGCTTAGGCTTACGTTTTTTGCGGCATATTGAACGGAATTCGTTGTTACTTTTTGTGGTACCTTCCGACAGCGACGACATAAGAAATGAGTATGGTATTTTGCTGCGTGAACTAAAATTATATAATCCGGAATTGCTGGATAAAAGGCATCTTCTTGCCATTTCGAAATCAGACATGCTCGATGATGAACTCATGGATGAGATTAGAAAGGATCTGCCTGCCATTCCGTATGTCTTTATTTCGTCGGTCACCGGATACGGTATACCCCTGTTAAAGGATTTATTGTGGCGTGAACTAAATTCTGAAGATTCCATTCCCGTAGCAGCTTCCCGGCATACATTGGTTCACAGAAACCTCGATCTTTCTTCATTAGAGTTTGATCCGGAAGAGGAGTTCTTTGGTGACGAAGATGCCGAATCCGACGCGGAGGATAATGATGATTTTTCTGAAGAAGAAGATATCTAAGATCCGTTATGAAACAGCATCCACAATATCGTAATCTATTGCAGTTTGGTCTGTTGAGTCAGGAGAAAGAGATTGAGCATTTTTCCACCACCCGCTCCGGGGGAGTGAGCAACGGTACCTATGCTTCATTCAACATGGGTAATTTTTCCGACGATAATCCGGTAAACATCTATGAAAACCGTCGGATTCTTGCACGCATGTTGTACATGGAGATGGAGCAGTTTATTATTCCCCATCAGACACATGGCACGCGGGTATTGGTTATCGATGACTCTTTCCTCGCATTGGACCAGGCAGCTGCCATTGAAACAATGTATGGTGTGGATGCAACCATCACTTCTAAAAAAGGTTTTTTCCTTTGTGCTACAACTGCCGACTGTATCCCGATTATTCTTTTCGATAAAAAGAGAGAAATCATCGCGGCCATTCATGCTGGATGGAAAGGTACCCAGGGCCGGATCGTGGAAAGAACAGTTGCAGAAATGAGCCATCGGTATAACTCTTCGCCTGCGGATATCGTTGCCGGAATAGGACCGGGTATCAGCCAGTTACATTACGAAGTAGGCAGTGAAGTAGTCGAAGCTTTCGTCCGGGAGGGTTTTGATTTTTCTGATAGGGCGGTGGCATTCCGAAAGAACCCATCCTCGAAGTGGCATCTCGATCTGAAGGAAATAAACCGTAGGGAGTTGCTTCGGTTGGGAGTAATTGGGGAAAATATTGAAAAGAGTGACCTTTGTACCTTTGAGAGAGAAGAACTTTTTTTCTCTGCACGACGTCAAACGGAGCATTCCGGCAGAATGCTTACCGGCATCATGATGAAAATAAAATAAAAAAGGATGTAACCATGCGATTACATCCTTTTCCTTTTAAAGTGACTTACAACATCCTGCCGGATGATTGCTTTCAATTAATAACGTGCACTTACAACGTCCCAATCGATGATCTTCCATAATTCTTTCAGGTGGTCGGCACGGCGATTCTGGTAGTCGAGGTAATAGGAATGTTCCCATACGTCGAAGCCCAGGATCGGGGTCAATCCTTTGGTAATCGGATTGCCGGCGTTACTCTCTTTTTCGATGGAGAGTTTACCGCTCCCGTCTTTTGCAAGCCATACCCATCCTGAACCAAACACAGAAGTCCCGGCAGCATTAAACTCTTCTTTAAACTTTTCGAACGAACCATACTGAGCGTTGATGGCACCTGCCAAAGCTCCTTTGGGTTCACCGCCCCCCCCCTTTTTGAAAGAGGTAAAGTAAAGGTTATGATTGTAAATCTGGCCCGCATTATTGAAGATGGCGCCATCACTTTCTTTTACAACTGTCTCAAGATCCGCGTCGGCAAATTTAGTGTCTACAACCAGCTTATTCAAATTGTCCACGTAAGCCTGGTGATGTTTTCCGTAATGGAGTTCAACCGTTTGTTTACTGATAACCGGCTCCAAAGCGTCGGTTGCATAAGGTAAAGCTACTTTCTCAAATTTCATATTTACACTGTTTTTAGTATTGTTATTTTTATTATCTTTCGCATTCGAATAACCGCAGCTGATTACTGAGAATGCCAATATTCCGATCAAAAGGGCTGAATGAATCTTTTTCATTTTCCAATTTTTTTGTTGTTTATTAATAACGAAAAGGATCCCTTATTTGTTCGATTTTTTTTAGTGGTATAAATTTAAAAAGGTCATAAAATATCTCCTTAAAGAAATGTCAACAGCCTGACTGCTGAAGGTCAGGCTGTTGATTGAACGTGCGGTGTATTATTGCTTTACTCTATCATTGTTTTATAAAATTTATTCGGGGTTTTTCTCCTCCGTATCAAGGAAGACATTGTCTACGGGATGTTCCGGCTTGGAAGGTATTTTCTTGTCTTCCTCACTCTCTTTTTTGTGATCCAGAATTTCCTGTGAGCGCGATACCCACATACGTTTACCGAAGATATGTTCCAGGTCGTCGGCATAAATGATCTCCTTTTCCAGAAGAATCCCGGCCAACTGGTTGTGACCCTCTGCTTTCTCCGTGAGAATCTTTTTTGCCCTTTCATATTGTTGGGCAATCATCACCTTCACTTCGGTATCGATGAGTTCAGCCGTATCTTCACTGTAAGGTTTAGAGAAGCTGTATTCTTGCCCCGATGAATCGTAGTAACTCAGATTTGGCAGCTTTTCACTCATGCCCATGTAGGTTATCATGGCGTAAGCCTGCTTGGTAACCCGTTCCAGGTCGTTCATCGCCCCGGATGAAATCTGTCCGATAAACACCTCCTCTGCAGCGCGGCCTCCCAGTAAGGCACACATCTCATCGAGCATTTGCTCCTTCGTGGTGATCTGCCGCTCTTCGGGCAGGTACCAGGCTGCACCCAATGCCTTTCCGCGTGGTACGATCGTTACTTTCACCAGGGGGTTGGCATGTTCCAGGAACCAGCTCAGCGTGGCATGTCCTGCCTCGTGAATGGCGATCGACTTCTTCTCGTTTTGGGTAATGATTTTATTCTTTTTTTCCAGTCCGCCCACAATGCGGTCCACAGCATTCATGAAATCATCTTTCTGCACAAACTTTTTTTTCTTGCGAGCAGCTATCAATGCCGCTTCATTGCATACATTCGCGATGTCGGCACCTGAGAATCCAGGTGTCTGGCGGGCAAGAAAGTCTACATTGATTGATTCATCTATTTTGATGGGTCTCAGATGTACTTTAAATATTTCCTTACGGTCGTTCAAGTCAGGCAGTTCCACATAAATCTGCCGGTCGAAACGCCCTGCGCGCATCAGTGCCTTATCCAGCACATCGGCCCGGTTTGTCGCGGCCAGAATGATCACGCCACTGTTTGAGCCAAAGCCGTCCATTTCTGTAAGCAGCTGGTTCAGTGTGTTCTCCCGCTCGTCGTTTGAACCGAAGTTTGTATTTTTACCACGTGCACGGCCTACCGCATCAATTTCATCGATAAAGACAATACAGGGCGCTTTTTCTTTCGCCTGACGGAAGAGGTCCCGCACGCGTGAAGCGCCTACTCCGACAAACATTTCCACGAAGTCTGATCCTGAGATGGAGAAAAAGGGAACATTTGCTTCTCCCGCCACTGCTTTTGCAAGCAATGTCTTTCCTGTCCCGGGAGGTCCTACCAGTAGTGCTCCTTTTGGGATTTTTCCACCCAGATTGGTATAGTTGTTGGGGTTCTTCAAAAACTCCACGATCTCCTGTACTTCTTCTTTAGCTTCGGAGAGGCCGGCTACATCCCTGAATGTCACCTTCTGGCTGGAGTCTTTGTCAAAGAGTTGTGCCTTCGACTTTCCCACGCTGAAGACACCTCCACTTCCGCCTGCGGCACCGCCTTGCATCCTACGCATCATCCATATCCAGAATACAATAAGCAGGATGAATGGCGCAAAAGTAAGCAGGATACCCCACATCTCGGACGTGGTATTAAAACTCACCCCGATGTCATAGTTTTTTTCTGTCTTTACCTTGTCGATGAATTCGGAAATCGCATCGGCGGAGGATCCTTCCACTTGAATTACAGGCATTTTCCCCACACGGCCGGCATCGTCACCGAAAATATAAGGAACAGACTCTTCCCTTACAACCGCCTCTGCCGTTCCCTTATTGCTGTATATTACGATACTTTGTACCCTGTTGTCATATACATATTGTTGAAAGTCAGACCATTTTATCTCCTTTACGGTGCTGTCCTGACCAAAAAACCACATGCCCATCAATATAGCAAGAGCTACGGCATAAATCCAATAGGGATTAAATGGCCGTTTGGGGTTGTTTCCTCCCATGATTGGACGTAAGGTGGGTTGTTTGTCCTGTTTGCTGTCCTTTTTTGTATTACTCATTTGTTGTTGTCTCTGTTGCAAGGTTTTGTAGAAGCGATCTCTTTTATTTTGAGAACCATTGTGAAATATTAGTAACAATTCTTCAGAGAATTAGTTTTTATAATGAAGGAATCTGTTCAGACAGGGCATCCTCCCAAAGTGTATCAATATTGTAGAAAGCGCGGAGCTCGGGGAGAAAGATATGCACAATCACGTTCCCGTAGTCCATTCCGATCCATTCGGCCTGTTGTTGCCCGTGTACCCGTATAGGGTTTTCCCTCGTATTTTTCTTCACAATTTCTTCAATGGATCCGGCCAGTGCAGATACCTGTGTAGGACTGTTTCCTTCACATATCACAAAATAATCGCAGATGGTGCCCGATATTCCTTTCAGTTCAATTGCGCTGATATTTTTTCCTTTTTTTTCCTGAATTCCTTCAATGATACTTTGCAACAGTTCGTTTTTTTCTATCATTCTTTGTTTTAAGAGAGTTAATAATACAAAGATAGGTCCTTTTTTTAAAATTGATGATAAAAAGAGTCAACCTCTCTTCTTTTATGTAGCATAGAACAAAAACAGTGCCAAAAAAGTGGGAAGTCTGAATAAATTATAGTCATGCAAAGAAAAGGCTTGCGATGAGAGTGAATGCCAGTCCGCAAGCAGAGATGATTGATTCCATCACCGTCCAGCTCTGAAGTGTTTGTCTCTCATTCATCCCCAGATATTTTCCTACCAACCAAAAGCCGCTGTCATTTACATGGGAGAGCATGGTCGCTCCTGATGCAATAGCAATAACAATCAGCGCCCGTTGCGGATCACTTAGTTCAAAAGTATTGATGATGGGTGCTACCAGGCTGGCTGCAGTAATCATGGCTACCGTGGCCGACCCTTGCGTGATTCTCACCGCAGCAGCGATAATCCAGGCAAGTATTATCGGAGGTAAAGAGGAATACATCATTGATTCGGCTATTACCTGTCCTGCGCCGCTGTCGATCAGCACCTGTTTCAGTACACCGCCAGCTCCGGTGATCAGTATAATGATTCCGGCCGGACCCAATGCTTTTGTACTTAACTCCAGCACCTTCTGTTTGCCCATACCTCTTTTTATACAAAGGAAGTAGGTGGCGGTTAAAGTGGCAATAATCAGCGCTGTGAATGGATGGCCGATAAACTCAATAATATCTGTCCATACGCCCGGAGTGATCATTTCTTTTGAAACGGCCATGGTTGTAAAGGTATTAAGGAGGATCAGGATGAGCGGAATTACAATGACGACCACAACAAGCCGGAAAGAGGGATGATTGTGCTGACCCGGTTCCCGCTGCTGTATATCGATACCCTCGGGCGGTAGAAGTTTTATTTTTCCAGATATGTATCTCCCGAAGAGGGGTCCTGCAATGATGGCTGTGGGGACTCCCAGGATGAATCCCAATAATATAACCCATCCCAGTTGAACACCGATGATGTCGGCCACCGCTACGGGACCCGGTGTAGGAGGAATGAAGCTGTGCGTTACAGCCAATCCGGCAAGCAAGGGAATGGCATAATACAACAAAGAACGTTTTGTGTCACGTGATAAAGCATACACAATGGGTATCAGGATAATAAAGCCCACGTCGAAGAAAACCGGAATACCCACAATAAAACCTGTAAGGACCATAGCCCATGGAGCACGTTCTTTGCCAAACTTCTTTAGCAGGTAATCAGCCAGAGATTCTGCCCCGCCCGAGCTTTCCAGCATTTGGCCGAAAATGGCTCCCAAACCTACTACTGTTGCCACAAAACCAAGGGTTCCGGCCATTCCTTCCTGAATAGAACGAGATACATCGCGAAGCGGCATACCGGTAAGCACACCCACATAAATGGAGGTAAGCAGCAATGCGATAAATGCACTGACTTTAAGTTTCAGTACCATGAAGAGGAGTATCAGTACTGCCGACAGAACGATAAGAAGGATGGAAAGGGTTGGCATGCGGATTAAAAAATAAACCCACCGGCAAAACAGAGTTTCAGGTGGGTTTTCAGAACGATCATATTTTTGTCTGGTTCATTATAATGTTTTCAGATTCAGGTTTCTCCAGAGCACTTTGATGCCCCCTCCATCGTGAATCTGCAGTGCGATACGTCCCTGGGCATTGCCAATCTTTTCATCGGTGAGATCTACCATCTCCTCTCCATTGAGAAAGGTCTTTATATTGTTTCCTTTTACTACAATGCGGAGCATGTTCCAATCGCCCACTTTCAGTATCTCTTCCTTTTCATCGGGGATTTGTACGAGCCACCCGCGACCGTAAGATTCGTAAATGCCACCGGTGTCGTTGCCTTTGGGGGCTACTTCAACCTGCCAGCCGTTCACAATGGCACCCGGTTCCACGAAGGAACGAATAAATACACCCGAGTTACCATCTGCCTCCTGTTTAAACTCCACGCTCAGGTCGAAGTCGTCATAATATTCACGGGTAGCCAGATAACCATACTGTTTGTCGGGGCCGCTTTCGCAGACCAGCAATCCATCCTGCACATACCATTTCTCAGTGCCGTAAACCTCCCATCCGTGCAGGTCGGTGCCATTAAATAGCGACACCTCTTTTGTTTTGCGGGGCAGTTCCTTGATTTTTACATTGCGGAACCAGGCTGCCGAGCCATGATCCTGCAGGCAGATCACTCCCTTGCGTGCCAGCCCGTATTCAGGAGCATTTTCCCATTTCCCGCTGTCTTTGCGCGTAAACCAGTCTTCTGTCCATGCCTCAAACTCCACCACCTTTTCACCGTTAAGCCAGTGTTCTACATGACCGTTATCGAAAACAATCTTTGAAGTATTCCATTCACCGGCGGGTTTGATGATGGTTTTGGCAGTGTCGGCAGTATGCATGGCGTAGTCAGCCGCAGTCTTCTGCCACTCTTCCAGTGGCTGGGGGAAGTTCAAATCGTCGATTAGCTGGTATTCCGGTCCCGTGACATACGGAACGGGAAACTTGGAGTTTTCCACCACGTGATACAACACACCGCTGTTACCGCCGTCGGCAATCTTCCAATCCCATACCAGTTCAAAGTTTTCATAGATCTTTTCGGTGACAATGTACCCATGTTCATCGGCTCCTTCACCTTTTGCCTGTATCATGCCGTCTTCGGCAAACCAGGGTGCTGTAAGGCTGTCGCCATTATAGTCACGCCATCCCTGAAGGGTTTTACCGTCGAAGAGGAGTTCCCATCCTGCTGCCTCTTCCTGCGGGGTAAGTTTATTGTGCTTTCCCCCTGTAGTGCAGGATGTTGCGAGTATCGCCATAGCTGTTATACCCATCAAAAAATTAAGTTTCATTTTTTTTCTTTTATAGGTTTAAACTTTAACAGACACAAAGATAGGAAAATTCCCGAAATAAGAAATGCAGAAATTTTACTTTATTCTGTGTATCTTTGTGCCATTCCGGGGCAATATTCAGGCATAGTTTTAAGCCAAAAATAAATACAGAATGTTTATTAACACGGAAACTTCCCGGAAGATTCCGCCAAACAACCGATTAGTTTTGGAACGCATTGATCTGTCCGAAAGCAAGATAATGACTGATGGTCCCTTTGTGGCCTCTGTCGGCTTTTTTGACGGGGTACACATCGGGCACCGTCATCTTATTAAACAGGTAAAAGAAAAGGCCAGAGAGCTCGGTTTACCATCGGCCGTCGTCACTTTTCCTGTCCATCCTCGTAAAGTATTGCAGAAAAACTATCAACCGGCCCTGTTGTGCGGTTACGAGGAGAAGTTGGAGCAGTTAAGTACTACCCAGATAGACTATTGCATCAGTCTCCCTTTTACGCAGGAACTTTCCCGGTTGTCGGCCAGGGAGTTCATGAATGATGTGCTGAAAAAGCAAATAAATGTTCACACGCTTTTCATAGGCTACGACCATCGGTTCGGATATAACCGGGAAGAGGGTTTCCCTGAATACAGAAGACATGGGAATGAACTTGGTATGGAGGTAATTCAAGCCCATGAATACCAGGTAGCGGGAGAGGATGTCAGTTCCACAAAGATACGATCATTACTGAAAAAGGGAGATATTGAACAGGCCAACAGCCTGTTATCTTACCGTTATACACTTTCGGGAAAGATAGTGGAGGGATACCGTGTAGGACGGACCATTGGATTTCCAACGGCAAATATACGTTCCTGGGAACGATATAAAGTGGTGCCCGAGCTCGGTGTATATGCTGTATTAGTGCATATAAGAGAAATTATTTACGAAGGAATGCTTTATATTGGTACCCGACCCACGTTGCACGATGATCCGGAAATCAGCGTGGAGGTGAATATTTTTAATTTCAGTGGCGATCTGTATAATCAGTCGCTCACGGTGGAGTTCGTCGATTTTATCCGGGCCGATCGGAAGTTTGACGCCATGGATGAACTGGTTGCGCAGATACATAAGGATAAGATATTGGTGATCAAGCGTCTGAAAAGTGAAAAATAGGATATGGAGACAAGAAAATTGAATAACGGAGTAGAAATCCCTGTAGTAGGATTGGGCACCTATAAAATAGGAAACACGGATAAGGAGACCTATCGTGCCGTGCGTACAGCACTGGATGCGGGATACCGGCATATCGACACTGCCACGCTGTATGTGAATGAGCGTCCGGTTGGAAGAGCCATCCGGGAGAGTGGTATTGCGCGGGAAGAGATTTTCGTGACCACGAAGTTGTGGGGAAGTGCCATCCTTTCAAACCGGATTCAGGAGGCTTTCGAAGGTAGTCTGTCTAATCTGGGTCTAGATTATGTGGATCTTTACCTTGTGCACTGGCCGGTGAAAGGCAAGCTGGCTTTCACATGGCAGGCAATGGAACGGATATTTGATTCCGGAAAAACAAGATCAATCGGTGTGAGCAACCATCTCGTACATCATATTGATGAACTGTTGCAGGAAGCCACCATCGTGCCAGCTGTGAATCAGATGGAGCTCCACCCTTGCCTGACACAAAATGATGTGGTGAAATATTGCAGCCGAAAAGGAATAGTTCCTGTGGCCTGGAGTCCGCTGGGGAGAAATAATATTGCTTTGCTGGAAGAAGAGACGTTGGTTACAATCGGAAAGAAGCATGGGAAGTCGCCAGCACAGGTTATTTTGCGCTGGAATGTGGATAAGGGCATCGTGGTAGTCCCCAAGTCGTCCGATAGCCAACGACAAAAAGAGAACATTGAAATTTTTGATTTCCAGCTTACAACAGAAGAAATTAACCAAATTGATGCACTAAACAGAGACTACCGTACGGGGATTCATCCCGATAAAATCTCATTTTAACAACGCTAATAAATATCTCTTTCGTTGAGTGCCTGCTGGTATGCTCTTGCATTTCGTGTATGTTCGGCATGTGTGACTGCAAAATTATGTCGTCCGGACAGGTCTTCCTTTGCACACATGAACAGATAGTTGTGCTCTTGGGGCGATAAGGTTCCATCAATGGCGCGGATTGACGGTATACGAATGGGGCCGGGGGGCAGGCCGGCATTTTTATAGGTATTATAGGGTGATTCTACCTCCAGATGCCTGTAAAGAATGCGGCGCAATGAAAAATCTCCTACTGCAAATTTCACGGTGGGATCGGCTTCCAGCCGCATCCCCTTTTTTAAACGATTCAGATAAAGTCCTGCCACCACAGGATATTCATCGGCGTAAGTGGCCTCTTCCTCCACGATGGAGGCCAGGACGGATACCTCAGCCGGAGTCAATCCGAGCTTTTCAGCCTTGTCCCGGCGGCTTTCATTCCAGAAAACATCATATTCCCTCTTCATCCGGGTCAGCAGATTCCCGATGCCCGTATCCCAGTATACTTCATAGGTGTTTGGGATAAACATCGATATGAATGTCTCTGCATCAAATCCATACTTTTCGGCATTGGAATTATTCCTGAGGGCATTCAACAATGTCAGGCTATCCATCATCAGCTGTTGGGATATACGCCCGGCAAGGTTTTCCGCAGTACGCATGTTGTTGAAGGTAAGATCAACCGGTGTCTGGCTCCCCGAGCGTAACAGACGGATGACGTCAGACATTGTCATGCCGTCATTAATGGCATATCTTCCGGTTTTCACCTTGTTCGGGTAGTTCATCCGTTCCGCCATCATCCGGAATATTTTTTCGGAAGGAAATCCGGCCTTATCCCTGATTTGCGTAACAACATCTTCATACTTCTTTTGCCCGTCGATATAAATATAGACAGTTTCTGACAGGGAAAAGGGTTTAGATATTATGCTGAAGGCAAATATACCTGCAGAAACTACCAGTAGCAGCAATGTTCCGCTGACCCATAACAGAATATTCTTTTTTTTCTTCTTCTTTTGCATAGTGTGGCATGAAAGCTGGCGCAAATGTAAAAATATTCGCTTGAAAATATCATCTTTTCTTTGACAAGTTGAAAACAAACTTGTATATTTGCATCCGATTTTAGCGAAAAATTACAAGGAAGTGTGGGTGAGTGGCTGAAACCAGCAGTTTGCTAAACTGCCGTACGGGTAACTGTACCACGAGTTCGAATCTCGTCGCTTCCGCTGCAAGGGGATTTTTGGGTAATACCAAAAGTCCTTTTTTCATACTTATGCCATGCGGATAGGTTTATTCTATTCTCCTTCGAAAAAATCTATACAAAATATGTTGTACAACATGTTTTTTGTTGTATCTTTGTAGTGATTTAAATGGCAAGCGAGTTATTTGGAATCATCTTTAGGTTATCAATTACATACTGAATGGCTTCTTAATAGTCGGTTGCCGATGAATCATGAATTTTTTAAAGAAAGGAAAAATTATGACAATCAGAAACCTTACCAAAGAAGAAATTTTGGGACAGATCAAGTATCTGGAACGAAACATCTCAAACGGGTCTGTTTCATACCGTATAAACAGGTTAAACAGGCTTCGTACGTTAAGAGCGAGTTTGCGATATGCAAGCTAAGGACCATTTGCCGGTAGCGAAGAGCAGAAAGCAGGAATTGCCTGCAAGTATGCTGATGCCGTGAGGCAAATGTAATCAGACATGGTTTTGAAGCTGAGTGATCGAATGTATATCACGGACGCTTTATTTTGATTTTTATTTATACTATTATATTGCAGGCTACCTACCGGGTGGCTTTTTTTGTTTTTGAAAGAGTTTTACGGATATTTATGCCAAATATTCTGGAGGGCATGCTTTAAAATGTGATTTTTGTCTATCTTTGTGCCGTATTCTAACAAAAAGCTAATTTAATTCAAAGATTATGATGAATTTATTATCTGCCAGATTGTCTGCCTTGTCGCCTTCAGAAACTTTTGCGATGGCGCAGAAAAGCAATGAGCTGAAAGCCAAGGGTATTGATGTGATCAATATGAGTGTGGGCGAACCTGACTTTACTACGCCCGACCATATCAAGCAGGCTGCAAAAAAAGCGATCGACGATAATTTTTCATTCTACTCTCCTGTTGCAGGATTTCCTGACCTGAAGAAGGCGGTGTGCGAAAAGTTGCAAAAAGAAAACGGATTGGAATATACACCGGCACAGATTGTGGTTTCGGGAGGAGCGAAACAATCACTTTGTAATGTGATCCTTTCTATTGTGGATAAGGACGAAGAGGTGATTATCCCTGCCCCCTACTGGGTGAGTTACCCCGAAATGGTAAAGCTGGCCGAAGGAAAGTCTGTTTTTGTGCATGCAGGAATAGATCAGGACTTCAAGATTACGTCGCAACAGCTGGAAGAGGCAATCACTCCGAAAACCAAGGCTTTGATTCTCTGTTCCCCCTCAAATCCAACAGGGAGCGTTTACACGAAAGAGGAACTGAAGGCGATGGCTGCAGTGCTGGAAAAGCATCCTCACGTCTACGTGATTGCCGATGAGATCTACGAGCACATCAACTATATCGGCCAGCATGAATCTATCGCGCAGTTTGTCACTATCCGTGACAGAGTGATTGTGGTGAATGGCGTATCGAAAGGGTATGCCATGACGGGATGGCGTATAGGATGGATTGCCGCACCACAATGGATTGCTTCAGCATGCAGCATGTTGCAGGGGCAGTATACTTCCGGACCTTCGTCCATCTCACAGAAAGCAGCCACGGCAGCCTATACCGGTGATCAATCCTGCGTAAGTGAGATGAGAGTGGCTTTCGAGAGAAGACGTAATCTAATTGTTTCACTGCTTGGTGAGATTCCAGGATTGAATGTGAATAACCCGATGGGTGCTTTTTATATTTTCCCCGAATGCAAAAGTTATATTGGAAAATCTTACAACGGGAAAATAATGAACAGTGCTACAGATGTGGCAATGTATCTTCTGGAAGAAGCACATGTGGCCTGTGTGGGGGGGGACGCCTTCGGAGCTCCGGGCTGCATCCGTCTGTCCTATGCCACATCCGATGAAAATATTCAAAAAGCAGTCGCACGCATAAAAGTAGCTTTGGAAAAGTTGTCCTGACCGCGTATTGCAAGGCATGTTCACGCAGAGATCGTCCTCAATTAATCAGGATTTCTAATTGTTGCTTGTGATTGAAACTGACACCCATACCGGGAGATGGTCTGAAGCCATGGTCTCATTTTCTACCCTGGTTTCCAATACAGTGAAGGCTAGCTTCGGATTTTTCTTTGCCAGTATATAATCGATGCATCTTTTTGGATTATTGACGGGAATTGTCGGTTGAGATGTGTCGTTTAAAAAAGTCCACTCCTTCGATAGCTCCTGAATTTCTTCCGAGTCGGGAACAGCATTCAGGTCGCCGGCAAGGAAGATTGGTTTTGACCTGTAATTTTGCATCAGCTCATTGATTATGTCGACCGATGCTCTCCTGTCGGGTTGCTTCAATGACCAGTGTGTGCAACAGATTATGTAATCTACCATCTCAACAAGCAGCAGGCTGCGCTGTTCTTCACTGCCGGGCAGTTCGATTGCATCTTTGCGTAGGGGCTTTTCTTTTGTCAATATGCCGATGCCATATCCCCCTCCCTGATAATCTATCGATTTGTTGTATGTGGCAAACATCCCCGTGCGTTTTGCCAACTCATTCAGAGCAACTAATCCTCCGCTTCTTTGAGTGGCACTGTCTAGTTCCTGAACTGCCACACAGTTGGCATCAATCCGCCTGATAACGTCTGCCACACGGTCATAATCGATTATTTCATCCATGCCCCGGGCATTACGAACATTATATGATAATATTTTAACCTGTTTCCTGTCAGTGTTTATGGTTTCCCCTTTATGTCTGATTGTAGAACAACATGGCAGTAATACGAAGAACAATAGAATGATCATATTACTGACGCTTACTTGTGCCTTTCTCATATGGATATATTTTAATAAATTAATCTAAAGAAATGAAAGATGTGAATAGTTATTTTATACAATTATTAATCATAAAAGAGTTGGGTGTTCTCTTCGATTAACTTACCTCGCTGACGGCATCGCAATATTTACTTTTCAGGGCGAGTGAAAACCGTTAAAATAAGAGAATACGCAACATGAATATCTTTTTACGGATCATAGCCTGACTAAAATCCTCAACCAGTTCGGGGTGCTTTTTCTTTATATGAGATCTCACAATAGATAATGATTCCGAATATTTATTATATACTGTTTTTTTGCTCACAGTCAACGCTCTGGCTGTCTCTCCCACGGACCAATTGTTAATCCGTAACCAGAAAGTTTTCTGTATTAATGGGGGGTGCCCATCAAGGGCATCACAGATTATTTGTACCAGTTCTTCCTCTTCCATTTTCGCTATTATGCTACTGTAGCCGGTCTCTATGTTCTCTTGTAATTCCAGTTGATCGATGGAGATGATGTTCTTTAATGTTTCCCGGTAAATGTCCAACATTCGGAATCTGAGATATTGTAACATATATGATTGTGCCGAACCTTGGTCATTACATTTCAGGAAAGATGGGTTTTCCCATACCTTTATCCAGAAATCCTGAATAAGGTCATCTGTCAATGCCTGATCATTCAATTCATAATAAACGAAACTATAGATCAGTTTAATATATCGCTTGTAGAACCAATCGAAAGCCTTTTGGTTTTTTCCCGCAATAAGCAGCAGCAATGAATAATCTGTTCTCTTTTCCATACAGATTTTTTCTTGTGTGATATATTTCTTTACAAAGAAACATAATTTCATTTAAAAAAAAGACTTAAGGAACGATTAAGTTTTTGTTAAGTAGTGGCTGAAGATATATTAAATATAATTTAAAATACTTGCAATTAATTTCTTTAAATATCACAATAGGAAGTGGATAGAATATTCCTGATTGTAGTTAGCATATATTAACTAAAAAGTCAGGGAGAAAAATCAATTCAACCACGTAATATGTATATAGGAAAAATATATTGCAAAAAATAAAATGGAAAAGAATAAACTACCCGTTGATAAAGTTAATAGAGAAGAGAAGAAGATGTTGTTAAAGAGTTTTTTACGGCACTTCCATTACGAAAACATGTCGCCGAAGGAGATGAGAGTAATTGAATTGTTAAGGAAAACATATAACCCTGTTAATAATGCGGGAATCTTGACTGATAAGGATCTGAATAAGGCAGTCAGGAGAAATCGGAAGCAAATTTTAAAAAAGATAAATACATCCCCAACTCCTTGGAGAACGAATAAAACAAGCCGGTATACTCCTGTCTTCATAGGAGGGAGTGTTGCAGCCATTACCCTCCTGGTAATTTGCTTTATAACTCCTTTTCCCAAGAGTATACCAGTTACTGAAAAAACAGGTATAACAGCAGACTCTTACATGATCGAAAAACAATTTATCGCGGGAGATAATATGAAAAAGATCGTCCTGGCCGATGGATCTACTGTATTTCTTAATAAAGGAACGACTGTCAGTTTGCGAACAGGAAAATTCAATGCCTATATCCGTGAACTATGGCTTGACGAGGGCGAAGCCTTCTTTCAAGTTACGAAAGATGCAGACCGCCCGTTTGTTGTACATACATCCAATGGGATAGCGACAAAGGTATTGGGTACCTCTTTTAATATAAGGGCATATGCCGAGCTAGAGGAACAGGTGATTTCGGTCAATACCGGTCGTGTACAGGTATATGATGAAAGTGACAATAAGATTATCCTCGACCCTGATTATAAAGTATCCATTAAAAACGGAACCAGCGGATTTATGGCAGGTAAAACAGATGCCCACAATATTTCCGCATGGCGATCAGGAGCCATTCTACTGGAAGATGCAACCATCAAAGAGGTTGCCTTCAGGCTGAAACAAGTATTCGATGTTGATCTGATCTATGGCGATGCAGTTGACCTGAATGAGGAAATTGTCACCTCGTTTACTCCGGACATGTCACAAGAGGAGGTGATTATGACGATATGTAAATTGTATGGCGTACATTATGAAAGAGATAGTAATAGGGTAATACTGATTAAATAAGATGAAAATTATGGTGATAAAGATGGAGAAGATGTGCAGTATCGTCCTTCTGGTGATGGTGCTGGGGTGGGCAAATTTTGGAAATTTGTCTGCAAATGTTCAACATGGAGGAAACTTCCCGGTTGAGTCGATGATTGAAAGAATGGAACGGCTCAATGAAATGGGGAAAACAACAGGACAAACCGTATCGTATAATGCAACAGAAATTCGCGATGAGATTGTACCGGCAATAGAAGCTGAAACCAACAATATGGAAGAGTGGTTATATAAATCGTTGAAGGACTCCAAATATACATACGAGAAGAGGAATCAAGCGCACTATCTGGTTGTCCGGAACAACTATGAAACTGAAGAAAAAACGGAGCAAAAACAGCAAGTGTCTGTACTCCAGGGACGTGTGACGGATTATCGGAATGAACCGCTTATCGGAGTAAATATTGTTGAAAAAGGCACTTTAAACGGGACAGTAACCGATATAAACGGTCATTATTCTTTATCCGTTCCTCCTGATGCCGTTATTGTATTTTCTTATATCGGATATACTGCTCAGGAAACTCCGAGAAATAACCGGAATATTATAAATATAGTCCTTTGGGAAGATTCGGAAATACTCGATGAGGTTGTTGTTGTCGGGTATGGAACACAGAAAAAAATCAACCTTACCGGATCAGTGGCTTCCGTGCAGGGAGATGTGTTGGAAAATCGCCCGGTAGGCACTGTCGGAGTAGGATTGCAAGGGATGTTGCCCGGTGTGACCATCACCTCTTCTTCCGGTCAACCCGGAAGTCCCGGTCTCAATGTCTTGGTCAGGGGTGTAAACACGATTCACAGCCAGACCTCTCCGCTTATATTAATCGATGGTGTGTCAGGAGGTGACATTAATTTAGTTAACCCAGACGATATTGAAAGTGTAACAGTCTTGAAAGACGCCGCTTCCTCGGCCATTTACGGAGCACGTGCCGCGAATGGCGTCCTCCTGGTTACTACTAAAAAGGGGAAGAAAGAAGGAAAACCTACGATCAATTATTCCGGTTATATAGGAATACAGACCCCTACTTCATTACCTGAGCTGGTGAATGGGCGTGAATATATGACATTGTCTAACGAGGCACGAAATGCCCGGGGAGTGGCAATTCCTTATACCGACGAGGCTTTTATGAAGTATGACTCTAAAAATTTCCCTAATGATTATTCCAACACTAACTGGGTGGATGGCGTATATAAAAAACAGGCAACCCAACAAAGCCATAACATCAATATCAATGGTCGGAGCGCAAATACTTCTTACTATATGTCTTATGGATTTCTTGATCAAACTGGCCTGATTGTCGGCGATCCGTATGCTTCCAGCCGCCATAATACACGTCTTCGGTTAATCACGGATTTAGCCGATCGTTTGCGTATTGATGGTAACATCAGTTTTATTGACTTCTACCGTAAAGATGCCGGGGGAACCGGAACGGCTGGCGTATTCCGACTGGTACAGCGTATTTCCCCCTTGCTTCCAATTAAATGGCAACTTCCTACTGACGATGGTAACTGGCAGGATTCCCCACATTGGTCGTACGGATCAGTGTCTAATCCTGTACGGGTTGCGTATGAGTCCGGTTATACCAAAAATTATTCCAGGACCTTTAACGGTAATTTTAATGCTACTCTGCGTCTGGTTGAAGGAATGGATGTAAACGCGCAGTATGCCTATAATTATTACACGCGTGACATGAAAGACTGGAGCCCGACCATGCCTCGTTTTCTGGCTGATGGAACTCCTCACACGGGAAACAGTCAGGCGGTGAATTCAGTTTCGGAATCCCGTCTTAATACGGTAACTCAAACGTTTAATACAACGTTGAACTATGTGAAGCAGATTTCCCGACATGAATTGAAACTTCTTGCCGGTTTCTCTCAGGAATCGGCCGTCATACCTTATTTGAGCGCCTCGAGACAAAAAGTGTTACTTGATGGAATTGAGGTAATTGATGCCGGTACGGAAAATATTCGTAATAGCGGGACCGAAGAACATTGGGGACTCCGTTCCTACTTTGGACGGTTAAATTATGACTTCGCTTCCAAGTACCTGTTCGAGGCAAATATCCGTTACGACGGTACTTCCCGGTTTTCAAAAAACAACCGTTGGGGAACCTTCCCTTCCTTCTCTACCGGATGGCGATTCTCGGAGGAAAAATTTATGGATTTTTCCAAAGATTTTTTAGATTCGGGAAAACTTCGTGCTTCATGGGGAGAATTGGGAAACCAGAATATCAGTTCTGATTACTATCCTTACCTCATTGAAATAGAACGTGTGGAAAAGGCATATCCTATCGGCAATAAAGAGAATGTAGGCTTCAAGCAGTACGCTTTGGCAAATGAAAATATCAAATGGGAAACCATACGAATGTTCAATATCGGCGTAGATATGGTAGCACTGGATAACCGGCTAGATTTTTCGTTCGACTGGTTTAAGAAGATCAATCGGAATGCTCTTTTGAAGCCAATTTATCCTTCAATTATTGGTATTACGGCTACTTCAAACCTCCCTTTTGAAAATGTTGGATCAATTGAAAATAAGGGCTGGGAGATTAGTTTGAACTGGCGGGACAAAATTGGACAAGTTAATTATGGCTTGACAGCCAATCTTTCGGATGCTAAAAACAAAATAACCGATTTGGGAAACAGTACTCCTTCCTTAGGAAACAATATTCGGAGAGTAGGCGATCCGATTAATGCATACTATGGTTACCTGACAGATGGATTGGCGCAGGTAACCGATTTTGAGTCGTATAATGAATCAACTCAGCGGTACGAAAATCCCAAGTTTCCTCTTATCAGCAGTTATGCAGCCATTATTCAGCCTGGTGATATAATTTATCGCGATATCAGTGGTGAAAATGGGAATCCGGATGGTAAAATCGATGATTACGACAAGGTGGTTTTCGGAAATCCCTATCCCCGTTATACATACTCATTAAGAGGCTTTGCCGAATGGCGGAATTTTGATTTTTCATTTTATCTGCAAGGTGTTGCGAAAGTCGATGGTTATCTGAGTGAAGAGGCACGACATGCGTTCATCAATGATTACTCCATTCCCAAGAAAGCACATTTGGACCGGTGGACACCTAATAATCAGGATGCTTCATATCCTCGCATGTACTACCAACCTGATCACAATGTTGTTTTTTCGGATTATTGGTTGGAAGACGCTTCTTATTTGAGATTGAAGAATATTCAACTTGGTTATAATATTCCTAAGTCCTTGATTAATAAAATGAAAATAAGTAATTTAAAGGTGTTCTTAACGATTGATAATTTATTTACCTTGACCAATTATTTCGGCGGATTTGATCCGGAGGTCAGGGAAACTTCCGGGGATGCTTACCCGCAATTAAAAACATATGCAATAGGCGTTCAACTCGGATTTTAATATTATTAATGAAAAAAAACATGAATAAAATGACAAACTTGAAATATATTCTTGTTGCAATGCTTCTGTTTGTATGGAGTTGCGACGATGGTTTTTTAGATAAATTTCCCCTCGACACGGTTACTAACGGAACGTACTGGAAATCGGAAGATCAGTTAAGGGCTGCTCTTTATCCTTGTTACGACGGACTTCAGTTTGAACTGATCACCTACCCCAGTGTTTTCGGGGATGATGTGGTATGGGGCGCTTTGGGCAGCGGACTGAGCAAAGTGCCCGGAGGACGGCATACGGCTTTGGATGGGTTCCCTATAAGTTCTTTCTGGAATTATACTTATTCCCATATTTTTACGTGTAATAACTTTCTGGATCATTATAATGCGGCGGAAATACCACAAGCGACAAAAGATGTATATGCTGCCGAAGTGAAAGTGATCCGTGCATTACAGTATTTCTGGCTTACATCCTATTGGGGAGATGTACCTCTCGTTACAAAGGTCATCACTTCTGAAGAGGCTTACGGACCGAGAACACCTCGCAGTGAAGTGATTGAATTTATTCTTGATGATCTGGATTGGGCGGCAAGCAAGCTGAGTGGGGATATTCCCTCTGGAGACAATTTAGGACGTATCAACAAATGGGGCGCTCTGGCATTGAAGGCGCGCATTGCTTTACAAAATGAATTTTGGGAAATGGCTGCTTCTGCCGCGAAAGAAATTATTGACAACAGTCCATATGAACTATATTCCAATTATGCAGATTTATACCAACTTGCCGGTAATTCCGAAACCAATCCGGCAAATAAGGAAGCCATTATTTATAGCCTTTATGTGAAGGATATTCGCATGAATAATATGACCAACTATACCTGTACCCCTGTTGACTATATCCGTTTTAATCCATCCAAGCGGTTGGTGGATGCCTTTTTATGTACGGATGGTAAACCTGCAAAAACCGGGTTGGAATATTATGGGCGAAATGATGTTTCGGTCTCCGGCCTATACACCTATCCCGAGCAGACTTATGCCGATTATTTTCAAAATCGCGATCCACGTATGGCCATGACCCTATATGTGCCCGGAGATGAATGGCCGGGAGGTGATGACGGAGATTCGGATGATAACATCCCAAATCCCATATTCCGGTTGCCGCGTTTTGCCGCTTTGCAGAATAACAACCGAAATGGAGCCAACGGGTTGACCGGCTTTTATTTTAAAAAATACAATACTATTGAGCTGGCAGGTGCTACTAACAGAGACCACAACAATATTAACGTGATTCGCTATGCTGAAG
This sequence comes from Proteiniphilum sp. UBA4977, assembly GCA_002398565.1. Taxonomy (GTDB): domain Bacteria; phylum Bacteroidota; class Bacteroidia; order Bacteroidales; family Dysgonomonadaceae; genus Proteiniphilum. The sequence goes on from DGZP01000099.1 coordinate 53,741, forward strand.
TATTGCTGATCTATGCCGAAGCATTGTTTAATATGCAAGGGGGTACCCTCACTCAAGCACAGATCGACCAGACAGTCAACAGATTGCGAGGCAGGGTGGGAATGCATCCCATGAAACTAAACGAACTGGATGCCTGGGGAATGAACCTTGAAACGGAGCTTCACCGGGAACGACGGGTGGAGATGTCCATGGATGGAATGCGCTATTTTGACGTGCTGAGATGGAGAGAAGGTGAGAAATTCCTGGGAAAGGCCATGGTGGGTCCCCGCCTGCAGGTGTGTTTGAATGATTTGGGTAAAAACCCTTTCAGTGCTAACGGTGTGGATGAATTTGGTGATATAATTTATGAAAAATCTGTGGCCGAGGGCGGAATAGATCACTTTGACCCGAGTAAACACTATTTATGGCCGGTACCTTATGCCGAAAGAATTAAAAACCCCAAATTGGGACAAAATCCGGGATGGGAGGAATAAGAAATGAAAAAAATATACATGTCTGCTTTTTTGATGTTCTCATTGCTTATTGTAGCAATAGCCTGTGATAAAAAGTATAAAGAAATGGAGGATCCCGGCTGGATTACGCCAAAGCCGGATAATAAGGTTGTTGTGATGAGTTACAACGTTAAATACTGTTCTGCTATTAATAGTACTGTTTCGGATGTTGATGCTGTAGCGGCAGTTATTAATAAGATAAAACCCGACATCGTTCTTTTTCAAGAACTTGATAAAAACACTACCCGTAGCGGTAAGGTCGATCAGCTGGCCCTATTGTCGTCCAAAACAAATATGCCTTATACGTTTTATAGTAAAGCTATTGATTATCAGGGAGGAGAGTCGGGGCTTGGTATTCTTTCCAAGTACCAGCTGTCCGATCCGAAACGATATGATTTGCCTCGTGTAGACTTGGGTCCGGATGTGTATGTCAGCTATCGTATTCTGCAGACAGCAGTCATTACCGTAAATGAGAAAAAGGTTCTGATTGCTAATACGCACATGGAACTGACGCAGGAAAACCGGGATTTGCAAGTGCCTGAAATTAATAGGATTCTTACTAGTTCTGCGATTCCTACTATTATTGGAGGAGACTTCAACGCCGTTCCCGGTAATAAGACCATGCAGTCTTTTTTCGATTTTGGCTTTAAAAAAACATGTACTACAAATTGTTTGACCATCCCGTCAATTAATCCGAATCGAGAGATTGACTTTATCCTTTACCGTCCTGAACAAAAATATTCAGTAGTGTCGCACCAGGTTATTGATAGCCAGGCATCAGACCATTTGCCTATTGTTGCGGTTTTGGAACTCAAATAACGAGATGTTTGATATAAACGAATTAAAAATGCATACAATGAATAGACTTTTATCATTTTTCTCAATCCTTACAATTGCGCTTTTGGCATCATGTGAGGATAAGATGTCAAATCCCCTCATAGCATTCGAAAACGGAGTGGACAGCATTGCTGACGTTTTTCCGGGAGATATTATTCATGTGAAAGGAACTATTACTGCCGAGGAACCTCTTGTGGGAACTTTTTATTTTATTCAGAGAAAGGATGCGGGAGTCTTGGAAGAGACCGGAGATCGTCTGATCCTTGGAGAGGAGGGAACCTCCGGATCTTTCTCCCTGGAAGTGACCGCGGAAGCTGTAATAACTGGTGTGAAGATAATTGCCGAAGATAAGAGCGGAAATCGTACCGTTAAAATATTCAAAGTAATAAAAGGTGTAGACGAAATCAATATTGCCCTAGAGGAGCCCGCTTTTCTTGATGATATCAATACCGGAGAGGTCTTTCACGTAAAAGGTAAAGTAACGTCCAAAACGAAAATAACGAATTTGAACTATCGGATAATAAAAGGCGACACAAATGATACTCCGGTAGACATGGATATAACAGGAGCGCTGGAATCCTCTTTCGATATTTCTTTAGCTGCACGTAACGGCTGGACCGGTGTATTAATAACTGCTTCTAATCAGAGTGAGCTGGTTGCCGAAAAACTTTTCGAATTAAAGCACGTGACTCATGTAGGTCCTTCAATTTTGTTCGATTCGGAAGAGATTCTGGTGAAGCCTGATTCTATGTTTACCGTATCCGGAAGAGTTGCCTCCAACCACCCTGTTGCTTCACTTTCATATATAGTTGTCAGGGGCACAGTGTCTGATCCTGCTAAACCAGCCTTATTAACCGGAGACAGGTTTAATTTTGAAGTGAATGCCTATGAAACGGCAACTGCTGTGATGCTAATAGCAACTGATGAAAAAGGAAATGAGGGCGAGGGGACAATCCCTGTGTCTATTCTGTTTCCCTCCAGAACGGAAGGGAGTTCAATGATCCATTATAAAAACATTATTCTAACGGATAGTCCGTCGAAGGGTTATTTTAGTTTTTCTCTGGCTCCCTATGTGCTTGACAAAGAGAAGGCTACCTCTAGCCAGGAGCATGTCAATCTGTTGTATTCCAATTTATTCATTGCAGATGGGAATACCAATAACGGTCCGGCTGTTTTTGGCCCGAATGTATACAATGCCTCCACAATCAAAGCACCTTATATGGTAGAGGGATGGACCACACTGAACTTAACGCGCACACCTGTTGCAAATGATTTCTTCAGTGTCTCGGGTCTCACCTTTGATGAAATACCGGATAATAAGGATGCCTGGGATCAGATCAATCAATATATCAAAAGCAAAATAGGGTCTTCCAGTGTAGTGCGTCAGAAGAATGTGTCAGTGGGATATATGTTCGCTATCGGTTACGGAGGCACTACTGCAGGAGAGATTAATAAATATGCGCTCGTTATCGTTCGGGGGATGGGTGGTAAAAATGCTACTTCCGTTGGAGAGTCCACAGGAGCCTGGATTGAGCTTGAAATTAAAATGAGCAAATAAATAATAGTTATTGAGTTAATAAACGTAAGAGGGTGAGGTCACGCAGTGATTTCACCCTCTTCAGGTATGTCGGCATGGCACTTAACTTGGTAGAGATGCTTTTTTATCGGAATAGACAAATGAGGTAGGCTTGTATGTCGATTGTCATTTCTCAATTTATTACTACCTTTGCATCTTAAATTTTGTATGGTTTAAATGTATTGACAATGAGTAAAAAGTTCCCGGAATACAATCAACTAAATCTTTCAGAAGTTAACAAGGAGATGTTGAAATTGTGGGATGAGAAGGAGATTTTCAGGAAAAGTCTGGAAATACGCGAAGGACATCCCCGGTTTGTATTTTATGAGGGTCCTCCTTCTGCCAACGGCATGCCGGGGATCCATCATGTAATTGCACGATCCATCAAAGACATTTTCTGCCGTTACAAAACAATGAAAGGATTTCTGGTGAACCGGAAAGCCGGCTGGGATACCCATGGCCTGCCTGTGGAACTCGGCGTGGAAAAGTCAATGGGCATTACCAAGGAGGATATTGGAAAGAAAATATCCGTAGAGGAGTATAATGCAGCCTGTCGCACAGAAGTAATGAAATATACGCGGGAATGGGAAGATCTCACGCGGAAAATGGGTTACTGGGTGGACATGAGCGATCCTTACATTACTTACGACAATCGCTATATAGAAACACTCTGGTACCTGCTCAAAGAGCTGTACAAAAAAGATTACCTCTATAAGGGATATACCATACAACCCTATTCACCTGCCGCGGGAACAGGATTAAGTACACACGAACTTAATCAGCCCGGATGTTACCGTGATGTAAAGGATACCACCTGTACGGCGCAGTTCCTTATTAAGAACCCACTGCCCGAGTGGAAAGAATTTGGGGAGCCATTCTTTCTGGCATGGACAACCACGCCCTGGACATTGCCTTCGAACGTATTGCTGGCCGTAGGAAAGAATATTGATTATGTTGCGGTGCAGACCTATAACCCTTATACAGGAAAACCCGTGACGTTGATACTGGCCAAGAATCTGCTTGGAACTTACTTTCCGGAGAAGAACAGTGCTTTGTCCCTTGATGAATACAAACCCGGAGACAAGAATATCCCGTTCCATGTGCTCGACAAGGTATGGAAAGGTTCCGACCTTGCCGGGATCGGTTATGAACAGCTTATCGCATGGGTGAAAGCGACTGATAATGCATTTAAAGTGGTGACGGGCGACTTCGTAACTACGGAAGATGGCACCGGAATTGTACATATTGCACCCACCTTCGGTGCGGATGACATGAAGGTAGGCAGGGAGAACGATGTGCCTGGTTTGTTACTTACCGATAAAGAAGGGAATCCACGCCCCATGGTGGATCTCACAGGTAAATTTTTCCGGCTCGAAGAGCTCGATCCGCTTTTTGTGAAGAACAACATGGATGCGGAACATTATAAAGAGTATGCGGGCCGCTATGTAAAAAACGAATATGACAATTCCCTCACCGAAGAGGATGCTACGCTTGATGTGGATCTCTCCGTAATGCTGAAACAACAGAACCGTGCCTTTCGCATTGAAAAGCATGTACATACCTATCCCCACTGTTGGCGCACCGACAAGCCGGTATTGTACTATCCCCTCGATAGCTGGTTTATCCGTACCACGGCAGCCCGTGACAAAATGATTGAACTCAACAATACCATCAACTGGAAGCCGCAGTCCACCGGTACAGGCCGTTTCGGCAAATGGCTCGAAAACCTGCAGGACTGGAACCTGAGCCGCAGTCGCTATTGGGGTACACCGTTACCCATCTGGCGTACAGAAGACGGCAAAGAGGAGAAATGTATCGGTTCGGTGAAAGAACTCTATGAGGAGATGAAGAAAGCACTGGATGCCGGTGTGATGACCGAACTCCCATGGAAGGATCTGGACCTGAACAGCTACAAGGAACTGCAATATGATCAGATTGACCTGCATCGCCCCTATGTGGACAATATTGTACTGGTATCGGAGAGTGGTAGGCCGATGAGGCGCGAGTCGGACCTGATCGATGTCTGGTTCGACAGTGGAGCAATGCCTTTCGCACAGGTTTTCTATCCCCACATTTCAGAAGACGGGTTTCAGCGGGAGTTTCCTGCCGATTTTATCGCTGAGGGAGTGGATCAGACGCGCGGCTGGTTTTATACACTGCATGCAATCGCTTCGATGGTAAAGGGCAGTGTGGCATTTAAGAATGTGATATCCAACGGACTGGTATTGGATAAGAATGGTAATAAGATGTCCAAGCGTTTGGGAAATGCGGTGGATCCGTTTGATACCATCGGAAAACATGGTTCCGACCCGCTTCGCTGGTACATGATTACCAATGCGGCACCCTGGGATAATCTCAAATTCGATATAGAAGGAGTGGAGGAATCACGCAGGAAGTTCTTTGGTACACTTTACAATACCTATTCCTTTTTTGCTTTGTATGCCAATGTAGACAATTACATCGATCAGTATCCGCGGATTCCGGTTGAAAAGAGACCAGAAATAGACCGCTGGATCATCTCACTGTTGAACTCACTCGTGAGGGAGGTAGATCAGGGTTATGAGAATTACGAGCCGACCAAGGCAGGACGTGCCATAGCCGACTTCGTAAGCGACAATCTCAGTAACTGGTATGTGCGCCTGAACCGGAAACGTTTCTGGGGAGGTGAGATGACCGATGATAAATTGTCGGCCTACCAGACACTGTATCAGTGCTTGGTGACGGTAGCAAAGCTGATGGCGCCCATCGCCCCGTTTTATGCCGATAAGTTGTACCTCGACCTGATCTCCGTCACAAACAGCGAACGTCAAGAGTCGGTCCATTTGGCCGATTTTCCGGAGGCGGACGGAAAACTTATTGACCATCCGCTCGAGGAGCAGATGTACCTGGCACAAACTGCATCTTCCATTGTGCTGGCATTGCGTCGCAAAGTGAATATCAAAGTACGTCAGCCTCTTTCCAGAATCATGATTCCGGTGGTGGATGAAGAACAGAAGCTATATATATCGTCTGTTGAGTCACTTATTCTCAGCGAAGTGAACGTCAAAGAACTGCATTTTGTGGATTCAGCCAGTGAGATACTTGTGAAACGGGTAAAGCCCGATTTTAAGAAGCTGGGGCCAAGATACGGAAAAATCATGAAGCCACTGGCGAGACATATTCAGGAGATGAGTAAGCACCAGATTAATGAGCTGGAGAATACGGGTTCACTCCTCCTTGTGATAGATGGACAAGAGGCAGTGATTACAACCGACGATGTGGAGATTATCTCGGAGGATATCCCGGGATGGCTGGTAGGTAATGAAGGAAAGCTGACTGTGGCGCTCGATGTGACGATTACCGGAGAACTCGAAAAAGAGGGTATTGCCCGGGAACTGGTCAACAGGATTCAAAATCTGCGTAAAGCAAAGGATTTTGCAATCACAGACCGCATCACCGTACGCATTTCATCTCACCCCGCTTTCAATGAAGCAATCACAACCAATGCCGGTTATATAAGAAATCAGGTGCTGGCCGATAAAGTCGAAATTGTGACGGAACTGCTTGATGATCAGATAGAAATAGATGATCAAGCTTTGACCGTCAGCATTCTTAAAAACAGTTGAGAATTATTTGTTTTATATGTATCTTTGTGAAGGTATGCAAAAGCAAACAGGCATTATATAATTCCGGTTGTTGTACATAAACTCAGATTCCAATAAGAGGCATAGCCAATAAACATATATTATTATGAGCGAGAAGACAAGATATTCAGACGAGGAACTGGAGGAATTCAGGGCCATTATCAATGAAAAGTTACAGGTTGCCCGTCAGGAGTATGACAATTATCGTGCTGCCGTTACCAATACCGACGGTAACGATACCATTGATACATCTCCTACTTACAAGGTTCTTGAAGAAGGTGCTTCCACTCTCTCAAAAGAGGAAGCGGGTCGTCTGGCACAACGTCAGATGAAGTTCATTCAAAACTTACAGGCTGCATTAGTACGCATTGAGAATGGGACATACGGCATTTGCCGCGAAACAGGCAAGCTGATCCCGAAGGAGCGCCTTCGCGCAGTGCCTCATGCCACATTGAGCATTGAGGCCAAGTCTGCCAAGAAAAAGTAAGATCTGCCGGATGAAGAATTGTACACACAAGGCCTGGATGGCCGTAGCAGTTGTTCTTCTGGTTCTTCTGGTTGATCAGCTTTCCAAGATATGGGTGAAAACGCACATGGGTTTGTACGACTCCATACCGGTTACCGACTGGTTCCGGATTTATTTTGTGGAGAATAATGGAATGGCTTTTGGCATTGAAGCGGGTGGAAAACTCTTTCTGTCACTTTTTCGTATTGTTGCGGTTGTGATGATCATCTTCTATATCAGTAGACTGGTGAAGGAGAATTATAAAACCGGATTTATCGTGTGTGTTACACTCGTCCTGGCGGGTGCCACCGGAAATATTATCGACAGCATCTTCTATGGCGCCATTTTTGAAGCCAGTTATCCGGGACATGTGGCTTCCCTGGTGCCGTGGGGCGAAGGATATTCGTCGCTCCTTCACGGTAAGGTTGTGGATATGCTGTACTTTCCGTTGTTCAGCGGTACCTGGCCCCACTGGGTGCCAATGGTGGGTGGAGACGAGTTCCTTTTTTTTCGCTTTATCTTTAATATTGCCGATTCGGCGATTACCGTGGGTGTTATCCTGATTCTGCTGTTTTATAGAAGAACGTTGTCCTATTCGTTGCTGTCGAAAACAGAACGGGATAAATTAGACAAAGAAAAACAGGCAAAGGAAAGTGAAATCTAATCTTGCTTCATATTTTTTATTTACCATCGCGGTGGTAGTATGGATCTCCTCCTGTCAGAACCGCCCGAAGGAAGTATTGAACAGGAAGCAGATGGAACAGGTCTTGTATGATGTATATGTTGCCGAGGCAATTATAGAGAGTGATTATCAGCATTTCGATACACCCGAAAAAAAAGAGGCATATATCAACGAGGTCTTTAAAGCACATCAGATCACACCGGCTCGGTGGGATACGTCGTTGTCGTGGTATTCCGACAGAATAGATTTGTATCTGAAGATGAATGATTCTGTAAAGGCGAGGCTGCAGCGGGCACGCACCGACATAGATACCCGGCTTTCAGCACAACAGACACAGCAGTATACAGCAGACCCGTCTCTGTTTCAACCATCCTACATCCCGCGGACGTTTGTCTTTTCCATGCCATCACCCAGAAACGGGTTCCGGTTTCAACTGGATTCAACGGATATAAATGAGAAAATCCCCGACGATCGTTTCTCTTTTACATTCAGTGCGATTGGTATACCGCCACTCTACAATACACGTTTTTTCTCTCTGCTTACCCTGCAATATACGGATACGACCCTTTATCAACAGGTAGACATCACTGAAAACAAAACCTATAGTATGGTTGCTTCGAAGTTTATTGAAAATGATACGCTTTCGCAAATACAAGGTTTTGTACATCTGCAGGATACCACCTCTGTAGCCTTACAAATAAAACTATACGATATATTCCTTGGGAACAAGCCAGATCCGCAGGATACGATACCGCAACAATTACAGGATATTATACCGGAAGACGAACGGCTTTTGCACAGAGAACGCTTAAAAATGGACGACAATGATTCTTTATAGAAAAAAGCAATTGACCATTGGTAATTTCTTTTTTAGATAATTTACTACATTTGCGAACAGAAAATTTTTACTGGAAGTATTTTAACATTTAATTATCATTTTACGACATCACGATGGAAAAGAAAAGAGTGTATACCTTTGGGAGCGGTGCCGCAGAAGGACGCGCGGACATGAAAAACCTGCTTGGCGGCAAGGGGGCAAACCTGGCTGAAATGAACCTGATCGGTGTACCCGTTCCTCCCGGCTTCACAATTACTACGGAGGTCTGTACGGAGTACAACGAATTGGGCAGGGATTACGTGATTGGCATCCTGAAAGAAGAGGTGGAAAATGCTGTTTCACGTATTGAAGAGCTCACGGGAACCAGGTTCGGAAATAAGGAAAATCCATGTCTGGTGTCGGTACGCTCGGGAGCCCGGGTATCGATGCCGGGTATGATGGATACCGTATTAAACCTTGGCCTCAATGACGATGCCGTGGAAGGAATCGCGAAGAAATCGGGCAATGAACGCTTTGCCTGGGATTCGTACCGCCGCTTTGTGCAGATGTACGGGGATGTGGTATTGGGATTGAAACCACAAAGCAAGGAAGATATCGATCCTTTTGAGGAGATCATGGAGGAAATGAAGAAATCAAAAGGGATTGAGCTGGATACAGATCTCACTACGGACGATTTGAAAGAGCTGGTTATACGATTCAAGGAGGCAGTGAAGGAAAAGACCGGACACGACTTCCCGATAAACCCATGGGATCAGCTCTGGGGGGCCGTATGTGCCGTGTTCGATAGCTGGATGAACGAGCGTGCCATACTTTACCGGAAAATGAACAACTTCCCGGAAGAGTGGGGTACTGCGGTGAATGTGCAGGCCATGGTATATGGAAACATGGGAAAGACTTCCGGTACCGGAGTTGCCTTCACGCGTGATGCCGCCACCGGAGAAGATATCTTTAACGGCGAATACCTTATCGATGCACAGGGAGAGGATGTGGTTGCCGGCGTACGCACTCCTCAGCAGATCACCATCGAGGGCTCACGTCGCTGGGCAAGGATGCAGGGAATATCTGAAGAGGAACGCATAGCCAAATACCCTTCTCTCGAAGAAGCACTGCCTGAATGTGCAAAGGAACTGATGACAGTACAGCAAAAGCTGGAAGACTATTTCAAGGATATGCAGGATCTGGAGTTTACCATTCAGGATGGGAAGCTATGGTTGTTGCAGACGCGTAGCGGAAAACGTACGGGTGCTGCCATGGTGAAAATAGCCATAGATATGTTCCATCAGGGATATATTGATGAAAAAACCCTATTGAAGCGATGTGATCCCGAGAAACTCGATGAGTTGCTGCACCCTGTATTTGATAAAAAGGCGATAGCTGTTGCAAAATCAATTACGCACGGATTACCCGCTTCTCCCGGAGCAGCAACAGGTCAGATAGTTTTTCACGCCGATGAAGCCGAACAATGGCATAAGGAAGGTAAAAAAGTGATTCTCTGCCGTATTGAGACTTCGCCAGAGGACCTGCGTGGTATGGCCAGCTCACAGGGAATACTGACAGCCCGCGGAGGGATGACCTCACATGCCGCGGTGGTGGCACGTGGTATGGGTAAATGCTGCGTGTCGGCAGCCAATAACGTGATCATCGATTATAAATCACGCGCAATGAATATTAACGGGCGGGAGCTGAAAGAGGGAGACTGGATTTCACTGGATGGCTCTACGGGATATGTATATGAGGGAAGAATACAGACACAGGACGCCGAACTCGACGCCAACTTTACCGAATTGATGGCCCTGGCTGAAAAGTATACCCGCATGGATGTAAGAACCAATGCTGATACACCTCATGATGCACTGGTAGCCCGTAATTTCGGTGCGAAGGGAATCGGATTATGCCGTACGGAGCATATGTTCTTTGAGGAGGACAAGATTGTGCCCATGCGTGAGATGATTCTTGCCAAGGATGAAGAAGGGCGCCGCAAAGCGTTGGAGAAGTTATTGCCATTGCAGAAGAAAGACTTCCATGGTATTTTCAGGGCAATGGATGGGTATGCTGTCACCATCCGTCTGCTCGACCCGCCACTGCACGAATTTGTACCTCACGATGAAAAAGGGCAGATGGAGATGGCAAGGGTGATGGGTATTTCCTATAAAGATATCCACGACCGGGTGGAAGGTCTTATGGAGTCTAACCCGATGTTGGGTCTCCGTGGTTGCCGTCTTGGCAATCTCTATCCCGAAATTACAGAGATGCAAACCCGGGCCATCATGGAAACTGCCCTGGAGCTTAAGAGGGAGGGGATAGAAGTCATTCCCGAGATCATGGTACCCCTCACCGGTATTGTATACGAGTTTACAGCGCAGAAAGAGATTATTGAAAAGACTATTCAGTGGGTATTTGCGGAAAAAAGCGATTCGGTGGAATACAAGATTGGAACAATGATTGAGATTCCCCGTGCAGCACTTACAGCCCATAAAATCGCCAAGGAAGCCGATTTCTTCTCTTTCGGAACCAATGATCTGACACAGATGACCTTTGGCTACAGCCGCGACGATGTGGCGAAGTTTCTGCCGATGTATCTCGATAAGGGTATTCTCAAACAGGATCCTTTCGCGGTACTCGACCAGAATGGAGTGGGGCAGCTTGTACGCATGGCAGTGCAGAAGGGACGTGAAGTGAAGCCATCGCTGAAATGCGGTATCTGCGGAGAACATGGTGGTGAGCCCTCATCGGTAAAATTCTGTCATACCGTAGGGTTGAATTACGTTTCCTGTTCCCCCTTCCGCGTGCCCATTGCACGTCTTGCAGCTGCACAGGCAGCCATTGAAGGGTAATGAAACCGATGGACAGGGATATTTTTTTTACAGAGACGCCACCCGTGGCGTCTCTGTGCTTATAACTACTTTTAACCATCAGACCATTTGGCTGCTAAGGGGATTATCATTACTTTTACATCTGTTATTCTACACCGATTAACTTGTGAAAATAAGCTTTGAAGTTAATTTGTGAATGTGATAGATTCAAAGATGTGATGATTTAATCTACAAATCGTTAAATCAGTAAATCAACTAATATGAAGTATTCTGTGAAGATATTGTTCTTACTTGTAGCATTGTCAACTGCTTCCTTTCTTGTGGCTCAAAACAATGTAATTGACGAGATTGTCTGGGTTGTGGGCGACGAAGCCATCCTGAAATCGGAGGTGGAAGAATATCGCAAAGAAATTCTGATGCAAAATCAGCGTATCGAAGGAGATCCCTATTGTTTTATCCCGGAGCAACTGGCTATCCGGAAACTTTTTCTGGATCAGGCCAAGCTTGACAGCATTGAAGTGCAGGAATCCAATGTGAACCGTTCACTTGAGTATCTGATCAATGAATATATTGCTTCCACCGGTTCTGTAGAACGGCTTGAAGAATATTACGGGAAAAGTCTGGCCGGTATCAGGGAGGACATGCGTGAACAGATACGCGAACAGCAGCTCGTGGAGGGGGTGCAGCAGAAGCACTTCGGAAATGTACAACTGACTCCGTCTGAAATAAGAAAATACTATAATAGCCTTCCTCAGGACAGTCTTCCGTTTATCCCTACCACGTTGGAAGTACAGATCATCACAGTGGAACCGAAAGTACCCCTGCAAGAGATAGACAAGGTGAAGGAGCGGCTGCGTGAATATACCGATCAGATAAATAGTGGACAGAGAGACTTTTCTACGCTGGCCCTGTTGCATTCCGAGGATCCTTCTGCGATGAAAGGAGGTGAACTGGGATTTATGACCCGGTCGCAGCTGGTTCCCGAGTTTGCCAGCGTGGCTTTTGCCCTGAACGATCCGAAGAAGGTATCGAATGTGGTAGAATCCGAATATGGATTCCATATTATCCAATTGATTGAACGACGTGGCGATATGGGCAATTTCAGGCATATCCTGCTGAAACCCAAGGTGCCCCAGGAATCGCTCGATACGGCGCTGGTGAGGCTTGATTCAATCAGTAGTGGCATCACACAGGGAAAAATCACGTTCGACGAGGCTGCCACCTATCTTTCCGCCGATAAAGATACGCGCAATAACAAGGGGATTATGGTAAATAATTCCCGTGGCTCCGCAAATGGAGGAACACCTCGTTTCGCCCTGAATGAACTGAATCAGGATATCGCAAAAGTTGTGGGCGAAATGAAAGAGGGTGAGATATCAAAACCCTTTATCATGCTCAACGAAAAAGGGCGACAAGTAGCGGCAATGGTGAAGATCTCCGCACGAAACGAAGGACATAAAGCCAACATCAATAATGACTATCAGACCATCAAGCAAATGGCAGAAAATGCCAGGCAGCAGAAGTTGGTAGATGAGTGGCTTCAGGAAAAAATAAACAAGACTTATGTGCGCATCGATCCTGCATGGCAGGGATGCGAACTCAAATACAAAGGATGGCAGAAATAATCCTTTTTTTTCTATTGGTAACCGCTCAAATACAGCAGCCACCTTCGGGACTTGCTCCGACAGCACCCGACACCCGGATCATTGAGTTGAAGCAGGCCGATTTGTGGAGTAAAAGGAGTGGTTTTGATGCAGAAATACTCACGGGCAATGTCACCTTTTTTCACGAAGGAGCTTTTATGTATTGCGACAGTGCATATCTGTATCAGCAAACCAACACATTCGAAGCCTTCAGTAACGTGCGCATGGAACAGGGAGATACCATCTTTGTATATGGCGACTATCTTCATTACGACGGTAATACCCGCCTTGCACGGCTGAGGAACAATATTCGCATGGAAGACCGCACGGCAACTCTCTTTACCGACAGTCTTGATTACGACAGGATGGCAAACCTCGGTTACTATTTTGAAGGAGGAATGCTGGTGGATGAAGAAAACGAGCTCACTTCATTCTGGGGGCAGTACAGTCCCGACACCAAACAGGCATTGTTCAGCGACAGCGTAAAACTGATCAACGAGGATTATATTATCTATTCAGATACGCTGAAATATAATACAGAATCGAAATACGCTGATATCCTGGGCCCTTCACGTATTGTATCGGACAGCGGTTATGTGCATACAAGCAACGGGTGGTATAATACAGTAACCGAAGATTCCCGTCTTTTTGACCGCTCAGAGGTGTATAGCAATGACGGCACCAAGGTGCTCATTGGCGACACCATCTTTTATAACCGTCAAACCGGTGTGGGAGAAGTCTTTGGTAACATGTTCCTCGAGGATAAGGAGCGTAAGGCCATTCTTCAGGGAAATTATGGATTTTATAACGAAAAAACCGAATACGGACTTGCCACCGATTCAGCTTTTGCCATCGACTATTCGCAGCAGGAGAGCATGTATGTGCATGGCGACACACTGGTGTTGATCACTGATTCTGTATATCGCGACATCAAAGCGTATTACGAGGTACGTTTCTTTCGTGCCGATTTGCAGGGAGTGTGTGACTCATTGCATTATACTTCACGCGATTCCATGGTCTACATGATCGGGGACCCGGTAGTCTGGAGTGATAATAATCAGATCACGGGGAATCAGATCAATATTTATCTGAATGATTCAACGATAGAGAAAGCGATTGTGAAAGACTATGCGCTGGCTATTCAGGACAGGAAGGAGCATCAGCAATACAATCAGCTTAGTGGTAGGGATATGACCGCCTTCTTTCGCAATGGGGACCTCTATCATGTACTGGTAGAAGGTAATGCCGAGTCGCTTTACTACCTCACGGAAAAAGACAGCACGATTATCGGGCTGAATAAAACGGAGAGTGCTTACCTCTCCATGGATATTGAGAATGAACAGATCAAACGGTTGAAACTGTGGTCGTCTACCACAGCCGTAACAACTCCTTTGCCTCAGCTGAAGCCGGAGGATTCGCGTTTACAAGGTTTCGTTTGGCTTGATTATTTACGTCCTGCCGGACCCAACGATATTTTTCGAAGTAACAAGCGACACAGCTCGGAAGGTACGGAACAACGGCAGCAACGGTTTCAGAGAGAGGATATCACATTGTAGGAATGCCGTTTTGTTTCTCTGAACGGAATTTTCTATTTTTGTAACAAACAACATTCTTTTTACTTATGGGCACTTTTTTTTTCTACAATAACAGAAAGCCGCGTAAATTCAATTATACGCCAATCCTTCACGATCCGGAGGAAGATGCACGTAAGGACAAGCTGCAGAACCGAATTGATGAGATAAAAAGAGAGATGGGTGTGCTCCCTGATCTCCCGCAGGAAAAGATGGCCGAGCGGAAAGATTTCAAAGCTGAATTTATCTCGCAAACCCGTCATCTGAAAAAGAGAAAAACACGGGAAGCTTCCGGTGAGCGAACCTTTTTCACCAACAACGGATTGCTAATTATTATACTGATCATCCTTTTTGCCGTCTTCTTTTTCTGGTTATTGCGGTAGCAATCAGACATTCATACTTATGCCAGATATCATACATCTACTTCCGGATTCCATTGCCAACCAGATTGCAGCAGGTGAGGTAATTCAACGACCGGCGTCGGTAGTAAAAGAGCTGGTGGAGAATTCACTTGACGCGGGTGCTACGCATATCCGGATATGCATTAAAGATGCAGGTCGCACCCTCATTCAGGTGATTGATGATGGGCTGGGCATGTCGGGTACCGACGTGCGGATGGCCTTCGAACGTCATGCCACATCAAAAATAAGACAGGTGGATGATCTTTTTTCTCTCACCACCATGGGTTTCCGAGGTGAGGCACTCCCCTCCATAGCTGCCATATCACAAATAGAAGTAAAAAGCCGCCGTGAAGAAGATGAACTAGGTACGTTGATTGTGATAAATGGTTCCAGACTCGAAAGGCAGGAATTTATTTCTTGCGCGACAGGAACTTCTGTTTCTGTGAAGAATATATTTTTCAATGTACCTGCGAGACGTAAATTCCTGAAATCAAACGAAACCGAAAGGCGCAACATATTTTCTGAAATCGAACGCATTGTACTGGTGAATCCTCATATTGAGTTCACCCTCATAGAAAATGATATTGAAACACTCCATCTGCCTGTAACCAGCTTAAAACAACGCATCGTACAGCTCGAGGGAAAGAGCGCCACCCAGCAACTCATCGAGATAGATGAAGAGACCACACTTGGTAAGATTCACGGGTATGTGGCACGTCCCGAGTTTGCCAAAAAAGGGAGGGTAAACCAGTTCTTTTTCGTGAATAACCGTTTTATCCGTCATCCTTATTTTCACAGGGCTGTAATGACGGCTTTCGAACCATTGATCGCCGCAAATGAAAAACCGGCCTACTACATTTATCTTCGGGTAGATCCAGACACGATTGATGTCAATATTCACCCCACAAAGACAGAGGTGAAATTTGAGAATGAACAGGCACTTTGGCAGATCCTGATGGTTACGGTGAAGGAGTCGCTGGGTAAGTTTAACGCTATACCCAGTATCGATTTTGATAGGGAGGATGCACCGGAGATACCAATTTACGATCCTTCCCGCAATGCGCCCATGCCGCGGGTAAATATCAATTCCGGTTATAATCCTTTTCACAACACCCGTCCGGAAAGACAAGCCTCCTCACTCCCCGCTCATGGATGGGAACAACTTTACCAGGGGTTTGAGAACGAAAAGGAACTGT
Organism: Proteiniphilum sp. UBA4977; assembly: GCA_002398565.1. Taxonomy (GTDB): domain Bacteria; phylum Bacteroidota; class Bacteroidia; order Bacteroidales; family Dysgonomonadaceae; genus Proteiniphilum. The sequence continues at coordinate 69,917 of DGZP01000099.1, forward strand.
CGTCCGAAGCGGACACTGACAGACAGGGAAGTCTTTTCACCACCGGGGTTAATCAGGATCATCCCGATACGGAATTTTACCCCGAGCACTATCAGTATAAACAAAAATACATTCTTACTTCGGTCAAGTCGGGCCTGATGATTATTGATCAGCACAAAGCGCATATACGGATCCTTTTCGACAAGTATCTTGAACAAATAAAGCAAAGAAAGGGTGTGGTGCAGCGTGTATTATTCCCGGAAATACTGGAGCTGTCGGCAGCCGAAACAGCCACGCTGCCCTCTCTTATGAATGATCTGGAAGCATTGGGCTTCGAATTGAGCCCTTTGGGCAATTATACCTTCGCTATTCAAGGCGTTCCGTCGGAGATTGAAAATGTGGATGCTTCACTGCTTATACGTACAATTATTGGGAAAGGCATGGAAGCGGGGAATGACGTGAAGACAGATATGCAGGAGGCCATGGCACTCTCTTTTGCCGGAATGACAGCTATTCCTTACGGGAGAATACTTACATCGGAGGAGATGTTGCTTACGGTGAGTCAGCTTTTTGCGACCAGAACGCCCACTTATACGCCCGACGGACAAAAGATAGTCAGTCTGATTTCGGATGAAGACCTGGAAAAAAAAATGCATTGATTTATTTCACCTTTTAATACGCACACACTATGAAATATGCTTATTGTGGCAAGAGTGGATTACAACTACCCAGAATATCGTTGGGTCTCTGGCACAACTTTGGATTTATAAATGACTATGAAATAGCCAAGGAGATGATTCTTCATGCTTTTGAAATGGGTGTTACACATTTTGACCTGGCAAATAATTATGGTCCCCCTCCCGGATCAGCAGAGAGCAATTTTGGTAAAATTCTGAGAGAGAACCTTGCCTCTCATCGCGACGAGATGATAATTTCTTCCAAAGCAGGCCATCTGATGTGGGATGGTCCCTATGGTGATGGCGCATCGCGGAAATACCTTATGGCAAGTATCAGTCAGAGTCTGAAACGCACGGGGCTTGAGTATTTCGACATCTTCTACACTCATAGATATGATCCGAATACCCCGATAGAAGAAACCATGCAGGCTTTGGTGGATATCGTCCGTCAGGGCAAGGCGCTTTACATAGGGATTTCGAAGTATCCGCCTCTGCAGGCACGCCACGCGATGAATTACCTGAAAGAACGGGATGTTCCCTGTCTGATATTTCAGGATAAATACAGCATGTTTAATCGAAAGCCCGAAGAAGAGATCCTGGATATTACCGCCGGATATGGATCTGGATTCATAGCCTTTTCGCCTTTGGCGCAAGGAGTACTCACCGACAAGTATCTCCATGGTATTCCGGCACATTCACGGGCAGCCGAGCCTGCAGGGTTCCTGCGGGAGGATCAGGTCACCGATATACTTGTTGAAAAGGTGAAAAAGCTTCATATCCTTGCAGGGTTACGTGGGCAGACAATGGCCGGGATGGCGTTGGCATGGGTACTGAGAGACGAGAGAGTGACCTCTCTGATTGTAGGAGCCCGCAATACCAGACAGTTGGACGACAACCTGAAGGCTTTGCAGAATCTCACATTCACACAAGAAGAGCTGGAGCAGATCGATGATATTCTCGACGGAGCAACCTTGTAGTCATACCGTCCAGTCTACTATTATCAGTAATCAGTTTTTTGCCAGATGAAACGACCCGTTGTTGCCCTGTTGTTGATTTTGCTCTCCGCCGTAGCCTGCGTGGATAAAACCGAAGAATTTACCATTCCTTTTGCTCCTGTGAATTTTGAAGTACATTTGGCCAGTTATGACGTTGAATTACGTAATGCTCTGGCATATAAGGTTTTTACTGAGGCAGAACGCAGACGCAATACGGATCGTTTTGGTTTTGCCGGCCTGCTGGTGGTTTCCGATGTTACAGGGAATCTGTTGTTCGCCTACGATCTTTGTTGTCCCTACGAGGACAATAAAAGCATCAAAGTGCTTCCCGACGGTAATGGGAAAGCGGAATGTACCTCGTGCGGATCCGTTTTTGTGACAATGTACGGGCAGGGTAGTGTGGTGAAGGGACCTGCATCGCAGTCGTTGCAAAGATACCGGATCATTCCCCTTTATCAGGATATCTACCAGATCGGCAACTAAGCGTTTTTATAGTTGGCTTTGAGTTATTCAGCCCTGAAATACGGGTATTTCACAAAATTAATCAGAATTTCTTTGAAAAGCGGAGAAACATTTTTACATTTGCAGTCGCAAAAACGAGGTGGTACAATATTGCGGAAGTAGCTCAAGATAGGTAGAGCACGACCTTGCCCCGAAAGGAGATGGAACCGGCCTTGGCAAGGTGATATTCAAGAGATGCACACGGCGGTGTGAAACAAGGTACAATATTGCGGAAGTAGCTCAGGATAGGAAGAGCACGACCTTGCCCCAAAAGGAGATGGAACCGGCCTTGGCAAGGTGATATTCAAGAG
>DGZP01000062.1:0-15646 GCA_002398565.1 Proteiniphilum sp. UBA4977
TAAAAGAGGCTTGCCGGCTTTTAACTGCTCCAGCGCCTTGGCTTGAAAGGACTTGTAATCAAAATCTTCCATAATGTAAACTGTTGTGTAAAAGTAATAAAAAAATGATTTATTCTTTGACACAGTTTACTTTACAGTCTCATCCGTCCTGACTTGTCCCCTTCAGATTACCAACTTACACAGTTCATGGGATACTCCCGTAGGCATTGTACACGTTCACCGTATACGATGATTTTTCACATACTCACCCGGATTAATACCCACTTCCTTTTTAAAAACGGTACTGAAATATTTCGGATCGCTAAATCCCAATTCATACGCGACTTCTGAAACGCTTAATTTCCGATGAACTAACATTTGGCGGGCAATGTTGATTTTTACTTTCTTTATTAATTCGTTGGGAGATATTCCGATCAAAGCTTGCAGTTTACGGTAGAAAGTAGGTTGGCTCATATTAAATATTTCATAGAGGTCAGCAGTTGTAAAATCTTTTTCTAAAACATTTTCTTCAATCGTTTTGATAACATTCTCAAGAAACTCTCTGTCTATGTCATTGTTTGTGTATTGTTCCACATTATAGGCTCCTGTATCCGCTGAAAAAGATTGAGCCTGTAGCTTTCTATTATTTACTAAGCTCTTAATATTTGCAATTAAAACGGACATTTCGAATGGCTTTGTGATATACGAATCTGCCCCGGCATCATATCCTTCAATTTTATGCTCAATATTATGTCTGGCTGAAAGCATTAATACCGGAATATGGGAGTACTTCACATCCTTTTTCATTCTTGAAACAAGTTCAAGACCATCCATTTCAGGCATAAGAATGTCGGTAACTAACACATCCATAACTCTTTTTTCAAGTATCTCTAACGCTTCTTTTCCGTTCTCAGATTTTAAAACAATAAAGTCCTGCTTCAAAGCTTCGTACATTAATGCCAAAAGCTCTTTATTGTCTTCTACAAGAAGTACTTTTAATTTATTATATTCTGCCTCCCCTTCAATTCTATTCTCATCTGTTAACTGATAATTTATATTTTCGGAAGTGAAAATCATTTCGCTATTATCGGGATAGTTCTTAATCGGAATAGTAACAATAAAAACGGATCCTCTATCTTCCTCCGATTCCACAACAATATTGCCATCATGTAACTTCACCAGATCATAGGTTAACGATAACCCAATGCCAATGCTTTGTACTTCTAAATTTCGGTAATTACCATTATAAAATCTGTTAAAAATATTTTTTTGTTCTTCTTTACTCATCCCATACCCGGTATCTTCCACTTTGATAAGCAAATGTTCCGTACCTTCCGATTCGGTAACATCCACTGTAACCAAGACACTCCCTCCTTCTTTATTATATTTTATCGCATTCGACAATAAATTATATATGATCATATCTAATTTATCTCTATCGACAAACCCTTTTATCGTTTCATGTAAGGAATAAAAAGAAAGTGAGATATTTTTCTCCAAGGCCATTGAAGCAAAATGAACATCACACAGTTCTCTTACAAACGATACAAACTCCACCGACATGAGTTTCAATTTCACATTCTCTGTCTCTACTCTTCTGAACTCAATAATCTGTTCCAATAACCTCACTAAGCGATCTGCATTCACTTTCATGGTCTGCAGATAACCAACATCTTCATGATACTTATTTTTTAAGTTATCAATCGCACATTTTATGATGGTGACAGGCGTAAAAAACTCGTGGGAAATATTGGTAAAGATATTGAGCTTGGTTTGATAAATCTCTTCCGATTTTTCTCTCTCAACCTCCTCTGCAGCTATTATTCTCTTTAATTTCAATTGGTTGCTAAAATAGCGAAAAATGGATAAACCCACAAACCCGAAAAAAATGAAATAGAAAAAATACGCATAAGCGGTCTGCCAAGGCGCCGGCTTCATTTTGATATGTAAGATAGTCGGCGACTCACACCATATTCCTTCTTCGTTGGTTGCTTTTACTTTAAATATATATTCCCCTCTGGATAAATTATTGTAATTCACAGAGTGGCTTTTAGAACTTACATAGACCCAGTTTTTATCGGCACCTTCAAGCTGATACGCATACTTCACCGCCATGTTGTTGTTATACAACAGAGAAGAAAATTCAATCCGGATGTTATTTTGTAAATGTGACAGCGTCAATTGATTTTCATAAGGGATCTCACTCTTAATCATCTTTTCTCTTTCATCCAAAGGAAAATCTTCTATCGGACGATTGGCGATTGCAATTCCGGTAATAACGGGAGAGGGTGCAAACAATACCCTTTCCCTTTTTTCAGGAATAAAGGTGACAAATCCGTTTTTTCCTCCGTAGAACAGTTCATTTTTATCGTTTTGAAACGAAGAATTCAGATTGAACGTGTTGATGAAAACACCTTCATCTTCGGTATATATTTTTATTTTCTCACCATAGGGAAGATCTTCGTTGTAGCATATTAATCCATTTCCCGTACCCAGCCACAAATTCCCCCAATTGTCTTCATTTATACTGAAAATGGCATCATCGGGAATAAGTGGCATGCTATCGATAATATTGAACTTATCTTTCTCCTTGTCATAGAGGCTTAATCCTCCGCCTTTAGTCCCAATCCAGATTCTTTTCTGATGATCTTGAAAAGAACACAACACATCGTTGTTATTTAATTTCCCATTGTCAAAGGAATAACGCTCCATATTCTTTATGTTGTCTCCCTGAACGGAGTATTTAAATAGGCCATTATTATTCGTTCCGATCCAAAGATTTTCCTCTGCATCAGCCAATAATGTATTGATATTCAGTTTAGAATTCACTATATCCTGATGATTATACCTAAAAACATATTTGTTCTCGGACTGTTGATATGTTGCACAGATTAAACCTCTGTTTGTGCCAATCCATATATCCTGTGTCTGAGAGTTTTTTATAATAGAGCGAATAGCCAGATTTTTCGGGTCAACCCCGGTTATCACTTTTTTTTCCACCGAAATAATTTCGTTGCCATTGAATTTAACAATGTAAAGGCCGTCATATCGGGTACCCAGCCAGAGTTCATTTTTCATTGGCGGTTTATAAAAAGTATATATGCTATTCGCTTCAGAACTTATCTTTTTTAATATCAAATTCTCATTGTACAGTTGAAATTTATTGTTCTCAGGGTCGAATAACCCCAATACGAAAGAATTAAGCCCAAGCCAGAGTAATCCTGTTTCATCCTGATATATAGCAGTAACCGAAGATTGTAAATGTTCTTCAGCAAGAATGCCCGACAGGTTAAATTGATCAAAATTTATCTCTCTCGTCTTGAATGCATTCACTCCGATACCATACATTGAATACCAGATCAAATTGGAACGGTCGGTGTATAATGTATAAATTTCTTCACTTGATACTTTGATAGAATTTGAAACATCAACCACACTATCTCTGTTATGCCTGTTTGTTTGCTCTATTATTTGTATCCCGTCAGATGTAGCTAAGAATATATGACCTTTATCTGGGTCTTCCTGGACAGCATAGACAACCGGATAATACATGCTTTTGTTATTTTTGGGAACTGCAAACTTTGTAAGTTTGCTATGAGAAGGCCGATGAGGGTTCTCTATTCGCCACACTCCATATTTATCCCATGTTGAAAACCAGATATGATGGTCTGAATCTTCGTATATATAATTTACAATCAACTTTTCTTTATCTTTAAGATAAGGATAATCCACAAATTGATTTGTATTTAAATTATACACAAGATAACCACTCTCCCATCCGCCAATCCACATATAATTTTTTGAATCAATGAAAATTGTCTTTATATAATTCCAATTTACGTTTTCAGAGTGTTTGTTTAATTCAATCTTATCGAAATAATGGGTGTCTTCATTAAAGCAATATAATCCATCACTTGTTCCAAAATAGACGACATTATCGGCAGAAACAGCTATCGCGCTTATGTCAAGTTTACTTATGTCATGATCAAATGAAATTAGTTTACCCGTGCGTAATTCAAGCATATTCACTCCTTTCTTCGTGCCAATCCATAACCGTTTATTTTTATCTTCGGCCATGCAGCGGATTAAATTATCTGTAAGAAGCTGGGGATTTAAATAATTGGATTTATACACTTTAAATTCATAGCCATCAAACCGGCATAAGCCGTTATTGGTACCAAACCACATAAATCCCTTGGAATCTTGCAAAATACAATTGACCTCATTGGATACTAATCCGTGAAGCTGACTGAGGTTCTGCTGATATACGGAATGATAATATAATTCATTTGCACTTGCAGCAAGCGTATAAAGCAATAATGTAAAAAAAAATATCAGCTTTTCGAAAATTTTATCCATATTACGAGTACAAATTTATTTGTAAAAATACTATTATCGCGCCCAACTTTCCCTGTCGAGATTCCGGTAATTAATGGCTTCCGCCAGGTGAACCGGCTTGATCTGTTCGCTCCCCTCCAGATCGGCGATGGTCCGTGACACCTTTAGAATACGGTCATAAGCCCTGGCGGAGAGGCTGAGGCGTTCCATCGCCGTTTTCAGAAGACTTAATCCCGCATTGTCGGGGGATACATACTTGTGCAGCGCCTTCCCGCTCATCTGGGCATTGCAATAAATACCCCTTACTCCACGAAAACGGGCCTGCTGTATTTCCCTTGCCTTCACCACGCGCATACGGATGTGATCACTGCGCTCGGCCGATGTACGGTCTGAAATCTTATCGAAAGGGACGGGTGTAATTTCAATTTGTATGTCGATCCGGTCGAGCAATGGTCCCGATATTTTGTTCAGATAGCGTTGCACCGCTCCGGGAGGACATACACATTCTTTATCGGGATGGTTGTGAAAACCGCAGGGACAGGGATTCATGGCAGCCACAAGCATGAAGCTGGCCGGGTAATCCACACTGAAACGGGCGCGGGAAATGGTGATCCTGCGATCCTCCAGTGGCTGACGCATAACCTCTAGTACATTCCGGTTAAACTCTGCCAACTCATCGAGAAAAAGCACACCATGATGCGCCAGGCTGATTTCACCCGGTTGCGGATAAGCACCACCTCCCACCATGGCCACATCGGAGATGGTATGGTGTGGCGAACGAAACGGCCTCCGGGTCATCAGCGACTTATGCAGCCCCATCTGGCCTGCGACGCTGTGTATGCGGGTAGTCTCAAGTGCTTCATCCAGCGAAAAAGGCGGAAGAATAGACGGCATGCGTTTGGCCATCATCGATTTACCCGACCCGGGCGGCCCCACCATGATTATGTTGTGCCCGCCTGCAGCAGCTACCTCCAGTGCACGTTTCACATTTTCCTGTCCCTTCACATCAGAGAAATCGGAATCAAAAGCATTACCTCCTTCCTGAAATTCACGTACTATGTCTACCAGGGTGGGTGCCGGGATGTGTAGCCCGTTAAAAAAACCGACTACCTCACGAATATTGTCCATGCCATATACTGTCAATCCCTTTACTACAGCCGCTTCTTTCGCGTTGGCTGAAGGCAGGATAAATCCCCTGAACCCTTTTTCTTTTGCCATGATGGCAACAGGAAGAGCTCCTCTGAGCGGAAGAATACTACCATCCAACGACAACTCTCCCATCATCACATAATCATTCAGCTTTTCAGGGCTAACGGAACCTGAAGCTGCCAGAATACCAACAGCCAAAGGCAGATCGTACGCCGAACCCTCTTTACGGATATCGGCAGGCGACATATTGATAACTATCTGCTGTCGGGGGAATTTCAAGCCATTGACCTCCAGGGCAGAGACAATTCTTTCATGACTCTCTTTTACGGATGTATCCGGAAGCCCCACGAGCATGAAACGGATACCTCTCGAACAGTTTACTTCAATGGTAATGAGCGTGGCATTGATACCCTGTACAGCCGCTCCAAACAATTTGACCAGCATGCAACATACGTTGTATGATACTTAGTTTCCGGAATTTTTTCCGATCACATCCACCACTCCCTGGGCGGGAACATTACGTACCTTAATGGTACCGTCAGGTGCAATCAGCACATTGAAAGGAATGAATTGCACATTGAAAGTTTCCACAATATCTGATCCCCAACTTTTCTTTTCAGGGACAACGGTCCACGGAATAGAGTCATTCACAGCATAGTTAATGGGGTAAATATCGGAATCTATATAAATCGTGACAAACGACACACTGTCTTTGTTCACGTTGGCATATTCATTTTTCAGAAGTGCGACCGTTTCCCGGGATTCAATTCCTGCAGTAGAGATAAATGACAGAAGCAGAAATTTTCCCTGAAAATCGTGAGAATAAATATCTTTATTATCTTTATCAGTCAACCGGAAATAAGGCATCTGCGCTCCTTCGGCAGAAAGATTTATCTTATCGGAATAAGAACGTAACCTCGCTGCAAACTGTGTTTTTTCTATATCACCCTCTATATAATCCAATACCCTTTTCAATGCCTTCGGATTATCGCTGTTCATGAAAAAGTTACTGATCAGAATAAGACTGGAAAATTTTGCCGGATGCTCTTTGATGAATTCTTCCGCCTTCAGCGTCAGTTCATGATTAAGTACATTCAACTTCGCGATCTCGTCATGGCGGGTAATTGAGTTGTTTGTAACAACGTCAGATTTCTTTTCCATGAGCAGGTTCGCCAACAATTGTCCCCGCTGGGTAAGCAAGTCGGTGTTGTTTATCTTGAAAGTGGTAAGATCATTGTTGATCTCATTTCCTTTTATTCTGATGAGATCAGGCAACCGTGCATCGCCATCCACACTGATCTTCTCTCCCGAATTGGCAAAAACAACCGCAGCACTTTCGTAATTATTCAAATAGAGAGAAAAGGTAGTCAGTGTATCAATATGACATCTGTAGTTAAATCTTCCCCTACTGTCGATGGCAATGGTATCGATGGCAAGTGTGTCGGCCGACAAATAAGATGCAAGAATATAGGGAAAATCAAGACTGGTTATTTTTCCTTTAATAGAGGTACCTCCCTCCCTATTACATGAAATAGCGCTCCATAAAATGAAACAATAGATGCATATTTTAGTCCATTTACCCATACAACCCTATTTTATCGATTCTATTCTTTTTGGTTTTATACGTCTCATTTTCGTGAAATTTCCCAAAATCATATAGAATGACAAAGGTACAGTGTTTTTTTAAATATTCAAACATTTTCACATATTTTTAACTGTTGAGTTTTTTTCTCGTGAAACAATACGATGAAAAAATAAGGACAGGGATTTTTTTACGCGAGTTAGAAATAAAATCGTTAGTTTTGTATGTTTTAAATGAATATTGCATGTCTTTCTCTATCATCATCCCGCTCTATAATCGTCCCGAAGAAGTGGACGAACTGCTTTCAAGTCTTTGTGAGCAAACCTTCATGGAGTTTGAAGTGATTATTGTGGAGGATGGTTCTACCCTGAAAAGCGATGCGGTAGTAGATAAATATCGTGACAGGCTGGATATTACCTATTTTTACAAAACAAATTCCGGGCCTGGTCTCTCCAGAAATGCAGGTGCCGAGAGGGCAAAAAATGATTATCTTATTTTTTTCGATTCAGACTGTGTTATCCCGCCACATTACATGGAGACCGTCTCCCGCTCGCTGCAAGAAAACTTTACAGATGCATACGGGGGTCCCGATGCCGCACTGCCTTCATTTACTACTGTACAAAAGGCAATCAACTATTCAATGACTTCTTTTTTCACAACCGGCGGCATCAGAGGGAAGTCACGATCGATGGACCGGTTTTACCCCCGCAGTTTTAACATGGGCGTATCACGACCGGCATTTAAGGCCTTAGGTGGTTATGGCAGCATGCGTTTCGGTGAAGATATAGATTTCAGTCTCCGGTTGCTGGATGCCGGCTTCCGGACAACACTCATTAAGGAAGCCTATGTATATCATAAAAGAAGATCCACCTACCGACAGTTTTTTAAACAAGTCCACAATTCCGGTATAGCCCGCATAAACCTGTATCTGGAACATCCCGGCTCACTGAAAGCGGTACATGCCCTTCCCGCTCTTTTTGTCATCGTCATGACAATTATCTTATTTCTTTCAGCGCTTTACCCATTCCTGCTGGCTATTCCTCTTCTCTATAGCCTTGCCATCTTTACAGATTCTCTGAGGCTGTATAAATCGTTCAAAATAGCCTGTTACAGTATCGTTGCCGCATGGATACAAACCACTGGATACGGAAGCGGCTTCCTGTCGGCCGTGTGGCGCCGTCTCATCCTGAAACAGGCCGGTTTTAGCGCATTCGAAAAAAAATTCTACAATTAGATTTTCTCACCGTAAGCCAGATCCCCCGCATCTCCGATACCCGGAACAATATAGGCGGACTCATTCAATTCCGGATCGATGGCTGCAGCCCATATTGTAGTCTTTTCGGGGGGAAAGATTTTTACGCAATACTCTACGGCCTGCCGGCTCGCAATGATAGTGGCAATGTGGATATGGGAGGGGGTACCTTTGGTGAGCAGCGCCCTGTAGGTAAGTTCCATGCTGCTGCCAGTGGCCAGCATCGGATCGGTCAGGATCAATGTTTTTCCGTCAATGGAAGGGGAAGCTATATATTCTATGTGAATGTCGAAAGATTGATGACCGGTTTCTTTATATTTCCTGTAGGCTGAAACAAACGCATTTTCCGCTCCATCGAAATAGTTAAGCATTCCGTGGTGGTAAGGAAGCCCGGCACGCAAAATAGTGGCAATAACTATATCTTCATCCGGCACATTTACCTCTGTCACCGCAAGCGGTGTAGTAATTTCAAGGTTTCTGTACTTTAACTCCTTGCTGATCTCATACGCCATAATTTCACCAATACGTTCAATATTCCGGCGAAAACGAAGCCTGTCTCCCTGAATTGTGATGTCTCTGATTTCACGGACAAAAGAATTAAGCAATGATTTATGATCCGAAAAGTTGTATATTTTTATCATTCTCTGTCTGACTATACTTTTTTGTTTCCGGAAAACAAAGGTATTGTTTTTCTTCTTTTTATTGAACATTTTCTGCCTTTTTTTGTTCATAGCTGTGTTTCGGGTGAAAAAGAGCTACAATTAAAGAAATATTTCTTTAATTCCTTTTATTTTTGAAGGAATTTATATATTTTTGTACGACTGTTTTAGGACTTATCAAAAAAGAGTTTTATACAATCATAAATAATAAACCCAAAATTTTTCAAGATGGTAAATTTAGATTTAAGCAAGTATGGTATTGTGGGCGATTTTGAGATCGTACACAATCCTTCCTACGAGACGCTGTTTCAGGATGAAATGAATCCGGCAAACGAGGGATTTGAAAAGGCCAAATTAACAAAAACCGGAGCCACAGCTGTTTACACCGGGAAATTCACCGGTCGTTCACCTAAAGACAAATATTTTGTAAAGGATGACGTAACTCGGGACACGCTCTGGTGGGATGGTACCATCAACCGTCCCTGCACCAAAGAAGCATTCAATTATTGCAAAGGACGTGTGACAGAGCAGCTTTCTAAATCTGAAAAACTCTACGTGGTTGATACTTTTTGCGGAACAAATGAAGATACCCGCATGAAAGTGCGTTTCATTGTAGAAGTGGCATGGCAGGCACATTTCGTGACCAACATGTTTATCCGTCCTTCACACTATGAACTGACCCATTACGGCGAGCCCGATTTTGTTTGCCTAAACGGCTCCAAAACAACCAACGACAAATGGCAGGAATTCGGGTTGAACTCCGAAAACTTCACCTTGTTCGACCTGACAGAAAAAATGCAGGTGATCGGCGGTACCTGGTATGGTGGTGAAATGAAAAAAGGCATCTTCTCGCTAATGAATTACTACCTGCCCTTGCGCGGTATTGCTTCCATGCACTGTTCTGCCAATGTAGGCAAAGATGGCGATGTGGCAATTTTCTTCGGCTTGTCGGGAACAGGAAAAACGACACTCTCTGCAGATCCGAAGCGTTTTCTGATTGGAGATGACGAGCACGGTTGGGATGACAACGGGGTATTTAACTATGAAGGGGGTTGCTACGCCAAGGTAATCAACCTGAGTGAAGAAAACGAACCGGACATCTGGAGAGCTATCCGCCGTGATGCTTTGCTGGAAAACGTGACAGTGGATGATGAAGGTAACATCGACTACGCCGATGGCTCCACTACCGAAAATACACGTGTGTCGTACCCGATCCACCACATCAGCAAGATTGTGCTTCCTTCACGTGCAGGGCATGCCAAAAAGATCATCTATCTTTCTGCCGATGCTTTCGGTGTATTGCCCCCGGTATCAATTCTGGATGCCAATCAGGCACAATATCACTTCCTCTGCGGATTTACCTCAAAGCTGGCAGGTACCGAACGTGGTATCACTGAGCCACAGCCTTCTTTCTCACCCGCTTTTGGTGAAGCTTTCCTAACTGTACACCCCACCATCTATGCACAACGTCTTGCCGAAAAAATGGAAGAGCATGATGCTAAAGCTTACCTGGTAAATACGGGCTGGAACGGAACAGGAAAACGCATCTCTCTGAAAGATACCCGCGCCATCATTGATGCCATCATCGACGGATCAATCGAAAAGGCTGAAACATTCCATGTTCCTGTCATGAACCTCACTGCTCCCGTGAAGCTGAACGGCGTTTCAGACATTCTGGATCCACGAAGCACCTATGCCGATAAGAGCGAGTGGGAAGCCAAAGCCAAAAAGCTGGCAGGCATGTATATAGAAAATTTCAAGCAATACTGTGATAACGAAGCAGCCCTCGCGCTGATCCCTTCGGGACCGCAGTTAGACTAAGCCCGCTATTTCGATTACAATAACTAAGAGGCCGTCCCCAAAAGACGGCTTCTCTTTTTTTACCTGGTGACGAGGCAAGATAGCGCTCAATGTCGCTGCTCAATAAGGAAAATCATTCCAGAATAAGTAATTCCACCTTCCTGAAGTCGACGGGGTGGCTTTCGCTTTGTAGTGAAATCGTCCCCTTGTGTAACATCTTGTCACCTCCATTCAACTCAATCAGCCGTGCATAGGTAGCATCCCGCTCATCCAATTGTGGATGGTTGTAATGCAGCACGGTATCACCATTTATTACGTGATAGATCACCTCATTGCCTCTGACTTCGATTTCTGCTGTAACCCAGTCATCACCGAAGAAGAGTCCGGAAGTGGAGTTGATACAATGCTCCAGCCTTAGATCACCATTCATTACAATATTGGTGCCGGGTGTACAGACGTTCATATTGGTCCTTTCAACCAGCGAGTCGCTTCCCAGAAGCTGTACCTCCACCGAGGTGGGAAAATCCTGATCGAACATCATCGTCTCGGGACGCTGACCATGAACCATGACACCGGAATTGCGGTAAGCCCATCCCTCTCCTCCGGGACACTGATCTCCCACGAAGCGATACTCTACCCGCAGCTTGTAATGCGAAAGTTCATCCTGATAAAAGAGGTGCCCGAAACGTCCATCGAATTGATCATATTGATCATAGCGGACCTTGAGCAATCCATCTTCCACCCTGAAGGTATTACCGAAGTTGTCACCTGCTTCATAGCCGGTGATTTTGGGTGTCCATCCGGCCAGATCCTTTCCGTTGAAGAGTGAAATCCATTCGCTCTCAGCACTCTTCTGTCCGCAGGCGGTCATCATCAGGAGAATCATGGCACAAAAGATCAATAAAAGATTCCTTTTCATCGTTACAATATTACTTGCTTTTCATTATCATTCACACTCCCGACAAAGATACAAAACAAACGCAAAAAATCCCGCTTTAGATCGAAGCGGGATTCCTTAAATGGATTCGGGTGTGAGGGTAACCCTTTCAACAATGCATTCTTGATCGCCTCCTTCGACAGTTTTTCGTACAGAAGGACCAATCGTAGCAGTACATTTCTTTTTTTCGTTTCCATCCGCTCCTTGGCAACACCACAGGAACCGGCGGTAGGAACGGTCACGTCGTCACCCGGACGTCGACTGGCCGGGTGGCTGAAGAGTATCTTTCATCTGCCTTCAGATTCTTTGGAGAAGGTGATGAAAAAGTCTTCCCGCATAATTCCATCGGTCACTCTCAATATTTAATATTGCCTCGGATTACATATATTGCTAAATTTGCAGTAAATCTTCTTAAGATTTCATGCGGATTGAAGAGGATTGAGATATCACATACAGTAAAGATTCCGTAAAAATGATTGGAAAGTTTCCTTGTATTTTACTATTTATTGCCTTTCTCGTATTGGGATGCGGGAAACCGTCAGATAACCTGGCAGATTACTCTTCCGTAACCGTTCATTTTTCCGGACAGGAGGTGGCAGATTTGCAAACGTTGTTACATTTGTTTGAAGAAGAAATCGGTGTTCAGTCCGGTGCTTCCGTCAAGGCGAAATCTGAGGCCTACACCATGTTTAACAAACAACTGGTGGATTTTATGATGTTGGAAGGCCCAAAAAGTTTTCCACTATCCATCCAAGCGCGTACAAAACTGCTGGACGCACTCCATATCGGGACTTTTCGTTCCATTTGGGTTACCGGTATTTCTACTTCCCGTGACACATGCGATTGCAAATTGATTTCAAGTTTGACAACAAACAGCAAATTTATCGATTTTCTAGCCGATATGGGAAAAGAGTTTCCACAACTGGCAGAGCTGCATACCGACCTACAAAGAGCAGGAGATATGACACCGGCCTACATTTCAACTGTTTTTCTAAACTTTGAACAGCTAAACACACAAGACCCACGCACACAACTTGTATACGTAATCAGTTGCTTGTCGTGGGGAATGAAGTGGGAGTAAATGATTATGAAATATGTTTGAAGAGCTATTTCTCTTGCGTTGCCCTAAAAAGAAAAACCCTCTAATAATCAAAGATTATCAAAGGGTTTCCTTAATTTATTATTCATCCTCAGTAGCACGGCCGGGAATCGAACCCGAATCTAAAGTTTAGGAAACTTCTATTCTATCCATTGAACTACCGCGCCGTAACGGATGCAAAAGTAACACATTTTCAGTAAAACTCAAAAGAAAAAAATGCTTGTCTGTCCTCCTTACAAACATTTTCTTTCTTAAAATGTTTATCCACTAAGCAAAGACAAACAACAATGAATAATATAGCCATATTATACGGCTCGTCAGGCGGAAATGCTGCATCGGTAGCCAGGCAGGTACAGGATCTCTTCGACGGCAAAGCAGACATATTTAATGTATTGGAAGTAACACTCGATGAAATAAAAGACTATCCCTACTATGTAATAGGTACATCCACAACAGGTATAGGCGACTTGCAGGACGACTGGGAAGGTTTCCTTCCTTCATTTGCGAGGATGGATTTGGCCGGAAAAAAAGTAGCTATTTTTGCGCTGGGAGACAGTGCATCCTATTCGACAAGTTTTGCAGAATCGATGAAAGTGGTATATGATGAAATAAAGGATAAAGTACGGATTGTGGGTCAGGTAGCAGATGAAGGATACACCTACGACAGTTCCACCGCGGTTATTGAGGGTACGTGGATAGGTTTACCCATTGATGAGGACAACGAGTACGACCTTACGCAGGAGCGTTTGGAAAAGTGGGTGGAATCACTGAAAAATGAGTTTATATAGAGATATCAAAAAACCGCCGGAGGGTGGCCGGCGGTCTCATGGGAAATGATGTATTGCACACCTAATTACAATTCTTTTATTTTAATATTCTGAAACAGGACTTCATTTCCATGATCCTGTAAAAGAATCAAACCCTCTTCGGCATTACCAAAATTGGGCCAGTCCTTGTACTTGCTGGTCTGTACCAATTTGTTCCATGCATCGTTGTTGCGGTCATATTCCACAATTTTCACACCATTCAACCAATGTTCCACGTGATTGCCTTCTACGACCACCATGGCGGTATTGAAGAATCCCTTCCGGAATGGCTTGTCCGCAGGAGCTGCAATCAGGTCGTAAAGTGAACCCAGCGTCCTGTTTCCATTTATGCCAAGCTTGGCATCCGGATGATTCTGATCATCCAGAATCTGAAATTCACAACCTATGGCCGATCCTTCTCCTTTATTCAGGTTGGTATCGACAAAATATTTGATCCCGCTGTTGGCACCTTCAGTGATCTTGAAATCGACTTTCAGCATAAAGTTTTTGTAAGGACGGGTCGTAACAATATCACCGCCGTTCGTTGACTCACCACCATCACTTTTGTGTACTTTCAGCATGCCATTGTCAATCGACCATCCCAGATCGGGAAAATCGTCTCTCTTGGCACCACGCCATCCTTCGGTGGTCTTGCCATCCCAGAGCAATTTCCATCCATCGGCAGCTTCACGGTCAGAGATTGTATTGGCCACCTGGTTTATCTGCATTACATTCTCATCGTCGGCTGTTTTGTACTTATCAAGCTCATCCGTAAGGATGCGGATATTGCGCCACGCAACGGTCTTTCCTTCCAGTTCGGCCTTCCCGATGGAATGTACCTGCAGGGCGATGAACCCTGACGGAGTGGTATCATCCAGAATATTGGCACAAGCAACACCGTTTACCCAGGTGCGGATAGAATTGCCAATGGCTTCAATACGGGCACTGTTCCATTCACTGTGCTTAAATGCCTTCATTCCTTCTGGGTTGTAATTCATCGGATAAAGCCATCCACGACGGGCTTCATCATAGATTCCTCCTGTCCATGCACGGTCGGAAGGATCAATTTCAAACTGATAACCATGAACGCGACCATCCCTGTAATCTGGCAGGCTATTGCTCCTGAATTGCACGCCCGAATTTAATCCGTCATCCACTTTAAATTCAAACTCAAGAATAAAATCATCGTATTTTTCGGTTGTCGCCAAAAAGGTATTGGGCGTATTCATTTGAGAAATGCCGATGATGGCATTGTCTTCCACCTTATACTCGGCAGTACCATTCAACTTCTCCCACCCTTGCAGATCTTTTCCGTTAAACAACTCCTGCCACTTCGGTCCTTGTGAACAGGATACGAGTAATGCTGTCATCACTAAAATTAACAAACTGTTTTTTTTCATTTTCTTCTTGTTATGTTATGGATCAATAAATTTCTTTTTTTGCGAACAATTGGTCTTTAGCTCCCGTTTTTTCAAAACCGTACCGTCGACTCAAATCTTATAAAAATCTTCCCAGCCTTTCCGCGGAGGCTCACCCGTGAGGAAGGCATCCGCAAAGGCGTCGTTGGTCACTCGTTTGGTCTCCCTGTCGAACACAATCTTACGGTTCAGCCGCTGTGCCGCCACACCCAGGCAGAACACCTGACTCAACGGTGCCGATATTTCGAACGGGGAGCGTGTTTTCTCCTTGCCCTGGCAAGCCAGAAGGAAGTTGGCAGAGTGGCTGGAAGTACTCTTCGGTACCTCGGGCAGCTTCTTTTCCATCTCTTTGGCCTTCTCTCCGGGGATGATGCTCAACGTGCTGCCGTGCGATCCGCCCTTGAACGTGAGTTCCTTGCTGTAGATCTCCTTCCCCGGATTCAGCTTCGCAGGCTGGATCTTCCCGCCCGCCACGCTCGGAATATTCGGATCGATATCCGACACGCCGTACCCATCCGGTACGGCAGGAATATTATCCACCCCGTCGTACCAGGTGATCACCACAGGTGGCATATTGCCCCGCTGCGGAAATTTGAATTCAATGGTGCTCGACATCGGGAAGAAGTA
>DGZP01000062.1:15918-49315 GCA_002398565.1 Proteiniphilum sp. UBA4977
AACTCGTGGGCCGTATCAATGATATGTGCGCCCCAGTCGCCCAGCGCCCCCATGCCGAAATCATACCAGCAGCGCCACTGCCCGTAGTGGAAATCCTTGTTGAAATCATGATGGTCGCGCGCCATCAGCCAGGTATCCCAGTCCAGTGTTTCGGGAACCGGTTCCGCGGCGGGAAACTTCCTGATGTCCGGATCCCAGCCGTGCCACCGGCGCGGGTTGTTCATGTGGGCCGTGATCGCCGTCACATCCTTGATGATGCCGGCTTCCTTCCAGGCCTTGAACTGGAAGTAGTTGGCCTCGGAGTGCCCCTGGTTTCCCATCTGGGTAACCACTTCGGGATACTTCCGGGCTGCCTTCATGATCAGCTCCGACTCCAGGAAGGTACGGCTCAGCGGCTTTTCCACGTACACATGCTTGCCTTCGGCCATGGACATCATCACGGCAGGAAAATGTGCAAAGTCGGGCGTGGCAATGGCCACCGCCTCAATCTCGTGGCCCATCTTGTCGAACATCTCCCGGAAATCCTTAAAAAGTTTCGCATTCGGGAATCTGGCCAGTGCTTTCCTTGTGTGTTCCGCTCCCAGATCCACATCGCACAGGGCAACCACGTTGGCCAGTCCTGTCTTGTCAAAATCGTTGATGATCTCCCATCCCCTGTTTCCAATTCCAATATGGGCCAGGTTCACTTTTTTATTGGCACCCACCACCCTGTTGTAGCTTGCCGCATTCATTTTGGTCGATATACCTCCCATGGCCAATCCCGCAGATGCCAATGCTGCATTTCTGAGAAACTCTCTTCTTGTTGTCATGATAATTATATTAATTGTTGTTTTTCAATTTACCGATCCAGATACGGAGGTTCAAAGATATATAAAAAAAAGCCTTAGGAGAAAAATGAATGATTCCATTTCCTCTCCAGAAGCTTTATTTTCGGGCAATGTGGATTATTCAAACCGGTCTTTGTATGCCCATAATCCGAGTGCCGGGCTGGAGATGTAGTAAATTTCCTCTCCGCCCGGAAGGGTATTGAATCCCTCCTTGAGGTGGGAAATATCATACCTCTGCATGGTCTCATCAATGTCTCCCCACTGAAATCCCACGCTTTCAATTTCTTTCCGGGTGAGGTTTTCACTTCCTTTGCCCGGACAATAGGTGATGGAAAATCTACCTTCCGACGAACCATGAATGAGGTGCGCGGCTGCGCCCAGGTTATCGCGGAGTTCCGGATCTTCGGAGACCGCCTTCAAGGTATGGGGTGTACCAAAATAACCATACTTGCGAATCAGCCGGTCTATTGTTTTGTCCTCTCCGAATTCTTTCAGTGCCGGTGCCAGGACGATCAGCTCTCCCTCATCGGCAATAGCCATCCGGGTACGGTAGATCGATTTGTTCCCCAGCCAGGTGCTTTTGAATTCCGTGGGGTCGAGCCACACTACTACTTTTTGTAACGGCTTGTCGACCATCACAAAATTGACTTCCAGTGACAGTTTTGCGGCACGGTCGAACACTTCGAGGTCATCTCCCACAAACAATCCGTATGTCTGTTGTTCTCCCTTTTCATTGACACCTACCACGGTGAGCACGTAGATAATGGGCAGATCTTTCAAATATTTCTCGGTGGCATAGTTGAACACGCGCCGTACCGGTGTATCGGCACGCCCCATCATCCGCTCCATGCCATAGACGGCACCGATATAGTGGCTCTTGTTGATTCCTTCGCTTCCCCCGGTACCCACCAGGATATTTTTGTTGTAGTTCGCCATACCCACTACTTCGTGCGGGACGACCTGTCCAATGGAAAGAATCAGATCGAACCCACCTTCCACCAGCAGCTTGTTAACCTGAGCCGGCCAGGAGAAATCGACCTTTCCTTCCGATACCTCCCGGATGTATTCTGCCGGTACCTCACCCATGGTGAGCACGTCGTTGCGCCAGTCGTGATCCCGAAAAAGTGTTTCCGGTGTTTCGCCGAACATGTGGCTGATCTGGTGTGCTGTCATGGGCGTATGTGTACCCAATGCAGGAAGGATATCGGTCAGTTTTTCACCATAGTACTTCCATGTCATTTCTGTCAGTTCTCCCGCTCTGCTGGGAAGACGGGTATAATCAGGCGGAACGGCCAGAATTTTCTGCCGTTCCCCCAGTTTGTCAAATGCTTCATACAGCCCCTTCTGCAGATCGTCACCCGACAAATCTGTTTGAGAGGAACCTTTTTCGTAATAAATCATTGCTTTGTGTCGATCATTTATCTGCAACAAACCGGTCACCCTCGCATAACCTGCCGGTTACATCGGATGAAGAGGACCAGTCTGTCGCAGTTTATTTACAATTATACATCGTATGTTGTAGAAGCAGTATTTCCACCACGACCTGTCCAGTCGGTATGGAAGAATTTTCCACGTGGACTGTCGAGGCGTTCATACTGATGAGCGCCAAAGTAATCCCGTTGTGCCTGCAACAGGTTTGCCGGTAGACGCTCGCTGCGGAAACCGTCGTAGTAACACATAGCCGAGGTGATGGCCGGTACGGGAATACCGTTCAACAATGCCGTGGCACATACTCTGCGCCAGCTCTCTTCGGCCGACTGTACCGCATTCTTGAAGAAGGGGTCAAGCAGCAAATTCTCCAGTGCGGGGTTGTTGTCAAATGCTTTTTTGATGTCCCCCAAAAAGCGGGAACGGATGATACATCCACCGCGCCACATCAATGCGATTCCTCCGTAGTTGAGATTCCAGCCATACTCTCTGGCAGCTTCCATCATCAGGTCGTAACCCTGTGCATATGAGATGATCTTGGCACCATAAATAGCGTTTTCGAGATCGTCAATAAACTGCTGTTTATCACCCTTGAAGTCGGGCTTCTTCCCTGTAAGTGTTTTCGAGGCCTTTACCCTCAGATCTTTCTGAGCCGAGAGACAGCGTGAAAATACAGACTCGCCGATCAGCGTGAGAGGAATACCCAAATCGAGTGCCGTGACGGCGGTCCATTTTCCGGTACCTTTCTGGCCGGCTGTATCGAGAATTTTCTCCACCAATGGGGAGCCATCTTCGTCTTTAAAGTCGAGAATATCCGTGGTAATCTCAATCAGATAGGAATCCAGCACACCTTTGTTCCATTTTTTAAACACTTCGTGCTGCTCAAAGGCGTCCATACCCAGCAAATCTTTCATCAGATGATACGCTTCGTTGATGATCTGCATATCGCCGTACTCAATGCCGTTGTGCACCATCTTCACGAAGTGCCCCGCACCGTTCTCTCCTACCCAGTCGCAGCAGGGAACGCCTCCGTCCACCTTGGCTGCCACCGACTGAAAGATCTCTTTCACGTGCGGCCACGCTTCGGGTGATCCCCCCGGCATCATCGACGGGCCTTTCAATGCTCCCTCTTCACCACCGGAAACACCGGTACCCACATAGAGCAATCCTTTGCTTTCCACCTGTTTTGTCCTGCACATCGTATCGGGGAAATGGCTGTTTCCACCATCGATAATGATGTCGCCCGGCTCGAGCAGCGGGATCAGTAATTCAATGAAATCATCTACCGGCTTGCCCGCTTTTACCAGCATCATCACCTTACGTGGCCTTTCAATGGAAGCCACAAATTCCTCGAGTGAGTGGGCTCCGATAAAGTTTTTGCCTTTGCCTCTCCCTGCCAGAAAGTCGTCCACTTTGGCAACTGTCCTGTTAAAGACAGCCACAGTATAGCCTTTACTTTCCATATTCAGGACCAAATTCTCACCCATTACGGCCAATCCGATCAATCCAATATCTGCTTTTTCTTTCATAAGTTATTGTTTGTTCTTTTGATTATCTTTTTACGCGTGCGTTACCGTTCCAGATACTCCAGATCACCTCTTCGTCGGCCGGTTGCGCATAGTCGGTCAGGAAGGTTGTTGCCAGAGCGCCACTTGCCCATGCAAACTGAATCCATTTTTCGGGAGACATCTCTTTGAGGATGCTGTAGAGCAGTCCGCCCACAAATCCATCGCCCCCGCCAATGCGATCCATCACATTGATGGTGCGCAGAGGAGCTTCATGCCATGTTCCATTTTCATAAACAATGGCTCCCCAGAGATGTTCATTGGCACTGATTACTTCACGAAGTGTATTTGCAAAGACCGACACATTCGGGAATGCCTGCTTCGCATTCAGAATCATTCCTTTGAAGGCATCCATGGTATCTCCGATATTTTCACCCCCTGCTTTGGGACCTTCAATGCCAAGACACAACTGAAAATCTTCTTCATTGCCGATAAGGATATCAGCGAGAGAGGCTATTTCGGTAAAGGCTTCGTGCAGCTCTCTCTCCCGTCCTTTCCAGAAAGAAGCTCTGTGATTGAGATCAAAGGAAATCAACGTGCCATGTTTTTTTGCATAGCGGGCGATCTCCAGGCAAAAATTACTTGTTTCGGGAGACAGCGCAGCAATCAGTCCGGAGAGATGTACAATCTGGACTCCCTCCACGCCGAAAATTCGTTCGAGGTCAAAATCTTTTACGTTCAACGTTCTTCCCACCTCACCGGCACGGTCATTCTGCACACGCGGGCCGCGCAGTCCAAAACCGCTGTCGGCGATATTGAACTGATGACGATAGCCCCAGGGATCGCCCTGTGGCACTTCCGGCCCTTCGTAGTCCATGTTACGTGCTCTCAGATCGGCTTTGATGAAGGCAGCAATAGGACTGTCTTTCACAAAAGTAGTAAGCACCTTTACCGGCAGGCCCAAGTAAGAGGAGATGCTGGCCACATTTGTTTCGGCACTGGTTGCCTGCATCTGAAACATGTTCGTACTCTGCACCGGTTGTGCGTTCACCGGTGTGATCCGCACACCCATACTGGTGGGGACAAGCAGTGAATATTTGAATTCCTTTCTTAGTTTGAGTGACATATTTTATTTACTGATAACTGATTACACAACATTAAATACTGAAAGCATCGAAGCCGCCATCTACAATTGCCACCGTTCCTGTGACAAATTTGGAAGCATCGCTGACCAAATAGTGAAGTGTTCCCAACAAGTCTTCCGGTACACCGAAACGGCGGAATGGAGTATGAGCGATGATGGTGTTTCCACGATCGGAATAAGATCCATCCGGATTGGTGAGTAGTGTCCGGTTTTGCTCCGTGATAAAAAATCCGGGACACAAGGCATTCACACGAAAATTCTCACCAAACTTGGTAGCCAACTCGCCGGCCATATATTTGGTAAAATTGGTTACTGCAGCCTTGGCAGCTCCGTAGCCGGCCACCCGTGTGAGCGGGCGTAAGGCAGAGGCGGAAGAAATGTTCACGATATTTCCTTTTTTCGCTTTTACCATATATTCGGCAAAAACAACCGTAGGCATGACGGTTCCCATCAGGTTCAGATCAACGACCTTGCGGAAATCATCCATCTTCAGGTCGAAAATATTGTTGTTCGGACCGATGGTCGCTCCCGGCATATTGCCTCCTGCACCGTTGATCAACACATCAATGGTGCCATATTTTTCTGCAATATCCCTGGCATTTTGTTTTAATACGGTTTCATCCGTGACATCTGTCTGCAGGAACATGGCCTCTCCTCCTTCATCCTTCACTTTCCTGATTAACTGATTACCTTTTTCAAGATTGCGGGCCATTACAGCCACATGAGCCCCATGAGCAGCCAGGTATTCAACCATCGACCTGCCCAAAACGCCAGTACCTCCTGTGATGGCGATTACTTTTCCTCTGATATCAAAAAAATCGTACATAATATTTTTTTTAGTGGTTGATGCTGACAAATATAAGTCAATTGTCCGGCTTGTTAGTATCGAATCACGTGAAAGTTCCTTCTAAAAACGAGAAATTGGCACGGAAACTTATCAGCACCATCCATTGTTATTAAATCGAAAATAGTCTTCGTAAGTGTCTGTCGTAAATATTCTCCTCCACACACGATCCGATGACATCGGCATATTTTATCAACAGATCGGTATAGTCCATTCCCATCTCGGCTGCCACCTTATAAGCTACGTGAATCAACTGGCGGAAATTGGAATTATAATCGGCATGCCCCGGAATATGACGAAGTGTGTTCGCAAATTTTTCACTTGACCATCCATTTACCTCTTCTACGGAAGGAAGTTCAGAATCGTTGATATCAATCACATCGGCATAGGGAGCGCATAGCTCTTTCTGCCTATTATAGGAGTTTTCATAAATCTTCTTTGCCAACTCCAGGCCTTCGCCGCCTGCTACAGCCAAACCGATTACTTCCTCCAGCCAGGTTGTACCGGCAGTTTTGAGATGCAGCCCTTTGTCGTATTTCCGGATAACCTCCGCCATAATCGGATAGATAGAAAACTTATCGCTCCCCGAATGAACACTCAGTTTCAATTCTTCGGGCAGCCCAAACTCCTTCACGGCAAAATCAATCACCAGTACATCCTCTTCAAACTCTTTGGCAAACTGATCCAGATTACCCACATAATCCACGCCCTTATTGAATCGTCCGGTAAATTTGGGAGCAATCGTCTGCACAGGGACACCTTTATCGGCCAGCATTTTCAAGATGAAAAGCATCTCGATGGGTGTCTGGGGTGACTCAACCTCATCCATGGAAACCTCGGTAATAAAATTGCCTTCACCCTTCTCTTTTTTCAGATAGCCATATATCTCTGATGCATGCTGTGTGGCTGCCAGAAATTTGCCGGCAATTTCGGTCAACAAGGCTGAGGTGACATGTAACGGTTTTTCCATTCCCGGAATCCGGAGTTCTCCCAAATATTCTTTACATGAAGTTACAAAAGTATCTACTTCCTCCTTGCTGCTTTCTTTGCCAATAAATGAAGCAACATCGAGCGTGAAAAAATCTGACACAGCCACATATTTGGCTACTGTATTCAGGTTAATATGATCTGCATCTACAAAGTAAGAGCCTGTAAAACCCAGTGCCTTCACAGCCTCATCGGCTTCATTGCGTGTGTCGGCGGGTTCTGTTCCCACATAGATGTGTTCCCGGTTTGACTTATTCCATACAGGGCTAATATTCAACCCCTTCTCGTTTGCCCTCATGATAGCTTTCAACTGAGCTTTTCCCTGATGAGCGAAACGGTCACCCACGCCAATACTGTATTTTCCTAGTTTCATTATATCTGTATTTAAAAATTAAAAAAGTTTTTCGCATTCCTGTAGGATATGTCTTCCACCATTTTCCCAAGGAAATTCATTTCCGAAGCAGGCAACAACCCGTTCTCTATATCATTGCCAATGAGATTACACAAGATACGACGGAAATATTCATGTCTCGGGTAAGAAACAAAGCTGCGCGAGTCGGTAAGCATTCCCACAAACCGGCTCAGAAGCCCCAGATTGGAGAGTGAGTTCATTTGTGCCTCCATACCGTTTTTTTGATCGAGGAACCACCAACCCGACCCGAACTGTATTTTCCCTGCCACCGATCCATCCTGAAAGTTTCCGATCATGGTTGCTATGAGATCATTGTCGCGGGGATTAAGATTATAGATAATGGTTTTTGCCAGCTTGTTGTCTTTGTCGAGTTGATCGAGGAAACGGCTCATTGCTTTTGCGACGGTAAAATCACCGATGGAGTCGAACCCTGTATCCGGCCCCAGCTGTTTAAACAGTCGCGTATTGTTGTTCCGGATAGCACCATAATGGAACTGCTGCGTCCACCCCTTTTCCCAATCCATCAACGCGCCTTCGTGCAACATGGACGATTTAAATTTCAATATCTCCTCTTTTGTCAGTTTATTGCCACCATATACTTTATTGAAAATTTGAGCAATCTCTGTTTCTGTATATGGTTCTGCGTAGAACTCCTCAATACCGTGATCAGACAATTTGCATCCCGCACTCGCAAAAAAGTCATGACGGTTACGGAGCGCACCAATCAGATCACTGTACTTGCTGATTGTAATACCGGATACTTCCGATAATTTTTCCAAATATGTCCGGTACTCTTCCGGATTTTCCACTGCCATGGCTTTATCCGGACGCCATGTAGGAAGTACTTTTATCTCAAAGCCCTCTTTTTTCAATGCAAGATGATGCTCCAGAGTGTCTGCCGGGTCATCCGTGGTACAAACTACCTGCACATTGAATTTTCTCATCAACCCCCGGGCGGAATATTCCGGGGTACGAAGTTTTTCCGTACATGCATCATATATCTCCCTGGCCACATCGGGATTCAGAAGCTTATCCACTCCAAAAGTCCTTTTCAACTCCAGATGAGTCCAGTGGTATAATGGATTTCTCATGGTGTAAGGAACCGTTTCGGCCCATTTTTCAAACTTTTCCCAGTCGGAGGTATCCTTTCCTGTACAGTACCTTTCCTCAACCCCGTTGGTACGCATGGCACGCCACTTGTAATGATCGCCCTCCAGCCACAACTGGCCCAGGTTATCAAATGTATGATCCTTCGCGATATACGCCGGATTTAAATGACAATGGTAATCGATAATGGGCTGTTTTTCCGCATGATCATGATACAGCTCTCTTGCAGCATCGGTTTGTAGCAAGAAATCTTTATGAATAAAACTCTTCATAGGATATATATTTTAAAATTAATTCGTTTATAATTTGTTGTTCTCGAGCACGCACTTGCTATCAGACCAGTTTAGAATCCAAAGTTAGACATTTTATTTAATTTTGAGCAATGCCCTGAAAATTTAATTTACAACCCACCACGCCTGTCATTTTTAAAGAATTTATTACTACTAGCCTGATCATAGGCTATTTTCAGGTGGATACAAAAATTATACATCGTATATCTTTCCGGTGCGGACAACGAAACATTCATTAATTGATCAACTGTGATCGAACACAGCCGGCCGGTTCTTTCACCGAGAATCTTCCCTTTTCCACAGCACCCACACCCAGATTCGTTTCATTTGACGATCTTCTCTCTGCTGTAGAAACTTTTATATTCGCTAGGGGTCATATTAAACTTTTTCTTGAAACACTTGGTGAAATATTTGGCATCGTTCATTCCCACCATATACGACACCTCTTTGATCGCATAGCCGCCCTTCGCCAGCAATTCTGATGCATGCTGCATCAACACGTCGCGCACATATTCAATAGGAGCAAGTCCTGTGAGACCTTTCATTTTTTTAAAAAAAACGGTACGACTCATTCCCATTTCCACCGCCATATCTTCAATCACAAAATCACTGTTACCCAGACGCGATTCAATAAATTCGTTTACGGTCCGGATAAAGGCCAGGTCTTTTTCGTTGAAAGGGACGTCTGTGGTCTGCCTTGCCCGAGACATGACAACAGGCGAAGAGTTCGTTCTGTCTCTGTAATAACACTGTAATTCGCTTCGACGTTGTAACAGATTTTTGACCCTCGCCTTGAAATAAGAGACGCTGAAAGGCTTGGTAATGTACTCATCCGCTCCTTGTCCAAAACCCTCCAGTTTGCTATCGAGGGTTGTTTTTGCCGTGAGCAGCAGAAAGAGAATATGACTGGTATGAATATTAGTTCGTACCTTTTCAAGCAGCTCAATCCCGTCTACTTCCGGCATCATGATATCACTGACAATAAAATCGGGAATAAGATCCAGAGCCTTTTCAAATCCCTCTTTTCCATTCGACGCTTCATGCACCTCATATTCATCTTCAAGAATGGACCGGATAAACTGCCTTAGATCGTCGTCGTCCTCTACCAGCAGTACTGTAGGGTGCCCATTGATCTCCTCCGCGAGAAGGAGAGGGGTCTGTTCATTAAGATCTTCTCTTTGCATCTCGTCTATCGTTACCGCTCTGAAAGTATCGTCAATGGTCACGTCAGTACCAAAATGCGATATCCCTTTCTTGAAGAACACGGTAAACCTGCTGCCCCTATTCTCTTCGCTTTCCACTTCTATCCTGGCACGATGCTTCTCGGCCATTTCCTTTACGATGGATAATCCGATGCCGGTACTTGGCTTACTTGGATCTTCGTTGAAAGACTCAAAACGCCGAAACAACCTACCCATTCTTTCTTTATTGATGCCGATACCGGTATCCCTCACCTGCAAGGCAACTTCATCGTTAACATGGGACAATGTCACACAGATCAATTTTTTCGGATCGTGATGGCTGCGTGTTCAGAAATGATGTAAACATCTACGACAAAATGGCTGCCACTATCAAATACATGAATGGGGTGCAGGTAGCATACTCACTGACAACCTATTCTCCCTACGAAGGTTACAGAATTGCCTTCAATGGAACCAAGGGTAGGATGGATGCCTGGATCCAGGAATCGAATCCCACGTCCGACGTGAACTACGATGAAATTGTGATCGCCAGAAATTTCGGGCGAAGAGAATATATACAAATTCCTCAGGGTAGCGGACATGGAGGCGGTGACAAGCTTCTAAAAGATCAAGTATTTATACCAAACACGCCAGATCCGCTTAAACAGGCCGCTGGGGTGAGAGACGGTGCATTAGCCTGCCTTGTAGGAATTGCGGCAAGAAAAAGTATTGCGGCAAAGGAAAAAATATACATCAGGGATCTGACCACCATCATACCGCAGGAAAAAAAAGTATAAATACTGCCCAACACGATCTGCAATCTGCCGGATTCGCTCAATTACCCGAAAAGCCAGCGGAAAGTGCTAAAATTGCCCGGATAATCGTTTCATTGCTCTGAAATAAAACACTATCTTTGTGCACGAGCACAAGTTTGACAGCATTAAAAAAATGCGACATGCCGTGTTATCGCATTGCAAATAAGATACTTAATGAATAATACATGCAAAAGAAAGTCCGGATAATCGATATTGCAAAAATGGCTGGTGTCTCAAAAGGGACAGTCGACAGGGTACTTCATAACCGTGGGAATGTGTCGGAAAAGGCTCGTACAGCTATCAATCGCGTATTGGATGAAGTAAATTACAAGCCAAACATTCACGTCTCTGCCATTTCCTTAAAAAGAAGCTACAAAATTGTAGTGACTACTCCCGAAGTATCTCCCGGAGCATATTGGGAAAGTATTCACAACGGGATTCATCATGCGTTGGAGGAATATGAAAATATAAAGATAGAGTTACTGGTTTTCACCTACAATCAATACGATATTTTTTCCTGCAGGCAAATTTTTGAAAAGATTGCCAGCCTTAAAATGGATGCGCTCATTATTGGGCCGACCTTCGCGGAGGAGACTATCAATCTCTGCAAGAAAATGGACGACAGGGATGTACCCTATATTTTTGTAGATTCTAATATTGAATCTACTATGCCACTGGCCTTCCTCTCTGCCGATCATTATGTATGTGGATATATGATCGCTAAACTGATTACTTCCATTATTCGACCAGAAACAAATATTGCAATTTTTCAGGCAGTAAGGAGAGGAGACATAAGCTCCAATACCACCATTCTTCGAAAAAAGGGATTTACCGACTATCTTGAGAAGAACAAATGCACAAACCTTGTCCTTAGTATTCCGTTTTCCGTTACTGAACCGGAAAGTAATGAAATGTACCTCTCAAGGCTGTTTCGTAGTCAAAAGGAAGTACCTGCCATCGTGGTATTGAATTCGCGTGGTAATTTTATTGCGGACTACCTCGAAGCAAACCATATTGAAGGTGTAAAAATGATCTGCATGGACCTGACCTCGGCCAATATTGAAGCACTCAAAAAAGGGCAAATTGATTATCTGATTGGTCAGGAACCTGAATACCAAGGATTTTTTGCCATGAAAACAATGCTGGAGTATCTGATCTTCAAAAAAAAGATAACAAAGGAGAACTATGTTCAGCTTGATATCATAACCCAGGAAAACATTGATTTTTACAAACGATTCAATAACATCATGTATTAAATTCTCAGATTCTACCTATAGGAGCACACAAAGCATATTTTTGAATTATTATACCATTCCCCTTCAACTCTGGCTTTCCTGTATGCTGTAAAATACAAATGCTAAATCAATGAAAAATCAGAATATTCATTAGGTAATAGTCTGATTTTTTTGCATCTTTGTCATAAGCATAATTCCGGTTTATGGTTTCTTGATCACATGTGTATAACAAGAAGAGGTCGATCTCCGTTCTGGTATTTTAAAATTCTATCCGCCGTATGCACCATATGGTTACATGTACTATTTGCCCAGAGCCAAAACGATGTCTATTTCTCAAAAATAGGCATTGAAGAAGGTCTGTCCCAACTTTCCGTCATGACAATTTATCAGGATGAATTGGGCAGCATGTGGTTCGGTACCCGCGAAGGATTAAATATTTACGATGGAAACAGGATTACAATCCTGCAACCTACCGGAAAACCGGAAAATTCATTGTCTGGAAACCTGATAAAGGAGATTTATGGTGATGCACGGGGATCGGTATTCATACATACCCAGAATGGCATTGATCAGTACAATCTTAAAACAGGAACAATCACGCCCATTATAACGATTCAGGTCAACACGATGAGTTATGGCCACAGTCGGTTATGGTACGCAAAGGATAACCGTATTTTTAACGTCAGTAACGGGCAATCAATCTTTTTTGATGAAATCGACAGTACTGCCCAGATAACAACCATCCTCCCGGCTTCAGGCAACCGTCTCTATGTGGGAACCATCAGCTCTGGCGTATTTGTCATTGATCAAAATAAAAAGATAGAGAAGCTGCTTCCGGAATGCAGTCGTGTAGCATCACTTTTTGAGGATTCGAAAAAAGACCTGTGGGTTAGCACCTGGGAAAACGGTATATATATGATCACACCAGACAATGCCATTATTAATTACCGTCAAAACCGGGAAAATCCTGCCGCGGGATTGTCTTCCGATTTCGCAAGAGTCGTATGCGAGGACGGGAACGGGGATATATGGATTGGCACAAAGGAAGGATTAGACAAGCTAGACAGGGCTTCATCGCGGTTTTATCATTACGACTCCGAAGTGAATAATGACAAAAGCCTCTCCAATAAATCTGTCTGGTCACTTTACAAAGACAACCGGGGAAACTTGTGGGTTGGCACTTATTTTGGAGGGGCAAATTATTTTAACCCAAAATCCGACAGCTACACCTTGCATGATTTAGCCAATGGTTCCTTTGCCAATAAACCTTTTCCAATTATCAGTGAAATAATCCCCTACAATGACAGCACCACTTTTCTCTGCACCGAAGGAGACGGATTAATCCTGTATAACACCCGGAATAAAACATACGCCCAAATCACTGGACTGGAAAACGACAATATCAAGACGGCCTGGCTCGACAGAGATCACAACCTGCTTTTCCTGGGATTACACCTTGGCGGATTGGCCACACTGGAATTAAAAAGCATGCTGCTGAGCAGATATAACCCTATCAGGGAAGGACTGGACCAATCAAATATTGTGAGAAGGATCCTGCCTTACAATGATCAATACATCATTGCTACTTACAATGGCCTATATCTCTTCGATAAAGAGAATGAAACTTTTTCGGTATTTTCCGAGCTATTGCATCAACATGTGACTTATTTCGTGGACGTGGCCATCGATAAGCAAAACAATTTATGGGTGGCAAGCAGAGGCTTATTTAAATATAATATGCTCACCGGAGAAGTACGGCAGTATTTTCATGACCCGAACGATGACCGGTCATTGAGCAATATAAATGTCACCAAACTGTATCTTGACTCCGCCGACAGAATATGGATTGCAACAAGCGGGGGTGGTGTGAACCTATATAACGCCGATACAGACTCGTTCCGTAGATTTACATCCCTGAATACAAATCTGAAGAACGATTATATCAGTAACATGACCGAATCTCCTCTCGGCTATATCTATCTGACAACCACCCGGGGCTTGTCGTATATCAATCCTGAAAACGGTGAGGTGACCAGCTTTGCTTCAAACGACGGTATTACGCTGAATTCATTGTTTAACGGGGGAATAACCGTGATGCCGGGAGGCCAGATATATGTGGCCGGCATGAACGGGATGGTTTCATTCGATGAACGGGAAATACTGGAAGTTCTGGAACCGGTGAATATCTATTTCTCAAACCTATGGGTAAATAACCGGGAAGTGGTACCGAACGACCCTACAGGATTACTGAAAGAGAAACTGACTTTTACACGCCGGTTAAAATTTAATCACAGACAGTCTATTCTCAAGTTTGAGTTTTCTTCCGATCACATCACTGCTCTCGACCGATACCGTTATCAATACCGGATTAGAGGCCTGTCGAACGAATGGATCTCCCTGAGAGAGGGAGTACATGAGATAAATTTGATGAACCTGGATGCCGGCAATTACATCCTGGAACTGGCCGCTCTTCCCCTGAATTCAAAAGACACCGCAGGCACCACAGCCATTGCTTTTTATGTCACTCCGCCTTTTTACAGGAGTACGTGGGCTTACATACTTTACTTGCTGGCCGGATTGGCTTTGATTCTCTTTTATGTGAGATACCTAAAATATAAAATCAGGCTGGAATCATCACTGGAATATGAAAAAAAAGAAAAAGCACATATTGAAGAGGTCAATCAGTCGAAACTCCGCTTTTTCACCAATATTTCCCATGAATTCAGGACACCGCTCACATTAATTGCCAGTCAGGTCGACATGCTGTTACAACAGAAAAAACTGCAGCCGGGGGTATTAAACAGAATCTTGAGCATAAGCAGGAATTCAGCATTGTTGACCAGCCTGATCAATGAACTGCTCGATTTCAGGAAAATCAATGACGAAAAGATGCCAATCAAAGCTGGTGAGTACAATATAGTTCAATTTATTCATGAGATATACCTCTCCTTTGAAGAATATGCCGAAGCACAAAAAATAGATTTTTCATTCCACGCACCGGATGACAACGCGATCTTACTATGGTTCGACCAGAATCAGATGCAAAAAGTATTCTTCAATTTAATATCCAACGCATTTAAGTATACTGCAAAAGGAGGTAAAATAGCTATCAGCATCTCGCAGGAGGATGAAAAAGTATATGTGTCGGTAAAAGACAGCGGCATCGGTATCTCACCTGAAAACAAGAGTAAAATATTTGAACAGTTTTATCAGATCGGCACTATTCCCGAATCTATCGGTGCTGCTATCCCTGGAACGGGACTTGGTCTCGCCTTGACAAAAGGGATACTGGATGCCCACCATGCAGAGATCAGACTTGAAAGCGAAGTAAATAAAGGAAGCAATTTCGAAGTTGTTCTTCTTAAAGGATCAGCCCACTTCTCAGAAACTGAAAAAATTGTTCCGGAAAGTAGGGACAACATAAGTATCCAAAAGATAAAAGACTATCTGCCCGGAATCAGACATGACATGGAAACAGATCTCCGGAATAACGTAAAAGGCAATCAGGAAAGGAAGAACTCCATCCTGATTGTGGAAGACAACGAGGAATTGTTACAGGTCTTGTATCATGTTTTCGAACCTGTATATCATGTTTTCACTGCCACAAACGGGGAGGAAGGACTGACGAAGACGATTGAGAAACAGCCTGATATTGTGCTTAGCGACCTGATGATGCCCCATATGTCGGGGAGTGAAATGTGCCTGAAGATAAAGACCAATTTCATGGTTTGCCACATCCCTGTAGTTTTACTCACTGCACAAACGGCCGTAGAGTCCAATATCGAAAGCCTGAAACTGGGGGCCGACGATTACATTACCAAACCTTTCGATGTAGCGGTGCTTCTGGCACGCTGTAACAACCTTGTGAACGGACGCAAAATACTGCAGGAAAAATTTGCCCACTCTACAGATACAAGTCCCTACACCCTTGCCTCAAATGAAATGGACCGTAGCTTTTTGGAAAAAGCGAACAAGATCATAGAAGAAAATATGGCAAATCCCGAGTTTGGGATCAACGAATTTTCACAGGGAATGAACTTGGGCAGGACAAGTTTATTTAACAAAATTAAAGGGATCACAGGCCAGACACCCAATGATTTTATGATCACCCTGAAAATGAAAAAAGCCAATTTTCTATTGATCAACCATCCCGAGTTAAATATTTCCGATATCACCTACCGTCTCGGATTCAATTCTCCCAAGTATTTCTCCAAATGCTTCAAAGATCAATTTGGTATGACCCCCTCAGACTATAAGGCTTTGCACAGGTCAAACTGATAGAAAATCCCTCTATAGTATTGGTTATTTATGTGTTAAATCTTACAACATCGTACGAAAAAGGAACTTTTTTGTACTTTTTTACCCCTTTTATCTGCCACCTGCATATAACTTTGTTGCGAGAATGAAAATTTAAAGCTCAAAAACTTTAAATCTTTTTAATTTAATGTCAACAAAAAAACAAATCTAAATGAAAGTAATCAATCTAAAAACAGTATCGCTTGTCTTATTGCTGTTGCTTCCGATATCCTTATTGGCTCAGGTCAATGTTTCGGGTGTCGTAGTGGATGGAAGAGGAGAAACACTCCCAGGAGTGAATATCATCATCAAAGGAACTACAAAAGGCACAGTGACAAATTATGACGGTGAATTTACCATTCAGGCAAGTCCGAATGACGTAATCGAAGCTTCCTATATAGGCTTTGATTCACAGGAGATTACAGTGGGCAACCAAACAGAGATTAAAATTACCCTGCGTGAGTCTTCAATACAAATCCAGGAACTAGAAGTAGTGGCAGTAGGTTATGGAGACGTAAGGAGAAAAGATCTGACCGGATCGGTGGCCAAAGCCGACATGTCGGAAATTATCAAGACTCCTGTAAGCAACATTGCACAATCGCTGGGCGGGCGGATAGCAGGAGTACAGGTATCATCGAAGGATGGCGGCCTGGGTGATAACTTTAATATTACCATAAGGGGCGCAGGCTCACTGACACAAAGTACAGAACCGCTTTATGTCGTGGACGGATTCCCTTTGGAATCAAGCAACATGGGTTCATTGAATCCGAATGACATTGAATCAATCGACGTTTTAAAGGACGCATCGGCAACAGCCATTTACGGATCACGGGGAGCCAACGGTGTGGTGATAATTACCACCAAAAAGGGAAATACCGGAAAACCACGAATTGAATATAACGGCAACGTGACGGTGAGTAATATTGCCAAAACACAGGAATTACTATCCGGGTATCAGTTTGTTGAGTTACAGCAGGAAATTATGAATGAGGAAGATTTTGCGCTCAACTACCTCCGCGATGGAAGAACACTCAACGACTATTTGACTGAGCCTGAATATGACTGGCAGGATGCCATCTACAGGAGTGCCATCACCAACAACCACTACCTGTCACTCTCAGGTATGCAGGGTGATTTGCAATACTCCACCTCAGGATCCTATATGAATCAGGAAGGGATCATCGTCAATTCAAGCTTAGACAAATATCAGGGTCGCGTAAGCCTCGATCAGAAATTATTCAATAACAAGCTGCGCCTGAGGGTTATTTCAAATGCCAGCCGCACCGTCAGAAATGGAGCTGATCCCACAGGAGGATCCACCTCGGTGAGTAACGCCCTAATGTACAGTGTATGGGGATATCGCCCGGTATCTCCCACAGGGGCAAACCTCATGGAAGAACTGTATGATGACGCCATTGAAATGACCGAAGATTACCGGTTTAATCCTGTCTTGTCGGCATATAACGAGTATCGCAAAACCACCACCGATAATTTAAGTATCAACGGGATGGCGGAATATGAAATTATAAAAAATCTGCGTTTCAGAGCTACGGGTGGTTACCAGCTGGTTAACTACACCAACGAACAGTTCAACAACTCAAAGACCAAAACCGGTTTTTATCACGACAAGAACTCACAATACAGAGGTATCAATGCCTTTTACCGTCAATCTAACACCGAAAGGCTTCTTAACGAAAATACATTGACTTATCAGTTCGGGAAAAAGGGACATAATGTAAATCTGTTGGGGGGAGTCACTTTCCAGAAAGAAAGCTACTACGATCATGACATGACCAGCACGTTTATCACCAATGAAATCTTCGGAATGGCAGGATTTGGAAAAAGCAGCAGCGTGCCCTCGATCGGATCTTCCAAAGGAGAAAACACACTGGCGTCCTATCTTGCCAGGGTGAACTACAATTACCGCTCCAAATACTATCTGACAGCATCGTTCAGGGCTGACGGATCTTCCAAGTTCGCTCCCAAAAACAGGTGGGGATACTTTCCCTCCACCTCATTGGCATGGGCTTTCAGTCGGGAAGATTTCCTGAAAGACAATGAACTTCTGACAAACGGGAAACTCAGACTCAGTTACGGGGAGACGGGAAACAACAGGGTAGACAACTATGCCTACAGGGGAATGCTGGAAACGGGCGATAATTCCTTCTACCCTTTCGACAGCAATAAATACATCGCCTATCTGCCTACAAACATGCAAAACGAAAACCTGAAATGGGAAACAACAGAACAATATAATGTGGGGGTCGATCTGGGTTTCTGGAACGACAGGATAAATATTATTGCAGACTACTACATCAAGAATACCCGCGACTTGCTCTTGCAGGCCGACCTGGCTCCTTCATCAGGTTACACCTCCGCAATGATGAATATCGGAGAATTACAGAATAGCGGATTTGAGTTCTCCATTCAGACAGCCAATATTCAAAATAAAGATTTCCAATGGAACACTGCATTTAATATTTCATTTAACAAAAATAAAATCACCCGGCTCAATGACAATCAGACATCCATGACTAATTCGGTGTACTGGGATAACAAATACAGAACAATGCCTGCTTACATCAGTCCTGTGGGCAGTCCGGCCGGATTGATGTACGGATATCTTTATGAGGGAACCTACAAGCAAAGCGATTTTGATATCACACAGAATGATAATGGCACAACAGTATATACCCCGAAAGAAGGAGTGGTTTTATTCTCCAATCAATCGAGGCCGGGCGACCCGCGTTATACCGATATCAATGATGACGGAGTGATCAATGACGAAGATAAAACCATGATCGGAGAGGGACATCCCAAGGCGATCGGCGGGTTGAACAATAACTTTGTGTATAAAAATTTTGATTTGAGTTTCTTCTTCCAGTTCAGCCTGGGTAATGACCTGCTAAATGCCAACCGCATGATGTTTGAAAATCCCGCAGGAAAGAGACATACAAACATGTTTGCTGCCTATGCCAACCGTTGGACTGAAGAGAATGCACTAAGCGATATTCCCAGATCCCAGGCTGTAGGCTCACAGGAATACAGCAGCTTGTATATTGAAGATGGTTCTTTTGTCAGGTTGAAATCGCTCTCTCTCGGATATAACTTCCAGCCTGCACTACTTTCCAGAATGCATATTGCTGCGGCAAGAATCGCTTTCTCTGCAGAGAATTTATGGACCATCACCTCTTATTCCGGAAACGATCCAGAAGTGTCTACAAGAGACACGGTCCTGACACCGGGATTTGACTGGTCACCCTACCCGCGCTCCAGAAATTACTCACTTTCTCTTAATCTGACCTTTTAATAAAAAGCATCACAAAATGAAGAATATAATATTTATACTGTTATTCGCGTTCGGCCTGCATTCCTGCAGTGACTTTCTTGATACGCGTGCTTATGATTTTGTTTCACCTGAAGATTTTTTTCAAAATCAAAACGACGCACAGATGGCACTCGCCGGAGTTTATTCGGCAATGGCCACGGAGAATGTGTACGGTAACCGGTACTCATGCATGATTTCCAACGTGGATGATTTGAGTTTTTATGTCCGTCCGGCCACACAAACGGTGACCCATGTATATGGAAATGATCACAACACCAGCAACACTGACATTTATAGTGCATGGAGTTCCCTCTATAAAGGAATTGAAAGTGCAAACATACTGCTTGAAAGAATTGAAAATACCAATATGGATGAAACGGTAAAAAACCGCATAAAGGGAGAGGCTAAGTTTCTGAGAGCCTATTACCATTTTCTGGTTGTACAGGCGTGGAAGGATGTACCCATCCGGAAAGAATCCTTTAAAGACGTTTCCAAATCTGCGCTCAAACCCACACCACAGGCCGAGGCCCTGGACTGGATCATTGCCGAGATGGAAGAGACAATTAGCATGGTGGATGATGAGATGTACGATGATCGCCCTTCGTATGTAAAAAAGACGGTGGTTGAAGGGATTCTCGCCAGAGTATGCCTCACCCGGGCAGGATATCCTACCAACGGAGGGAAACCTTACTATGAAAAAGCTGCAACGTATGCCAAATCAGTAAAAGATGCAAACAAACATGCGCTCAACCCCGATGTGTATGAGATGTGGAAAAGAATGGCCAGTGACAGGTACGACACCCAGTACAACGAATCAATGTGGGAGGTTGAGTTTATTGGTGCAAGGGAACTCGATGGGAACTGGACAGATGGCAGAATTGGAAATGTAATCGGTAACATCCAGAAAAACGGTTCAACCGAAGGATTGGGCTACAGCTATTGGTTCTACGGCGGATCACTCATACTCTGGGATCTGTTCGACAGTACCGATAAGCGTAGGGATCTCTCCATGGCTCCCTACCAGATTGATGCAAAAGACAATTATATCAACTGGAGTAATAGCCAGATCGTACAGCGTGCCTGCGGTAAATTCAGAAGAGAATGGGAAACCTCGATGCCCCGACACAAAAATTATACACAGGAAAATTATCCGGTCATCCGTTATGCCGATGTCTTGCTCATGCTGGCTGAAGCAGAAAACGAGGTGAATCAGTCACCTACAGCGCTCGCTTACGAGGCAATCAATATCGTGAGAGAGAGAGCCGGCATTGCTCCGCTCTCAGGACTATCTTATGCAGAATTTCAACAGGAAGTGCGTGATGAGAGAGGCAGGGAGCTCTGTTTCGAATCGTTGCGTAAGTATGACCTGGTAAGATGGGGTATCTACACGGAAGCCATCCAGGCACTCGGCGAGGCCACTTACGACAAACGTTGGCCCGGAGGCAGCAACTACTCCACTGCAAGAGCATTCGCTGAAAGGACTCAGAAGAAGCATGAATTTCTTCCCATACCCTTAAAAGAACTGGCCATCAATACGGAACTATCCCAAAATCCTCTGTGGTAAATAATCTCCAAATCAATGGAGTG
Source organism: Proteiniphilum sp. UBA4977 (assembly GCA_002398565.1). Taxonomy (GTDB): domain Bacteria; phylum Bacteroidota; class Bacteroidia; order Bacteroidales; family Dysgonomonadaceae; genus Proteiniphilum. Next base: position 36,905 of record DGZP01000062.1, read on the forward strand.
ATCAGGTAATGAACTACAGAATTTTTACAGGAATAATTGCCGGTACGGCTATTTTGAGTGGATGCCAGAGCAAATCACATGAAAGGAATGTGACCAGCCCCAATGTGATCCTTATTTACACTGATGACCTGGGTATAGGGGATCTGAGTTGTTACGGTGCCACACAAGTGAGAACGCCTAATATCGACAGGCTGGCGGATGAAGGGTTACGTTTTACAAACGCCTACGCTACTTCCGCCATGAGTACACCTTCGCGTTACGGGATGCTTACCGGCATTTATCCCTGGCGAAAAGAGAATACCGGAATTGCTCCTGGCAATTCCGGCCTGCTCATCGATACTGCCACCGTGACTGTGGCCGACCTGTTTCAACGTGCAGGCTACACAACTGCGGCCATCGGGAAATGGCATCTGGGACTCGGCCCGGAGTCAGGACCCGACTTCAACAGTTACATCTCTCCCAATACCAGTGACATCGGTTTCGATTATGAATTTATTATCCCCGCCACGGTCGACCGCGTCCCCTGTGTATTTGTGGAAAACGGACGGGTGGTAAACCTTGATCCAGCCGAGCCCATCTACGTAGATTACGAAAAAAAAGTGGGCGACTGGCCCACGGGAAAGGAAAACCCGGAGTTACTGACGTTAAAACCCAGTCAGGGACATGACAATACCATTGTGAACGGCATCTCCCGAATCGGATATATGACAGGAGGAAAGTCGGCTCTCTGGAAAGACGACGAGATTGCACAAACCATTGTCACCAAAGCAGAAAAATTTATCACTGAGAACAGGGAAAAACCCTTTTTCCTCTTCTTCGGCACACACGACATTCATGTGCCGAGGGTTCCTCATGCCGACTTCAGAGGGAAAAGCGGACTGGGAGACCGGGGTGATGTGATCCTTCAACTGGATTGGACAGTGGGAAAAATAACAGAGATCCTGGAAAACAGGCAGTTACTGGATAACACGATCATCATCTTCTCGAGCGATAATGGTCCGGTAATAGACGATGGGTATCAGGACAGGGCTTTTGAACTGCTAAATGGGCACACGCCAATGGGTATGTACCGGGGTGGAAAATACAGCCTCTTTGAGGCCGGCACAAGGGTACCACTCATTGTTTACTGGAAGAATCAAATCGAAGCAGGCATACAGCCTGCCCGTTTCTCACAGATTGACTTGTTGCGCTCCATGGCCACTTTGTTGGATCAATCGCTGGAAGAGGAGGTTGCACCCGATAGTCAAGATGCACTCTCCGTGTTATTGGGCAGGGGGAATAAGGACAGAGATTTTATTATTCATCAGAATCTGAATAATGCATTAAGCATCTCCAAAGAGGGCTGGAAATATCTGGAGCCCGATGAACATCCTGCCATCGAACAGTGGACCGGCATTGAGTTGGGGAACTCCCCCAGGCCGCAACTGTACCATACTGCAGAAGATCCTGCTGAAAAGAACAACGTGGCCGGGAAGTATCCTGCCATAGTCAGAAAACTATCTGACATGCTCGATTCTGTCCGATCAAATAATTGACATGTAACATGCAAAAAAAGACTGTCATATCTCTTTTGTCGATGCTCATTGGTGTAAATATACTCTTTGCGCATCATTTTGAAGATTCCTCCATACCCTCCACCATTCAGGTGAAAGAGGGAAAGAGTGAACTCATGCTCAGCCGGCAATATTACAAGGACGGATCTCAATCCCTCCTTTGGAACTGGAAGTCTGAAAATGCCGTACTGTCTTTCACTGACACCGCCATTCATGATATAACCTCTTCCTTCGACCAGAGGAGCGGCATCAAGCTCTGGGTATTCAACGAAATACCGCAGGAAAATCCCGTCGTTTTCCGGTTCAGGGACGCAAACGATGTGATACAGTACCGTTTCGATTTTCACCTCAACTTCACAGGATGGAGAGCGGCCTGGATTGCCTTTAGTGATATGTGGACACCCGACGGAGGAAAAACGTCATCACAGCAAGTTGTTTCCATGGAAATTGTATCCCCAGATAATGTTCCTGCGGGGCAATTATGGCTCGATAGAATGGAGTTTGCCTCTTATGTGGATCGCCAGGCTACGCCCGATGCACAAATACCGGAAAACAACCGCCATCTCAACCGGGAGATATGGCACTGGGGCCTACTTCATAAATGGGAACAGCAACAGCATGACATGGAAATGCCGGCAAGCGTGACGTTGGCCGAATCGGCCGACCTGGCCCTTGTTTATGACCACGTGAAGCAGATGCTGAGAAAAGGAGTTCTTTCCGACGCGGAGAAAAGGGACCTGCAACAGATGGTGGAACTCTTCTCCATTTCAGAAGATGGAACAAAGGGAGCACCGCTGATGCAAAATGACAATGCCAAGGCGGGTGACGTTCATTTTGGCCAGCTCAATAAACTTATCGATCTGTCCGCCCGCGGATGGTATGCCGATCGCGATAAAGCAGCAAAAGAAGTATTTGTGAGAACAGTCCGCTATATGTTAAACCAGGGATTTGCCTGGGAAAGCGGAATGGGCACCAATCACCATTACGGGTACCAGATCAGGGATATCTTCGGCGCTGTCTGGTGGATGGAAGATGTGCTTCGCGCGAACAACCTGTGGGAGGAAACGAGAAAAGCAGTTACCTACTGGAGCGGCCTGCAGGAAACAAGACAACCATTCAATAAACTGAGGGATGAAATCACCGACTCATGGAATACCCTGCTCATTCCCCGGTTAGCCTGTGCGCTGTGGGGTGAAACGGAGCATGAGCGGTTGAGGGACATGAAAGCACTCGCAAGGTGGGTCAGCGGCTCTTTGCGGTTTTCTCCCGGCACCATCGGTGGCATCAAGGTCGATGGAACCGCATTCCACCATGGGGGACACTACCCGGCTTATTCTGTTCCCGGACTATCCTATGTGGGAAAGTACCTGAAGTGTGTGAACAAAACACGGTTTACATTGGATCAAGACGCTTTTGCGGTAATGAAATTCGCATTGTTATCGCTTTCCCGGCAAACAAACCTGAGAGACTGGGGAATAGGTGTGGCCGGAAGACATCCTTTCAACGGATCCATTAATAAAAACGGTATACTCACCTATGCCTATACAGCCATGGTGCCGGTCGAAACAGACAGGGAACTTGCCGGTGAATACCTTCGTTTAATGGAAGGAATGAAACGATACTCCGAAGACAACGCCCTTATTCAGCAATTTAAAAAAGATGGTATCTCTGTCAACGCATATCCAAAAGGGTTTTATGTCTACAATTACGCTTCGCAGGGTATATACCGGTACAATAAGAAGATGGTATCAATGAAAGGGTTCACGCGGAACATCTGGGGAAGCGAGATATACGTCCGTGACAACCGGTTCGGAAGATATCAGAGCTATGGCTCTCTGCAAATAATCGGTACTCCTGCCCATGAAGCGATGAACAAGGAATATCCCATTACAGAGGGAGCTTCCGGATACAGTGAGGAAGGATGGAACTGGAACAGAAATCCGGGCACAACCGCCATCTGCCTGCCCCTGGAACTACTCAATTCTCCCTTCACCGAGAGCGATATGCTGCGACAACCGCACACATTTGCCGGTGCTTCACAATTCAACAAGGGTGAATTTGGCATGTTTGCCATGAAACTGGGAGAACGGGACAGAAAAAATTTCACGCCCTCCTTCAACGCTCATAAGTCTGTCTTTGCTTTTGGAAACAGGATCATTGCCCTGGGCACAGCCATCAGAAACGACAACGGGGATTATCCCACCGAAACCACACTCTTCCAGCAGAAACTGGCATCCTTGGAACAGTCACTGGAGATAAACGGGGAAAAGGTGAATCAATTCCCTTTTCGACAGGAAATCAACAAAAACAGGAAAGAGCCACTTGTCATAAAAAACCTGACAGGTGATTATTATTTTCTGCCGCCGGGACAATCTGTTTCCATTGAGAAGAGGGAACAGGAGTCCAAGGAAAATAAAAGGACGGAGTATACCCGAGGTAATTTTGCCACAGCCTATATCCATCATGGAGAAGCTCCACGAAACGATTCCTATGAGTATATGATTCTGTTGGATGCAACCAAATCGCAAATAAGACAACTAAATAAGGGAATCACCGAGTATGAGACCATCAGAAAAGATGAAACAGCGCATATTGTTCATGACAAATTGAGCAATGTAAGAGGATATGCGATTTTTGAAGATTTCAGTGCTGCGGACGACACCTACCTGGAAAAAAGTGACAAGGAAATCATGATCATGCTGCAACACCGGGATAACGAGCTAAAGATAAGTGTGTGCGACCCCGATCTTCATCTGGGGGAGTATACCTATACAACTTCCACAGAAAGTAAGACGGTATCCAGGGAGATTACCCTGAAGGGAAATTACACTTTGGCAGATGCTCCCCCATCCGTGTCGCTTCATACAGAAGGAAACAATACGACAATCTCCGTGGTGTGCCACGATGGAATACCGGTTGAGTTTACGCTGAACCCAGATCAGTCATTCAGAAATAATAATCCAATAAATATTAAATAACAGAAGATGAAACAATTCACCATTCTTTTTTTACTGACCTTCATGCTGGGAGCATGTACAGAGAAAAACGGTAAGATGCCACAGGCCGGAGCGGACGATTTATTTGCCAATGTAATAAATACAGCAGAACAGCAAATAGGATACCAGGTAAAGGTGATCGAAGAGTCGGGCAAAATATTAAACCCCAGAACCGTTGAAAACGGTTATGTACAATACATACCCAAAGATGACTGGACCAGCGGATTCTTCCCCGGAACCCTGTTTTACATGTACGACCTGACAAAAGATCCGAAATGGATGAATGCAGGGATTAAGTATACCGAGAACCTTGACACAATCAAACACCTCAAATGGCACCACGATGTGGGTTTCATGATCAACTGCAGCTTTGGAAATGCCTTGAGAGTCACCGGCAATGAGGCATATAAAGAGGTGATTGTGGAAGCGGCCAATTCGCTGGCCACGCGGTTCAGACCTGCCGCAGGCGTGATCCAAAGCTGGGATGAGGACAGAGGATGGCAGGGGAAGCGGGGATGGATGTGTCCGGTAATCATCGACAACATGATGAACCTGGAACTGCTGTTTAATGCTACCGAGATTTCAGGTGACTCCACTTATTACAAGATAGCTGTATCACACGCCAATACGACCATGGAAAACCATTACAGAGATGACTGGAGCTGTTATCATGTAGTGGATTACGACAAGGAGCAGGGTGGCGTAAGAAGCAAACAGAATGCACAGGGTTATGCACACGAATCGGCCTGGGCACGGGGACAGGCATGGGGAATATATGGATTCACCGTGGCCTATAGGTATACAAAAGACGAACGTTATCTGAAAATGGCACACAATATTTATAACTATATCTTCACCCATAAAAATCTTCCAGAGGACTTGGTACCCTACTGGGATTTTAACGCCCCCAATATTCCCAACGAGCCCCGGGATGCTTCGGCTGCTGCCGTCACGGCCTCGGCTTTATATGAGCTGGTCGCCCTCGGACAAAAAGAATACAAGGATACTGCCGATAAAATAATGAATTCGCTTGCCGGCGATGCATACAAGGCAATTGTGGGTACAAACGGCAACTTTGTACTGATGCACTCCGTGGGAAGCATCCCTCACGGCAACGAAATAGATGTCCCCATCAATTACGCCGACTATTACTTTCTGGAGGCATTGACACGTAAAAAGAATGTAGAAAATCCCTGATACTCCCATAGTGGACTTTGCCCGGACAATCACGAACAGGATCAGCGGGGAATGATAGTTTAAAATATAAGCGATTCCTCATCATGATCCCCGAAAGAAGCTTTGATAATGAAGAAACTTTTATTTATATTTTTGAATCTGTGCTTTTTCTTTTTATCTTTTTCCAAAGATTTCAAAGAGTATACCCATGATGCAATTATTTCGTTCGAACAAGATGATCTGCCGGATCATGATGCACAATCTGCTCTGACTTTCTCTTCCGAACACTATAAGCATCTCCAGCATAGCCTGAAGTGGACATGGAACAGCCCCAATTCTTATTGGAGCATTCATGACAGGATCGATTACGTGCAACCTGCAACGAGTACAGATCCCCAGATATCCACTTTTGTATTCTGGATTTATTCGGAAAAACCGATAAAAAATGAAAAATTACGGGTGGAGTTTCTGAAAAAGGGCAAGGTAACATCCTATTTTGACTACGGGCTGGATTTTACCGGTTGGCGAGGAGCCTGGATCGCCTTCGACAGGGATATGGAGGGAAGACCGGAAGAGGGAATGGATGGAATACGTTTCAGCGCCCCGGCTCTCGATTCGGGCACGCTCTATTTCGATCATGTGATTCTGTCGTCGATGCAAGATGCACGGCACCACACAGCCGACATGCAGGCCCCCTTCATCAACCGGGGTACCACAAATCACTGGCTTATCCTGCATGAATCGTGGCTTAAAGAGTTCGACCTTCCTATGGTAAATGCCACTACGGCAGAAATCGGCGATATCGATCAGATTGAAAAACGGGTGAGGGAGTATTTGCTGAAAGGGGAAAAAGCAAAACCTTTGCATATGTTGCAGGCCGAAGTGGATGCATACCGTATCACAGAAAATCCCAATGGTAGCCTCAAAGGTGTACCTCTCTTCTTTGAGCGGTTCGGCGAAACCTATCAGGTACTTGGAGCTGAGAAGTACTCCCTGATATATGATAACATTATGGGATTGAGCAAATTCAATAAAACATTGCTCAATCTTTCCGTGACATACAACCTGTCGGATGATGAAGCAGAGAAAAATGTACTGGAGGAGCTGTTTATAAAAATGATACGCCATATGCTTGATCAGGGTTTTCAGGCAGGCAGCGCCATGGGTACCCTTCATCACCTCGGCTACAGCATGCGCAATTATTATCCGGCAGTTTTTCTGATGGCGGAGGTATTGGAGCGCCATCAACTGAAAAATCAAATGCAACAAGCCATGGAATGGTTTGCCGGCACAGGAGAAGTAAAAACGGCACCTCTGATACCGGGAATGGATGTGGATACCTTCAACACCAATCTGATTGGCAGGTTGACCAGCATCCTGATGATCGGCTCACAGCCTGAGAAAGTACGCTACTTGCATGCATTTACAAGGTGGCTCGACAACGGATATCAATATGCCGATGGCACACGGGGAACTTTCAAGATTGACGGCACCATGTTTCACCATCGCCACAATTATCCGGCCTACGCGGTGGGGGGACTCGACGGGGCGGTAGCAGCAGTTTACCTGCTGAGAAACACCCCTTTCAAAATATCGGAACAGAGCCACCGGATATTAAAAAAAGCGCTGCTATCCATGCGGATATACTGTAACCTGCAAACATGGCCGCTGTCGCTCTCGGGAAGACACCCCGACGGGGAAGGGAGCCTGGAGCCGGAACAGTTCGGATTGCTGGCGCTGGCAGGTTCCCCCGACGGGAAGCACGACATCGACAAGGAGATGGCCGAAGCTTACCTGAGACTTGTCACCCGTGAAACGGACATTACCGCCACACTCGTTGCGAAAGGGTATTCTGCAGAAAAATCGCCGGCTGGTAACCGTACATTCAATTATTCCGGACTCAATGTACACAGGAGAGGCGACTGGATGGTCACCGCCATGGGTCATAGCAGGTATCTATGGGCCAGTGAGGGCTATCGCGGCGAAAATCTTTACGGAAGATACCTGAACCACGGTTCACTGCAGATACTGGCAACCGGCGAGCCCATCTCCAATGGGGGGTCCGGCTTCCGCCAGGAGGGATGGGACTGGAACCATTTTCCGGGTACCACAGCCACCGTCCTTCCCATGGAGCAACTGAAAGCCGATGTGAAAAACCTGGATGATCTGTCGGGCTTCGAGGAGATGCTCCTCTCCGACGAGTCTTTTTCCGGCGGGATATCCATCCGGGGAAAAAACGGCGCTTTCGGAATGAAACTCCACGAACACGATAAATACAACGGTTCGTTACGGGCAAGAAAATCGGTTTTCTTCTTCGACAACAGGGTGGTTGCGCTGGGTAGCAATATCGAGTCTGCCCTGCCCGAAGAAACCCATACAACCCTGTTTCAGGTATTTCTCGAGGAGAAACGCAAGCCCTTTTTTGAAAACGGACGCAATAACAGAAGTTTTCCATACAGAACAACTCTCGGGGATAACAAGATAAACGGACTGTCTGACGGGTTGAACAACTACTTCTTCGTCCGTAACGGAACGGTGATCTTCCGCAAGGAAGACCAAAAATCGTTGCACGAAGAGACGGGACTTCCCACGCGAAACAACTTTGCACTGGCCGCCATCAATCATGGGCCTGCCCCCCATGGGAGCACTTATGAATATATGATTCTGGTACAACCTGAACAGAACGAGAGAGAGAAAACATGGAACGAGGCCCGGGCGGGCAGACTGCCTTATCGCGTGCTTCAGCACGATTCGCTGGCCCATATTGTACAGGACCTTGGCACGCACACAACAGGGTATGTGCTGTTTGAATCAGGAAAAGTCTCTTCGGATGATCTGCTGCAGGAGGTAAACCTTCCCAGCCTCGTGATGTCTGAATTTATTGACAAAAATAGCCTGATCCTCACGGCATGCAATCCGGATCTCCGCTTCTACGAAGGTCCCGCCGATGAACTGTATGACGCCGCAGGCAAAAGAGTGGAACGAAGCGTCTATTCCAGAGAATGGATCGATAACCCTTCGGGTAAATCGGTACTGCAGATAAAAATTGCCGGCAGGTGGAATATTGGGGTGATAAACCGCCATGTACGTATTGTGGAGGTGTCGGATGAAAGTACCCTTATCGAGTTTGAATGCCAGCATGGATTATCGGAAGAGGTTTTGTTAATTCGTAAATCATAATCGGATGAAAAAGATTCATATTTCAGGATTGGCCATGATGGGGGCAGGCAGCCTGCTTGCACAGCAGCCAAACATCATTTATATCATGACCGATCAACAGACAGCCCAGGCAATGAGTTGTGTGGACGCCACCTATGTGAGTACTCCGAACCTCGATAAGCTCGCAAAGGATGGAATCAGATTTACGAATGCCTACTGCGCTGCTCCCCTGAGCGGCCCATCCAGATTTGCCATGTTCACAGGAGTCGCTCCAGGCTCGGAAGGAATGTTGAAAAACAACACTCCTTTCCCGGAGAAACTGAAGGAAAAGACATTGGGGAACCTGGTCACTTCGGCCGGATACCTGTCGGCCTATGCCGGTAAATGGCATCTCCCGGAGGCATCTCTCCCTGCCAACGAAAAAAGCTTCGGTTTCATCTCCCTGCATGATCACAACGATTACGGACTGGCTGAGTCCTGCATTCGTTTTTTGAAGCAAAAGCACGACAAACCTTTTTTTCTGGTAGCCTCGTTCGATAATCCACACAACATCTGTGAGTATGCCCGAAACCAGGTGCTCCCTTTTGCAGAAATAAAGGAACCGGACCTGGACGATTGTCCCAACCTGCCCGCCAACTTCTCTCCTGCTCCATACGAAGCGGAGATAATAAGGCTGGAACAACAGGTGCACTTCCCTACTTACCCGGTCATTGATTATACCCGGGACGACTGGCGACGTTATCTCAATGCGTATTACCACCTGGTGGAAACCGTAGATAACGAGATCGGAAAAATAATTGATGCGCTGGTGGAGCTGGGGCTTTATGAAGATGCCTTGATTATTTTCAGCAGTGACCATGGAGATGGAGTGGCAGCGAACAAATGGAACCAGAAGTCTGCCCTCTTCGAGGAGATTGTGAACGTTCCATTTATCGTGAAAGCACCCGATGCGTTCAGCGGCAACGTGGAACGTCCTGAATTGATCAACGCCGGACTCGACCTTCTTCCTACCATCTGCGATTATGCCTCGGTTGAGATCCCTTCCCATGTCACCGGCAAAAGTATCCGGACCCTGGTTGAGGACAAGGATACGGAAGAAATACACCCGTTTATCGTAACAGAGACACAATTTGATAAATCACCCACAAGGGGATGGATGGTTCGAACCCCACAATACAAATATGTGTTGTACGATAAAGGAAAATACAGGGAACAGCTGTTTGATATCCGGAAGGATAAGAAAGAACGCCGCAACCTGGCAATAGAGCGTAAACATCAAGAGATCCTGAACCATCATCGCTCCCTTCTACAAGGGTGGGTGGAGCAGCACAAAATTTCCACTACCGGCAGGGAGATCATCCTGTCCCAATAAGGCGGCAGGCATCTTACACCACTAAAATAGACAATTATGTTACACTTTCGTAGAACAATTTCATGCGTGGGGATGATCGGCTTAATCCCTCTTGCCTCCTGTGCTGGCAAAGATCCAAACACCAATAACGAACAAAGCGCGCCCAATGTGATCTATGTCTTTCCCGATCAGATGCGGAACAGCGCCATGGAGTTCTGGAGTAGCGAAAAATACGCATCGCACATTCGTTATAAAGGAGATCCTGTGATCACACCCAATCTGAATAAGTTTGCCGATGAGGCTGTCGTGTTCTCTTCAGCCTACAGCAACACTCCCCTGAGCAGCCCTCACCGCGGCTCATTGCTTACCGGGATGTATCCGAACAAAAGCGGGGTGCCGTTAAATGTGAACTCCACCCGCCCTTTCAACTCTCTCAGAGATGACGCAACTACTATCAGCGATGTATATAGCCAAAACGGGTACAACTGTGCTTACATTGGGAAATATCATCTTGATGCCCCCACACCCAACGACCCGGATAAACCCGGACACTATGTGGAAGAGAGAAATCCGGTATGGGATGCTTACACACCACCCGGAAAGAGACACGGTTTCGACTTCTGGTATTCCTACGGCACGTTCGATGTGCACAAGAGACCCCATTACTGGGATACCGAAGGAAAAAGACATGAAATAAGGGAGTGGTCTCCCAAACATGAAATGGATATCGCGATCGATTATCTGAATAATCGAAATGGCCAAAGAGATTCCGCCAAGCCCTTCTTCATGATGATCAGCATGAATCCACCTCACCATCCTTATAGTTCGCTCGACGATTGCATGGAGGAAGACTACAACCTCTACAAAAACAAAACACCGGGGGAACTGCTTATTCGTGACAATGCCGATACCACCATGGCGAAGGCGGCATCTGCACCCTATTATTTTGCCCAGGTTACCGGAGTAGACCGGGAGTTTGGCAGGCTTCTCAAGGCTTTGGACAGCCTGGGACTGGCAGATAACACAATAGTGGTGTTTGCTTCGGACCACGGAGAAACATTGTGCAGTCAGGGTATCGATGACCCCAAAAATTCACCTTACGCAGAATCGACCGACATCCCGTTTCTGGTCCGGTATCCCGACAGGCTGAAACCAAAGGTTGTGGATCTGATACTTTCCACACCCGATATTATGCCCACATTATTGGGGTTGAGCGGACTGGAAGATCAGATACCCGGGGAGGTACAGGGTAGCAATTTCGCCGACTACCTGCTGACCGGCAAATCGGAAGTCTCTTTACCACAAAGTGCACTGTACATCCGGAACATGGATGGAGAGAAAGATGAAAACGGAAAAGTAATCACCTACTTCCCCGAGACCAGAGGAGTGAAAACCGAAAGATTCACCCTCGCACTGACCATCAACAAGGAGACAAAAGAATTGAAAAAGACCTACTTCTTTGACAACAGAACCGACCCGTATCAATTGAACAACCTCCCACCCGATAGTTATCCTGCAGAAATGAAGATGCTGTTGACTGAACTGGGACAAAAACTAAAGAATATCGATGATCCCTGGTTCAACGAGAAGATCCTGGCAGACATGATACCGTACAATTAACAGCCAATACGGTCACCGATATATCTTTGAAACACTCTCATGGCAACTCCCATCACCGATTCTGATGGGAGTGCTGTTTTAAAATACACAACCAACCAGTGAGAATCTTCCATGTTGTTATATGACTGATCGCTTCACTCCATAAAAGGCGCTCAAGAAGCATAATGTGGTACACCGCCCCAAATAGCAGAAAAACTGATTGAACAGGATTAAAGAACAGCATTTGAACAATTCTAAAAATAAAATAAACAAATCTGAAACTATTCATTCCGGGCTCAGCCTGCCAATTTTTCAGAAAAAGGTAATTTTGCAACAAACATATTTTAAAGAAGAACACGGGTAATTGAAACTTGAAATGCCCACAGACGCACCCGATGAATTTAAGTCACCCTACATATAGTGAGAACCACGGGTAAAAGCAAAGAAGAAAAAGAAAGAAAGTGGCTATAAATTACACCCGCATTTCGACCCGAAAGACAGCATTGAATATATGTTAAAAACGAATATTGCCGTATGAAACGAGCATGAATTACGAAGTAATCGACTTTGTCAAAAT
>DGZP01000062.1:49500-64351 GCA_002398565.1 Proteiniphilum sp. UBA4977
ATGAAACGAGCATGAATTACGAAGTAATCGACTTTGTCAAAATCATTATCATACAAGATCATGACGAATGCGAGTTCCATATGACACCTTTGAATTACTTGCGTTAAGTCAAATGAGCAAAGCCGAACTTGTTGGTACTTTGCCATGGCGAGCAAATATCCAACTTTAGTGAAAATAAATAATTTTAGTCATATGAAAGCAAAAACATATTATTTTTTCGTTTTATTGGCATTTGCTATATGCCAACCCGCCCAACCTCAATCGAGCAAAAGGTTAAGCGATGTTACCCTAATGCATGAGATGCGCGCAACACCTTCGCCATTAAACAATGCGGTGGTATCGGATAAAAATGTCTCGTTTATGTGGCCACTGTCCAATCATAAGTCCTACTACATGGAGAACAGTCCTGCATGGAAGAAACCCAAAGAAAACGATACGAATTATCGCATCCGGTTTTCGAAAGATCCGTCGTTCAACGACAAGCTGTTCAGTGCAAGCAGTTCCTGGCCATTTTACAACCCGGATAATGAACTTTCTCCAGGAACCTGGTACTGGCAATTCGGATATGTACGTGGCGACACCACGGAGTGGTCCGATATATTACAATTCAACGTGATGGAAAATCCCGAAAAATTTATCCCTCCCTCCTACAAATCTCTGATGGAAAAATTACCTCGGGAGCATCCACGGGTGTTGGTTTTTGAGAGTGAATGGACTGATTTCATCCAAAAAAGCAGGGAAAAAGAGGAACGCGAATGGTATATTCAAAAGGCAAATGAAATCATAAACACGGAACGTGTCAATCTCGATGAAGCCGTAAACACAAGTTTTATGGAAGAACTGGAGAATGAGGTGAAAAAAAAGGCAATGATCACCCGTGAAAGCCGTAGAATTGTGGACCGTGAGGAACAAAATATCGATGTATTGACAAGGGCATACCTCTTAACGAAAAAAAGAGCTTACCTGGATGACGCCATGAAGCGGATTGAAGAGATGGTATCCTGGAAAAACAGTCCACACCTGGTGGGAGACTTTAATCAGGCAACCCTTTTGTCCGTAACATCGCTGGCGTATGATTCTTTTTACCAAATGTTAACGGAAAAACAGAAAAAGATGCTCCTGCATGAAATAAAAGAAAACGGAAGCGACATATTCAGCGATTTCGCCAATCGGCTGGAAAACCATATCGCAGACAACCACAATTGGCAAATGAACTTCCGCATATTCACCATGGCGGCTTTTGCCGTGTATGGAGAAATACCGGAAGCAGGCCTGTGGACCGAATACGCATACAACTTATGGCTGGCTCGTTTTCCGGGATTAAATAAGGATGGCGCCTGGCATAATGGCGATTCCTACTTCCACACAAACATACGCACACTGGTAGAAGTTCCCTATTTTTACACCAAAGTAACCGGCTACGATTTCTTCAGAGACCCCTGGTATAAAGGTTCTGCCATGTATGTGATCTTCCAGCAACCCCCCTTTTCAAAATCAGGCGGTAATGGCAGCTCCCACCAAAATGTGACCACCCCCAGAGGTACCCGGGTGGCCTATGCAGATGCCCTTGCACGACTGACCAACAACTCGTTTTTATCTGATTACGTAGAAGTAATATCGGAGTCGGAGCCGGATATCATGAAACAAAGCTTCGGATCAAAACCGGGCGACTTGTCGTGGTTTCGAATCCATTGCAACACCCCTTTGCCAAAAGGAGATAAACTGGCCGGTTTGCCCTTATCGTATGTTTTTCCACAGACAGGTCTGGCATCCTTCATGTCTGACTGGAAAGATTTGAACCGGAACGCCATGTTCACTTTTCGCTCCAGTCCCTATGGCTCTACTTCTCATGCCCTGGCCAATCAAAATGCGTTCAATACCTTTTACGGAGGGAAAGCATTATTCTACAGCACCGGACACCATTCAAGCTTTATTGATGCTCACAGCTTCTTTTCCCATCGCAGCACACGTGCACACAACACGATCTTAATTAACGGTATGGGCCAAAAAATTGGTACGGAAGGGTATGGATGGATACCGAGATATTACGAAGGTACAAAAATCAGCTATGTAACCGGAGATGCCTCCAATGCCTACGGGGAAGTCATTTCACCCATATGGAAAGAGCGTGCTGAAAAGTCGGGGCTGAGCCTTTCTCCGGAAAACGGCTGGGACAAAAATCACTTGCTCACTTACCGGCGCCATATTGTAAAATTGGGAGATGCCGGCCTGGTGTTTATCTATGATGAATTGGAAGCCGATACACTGGTCCATTGGAATTATCTGCTTCATACCATAGAAAATCCAATGACAATCGTACAAAAGGAACACGCAATTCAGATCCGGGCAACGAACGAAAAAGGGACTTCTGATGCATATTTGTTTTCGAATGACGAACTAGAGGTGGAGATGACCAATAAATTTTTTACTCCTGCACTCAACTGGCTAAAGGCAAACAATGAAGGATACTTCGAACCTTACAAAAACCACTGGCATTTTGAAGCTACTACGCCGATGCGAAAGATTTACCGGTTTGCGACAATCATCAGCACACACGATCGAAAAGAACAAGGAATAGTGCCTGAACGTATTTCCGATACCGAGATACGGGCCGGAAACTGGTCCATCACTTTCAACTTGTCGCCAAGAGGAAAAGCATCGTTTTCTATTGATAACAGAACAGACGATATAAAACTCATCTATGATGACATAACAACCATTCAGGAAAACGGAATCACCACAATCCTAAAGGATGAACTCCCGGAACTTGAGATATAGACCAATCAAAAGCCTGCAAACCAGGAGATTAAAAACTTAAAGTCCTTTTTTTTGAACAATATTTAAACAAATACACACAAATTTGAAAGTATTAAAAAAGTATTTTAACATGCGTTTACGTTATCTGACGTACTTTTGCTTCCATCATGAATTTTTTAATGAAAAACAAACATTGAATTAAACTGTGAATAATTATGAGAAATTACTTGAAAGTTTTTTTGTTTTTTTTAATTTTTACCGGAACGGCTTACGGCCAATCACACGTGGTGACCGGTAAAATTATCGATGAACAAGGCTACGAGGCTATCGGGGCGACAGTTCTGATAAAAGGAACCTCAACCGGAGTAGTCACGGATATTAATGGCGTTTATCAAATTAATATCCCTAATCCCAACACAGACATACTGGTGTTTTCTTACATCGGAATGAAAACCCAGGAAATAGCTGTGAACGGACAAAAAAATATCAATGTCACATTTGAATCCAGCTCAGTGATGCTCGATGAAGTCGTGTCCATTGGCTATGGGACGAGCAGAAGAGGAGATCTGACGGGTTCCGTTACTTCCGTGAAAAGTACGGAACTAATAAAAGTCCCGACTGCTGACGTAACCCAGAGTTTAGCGGGAAGAATGGCCGGTGTACAAGTACTGCAAAACGAAGGCGCCCCGGGATCCTCTATTTCGATACGGGTACGCGGAGGAATTTCTATCACGCAAAGCAATGAGCCGCTTTATATCATCGACGGCTTCCCCAGTGAGGATGGGATGGCCACCCTGGATCCCTCCGAAATAGAATCAATTGATATTCTGAAAGATGCGTCTGCCACCGCAATCTATGGAGCACGCGGTGCGAACGGCGTTGTATTGATCACAACCAAGAGCGGCTTAAAAGACGGACAGAAACTAACCATCTCGTTTGATACGTATGTCGGATTTAAAAATGTTTCTAACAGCCTGCCGGTACTCTCTACCGAAGAATTTGCATTGCTGGATTACGAAAGGAGATACGGCGCAAACAGGGATACAGGCATCGAGAATTTCGAAAAACTGTACGGTCCCTTCAGCGACATTCGTACAAACTACGGTAACCGCGGGGGTATCGACTGGCAAAAGGAAACATTGGGAAGAACCGCCTATACCCAAAATTACCGTATCGGGTTAAACGGAGGTACAAAGGAGATGCAATATAATCTTTCCTACCTGTTTTTTAAAGATCAGGGAGCAATGGTTTATAGCGGAAATGACAAAAATAATATCCTGCTGAATATCAACCACAAACCCAACGATAAGTTTTCAATCTCCGGAAGAGTCAACTATGACCAGATAAAAGTATACGGAATGGGTACATCCGAAAACGGAGACCGTTTCAATAAAATGCAGCACATTCTTCAATACAGGCCGACAGTAGGCATTAACGGTACGGACGACCTCCTTCTCGGCGACGAAGACCCGCTGTTAATGGATGATAGCGGTAATGTGATGCAGAATCCTTTGATTTCGGCAGAAGAGGAGACAAACAACAAGGAATACAGGACCATACAGGCAAGCGAAAGTTTCACCTATAAATTTCTTAAAAACTGGTCTTTCAGAAACAGCTCCGGAATTCGTTACCAGACACGCCGGGATGAAGTATTCTTCGGTGATCGCTCAATCATCGCCAAAAGATCCAGTATTAACGGATCAATCACCAACAGGGAGACAGGTAGCTTCCAGACATCAAACGTGATAAACTACAACACCAAAAGTAAAGGAAACCGCTACGAAGTGATGCTGGGCCAGGAATACGTGGAACGATGGGATCGATACTTCAAGGCAAGCGCAAGCAACTTCCCGAATGACGACATAGGATTGAACGATTTGTCGCTGGGTGCCACACCGGGTATTCCCCAATCTTATGCGGACTACGACGACAAGTTGCTTTCCTTCTTTACCCGATTTAATTTTAATCATAAAGACAAATACTTGTTGACCGCTTCCATGCGTATGGACGGGTCATCCAAATTCGGCGAGATGAAGAAATGGGGATTTTTCCCTGCAGTCTCGGGTGCATGGCGTATGTCGGAAGAAGAGTTTATCAAGAACCTCAATCTGTTTTCTGACCTTAAATTACGGTTAGGATATGGTATGGCTGGGAACAACAGGATACCAAGCTATGGCTCACTTCCCATATTGGGTTCTGTCACGTATCCCCAGGGAAACAACATCACACCGGGTTATGCTTCCACGCAGATCCCCAATCCCTATTTGATGTGGGAATCCAACAAAACATTCAATGCCGGATTCGATATCGGCCTTTTTGATCAACGACTTACCATTACCCCCGAATTCTATATCAACAGAAGTTCCAATTTGTTGCTCAACTCAAGACTTCCGAAATCTTCCGGATATACCAACATGATCAGGAATATCGGAGAAACGGAAAACAGAGGAGTTGACCTGACTATCAACACAGTGAATATCGACCGGAAAGATTTCAGCTGGACATCCAACTTCAATATTTCTCACAATCAGAATAACATCAAAGCTTTATCTGGAGAAAACTTTTTCCTGGAAGAAGCCAACTTTGGATATACACAAAAGACTCACCTTATACAGGTAGGTGAACCGCTGGGATTATTCTATGGATTTGTGACCGAGGGGGTCTACGGAGTAGAGGATTTCGATTATGATGCTGCAACCAATGCTTACACATTAAAGGAAGGCATCGCCTATTCCGGGAACCGGAGCAATGTCAAGCCGGGTATGTGGAAATTCAAAAACATCGACGACTCCAACGATGTCATTGACGAGAACGACAAAACGATCATCGGAAAAGCTAATCCGGTATTTTACGGGGGACTAAACAATACATTCACCTATAAAAACCTGGATTTAAGCATCTTCTTCTCATTCAACTATGGTAATGACATTTTCAATGCAACCAAGCTGACAAACACGTTAGCCGGAAGAACCAATAAGAACGTACTGGATGTGGTAAACAGCGCAAATCGGTG
The DNA here is from genome assembly GCA_002398565.1 of Proteiniphilum sp. UBA4977. Classification (GTDB taxonomy): domain Bacteria; phylum Bacteroidota; class Bacteroidia; order Bacteroidales; family Dysgonomonadaceae; genus Proteiniphilum. The sequence goes on from DGZP01000062.1 coordinate 55,271, forward strand.
GATGACCGTCAATCAGTCCGGAGAAATCGTGAACGATCCGTCGGAACTGGCCGCGCTCAACAGTGGGAAAAAAATTGCCGCCTGGTACGATCTGGAAGAAGGAGATAAGTACATTCATTCATGGGCTGTTGAAGACGGATCATACATCCGGCTGAGCAACGTATCGCTGGGATACACACTCCCCAAACAGATAACAAACAAGCTGTCCGTAAGAAATCTCAGATTCTATGTCACCGGAAACAACCTATTCGTATGGACCAAGTATAGCGGATACGATCCGGAAGTATCTACCAGAGGAAACGGACTAACCCCGGGAGTTGATTTCGGTGCCTATCCGAGAAGCCGTACCGTTGTTCTTGGAATTAATTTAACACTCTAACGAAAATTACAAAATGAAACGAGCATGAGAATCATTCTTACCCAAGAACATGACTAATGCGAGTTCAATATGACACCTTTGAAAATAAATAATTTTAGTCGTATGAAAACAAATCACTATATTTTATTATTGATAGCATTGTTTGTATATAGCTCCTGCAGCGATGCTCTTATAGAAGAACCTTCTTCTTATTATAAGAAAGAGAATTTCTTTATCTCCCCGGCCAACGCGGAAATGTCCATCATAGGCATTTACGACGTGTTTGCCAAGCTGCAGCACTATGGCCAGTTTGAGATGGCCATGCCCAGTTCCGACGATACTTACTACATCCAGGGAACAGGAACAGACAATACCCGCAGGGATATTTCACATTATACACTTACCTCCACCAATCAATGGATTGAGCAAATATGGAATTATAAGTACCAGGGACTTGACCGCGCCAATTTTGCTATTTCCGGAATTGAATCGATGGATGCGTACTTGTCGGATACACCCGACCAGAAATTGACACAACTGGTAGCCGAAGCAAAATTTCTCCGTGCCTTCCTCGCTTTCGACCTGGTAAAATACTGGGGAGACGTGCCGTTTAAAACGACATATTCCGGTGATTATGAAAGTGCATATGGAGCAAGAGTAAACAGAGAGATCATATATGACCAGATCATCGACGATTTGAACTTTGCCAAAGAAAACCTCCCATGGGCCGATCTAAACACTTCACCGGAAAGAGCAACCCAGGGTGCCGCCCGTGGATTATTAATGCGCGTTTTGCTGCAAAGAGCCGGTTACAGTCTCCAGATGGACGGGGTATCTACCCGGCCGGACGAAGCCAAGCGACAGGAGTATTTTAATGCTGTCATCGACGAGTGGGAAGCATTCCAACAGAACGGATACCACGACTTTTTCAATGGAGGTTATCTTGAACTGTTCAAGGGTTTCTCGGCCGGCATCATAAATTCCAGGGAAAGCCTGTTTGAGATCTCTTTCTACAGTGCAGACGGATCCAACGAAGACTCTGGCAACTGGGGCACCTATAACGGGCCTCTGGTAGCAGCGCCCAATGTTTCCTCCTCTGAAACACTGAATTATATGGGAAGAGCCAATGCCTTCTTCAGAGCAGTTCCGGAATGGAAGGGTTTTTTCGAAAACTCCGATATCCGTCGTGATGTAATGGTATGCACCTATCAATATAAATGGGACAACAAAACCTCATCCCATGTAAAAACAGAAAATAAAAACAAAAGAGACTGGTATCCCGGAAAATGGCGACGCGAATGGATGCCCTTAGGCTACAAGGATCCCAACAATACAGACGTAAATTATTGTCCCCTGCGATATGCTGATGTGGTCTTGATGGCAGCAGAAGCTTATAACGAGGTAAACCAGACACAAACTGCCTGGACTCTTCTGAATAGTGTGCGTAGCAGAGCGGGTGCCACGGAAATAACATCTGCCAATTATGAAGATTTATTGAAAGCGCCCAGAGTGTATGATCTCCCATTTTTAGATGACACCACGGAGGCAGGTAAATTTCGCACAGCCCTCTACTGGGAAAGAGGCTTTGAACTCGCATTCGAAGGACAGAGAAAGTTCGACTTAATAAGATGGGGCTTTTTAAAGGAAGCATTGGTTTTGTTCAATGAAAAAACGGATGGTAACGTAAAAGATCGTTATCCGGCAGGAAATAATTTCATCAAAGGAAAACATGAGCTATTTCCTATCCCGCTGGACGAAATACAGGTAAACTCAAAACTGGAGGGGAAAAATAACCCTCAATATTAACACCAGCACCAACAGCCTCATTAACCTCCTTTTGTACGGGAGGTTAATGAGGTTTGGTTCTTCACATATCAGAGCAAAAAAAATCTATTTCACGATCATTATTACCCGTAAATTAAATATATTGTCACGTGAAAAATATTCTGGCTATATCCCTCCTGTTTTTATCTTTCGTTCAAATATTTGCGAGCGAAGACCGTTTTTTTTTCGAAAATATAGGATTAGATGAAGGGTTATCAAATAGCACCGTTATTTCAATTGTTCAGGACAAAGACGGGTTAATCTGGTTTGCAACTTTTGACGGATTGAATAAGTTTGACGGGTATTCAATTAAAGTATATCGTCACAGTGAAGGGAACGAGAACTCTCTGCTTAGTAACTCCACCAGACAACTGTATGTTGATGAGGAAAATATCCTTTGGATAGGCACCAACGACGGATTGTCCAAGTATGTTTGCGAAAAGGATATTTTCGAAAACTACTCCAACGATATTGATCGGGATAAATTGAAAATCAACACAATGATTGATTTCAAAAAAAACACCCTCCTTTTGGGGACCGATAATGGTTTATACACCTTTGATAAAATCAGAAAGACATTTGAAAGATTTCCAGGAACAAATGATCCGGAAATGCAGGTATTATCGCTCATAAACACAAGCGGTAATATATTTATGGGAACCAGCAAAGGGTTGTATAAATTCCATGATGACACAAACAGTTTCTCTCTTTTCACCGACACCCTGAAAAATCACAAAATACAAACAATGCTTCCCAAAAAGAATAATGAAATATGGGTTGGAACGGAAGGTTCCGGACTTTTTCTAATCGATATTCAAACTGGAAACATCCTGAGAAATTATTTGAATAATCCTTCCGACAAAGAATCTATTTGTTCAAATTTTGTACGCACCTTGCTTACGGATACGGAAAGCAGGTTATGGATAGGAACATTTCACGGGCTGAGTCTTTTAAATGAGGATACGGAAAAATTCTACAATTACTACGGCGATCCGTTTGATGAAACATCAATCTCACAAAACTCAATTCGATCAATCATCCAGGATTCACAGGGAGGTATCTGGCTGGGAACATACTATGGAGGCGTGAACTATTATCATCCGCTAAGGAATCAGTTCTTTCACATAAAACAGAGTCCAATAACCAACTCCCTAAACGACAGGATTATAAGTGGAATCATGGAAGAAGGTAATGGCAGGATATGGATAGGGACAAACGACAATGGCATCAATGTGTACGACCCAAACCACAATGTATTTACGCATATCACAAAAGAAAATAACAAAGGTATTCTGTCCAATAATATCAAATCATTTCTCCGGTCACACAACAACGATGAACACATTTATATCGGATCACATGGCGGTGGTCTGATAAAAATTGACAAGAACACCTTTAGAACTGTCGATTTAAAATTACCGGACAAAGATGTATATTCCCTGGCTTATGATTTGAACAACGACATATGGATAGGAACATTAAACGGACTCTATAAGCTAAATGAGAAAGAGGGGATTGTGACCGAAGCGGACATCCGCAAACTATCTTCCCTGCAAATACTCTACCTGACAGTAGACAGGAACAACAGACTCTGGATAGGAGGAGACAAGTCACTTGCCTGTTTATCGATCGAAGAGAATCGCCTTATCGAATTTAATGAAACCTTCCAACAGATTAAAATCAATTGTATAACAGAAGATTCAAAAGGAAACATCTGGATAGGCACCAATAACGGGATATATAAATATAAGGGGGATAAAAAATTCATCCGGTATGCAGAGAAGGACGGCCTCTCCAACAATATGGTATGCGGTATCGTGGAAGATTCGTTCGGCTTCCTATGGATAAGCACCTACTATGGAATCAGCAGGTTTGATCCGGATCATTCCACATTTCGCACATATCTGCAGACCGATGGTCTCCAGTTTCAACAATTTAACAATTATTCTTTTTGCAAAACCCAAACAGGCAGATTGTATTTTGGTGGGATCGATGGAATTATCACCTTTGTTCCCGAACGATTAAAAAACAACCCTTTTTCTCCTCAACCCATTATCACAGAGCTGAATGTACAGAATAAAATCATATCCCCCTCTGACAATGGCGTATTGGAAAAGAACATCATCAATGCCGACAAAATCGTTCTGAGATCGGACAGGGCAACATTTTCGTTGCGTTTTGCCGTTCCAAATTATCTTTCCGGCAAACACAACACCTTCAAATATAAATTGGAAGGATACGATAAAGACTGGATAATCACTTCGGAAAATCGTTTTGCATCCTACTCCAACCTACCCCACGGTAACTACACATTTAAATTACTTTCAGCCAATAACGAAGGAAAATGGAGCGATAAAATGACAGAGTTATCGGTCATTGTCACCCCTCTGTGGTTTCAAACACTGTGGTTCAGGCTATTGATAGCCACTGTCATCCTAATTATCATCTATACCATTTGGCAATTCTTCAATCAGAAGCAAAAGATCAAAAAGCAACTGATAGAAGAGCGATTCGACAAAGAAAAAAACGACGAGATCAACCGGGCCAAAATGAACTTCTTTGTGAATATATCCCACGAATTCAGAACACCTTTAACGCTGATCATTTCGCCTTTACAGGAACTGATTGAAAAAGTGTCCGGCTCGTGGGAAAAAGAGCAGTTAACTGTCATTAAAAACAATGCAGACAAGCTGCTACACCTGACCAACCAGCTGATCGATTACAGAAGAGCTGAACTGGGGGTTTTTGAATTAAACATCAAAAGTACCGACCCCAAGGAGACAATCGTGAAAGCGATGGCGCTGTTCAACAAATTGGCAAAACGGATGAATATTGCGTATTCATTCGAAGATTATACCACCGATGATAAGTACGTCATAGACGAAAATTATCTCGACATGATATTGAGTAACCTTTTGTCAAACTCCTTCAAGTTCACTCCGCCAGGCGGAAAGATCACCGTCAGCCTGATAGAAGACCTGGAATATTTAATTCTTGAGGTGGAAGATACAGGATGCGGTATTCCCGAGCATGAACAGGGACTGATTTTCAACAGATTCCACAAAGTAAACAGTAAAAAAAACGATATCGGCATGGGCATAGGTTTGTCGATCACACAGCGCCTCGTTGAGTTGCATCATGGCAAAATCGAATTAAAAAGCAAAGCAGGCCAAGGCACTACTTTCTCAATCTATTTCCCGCAAAGTGAGAATCTCTACAACGAGAAAGAGTTGAATAACGTTAACCTGCTGCCAGTCAATGACTCTATCGAAGAACAAACCGGAATAGGCGATGTAGCGCATCAAAATACCACACAACCTCTTGTTTTGATAGTAGAAGACGACGAGGATCTGCTGAGTTATCTTTCCAACAACTTATCCGGATCGTATAATATTGTGACGGCTTCAAACGGTAGGGATGCACTCAATCAGATCGGTCAAAACAAGGTAGACATTGTCCTTACCGACGTCATGATGGACATCATGGATGGGATAGACTTGTGCAGGACATTGAAAGAGGACATCAAAACCTGTCATATTCCCATCATCATGCTCTCAGCCAAATCGACGGTGGAAGACCAGCTTTCAGGACTGGAGGTCGGTGCCGACGATTATGTTACCAAACCCTTTACAACAAGTATCCTGAAAGCCAAAATCAACAATATGATGGCATCAAAAGAGAGAATCTTACACTACTATTCCGATTCAACCGAGATAGAGCCGGAGAAGATAGCGACAAACCACATAGACAACGAATTGTTGACAAAAGCAAAAGAGATTGTATTGAAAAACTTGGACAATATCTCTTTCACGACAGAAATGTTTTGTGAGGAGATGGGAATGAGCAGAACCAACCTTCATTTGAAAATGAAAGCATTAACAGGGGGATCTACCATCGATTTTATTCGTAAAATCCGATTTAGTGAAGCCATCAAATTATTATCCAGTGGAAAATACAATATCTCAGAAGTAAGTTACATGGTGGGATTCAATTCTCTCTCTTACTTTTCCACCAGTTTTAAAAAATACTTTGGTTATCTGCCCTCCGACTACATGAAAAAGATCCAGAATAAACAAATATGAAACTATTTTGAACAGAACTTAAGCCGTGAAGAAATATTTAGATTTTTATTTGTAACGGGAATTATAATATTAAACCATACACACAACAAATTATTTCAAAAATGAAAAAAAACATTTACTCAATTCTTTTTATCTTAAGTTTATTTCTTTTATCCTCCTGTGTCTCTGCGAATAAAGAACCTTGGTTCCAAAATGCAGTGGAGACCGCTTCAGCCCAGCTGACCCAGCAAGTGGAAGAAATGGGTGACAAGGTCGGATTTCCGCGTTCCATAAGGGCAGATACCCTGAGGCTCGATAATATTTATGACTGGACAAGCGGTTTTTTCCCGGGAAGCCTGTGGTATATGTACGAACTGACCGAAAACAACTTTTTCAAGGATGAGGCTTCCAAATTTACCGGTTATCTTCACGACATCAGATATTACAAGGGTACGCACGACCTGGGCTTCATGATTTACTGCAGCTACGGCAATGAGCTCCGTCTTACCGGCGACACAACCACCGTTCCCGTCATGATTCAAACGGCAGACAACTTAATCTCAAGATTCAACGATGTAACACAAACAATCCGCTCCTGGGATTTTGGCGAATGGCAATACCCCGTGATTATTGATAACATGATGAACCTGGAACTGCTTTTCTGGGCCAGCGAATATACAAATGATCCCAAATACAAGGACATTGCCGTCAGACATGCAAATACAACTTTGGAACATCATTTTAGAGATGATATGTCGTCGTACCACGTCATCAACTACGACACCATCACGGGCAATGTGATCTCGAAAGGTACTTTTCAGGGATATTCCGACGAAAGCCATTGGGCCAGAGGCCAGGCCTGGGGGCTGTACGGCTACACGGTGTGCTACCGGTATACCAAAGACGAAAAATATCTGAAAGCCGCAGAGGAAATTGCCCGGTTTATCATGGATAATGTACAGACAGACGACCTCATCCCCTACTGGGATTACATGGCTCCCGATATCCCCGATGCTCCCAGAGATGCTTCTGCGGCCGCTATTACCTGCTCAGCCCTGCTCGAGTTAAGCAAATACACTGCGCAACATGGAACAGCGTATTACAATTATGCGGAAACCATTTTAAAGAACCTGTCGGGCGAAAAATATTTAGCGAAGACAGGAGACAATTTTGGATTTGTCCTGATGCATTCGGTCGGACACCTGCCGGCAAACTCTGAAATAGATACGCCGATCAATTACACCGACTATTACTATCTTGAATCACTCAAGCGATACAAAGCTTACCATACAAACTGATTATATTACGAAACATAAAAACACCAAAATGGAACTAGCAGGAAGATGATTTCACCAGAGAACATGACGATTACGGATTCCATATACCAACAAGAAAAAAATAAAATATCATATGAAACGAGCATGAATTGCTTTGCAATCGACATAGTCAAAATTAATTATACCCAAGGTGATGATTAAAAGCGAGTTCCATACACCATATTGTAAAAAAATATTTTAATCGTATGAATATAAGAACAATTGCATATCTTTTATTTTTCTGCGCCACATTCTCACTAAATGCCCGGGATAACAACCTGAAGACGGCCGAATCCCATCAATTGGCTCAAGGAAAAAAACAATTGAATACACCCGGGATTCAACCGGAGGTTTTTGAGATGCTTGATCTGAGCAGAAAGGGATTGGAAAAAGTGAAAAGCTCTTACGAAGAAGGCAACTTCAACGCAGCAGCAGAAGCGCTTCTGGAATATTACAAGAACCGGACCTTTATCAAACATCCCGATGTAGAGTTGCAGAGTATAAAAATCTCGGAAGAAGAACAAAAATGGGCGGACGATGCCATGAGCCACCATTTCTTTGCACACAAAGGATATCAGCCTTCATTCTTTTATGGTCAGGACATCGACTGGGAGTACTGGCCAGTAAAGGATAACGAGTTAAGGTGGCAGCTGCACCGCCATAAATGGTGGTCACCAATGGGCAAGGCTTATCGCGTGTCGGGAGATGAAAAATATGCCCGGGAATGGGTTTTCCAATATCTGGACTGGATTAAAAAGAACCCCCTCATGGCTACAAACGATAAAGACATGGGGAACATATCCGAAAAAGAAGCACGGGAAGTGGAAAACATGAAGTTTGCGTGGCGACCACTTGAGGTAAGTCACCGCCTGCAGGACCAAACGGGACAGTTTATCTACTTCCTGTCCAGCCCACATTTCACACCCGAATTTCTCACAGTCTTCCTGACCAATTACCACAAACATGCAGAACGCATACTGGATAATTACTCGGAAAGAGGCAATCACTTGCTTTTTGAAGCACAACGGGTTATCTATGCAGGGGCTTTCTTCCCGGAATTTAAAAATGCCCCAAAATGGCGTGAGAGCGGCATCAATGTGTTGAATAACGAAATAAAAGTGCAGGTGTTTGACGATGGGTTTCAATATGAATTGGATCCTCACTATCACCTTGCCTCGATCAATATTTTTATCAGGGCACTGCAAATGGCCGATGCAAACGGATTCAGAAATGAATTCCCGAAAAGCTATACCGATACGCTGGAAAAAATGATGATGGCCGTGATCGACGTTTCGTTTCCCGACTACACGATGCCCTGCTTCAGCGATGCCAAAGCTGTCACGAAAAGACTAATGATCGATAACTTCAAAGATTGGAGAGTTCTTTTCCCCGACAATACCTCTATCCGGTATATGGCTTCGGAAGGGAAGGAAGGCAAACAACCCGCTCATCTTTCAAAGCGTTACGAAAATGCCGGTTTTCATATTTTCAGAAACGGGTGGAAAGAAGATGCCACGGTGAT
>DGZP01000125.1:0-87151 GCA_002398565.1 Proteiniphilum sp. UBA4977
AGGTTCAATAAATATTTCATATGACTAAACTATTTATTTTCAATGGCGTCATATGGAACTCGATTTAGTCATGATCTTGTGTGATAATGATTATCATGCTCGTTTCATATGATTAAAACTATTATTTTCAAAGGTATCATATAGAACTCGCATTAATCATGTTCTTGTGTGATTGTGATAATGATTATAATGCTCGTTTCATATGTATTCAGTATTTTTATTTCTTATTTTATCATTCAGTAATAAGTATCTGCAAAGATAGTAAAGAAGGCGTGGTTTGTACGTTCGTAAATGTGAAAATAAATTAAATGGAACCATTTAAATGGCTCCATTTTTGCACTTAAATAAAAAGCCCTAAACTATCATCAGTCATCATGTAGTTTAATTTTTCCAAGATCAACAACCTCTCCCACCTTTACCTGAATATCATTGATCACGGTATCCCTGAATGTTGTGGTTGTATCCGCAAAAATGGTAAGATCCCATAGTGCCGGTTTCAGACCGGGGAACAGGAATGATCCGTTATCCTCGGGAAGAGAAATCAACGTATCTTCACCGTTGATAATTTGTATGTAACTTACTCCAGCCGAATCTGTTCGCGCAGGCAAAGCAATTCCTTTTATTGTACCGCCAAACGCATCGGCATAGGTGCGGATAACCGGTTTCAGACTATATGTACCATTCCCCTTTCTGACGATTGACCGGGCGGCATCAAAATCAATTACGAAGCTGTAAGCCAGATCTGGAAGCAATGTCTCGTGCAGATTAAACTTAAGACCGCTGGTTTGGGCAGAAGGTGTCGATAGACCATGTACCACACCATTCACCACCACATTGCTTCCATCTCCAAGTATCAATCTTACCTGACTAATTTTTCCGGCAGGTATATCGCCATTGGCCAGCAATACCGTCTCTCCGTTTCTGTAATCCAACAGGTTGTAAATACCGGGATTGGGAACATCCAGATCGACCCAGGTCACTTTGCTCGAGTCAATATTGTCTTCGTCGTCAAAAAAATCGTCGGCGAAACCTACGCGAACACCACGAACATCTATATTCACTTCATCATAATTCAAAGCAGGGGCATCTGTCAATTTAAACTGGATGGTTGCTTTCCCGTCTGTGATTTTTTCATTCTCGTTCGTACAGCTCATCACCGCCCATAGCATCAGCATGGATACTATTGTAAGGGAACCGTTTTTCAAAATAAATTTTTTCATAAAGTCTTGCATTTAATAGATAGTTTTGCTTAAAAGAAAATTTAAAAAATATTCTATGCTTTTAGAACAAGCGCAGACGCCCTAAAAGTTCACACTGCGACGTTAAAGATTTCGAAGAAGTACTAAAGGGTAAAAATAAAAAAACGTGTGCACTTATGTTTTCCAAAACAAATTGCGGTTTATTTCCGTTATACCAGACATCAATCGCTATTTATACTTGCAATGAAAACAATTTTTTTATCTTTTTTACTCTTAACACTGGGCGTTCATTTTTTCTCCTCCTGCAATCAGTATAACAAACAAGGTAATGAAGCAAATCAGCGAGGTTCAGTCTCCGGTGACACCATACAAGACTTGGCGAACAACCCTGCGGCCATGGATTTACATGAAAGACTAATGAATTCATTCAGTGATGATTGGATGGAGCGGGAATCGGATCCAGACCTTTATCCGGATTTTTATGGCGGTTCATTTATCGATAACAACGGTATTTTCGTGATTGCCATCACGGGTGACCGGAAGCGGTATAATGAAGAGTTAGCCGCCAGGCTCGGGACAAACAATTTCAATGTAGAAGCAGTACAATATTCTTATAAACAGATGATGCAGGTGATGGACAAGATAGATGCTTTTCTGGTCGATACCACCATCCCGGAGAATCATCCTGTGGTTACACATTTTGCCGGAGCCTACCCTGATGTGATGGAAAACAGGGTGAAGGTAATCCTGACAGTCGTAAGCAAGGAAATCACAGACACTTTTAAAAAGGATATCTCAAATTCCCCTATCATTGTTTTTGAACAGGGAGAGATACCCGAATTGTTCTGAAACAAACGGATATCTTCCTATTCATCCTTTTATCAGGTCACTATTGCGTGCAGAGGCATGATACCAGGTTCCGGTCTCCGTATGCGTTGTCTACACGGGCCACATTCACCCAGAATTTATTTTCAGATACGAAGGGAAGCGGAAACGCCGCTTTACTACGCGGATATGCATGTTCCCAGTCATCCGCTGCGACCTCGTACTGGGGATGAGGTGCATTTATCAGCACGTTGTCTTCTCTCGTATATTCGCCCCGTGATACTTCTATGATCTCTTCATGAATCTGTTTCATGGCTTCCACAAACCGATCCAGTTCTGCCAGGCTTTCACTCTCGGTGGGTTCAACCATCAGCGTGCCATGGACGGGAAAAGACAATGTGGGTGCGTGATAACCATAATCTATCAGTCGTTTTGCAATATCAGTCTCGGTGATACCCGACACCTCTTTCAGTCCCCTGCAATCGAGTATCAGTTCGTGACCTACCCTGCCGCCGGCACCGCGGTAGACAATGCCGTATGAGTCGTTCAGCCTTTCAGCCAGATAATTGGCATTAAGAATAGCGGTGGCGGTAGCCTCCTTTAACCCTTCGGCGCCCATCATACGAATGTAGGCATAGGTAATTTCCAGTACCCCGGCACTGCCAAATGCGGCTGCTGACACCGTATTCCTGCCTGTTTCAAATGTTACAGGATGACCCGGCAGAAAGGGAACCAGATGTTCCGCCACACAGATGGGCCCCACACCGGGTCCGCCTCCACCGTGAGGGATGGCAAAAGTTTTGTGCAGATTCAGGTGACACACGTCGGCACCAATGGTGCCGGGATTGGTGTATCCCACCTGTGCATTCATGTTGGCTCCATCCATATAGACCTGTCCTCCGGCATCATGGATAAGCTGGCACATTTCTTTGATTTCAGTCTCAAAAATTCCGTGCGTGGAAGGATAAGTGATCATGTAAGCAGCCAGATTGTCTTTGTGTTGCGTTATCTTGCTGCGCAAATCATCCATATCTACATTCCCTTTCGTATCGGTAGCAACCGTTATCGGCGTGAAGCCGGCCTGTACGGCACTGGCAGGATTGGTACCGTGTGCAGATGCTGGAATGAGTACCACCTTGCGATGTCCCTCACCATTGTTTTCGAGGTAGGCCCCGATGGTGATCAATCCTGTATACTCACCCGCCGCTCCGGAATTAGGTTGGAGGCTGGTAGCAGCAAAACCTGTAATCTCCGCCAACATGTCTTCCAACTCATCAATCATCTGTCTGTATCCTGCAGCCTGTTCCTCCGGAACAAAGGGATGCATGCGCTGTAAGCCGGGCAATTCGAGCGGCATCAGTTCCGATGCTGCATTCAGTTTCATCGTGCATGAACCAAGGGAGATCATGGAATGAGCCAGGGAGATGTCTTTACGTTCCAGTCGCTTGATGTATCGCATCAATTCTGTTTCCGTATGATAACTGTTAAAGGTAGGGTGTGTAAGGAAGTCCGATTTCCGGAGAAGGGACTCTTTCAATGTGATTTTCGCGGGCAAATCGTCAATCATGAACACCTTTGAACTGCCCGCAGCCATGGCAAAAACGGCCAGCAGTTCATGCACCCTGTAGTCGTTCGTAGTCTCATCAATGCTGATACCTATTTCACCGCTGTTGAAATAGCGTAGGTTGATGGATCTCATCTCTGCATTTTCCCGGACATCCTGAGCTGAAATACCTTCGGGTAATTCTATTTTGAGGGTATCGAAGAAGCTTTTGTTGAGTTGCTTGAAGCCCAACTCATTTAGTTCATCGCTCACGCGGGAAGCCACCGAATGAATGCGGCTGGCAATCTCTTTCAAGCCTTCGGGACCATGATAAACGGCATAAAAAGAGGACATGGTTGCCAGCAGCGCCTGCGCAGTACAGATGTTTGAGGTGGCTTTTTCCCGTTTGATATGCTGTTCGCGCGTTTGCAGTGCCATACGGTAAGCTTCTTTACCGTATGCATCCTTGGAAATACCGATAATGCGTCCCGGCATGGCACGCTTAAACTCTTCCCTTGTGGCAAAGAAAGCAGCGGAAGGGCCGCCGTAAAACATAGGTATGCCAAATCGCTGACTGCTTCCGAAAGCAATATCGGCCCCCCACTCGCCCGGAGGCGTAAGTAATACCAGAGCCATCAAATCGGTCGCCACAGCTACTTTACAGTCCGACTCGTGTGCTTTTTTCACCAAATCCCGGTAATCTTCTACGTTTCCATCTGCATTGGGGTATTGGAGAATCATCCCAAAGCAAGGCTGTTCAAAAGTGAAGGTTTTCCAATTACCTACAATAACCTCAATTCCAGAATAATGCATTCGGGTCTGCAATACAGATAGCGTTTGGGGAAAGATTCGTTCATCCACAAACAATGTTTCCACATTGTTTTTTATCTGATCACGGCTACGCAGTCCGTACATCATGGTTGCCGCTTCGGCGGCAGCAGTGGCCTCATCGAGGAGAGAGCTGTTTGACAATGGCAGCGCGGTCAGTTCGCTTATCACTGTCTGGAAGTTCAGTAACGCCTCCAGCCGTCCCTGTGATATTTCTGCCTGATAAGGAGTATAGGATGTGTACCAGACCGGATTTTCAAACACGTTGCGGTAGATAACCGCGGGAGTTATGGTATCATACCATCCCATTCCGATATAGGAGGCAAATACCTGGTTCCGTGATGTTATTTGTGCAATTTCTTCAGCATATTCCTGCTCCGATAACGGTGCGGGAAGCGACAATGGTTCCGGCAAGCGGATATCGGCAGGAATTGTCTGGTCGATCAACGCCTCAACAGAATTTATTCCAAGGAATTTGAGCATGGTTTCTTTCTCGGATTCCGCAATTCCCACATGACGATTTTTAAATTGTTCCATTTTCAACATAATGAAAGATATAATTTTTTTATTGATCTTCAACTATCATCTCTCACCAACAAAAGGATTTTCAGCTTTTTCCTGTCCAATGGTGGTCGATGGCCCATGACCGGGATAGACCCGTGTTTCTGATGGCATCCTGAAAAGTTTTGTTTTTATACCTTGCACCAGTGTATTGAAATCGCCACCAGCCAAGTCTGTACGTCCTATACCCGAGTGAAACAATACGTCTCCACTAAACAGGACGTTTTCACCCTTGTGATAAAAGACCAGGCTTCCGGGAGAATGTCCGGGGAGATGAATTACATCAAGAAACTGATTACCAAATATGATCTGATCACCTTCGTGCAGAAACCGGCCGATATTTGGCCTGTAATTAGTATTCACATTCGGAAGACCAAACAAATGCAGTTGCGATGGTATATCTTCCAAAAGAAATTCATCGGCCTGGTGACAGGACAAAGTCAGTCCAAACTGTGAAGCCATCATGTTGACACCAAAAAGATGATCGAAGTGTAAGTGAGTATTTATAAGGTGTTTAACTATAAAATCATGATCCAGGATATATTGGAGCAATAATTCCCATTCATCGGCATAAAAGCACGCTGCATCGATCACAACGCACTCCTTTGTCTCGTCGGAGACTACATACGTATTAACACCCAACGGGTTGAACTCAAAAGATTTAATCTTCATAGAAAGAGAGATTGAAAGATGATATTCAGGACAAAAATAACACTTTCTTTTGGAATAATCCGGATTGGGATATAGATAAAAAGATCAGCTCAGTGAGACATACACCAGTTTCTTGGTCTGAAAGAAGGGTTCGGAAAAATATTTTGAGAGTGGAATTTCATCTGCCATTCTTCTATAAGGCTGTAACTCAGCAGTCAGATCCCCACCCTTCAGACAAATAATTCCATTGGGAAGGGCATTTATCTGTTCGGTTGCAATGTTTTTGCGGGTTACCCTGATGAGGTCAGGCAATGGCATGACTGCCCTGCTTACGATAAAATGAAACTTCCTTTTTTCATCTTCCACGCGGGTATGTATCACTTCTACATTAGAGAGTCCTATCTCTTTTGCCACAGCTCCGGCCACTCTGATTTTTTTTCCAATACTGTCGACTAACAGAAAATTTACATCAGGAAAAAAAATTGCCAGAGGTATTCCCGGAAATCCCCCGCCCGTACCCACATCAATAATGCGGGTACCCGGAACAAATGAAATGTACCTTGCTATTGAGAGCGAATGAAGTATATGATGCAGGGCCAGGTTACCGATATCTTTCCGGGAAATCACATTGATCTTTTCATTCCAATCGGCATACAATCCTTCGAGCGCATCAAACTGCTCTTTTTGTAACGCTGTTAGGGCCGGAAAATAGGTTTTAATATCTTTCACTGCAAACCAGCCAGTTTATGTACGATGGTATTTTCCCTCAACAGGGAACGAATTGCGGTATAGGGTATAAATACCTGTGGGGCATCCAGCTGATAAGCAGAGTATTCCCCTTTATTGTAGGTATAGATAATCCCTTTTTCATTCAGCAGAAAATTCCGGTTGGGAATGATTTCCCGGATTCCGAAGAAACCCAGTTCTTCGAGTTCAGAAATTGTTTTTACATTATTCTGATCAAGTAAAGAAGTGATAATAAGGTTTTGCATGGCAGAATCATATCCTGCATTGAAAATATCACTTTCTATTACCTGATTGCCGTTGTTTAAATTGATTACATAGTTGCGGTAAGAGCTATAAGAGGTAGCCCCGCCCTTATTATTCGACTGTTTTACCTGGAATGCAATGAGTCCGTACTGGTTATAGACAATCGAGTCGGACAGGCTTTCATAATAAGAATAGAAAGTATCCCTCACTTCATGCTCGCCACCAGAAACGTCTATTCCGGGAATGAGGGCATTCAGTTCCATCATATCTTTTGCAGTTTCGCGGTAGGTACCGGCATCCGCACTGTAGTTCTTGATAAAGCTCTTCACATAGGCATCCGTAGCAATTGAAGGGGTCATTGCTTTATAGAAGGTTCCGAAAGTATGTTTCACAAAAAACTGTTGCAGGCTATCTATGCTCATCCTGGAAGCATTTGTGGGGTATACGAACTCCACACGTATGTCACAAAACGGTTTAGATTCATCACCGTCGAGATGGTATCTTTCATGCACCCTGATGGTATCGAAACCGATATTGTTTTCTGCACGAAACTTACTGCGTACCTCGCTGTTGCAAGCGATGAACAGCACAGTCAATACCGGCAGCAATAAAAATGTATTTTTCTTTATCCTCTTCATACATGCACAAATTAACGACAAAATTATACATTTTATCGGGACATCTGTCTACTTTTTACAAAATTCCACAAAAAGAGGATACAGAAATTATGTATCCTCCCCAAAAAATCATTGTTATCGTCATCCTTCTTCACGGACAAACATGTTGATAAGAAAAATCAATACGCATTTCCATCGGTATCCAGCTCTTCCATTCCCAGTTTCTTTTTTTCCAATGCCCCCCAGGCATATATGATATAGCCAATGACCACCGGTACAAAGAGTGAAACTACTGCCATTGCAGTGAGGGTAAATTCACTCGATGAGGAGTTTTCCAGTGTGAGGGAGCTTTGCAGGTCTATGGAAGAGGGATAATAGGCTGTATTGTTGTAGCCGGCAATCAGCAACAGCATGGTCACGACAATGATTGTCCCGGCACCGGTAAACCAGATACCTTTTCTGAACCGGGGACTAAAAACAGTTTTAAATGTACCATACAAGACAGCTGCGACACCCAGAATGAACAATACCAGAATCCATGGCATATCGGTGAAGTTATGCAGATACTTCATTTCCTCGAGTGAAACAACTTTGGTGACGGGATCTACAGCGTATCCTTCATCAAATAATGTCCATATCAGAAAAACAAGGAAAAACAGCAAAAAGGGTACTCCGTTGTAAAGTACAAATTTACGTGATCTCTGTTCCAGCTTTTCATGCCTGAGCCGATTTACAAAAAAGAGACTTGCCTGTGTACGGGCCAGAAACAGCACGGCAAAACCGAGTGAAAGATTACGCAGGTTGAATAGTGATTCCAGTCCGTGAAGTGGGTTTTGCCACTGACTGATGATTGCTCCGGAAGTACCCAGTCCGGCAATGTTTCCCTTGCCCACAGTAAATTGGGAGCCGGTGAAGAAGGTGGCTACCAGTACGCCCAGCAGAAATGTACCTATCACTCCGTTCAGGAAAAGAAAAGTGCGGTACACCCGGGGACCGAAAATATTGCCCGGTTTCGACTGGAACTCATAAGAAACAGCTTGCAGTACAAAGCAAAAGAGCAAAATCATCCAAGCCCAGTAAGCACCTCCAAAGCTGGTAGAATAGAACAGTGGAAAAGAGGCAAAAAAGGCGCCTCCAAATGTTACCAGCGTGGTAAATGTATATTCCCACTTCCTGCCAAGCACATTGACCAGCAGTTTTTTTTCATCCTCCTCCCTGGAGAGGGAGCCGAGCATCGACTGTCCTCCCTGTACAAAAAGCAGAAAAACAAGCAATCCTCCCAGGAGAGACATGATAAACCACCAGTATTGTTGTAAAAAATCGTATGTAATCATCGTACTATTGTTTTTAACTGTGCAACTTCTTTTATTGTCCGGTATGATTCTCGGTCGAGAGTGATGCAGGACCCTTTTTAATCTGCTTTACCATGATGGCTATCTCGGCTGCAAGCAAACCGGTAAAAATCAGCGTAAACAGAATAAAGGTGGTTATGATGTTGCCGGCCGATACTGCCGAAGCAGAAATCTCTACGGGCAGGATATCCTGAATTGTCCAGGGCTGCCGGCCCACTTCTGCAACTATCCATCCCAGCTGGGCCGCAAGAAAGGAGAGGGGAATACTCCACAAAGCCACATATTGCAGCCACCCGGTATTACTCATTTTCTTTTTGTAAAGATAATACAACACCACCATGAAGAACAATATGAAAAAAATGCCGATCATTACCATCAGGTGAAAACTGTAGTAGGTAAGCGGTATATCGGGAATCAGGTCTACACCGGTTTCAAGATATCCGTAACCAAAGTGAGCATAGTTCTCCCTTAGAATTGCCTCATGACTGGCTACATCGGCAGCACGTCCTTCTTTTCTTGCAACCATATGATCGGCAAGCGCCTGGATGGCTTTCTCTCCGCGGGCCTTACGTTCCTCAAAGGAGAGGGCCGTTGTTCCGTCGGGAAGTGTATAGCCTCCGTCAATGATGTCTTTCACTCCCGGGACAAACGCATTTTGGTCCCGATAGGCAAGAAAAGAGAGGAGTTTGGGTATCTCCACATTGAGAATATAAGGTTTCACCTCATCGTTGTAAGCTGTTTTGTTGGGATTCAATATACCAAAAGCAGAAAGACCGGCACCTTCCCTACCCTCATATAACCCTTCCATTGCAGCCAGCTTCATTGGTTGTTTTTGTGCTACCTGATAGGCGGAGCCGTCACCCGTGACAGCAAGCATTACGAATCCGACCAGCCCCACGAGTGATCCGATCCTTAAACTTTGAATGGCAAATTCTACATGTTGCTTTTTCAGGAGATACCAGGCCGAGACACCTGCCACAAAAGAGGCGCCTACGGCCCAACAGGAGAAGACCGCGTGGAGAAACTTGTTATAAGCTACCGGCGAAAGAACCACTGCCCAGAAATCGACCATTTCATTGCGTACGGTATCGGGATTGAATTCCATTCCTATGGGATATTGCATCCATGCGTTGGCAACCAGTATCCAGAAAGCAGACAGAGTGGCTCCCGTGAAGACAAGCCACGTAGAGAGCAGGTGTGTCTTTTTGCTTACCCTGTTCCAGCCAAAAAACATGATGGTGACGAAGGTGGCTTCCAGGAAGAAAGCAATAATACCTTCAATGGCAAGGGGAGCTCCAAAGATGTCTCCCACGAACCAGCTGTAATTTGACCAGTTAGTGCCAAACTGAAACTCCAGAATAATTCCTGTGGCTATACCAATGGCAAAGTTAATGCCAAAGATCTTTTGCCAGAACCTGGTTGTATGCTTCCACTTCTCTTCGCCTGTTTTTACATAGATGGTCTCCATGATGGCCATGATGAGTGCCAGGCCGATAGTAAGGGGGACAAATATCCAGTGATAGCCGGCAGTAAGCGCGAACTGCGCTCTTGCCCAATTTACAGTAGATATACTCAACATATCCATATATTATTCAGATTAAGCTTGTTAATTTCCAGGAACTTTTCTATATCCGGCATGTTTAGACCGGATAGGTCTTTCGCTGGTTTTTATAATTGTTGCTGTGATTAAAAGAAATTCAACTCAGGCCTGCCCTATTCCACCGATGGGCGGCAAAAAACCGGGATCGGCATGTAGGCGGATAGCCCCGTTTTGTTGTTCAAACTTATCAATGTTGTCTTTCAGCGCCATGAATAACCGTTTTGTGTGTTCCGGCGTAAGAATGATTCTGGATTTAACTTTTGCCTTGGGCAATCCCGGCACAATACGAATGAAATCAATGACAAACTCAGAGGTAGAATGCGAAATGACTGCCAGATTGGAATAGATGCCCTGAGCAATCTCATCACTCAACTCTATCTGAATTTCATTATCCTGATTGAATTTTTCCATTATAAACTGTGAATTTATTGTTATTTATAAATGTTATAAATAGAATATGAGCAAAGAAAATTAATTTTTCCTTATCTACAAAGGAAAAGTTCAAGATTCTTGAAATTTTTCCTTAATTTCCTTGTCGTTCTTTTCTTGGTTAATTTTTCCATTCCTTGTAAGGCAAATTCAAAGAATCGCCCACTCCTTTAAATACAATATCACCATGCACTACATTCAGTCCCTGCTTCAGATCGGAATGAGACATACAGGCTTTTTTCCAGCCGTTTTCAGCCAGTGTCATCACATATGGCAAAGTTGCATTGGTGAGGGCACGTGTTGAAGTGACCGGCACGGCACCCGGAATATTTGCCACACAATAGTGAATAATTCCATCTACCACGTAAACAGGATCGGCATGAGTAGTGGGATGCGTGGTTTCAAAACACCCTCCCTGATCGACCGAGACATCAATGATCACTGTGCCGGGAGTCATCTCTTTCAGCATTTTCCGGGTTACCAGATGAGGAGCCTTCATACCCACCTGCAGGGTAGCCCCGATAACCAGGTCGGCAGTTTTTACCAAATCGGAGATGGCATACCGGGTGGAGTAAACTGTCTCCACGTTGGCGGGCATCACTTCCGACAAATAACGAAGCCGGTTTAAGCTGATGTCCAGTATTTTCACATTGGCTCCCAGTCCTGCTGCCATTAAAGCGGCATTGGAACCCACCACACCGGCGCCGATGATGATCACACTGGCTGATTTCACACCTGGAACTCCTCCCAGTAATACACCCTTTCCACCCTGAGGCTTTTCAAGATATTTGGCTCCCTCCTGCACTGAGAGGCGCCCTGCCACCTCACTCATTGGTGTAAGCAGTGGCAAGGCTCCGTTGTGGTCTATCACAGTCTCATAGGCAATACAAACTGCACCTGTCTGCATCATCGCTTTCGTCAATTTTTCATTGGAAGCCAAATGGAAGTATGTAAATACAATCTGATTTTCCCTGATCAGCTTATATTCTCTTTCCTGCGGTTCTTTTACTTTTACGATCATATCGGCAGCCGCGTATACTTCTTCCAATGTTTCCACTATTTCAGCTCCTGCATCGATATATCGCTCATCCGGCAGATTGCTTTCAAGACCGGCATTTTTTTGTACGTATACGGTGTGACCTCTGCGGGTCATTTCATATACTCCTGCGGGAGTCATTGCCACCCTTCCCTCCTGGACTTTAATCTCTTTGGGTACTCCTATGGTCATCGTAATTAAGTTATTAGATATTGTAAACGAGCTGTATGATTATGATACAAAAATAACACAAAAAAATAAAAAAGATATTTCCGGTTAAGAAAAACATGTATCATCCTCTCCGTGATTATTTTCATATATAAACATCCTCCAGAGTATAAAGTTGAAACATTTTTTGTAGTTTGCAGATTAAATCGTATTTTTGTACGGTATTTACATTTCCGAAAATTAAAATAATTTGCACAATGGTTAGTTATAAAGAATTGGGTTTAGTAAACTCTAAGGAGTTGTTCAGAAAAGCAATTGACGGTGGCTATGCTATCCCTGCTTTTAATTTCAACAACATGGAACAATTGCAGGCTATTATCTCCGCCTGCGTGGAAACAAAGTCACCCGTAATCCTTCAGGTCTCCAGCGGTGCACGTAAGTATGCCAATCAGACCTTGCTGCGTTATATGGCGCAGGGAGCTGTTCAATATGCCAAAGAGTTGGGTTATGAAATTCCCATTGTACTTCACCTCGACCATGGCGACAGCTTCGAGTTATGCAAAGACTGTATTGAGAGCGGCTTTTCATCCGTGATGATTGACGGTTCCCATCTACCTTATGAAGAAAACATTGCCCTGACAAAGAAAGTGGTTGATTACGCTCATCAGCACGGCGTTACCGTGGAAGGCGAACTGGGCGTACTGGCCGGTATTGAAGACGATGTTCAGGCAGAACACCATACATATACCGAACCCGACGAAGTGGTCGATTTTGTTTCTCGCACAGGCGTGGATTCACTGGCCATCTCTATCGGCACCTCACACGGTGCGTTCAAGTTTACTCCGGAGCAGTGTACCCGCAATGAGGACGGCGTATTGGTACCTCCCCCCCTTCGTTTCGATATTCTGGAAGAAATTGAAAAGCGTATTCCCGGATTTCCTATCGTGCTTCATGGTTCTTCATCCGTTCCGCAGCAATATGTGGAAACCATTAACAAGTACGGTGGTAAACTGAACGATTCAATCGGTATTCCCGAAGAGCAGTTGCGCAAAGCTGCCAAATCGGCTGTATGTAAAATCAATATTGACTCCGATGGCCGCCTTGCGATGACGGCAGCTGTACGCGAAGTATTCGCGACAAAACCGGCAGAATTCGACCCCCGCAAGTACCTGGGACCTGCACGCGAAGAACTGAAAAAACTATACATGCACAAGACAGAGAAAGTACTTGGCAGTGCCGGTAAAGCATAATTATTTATCTTCATGAATTAAAAAAAGGATTGGCCATAACGGTACAATCCTTTTTTAGTACTATGATACCAGCCTTTACAGGCTCAACGCCGGTTCATTTTCGAGATCATTTGATTGAAATCAGCTTCTTTCAGTAAGTCATCCAGCGAAAGATGCATCCTGTATTGCCAGCGATGCGCAGGATTGGCTGGTATATTGATGCGTTCAATGGCCGGATTGGGGTTCCACAGCTTTTCATCGGCCGACATCCAGTCCTGCCAGGGCAATATGACCCACATTGCTGTCGATTGCAGATGCTTGACAAGAATCTCCCTGCAAATTGTTTCGTTACATTCTTCCGGAGCCGTACCCTCGTGTTGCAAAATTTCGTTGTAATAGCGTTGTGTTAACGTCCTGTTTTCTGTCCACCATGCACGAAGGGGCGACATATCATGAGTTGAAGTGGTACATACAGAGAGGTATGGTAGTGAACCCAGATCGGAAAAGGTGGTTCCTGAATCTTTGGGCATACGCTGAATCTCCAGACTCAACATCTGCAGTTCATCCATAACCGAGGGCACGCAATCGGGTACCATTCCCAGATCTTCGCCACAGGCCAGCATTGATGTGGATGAAAGCAGCACGGGAAGTTTCTGCATAGCCTGCTCTCGCCAGAAGTAGTTATGCTTGTGATAATAAAAATCATTATACAGCCGGTTGAAAGCATGTTTCACATGATCATCCAGATATTGGTAGGAGAAAGTATGCTGCGCAGTGATGCGCGGATGAAATCTGTGCTGATCATGCCGGTCACGGATAAAGAGAACCTCGGTACAAAGTGAAAGTAGTCCGTCACGGATGTGTACGCTTTTTTCATCCGGAAGATCGGTAAAGAGCCGTTCAATTTTCTGCTGTGTATCACAGAATGATTTTAGTCTGAACCGTTGCCATCCCGAGATGTCCAGATAGCTGTCTTTTACCTCATCGGTATACTTACCGAATATTTCAGGCAGATAATGCTCGTGAATGAAAGGCTCCACCATTCTTTCCTCGTCAAAAGGAATACCGGCGCGGTTTATCTCCTCCACCCAGTAAGGCAATGCCGGACTGAAATATCCGATCAGACCCTGTACGGCATGGAGTGGTATCTCCCAGATGCGAAAAAAACCCAGGATATGATCGATGCGGTAGGCATCAAAATAATCAGACATTTTACGGAAACGGCTGATCCACCATGAATAACCATCCTGGGCCATTGCCTGCCAGTTATATGTGGGAAATCCCCAGTTCTGACCCAGACAGGAAAAATCATCAGGCGGTGCACCGCTCTGCGTATCCATATTGAAAAGGCCGGGTGCAGTCCAGGCATCAATGCTATTGCGGCTGATCCCGATTGGAATATCTCCTTTCAGTGCTACACCTCTCTCCCGCGCATATTCTTTTACTCCGGAGAATTGCTCGTGAAGCAGGTATTGTATAAAATACCAATAGTGAATTTCTGTCTTTGCATCCTGATTATTCTCCATCAGGTGTAGCAGAAGCTGTTCTCTAAAATTTCTAAACTCGCCCCATTCCAAAAAATCGGCGCTCTTATTCCTGTCACGCAGATAGCAATAGCAAGCGTACGGGAAAAGCCAATGACTGTTCATTTCATAGAAAGTCAAATATCCGTCAGATGACAACACCTGCTCACCTAACTCCAGAAACAACTCGCGGCTATAGCTTGCTTTCAGTTGTAAAACCTGTTCATAATTTATCTCCGGCAAGCTGTTCAACCGTGACGCCTCTGCGGCGTATAATTGGAATTTTTTCTTGTCGGTCAGAGGGAGTGCATTGCATCCCAGATAAATGGGATGAAGGGCATAAATAGAAATGGCACTGTATGGATAGGAGTCGCGCCACGTTCCGGTAGTGGTGGTATCATTCACAGGAAGCAATTGAATGAGCTGCTGCCCAGTAATCGATACCCAGTCGATCATTTTATAGAGATCGGTAAATTCACCGATACCAAAGCTTTGATTCGTCTTCAGAGAGAAAACAGGAATTGAGGTACCGGTACCTTTAAAGTTAAAGTTATGATAATGATATTGCAATCCCATTTCCACGAAGACAACATTATTTTCGTAAGCTTTTTCGGCATAAAGGATGCGGTTTCCGCCATCTTCCCAGTGAATAATTTCGCCGCTGGCTTTATCTCTGATTATAAACTTATATTCGCATGAAGGAGGAATTTGTTTTGCATCAAGAACAATCTGCCACTCCCCCTCGTCCACATAGGATAAAGATAATGCAGTTCTTGGATTCCAATTACCCAGGGAGACACAATTTCCGGTCACACAAACCAGTTTCTCCCGGTCGGCATAGGGACAAATAACATTCAATATCACCGAATGGGCATAATATTTCTCGGTAATAGACCCCTTCGTATGATAAGAGATGCTGTTAATAAAAACAGATGAATAGAGATAGGAGTGCCAGGGCTTGCTTTTCCAAAGATCCCATATGAAAAACTTCTTTTTGTCTTTGGTAATGTGCAATTTACGTTTTGTTCCCCATTCGCGCCGGATAATAGTTCCTCCCTCTCGAATAAAGTAGTAGTAAAATAGATCTTTCGTATCCGTCACATTCAATTCAGCGAACCAGTCATCGCCTGCACTAGAGAGGACTATTGCTTTGGATTCATCGAACTGTCCCAACTCCGGCAATGAACCACAGAGACAAACCTGCTGTCCCCGCGTGGTATAATAATTGATTTGAAATGATAGAAGAGCCATTTCGATTCTCTCGTTAAGATCATGAAAGACGATGCCCGCTATTCGATGATGTTCTGCATTAAATTATTCTTTTATCGTCGCAAATCTACAATAATTTATAAACAAAAATGATTGACCGATCTCTTTTTTTAAGGGGAATACCGTACAATCGATTACGACAGGCATTCATCCAGGTAAATATCGGACCTGTTTATTTTAGAGAAATATGAGAATCAGTAATTGTGCCGT
Source organism: Proteiniphilum sp. UBA4977 (assembly GCA_002398565.1). Classification (GTDB taxonomy): domain Bacteria; phylum Bacteroidota; class Bacteroidia; order Bacteroidales; family Dysgonomonadaceae; genus Proteiniphilum. The sequence continues at coordinate 16,031 of DGZP01000125.1, forward strand.
GATGACCCTGAGAAACATGGTCAACGGATATACGGTGGCATAACTCACGGCAGGGATGTCATTGCCGGCATTCGCATTGGCATAAGACAATGCCGGAGGGTCGGTCATACTTCCAGCAATCAGGCCCATCAACGTAAAATAGTTCAGCTTACACACTTTCCGTCCGATCGTGCCGATGATTAATAGAGGAACAACGGTGATGATCACGCCATAACCAATCCATACATATCCGCCGTTGACCACTGTCTCCACAAAATTATCACCTGCCCCCAGCCCAACGCAGGCAAGGAAAATAGCGATGCCGACCTCCCTCAGCATTAGATTGGCACTCATGGTAGTGTAAGTCACCAGTTTATATTTAGGACCGAATTTACTGATCAGGATGGCCACGATAAGTGGTCCGCCCGCAAGACCCAGTTTCACGGGCTGAGGGATGCCGGGGATTATAAAAGGAATACTTCCCACCAGGACGCCCAGTGCAATACCGATAAAGAAAGAGATCAGATTGGGCTCCCTAAGTCGTTTGAGTGAATTTCCGAGAAACTTCTCGACGTTGAGGATAGATTCTTCCGATCCTACCACGGTCACGCGGTCACCCAGCTGCAGCTGCAATCTTGAATCGGCGATCAGGTCTACACCGGCACGATTGACACGAGTGATATTTATACCGAAAAGGTTTCTCAGTCGAAGACTTCCAATGGAACGTCCGTTAATAGCCGACTTCGTAATGGATATCCTTCGTGATACAAGTTGAGAATCCAGCTTGTTCCACTCTTCTTTTCCCATTTCTATTCGACGACCTATCAACGCCTCTATTACCTCGATATTCTTCAGATTGGAAACGACCAGCACCTTATCGTCTTCATTCAGGACGGTTTGCGTCTGAGGTACTACCAACTCCTGCGTACGGGCATGCAAGGCTCGCGAGATCACAAACTCCTTTTGTATGAGATGTTTAATTTCTCGTATATTTTTCCCGAAGATTGAAGGATTTTCCACCAGGAGTGAAAACATATGTGCTTCGGTCATTTTGGATTCACTTTTGTCGTCAAGTTCACTGTTCTCTCTGGCAAAATTGATACGAAAAATATACCGGAATAAAACCATGGACAGAATAATACCGACCACCCCCAGTGGGTATGCTACGGCATAGGCAGTGGCAATGGTTGGATCCACAGTTCCTGTCATATCGGTGTATGTCTGTTGTGCTGCACCCAATCCGGGAGTATTTGTGACTGCACCCGAGAGTATCCCTACCATGGTGGCGATAGGAGTACCGGAGACGACATGAATGATGTAGGTGGTTATTACTCCCATAAGAACCACTCCTGTTGCCAGCAGGTTAAGAGTGATCCCGCCCTGCTTGAATGAGGAGAAAAAGCTGGGTCCCACCTGCATACCTATCGAAAAAATAAACAGGATTAGTCCGAATTCTTTCAGGAAATGCAATACATTGTAATCGATCTTCAATCCCAGGTGTCCGAGGAATATCCCGAAAAACAAGATCCATGTAGTCCCGAGAGAGATGCCAAAAACCTTTATCTTCCCCAGCAAAAGTCCAATGGAGATTACCAGGGCAAGCACCCAAATTGAATGTGCAATGCCATTGCCGGTGATTAATTCAACTAACCAATTCATTTTCTTCAACAACCTAAAATGTACATAATTCGCCGCAAAGGTAATGTTAATAAGCCGAAATTAAAAACATTTTATAAACGTCACCGCCACCCATTGATTCATTTCCCTTACGGAGTGATAATTCCATCCGGTTTCCTCTCCTTTTTCACGGATCAATGGGATATCTTCCCTGTAAAAACCGCTCATTATAATTCGTCCGCGAGTATTTAACACGTTGTCATAAAATGGGATATCATGAAGCAGTACATTCCGGTTGATATTGGCAAAGATCACATCGAAACGTTTTTCCTTCAGCAGCATGATATCACCGAGCTGTACGCTGATATTACGGACACCGTTGAGTTGTATATTCTCACGTGCGTTGTTGCATGCCCACTCATCGATATCGATGGCAGAGACGGACCTGGCTCCTCTCATTGAAGCAAGAATAGCCAATACAGCGGTTCCACAACCCATATCCAAGACCGATTTTCCCTGCAGATCGGTAGACAGTATTTCCTGCAGGATCAAACCGGTTGTCTGGTGATGTCCGGTGCCGAATGCCATCTTGGGATCGATCGTAATGTCGTAGCGGTAAGTTTTTTCCGGCTGATGAAAGGAACTATGAATGCAACAGGCATCACCAATAACAATCGGCTGAAAATAGTGTCGTTCCCATTCTTCATTCCAGTTTTTGTCTTCCAGTTCATGGTGTTGCCAACCAATATCGGCTTTTAGTGGTAAATCTGCAATGAGTTCTGCAATTTTCACGGAAGAAAAAAGATGTGCCGGTAGATAGGCATCCAGTCCACCCGGAATTTGCACAAATGACTCAAAACCAATTGTGGCCAGCATCCCCGCCAGAATATCCTTAAGCGTTTCTGTATCGGGATCGCAAGTAAACTGCACGTGTATATATTGCATACGGTGAATTATTTTCAATTGTTATTAATCAGTTTAGACTGCAAAAGTAGACAACTTTCGCGTAATCAACCGAAAATTTACTCCCAAAAAAAGACAGCGTGAATATAGTAAAAATCTCTTTTTGCCGGCCGGCGAAATGTTTATTAATGTTACAAAACAACCTATTTCACCAAATATGATTCCCGAATTGGTTTTTTTATCCTACTTTTACCCAGCAAAAACACCGTTTTCGCGTTGTGGTTTTATCGGCATTGTTGACTTCTGATTAACCGCCGTTACGAAAACAGTCTGTCAAATATAGTCTTATGAAAATAAAAACTGGATTTATCGCTTTTATCATAGTCGCTTTTTTGTTTCACGGTTACAGTCAGGTCAAGCAACCTGAGATAAAGTCGCTGATTCAGGAAGGTGTGGCGTTGCACGATCAGGGGGAATATGAGCACGCCATTGAAAAATATCGGGATGCATTGAAACTTCAACCAAATTGCCCACAGGCTACCTATGAAATCGCTTTATCATACCTTGCAATGAAAGATTTTGAGAAAGCTTCGGAATTCAGCACGGCAGTTATCAATACAAACGACAAACAACTTTCACCCGGAGCTTATGCCGTAAAAAGTGAAGCTCTGGTGGAAATGGGTCATCTCGACGAAGCACTTGCTTTATTACATGAGGGATTAGGTAAATTTGGCGATGAATATCTCCTTCATTTTAACATGGCGGTGAACTATTATAAGAAGGACGACATGGACAAAACACTGGAGCACGTAAAAAAGGCGATCGATCTGGATAAATCGCATAGTGGCGCCTTTCTTTTGTATGCCTATGCTTTGAACAACAAGGGACTTTGGGTCCAGAGCATCCTTTCCATGCAAATGTTTCTCTTGCTGGAGCCAGACAGCAACAGGTCTAAAAATGCCTATGAAGAGATGTTGCAGACTATGCGCATAAAAAAAACAGGGCCGCCGGTGGAACGCTCCTTTATTCAGCAACAGATGATGCGCAATAGCGGGATAACTTTGCTGCATCCGGAAGAGATACCGCCATTGTCTATTCAGGATGGTCTGAACCGGAACCTGGTGTACCACGCCATCACTGTCACCCTCGATTCCATACAGTCGACCCCCGCTGCGGAAAATGAGTTTGTGCAGTTCAAGGCTGTAAACCGGGCTATCATGAAAGTGCTTCAGAAGGAAAGCCTCAAGAACGGCAAGCAAGGTATTTTCTGGACTTTTTACGTTCCTTTCTTTTCTCATATAGAACAATCCAGTTTTTACGACACTTTTTGCCGTTATATCAGTGTATCTTACTATCCCGAATCATTGGAGTGGTGGCAGCAGAACAGGAAAGCAGCAGAGAATTTTGTGGTTTGGTTTGAAAAAGGAGACAATCTCTGAGACGGATATAAAATTAATTAGATATCTTTGCGTTGCAGTCCGAATATATGGGAATGATCGACGAGGAAATATTACTGGATGAGTTACGCAACCCGCTTACAATTCGTAAAGGTTTTGCACGTCTGGTATCTGAGTACAGTGAGAGGCTTTATTGGCAGATAAGAAAAATGGTACTTTCTCACGATGATGCCAATGATATCCTGCAGGACGTTTTCATTAAAGCATGGACCAATCTCGAAAATTTCAGGGGAGAATCCAAACTTACTACCTGGCTTTACCGCATTGCCATCAATGAAAGTATCACCTTCCTGAATAAAAAACGAATTCAGAATAATATTTCCATTGATGATGACAACATATTCCTGTTGAATACCATTGAAAGCGACGAATATTTCGATGGAGACGAAGCACAAAAGTTATTGCAAAAAGCAATCCTCACTCTTCCCGACAAGCAACGTCTTGTTTTTCAAATGAAATATTTCGAAGAGATGAAATATGAGGATATGTCGGAAATCCTTGGTACTTCCGTGGGAGCACTTAAAGCATCCTATCATCATGCAGTAAAGAAAATCGAAAAGATTTTGGGTGAAACTAATTAAACCTTTTACATATCAATAAGTCTATTCATCAGTACAGCGAAAATGAGAAGGTATGGAAACAAAGATTAACAAATTAAAAGAAATAGATAAAACAAAAAATCCTTTTAAAGTACCCGATAATTATTTCGCACAATTCAATGAAGAGATAATGAGCCGACTTCCTGAAAAGGTGTATGTTGCTCCCCGACCGGTACCGCTATGGGACAAAGTAAAGCCGTGGGTTTATCTGGCGGCGATGTTCGTGGGAATTTATTTCACGGTAAACTTTCTGACACGCGATGGTGACAAAGCACAAATTACAACGGAACAGTCTGTCACCGATACCCGCTCCGACACATTCCAGCCGGTCGACAATTATTGGTCTACAGTACATATTACTGAAGAAGAATTTTATCAGTTTCTCGAAGATCAAATGGTAGACGACGGTTATTATGATTATATGTATAATCAATATTATTTAAATTAAGGATCTACCAAACTTCTTTAATAAGCTTCCCTCATGAAAAAAAGCGTTGTTTTATTATTGACTCAGTGCCTGCTCCTCTTGCATGTCGCTTCGTTACAGGCTCAGAACAGAAAAATGAACATGGCCGATTATGAAAAGAGAAAGATGGAATTTATCATGAAAGAAGCCGGACTTACAAAGGCGGAAGCCGACAAGTATTTTCCGTTGAACAGTGAACTGACACAGAAAAAATTTGAACTCCATAAACTCCACAGAGACAAGGTGCAACGGATCAAGGACAACAGTAATATTTCGGATGAAGAATACCGAAGATTGCTTGATGACGATGTGGAGGTAAAGCTCAGGGAAGCCGCACTCGACAAATTATATGCCCCCAAGTTTGAGAAAGTACTCACTCCGGAAAAGCTCTACAGGGCACAACAGGCTGAGAAAAGCTTTATCCAGAAGGAGGTGACCAATTTTAGAAGTGAGCAGGGAAATAGCCGTCGGTAATAAGACTCAAGACTGATTGATGCAGCGGATATCATAATTTTTCATACTGTTCTCATATCTCATAATGAACTCACATTAAAAGATCCTACCGGAAAACTTTCTCAATCCTGATTTAAATCGGAATCCATGTTATCAACATAATAATTTTTAAAAGTGAAACACCTCGTTACGACCCAATTGGCTTTCTGTGGTTTTGGAATATTTTTAAGTGCTCAAACTGCAGAGAAACCCAATATTATTTATATTTTGGCGGACGATCTCGGATATGGTGATACAGGATGCTATGGTCAAATAAAAATTGAGACGCCCAATATAGACAATCTTGCAAAAGGGGGAATGCTCTTCTCTCAATTTTATTCGGGAACTACAGTTTCTGCTCCCTCCCGAAGTGTCCTACTTACTGGAAAGCATACCGGACATACTTACATACGCGGTAATGATGAGTTACCGGAAAGAGGAGATGTACAGAGTCATCAGGCTATGTTTAACAATCCTTTTCTTGAGGGGCAGCGTCCGTTACCATCAGACACATACACAATTCCTGCAATGTTAAAAGATGTAGGCTACGTTACCGGATGTGTGGGTAAATGGGGACTGGGATACCCCGGGTCGAGAAGTACACCTGCGAGGATGGGATTTGATTTCTTTTATGGTTATAACTGTCAGCGACAGGCGCATACTTACTATCCTCCCTTTTTATATAAGAATGAAAACAGAGAGTATTTAAATAATAAAATCATAGAACCGGGAACTTTGTTAAGTAAAGGTTTGGATCCGCTTTCAGCAAATAGCTACAGCAAATATGTGCAGAATGATTATGCTCCTGATTTAATGTTCAGAGAACTTCTTTCATTTATAGAAAAGAATAAAAAAAATCCCTTTTTCTTATATTGGGCAACGCCTATTCCTCATGTACCACTTCAGGCACCCCAAAGATGGATTGATTATTATGTTAAAAAGTTCGGAGATGAGAAACCTTACCTGGGAAAAATGGGCTATTATCCATCAAGATACCCTAATGCAACCTATGCGGCCATGATTTCATATCTGGATGAACAAGTAGGAGCTATTATTGATTATTTAAAAGAAAACGGATTGTACAACAATACATTAATAATTTTCACAAGCGATAACGGGCCCACATTCAATGGAGGGACAGACTCTCATTATTTCCGTAGTGCCGGTCCTTTTAAGTCCGAAAGAGGATGGGGAAAAACATCATTACATGAAGGTGGAATACGTGTTCCTTTTATAGCCTCCTGGCCAAAAATAATTAAAGCGAATTCTTATACGGACCATGTTTCAGCTGCATGGGATATAATGCCTACTTTTGCAGAAATTACAGGAGCCACACTCACTGAAACTGATGGCATAAGTATTTTACCTACGCTCAAAGGAAAAAAACAAAGAGGGCATGAATACTTGTATTGGGAATTTCCTGAAAATAAAGGACAGATTGCAATTAGAGTGAATAACTGGAAAGGTCTTATACAAAATGTGAAAAATGGGAACAATAGAATGGAACTATTTGATTTGAATTCAGATCCTCAGGAGTTATATAATCTGGCAGATGAGAATCCCGATATAATTAAAAGAATGGAAAATATTATAAAAGAAGCCCATATCCGTTCTGAAATTGAAAAGTTTAGATTTCCCTTTGACAACTAAATGAAGATAACATCTCATAAAATAAGAGGAAATCAAGTGATTTGGCTTTTGAATCTGAACCTTTATGCATGAAAAGTTAAAATAAATACATATAAATATGAAGTTTAAATCGCTACTTATTTTTGTAGTCTCACTCACACTGGTCTCCTGTTCAAAAAAAAATGAATTCTCTGCAAATTTCGAAAATATCAACAACAGGATATGGATTGGAAAAGAGTTTTGGTCAATTCCACTGGAAGACTGGAAAATTGAAGATGGAAAGATGCAGTGTATCGGCTCAGTACCCCAATCGAGGGTAAATCTCCTCACTCATATATTGTCAGATGAGACCGGAGAATTTGAGGCGTCTGTGAAAGTAGGCTTAATTAAAGCAAATAATATACCTGGATCCGCGGGTCTTATCCTTGGAATATATGATGAGGAAGATGCCGATGTTAAGTCGCTCTGTTATTTTGGCAAGGGAATACCTGCGGGAATAAGTTTACAGGGATTTGCCTTTCTAAAAGACCAAAGAGCCGAACTACCCGAAAATTTTGATTTTTCTGAAGCAACAATTTCAGTATCAGGTAATGATAAACAGCTTGAAATGAAAGTTTCAGACAAAAATGGCAATGGTCCTGATTTGCTCTCATGTAAAATTGAGGGCATTCAAGGTTTAGTTGCAGTAGCCAATAACATCAATATTGACGGCAACAAAAAATCCGGTAATTCTCATTTTAGCTTTGACGATATTAAACTATCCGGTTCAAAAGTGACAGTTAAACAAGAAAATGCATTCGGTCCTATTTTATGGACCATGTATACGCTCAGTAAAGGAACTGTGAAGATGATGGCGCTCCTGCCTCCAATAGGAGTAGATGATAATCAGATAGTTAATTTACAATTAAAAAAAAATGAAACCTGGGAAACAGTTGCCTCAGAATCCTTAGAACCTGATTCCAGAACTGTCGTTTTTAAACTGGATAAATGGGATGCGGGTAGTGATGTTGCTTATCGTGTAGAATATAATGAAAAAGGGATTAACGGGAATGAAACCCCAAATTATTATGAAGGGATAATCCGGAGGGATCCAGTCGACCGTCCTTTAAAATTTGGGGGTCTTACATGTCAGAATCATATTGGATTTCCTTATACGCCTCTTGTCCAGAATCTGACTGTTTTAAATCCTGATATACTTTATTTTTCAGGGGATCAAATATATGAAGGGAACGGGGGCTATCCTATCAAACGTAAACCGGAAGATCTCTCAATAATCAATTATCTGGGAAAATACTATATGTTCGGCTGGGCATTTGGAGATTTGATGCGCAATGTCCCCACCATCTGTACGCCTGACGATCATGATGTTTTTCAGGGTAATCTTTGGGGTGAAGGAGGAATTGCCAAACCTGGAGGGTTAGCTAGTGATGATTCCGGAGGTTTCACTCAATCGGTAAAAATGGTGAATGTAGTCAACCGAACCAATTGCGGGCAGTTACCCGATCCCTATGACCCTACACCAGTTGAGCAAGGGATGAGCGTTTGGTATTCAGATCTTACTTACGGAAGGGTAAGCTTTGCCATTATCAGTGACAGGATTTTTAAAACCGGTCCTGAAAAGGTTGCAGACTGGGATGGTCGTAAAGATCATATGAAAGTGCCTCGTAATGACTTATCATTTCTAGACAAAAAAGGTGTAGAGATGATTGGCAAAAGACAAACTGATTTTTTAAATCAATGGATAACCGAATGGGAAGGTGCAGATATGAAAGTACTACTCTCGCAGACCCTGTTTGCAAATGTAGCAACGCATCACGGGAGTGTTGTAAACTATCTCTATGGCGATCTCGATTCGGGTGGATGGCCCAAGTCTGATCGCGATAAGATAATTCGTGTAATGAGAAAAGCCGCAGTATTTCATATTAACGGAGATCAGCACATACCTTCACTTGTACAATACGGCCTGAATGATTTCTGTGATGCAGGTTGGAGTTATTGCACCCCTGCCATTGCAGTTGGTTACCAACGTTGGTTTTTACCGGATGAACTGGGTATACCGGTGAATGATAGGCCCGACCATGGTTATGATAACACTGGCAAATATACAGATGCATTCGGGAACAAAAACTATGTATACGCAATCGGAAATCCTGGAAAAATTGCTGACAATTCAGATGGTCGATATAGCAAAGCATCGATGCGTTCTTCAGGATTTGGAATGATTACGTTCAATCAAAAAACACGGAGCATACATATCGATGCCTGGCGATTTAAGGCAAATGTTGAGAATCCTAATCCTGTTCGCGATCAGTTTCCCGGATGGCCATTAGAGATATCACAGTTTGATAATTTAGGATCTGGTGCAAATAATGTATTGCCCGAAATCAGAGTAAACAAATCCAATCAGGTATTACAGATATGGAATGAAAGAACCGGCGAGCTGGTTCAATCATTTAGAATCAACGGGAACACGGTGAAGAGTAAACTTCATGAACCAGGAACGTTTTCGATCAAAATTGGTGATAATGGAAAATGGCAGAGTATAAGAGGTTTGTCAACAAAAAAAGGTGAAAACAATGAAACAGTGAATCTGGAAATTCAGTAATAAATATCACAATACCATCAGCATCTCCCTTTATTGGACAAATTCGGGAACCCTTCCAAGAGGTCGGAAAGGGCTCCCGAATTTATTCACTAAAAGACTTGAAAATCCATACCACGCAGTATATGATTACTGTAGTATTGTCGGCTATTTTTTTGTTTATGCCGACTACTGGATTTATCTTAGTTCCGCTCCAACACTATTGAAGTTGTAGTAAAAATTTTTTGATAGCTTCTCCCGTTCCGTTATGGTCATTATCGGTTACAATCTCATCTGCCATTTCTTTTATATCCTTGTTGGCATTTTCCATTGCAACAGCCAGTCCGGCTTTTAGAAGTATATCTCGATCATTATCTGCATCTCCTACGGCTATAGTTTCTGACACATCAATTCCTAAATGGGATGCAAGATGCAAAAGTGCAGTTCCTTTTGTGGTATTTAGAGGAGACATCTCCAAAGAAGCTTCTTCAGCAAAAGCAAAAGTAATCGGATATAATTTTAATTGTTCATATGCCGCCATGCGATCTTCTCGCCTGCGAAAATAAATATTTACTTTCGGAAAAGAGGGGTAGTTTATGCATGCTTCCGCTAGACTATCAACCTGCGTCGTTATTTTTAAAAAAGAACTTTGATAAATTTTCATGTTGTATTCAGCCATTTGCTGTACTTGCCTCTTATCGACGATTGATTCATTCAATGTTAGTAAGTGTGCCATGGCTTGAAAAGCATCTGCTATTTTGATAATCTCTAAAGCGACTTGTTGGGGGATTGAGTCGCAATAAATAATTTCTTTTTCCGTAATATTATATACTACAGCACCGCTAAAGACTATCGCGTAGTTAATTTGAGGAATTTGCTCAAAGAACGATTTCATTTCAACGAGTCCTCGACCGGTGCTGAACACCACATCTTTTCCAACTTTCACGGCAGCATTGATATCTTCAATCGTTTCAGGAAGTATCGATTTATTGGATGTTAGTAGTGTCCCATCCATATCAAGTGCTATCAGTTTATAGTCTTTCTCTTTCATTAGTGGAAAAAAGGATTGAACATATATTTAGCAACAAATCTAATGAATTGTATCTAGAAGATACAACAAATCCAGTGAATTTATTTAGAAAATACAAGATGGGCAAAGTGTTTATGCTGTTGTATCGCGATAGATATACTATTCGTGAAACAGCAGAGAAGATTGGCATCAATGAACCGGTTTATTCAAAAAAAGCTTTTATCTTACAAAAGCTATCTGAATAAAAAGTAATAACGTGAAACGTGAAAAAGAAAATTAACGGGTATAAAAAAGGGTGCAAATCAAATAATTATGAGATTTACACCCTTTTTTGTGGAGCTGGAGGGACTCGAACCCTCGTCCAAACGAGGAAGCAATCTGCTTTCTACATGCTTAGCTTCATTTTATTTGTCGGGAAAGAGCGCGACTGAAGCCACCAAACTCAATCCTTATCTTCTTAATTTCGAAAGGGAGCCAAAGCCTCTCCCATCCTATCTCCGATTTACCTGCACCACCTGATCGGAATGCTTCGAAGCCAGAGCTTCCGGGTGATGTCTTGTCCTGTCACATGTGACAGGATTAAGCGTTAACCTACTGTACTTCGGTTACGCAGCAAGAGCGTAATTGTTATTATTGCCAGTTATAGCTTTGCCAATTGAGATTAAAGTGCAAATCAACAACGCACTGCATGCTTACAAACCTCTTCTACCCGCTGTCAATACCGGTCAACCCCATATTGTGAAAGAACGCATCTTTGCTAAAGAATAAGATACAAAATTAGACAATTGGTTTAATTCTGCCAAATATTTTTCATCCCATCCTGTTCATATACCTTAGAATGAACTCCTGTGTTATATGAGCGCGAATGAAACATCATATCAATCTTTAAATTTCACAGAAAAAATATGTAATTTTGTAGCATAGTAACCGATCGTATATGAACAAGATTATCACAAAAGAGAATTTTTCAGAGAAAGTTGTATGTTTTGAAGTGGAGGCACCGCTCATAGCAAAAAGCCGCAAAGCAGGTCATTTTGTAATTGTACGTGTGGGAAAAAAGGGGGAACGTGTCCCTTACACCATCGCTGCAGCCGATCCCCAAAAGGGTACCATTACGCTGGTTATCCAGCGCGTGGGTAAATCGTCTGAAAAGATTTGCCGGCTGGAAGTAGGTGACTACATCACCGACATGGTGGGTCCGCTCGGAAAAGCTACCCACATTGAAAACTTCGGCACCGTTGTCTGTGCAGGGGGGGGCGTTGGCGTAGCTCCCATGCTTCCCATCATTGAAGCCATGAAGAATGCGGGAAACAAGGTCATCACCGTTTTGGCGGCACGTACAAAAGAACTGATCATACTGGAAGAGCAGGTACGCAAATATTCCGATGAGGTTATCATCATGACCGACGACGGTTCATACGGAGAAAAGGGATTGGTTACCAACGGAGTGGAAAAAATAATACAAAGGGAAAAAGTAGACCTTTGCGTTACCATTGGCCCCGCCATCATGATGAAGTTTGTGGCACAACTGACAAAAAAATACGAGGTGCCCACACTTGCCTCACTCAATACCATCATGGTGGACGGCACCGGCATGTGTGGTGCCTGCCGTGTTACCGTAGGCGGAAAAACAAAATTTGTCTGTATCGACGGGCCCGAGTTCGATGCGCATCAGGTGGACTTTGATGAGATGTTGATGCGGCTAAAGGCATATAACTGATCAGGCCGGCCTATTTTTCAGGTTACCAACAAAGAAGAAACAATCATAAGAAATGAGTGAATATTTACAGGCAGAAAGGGCACAGGAGTGGCGCGAAGCCCTGCGAAAATCGATGAAGAACAAAGACCGTACAGCCATCCCGCGGGTGAAGATGCCCGAGGTGGATCCGGAGGTACGCAGCCATACCTACGACGAAGTGAACCTTGGCCTGTCAGAAATACTTGCCAGAGAGGAATCACACCGCTGTCTCGATTGCGTGGATCCTACCTGCATCACCGGATGTCCTGTGGAAATCAACATCCCGAAATTTATCAAGAACATCGAGCGGGGCGACTACCTGGAGGCAGCCCGTACACTAAAAGAAACCAGCGCCCTTCCGGCGGTATGCGGGCGTGTGTGCCCTCAGGAACGTCAATGTGAGAGTCAATGTTTTTATACGCTGAAACTAAAGAAAGAAGCTGTTGCAATTGGCCATCTGGAGCGGTTTGCAGCTGACTACGAGCGGATGAGCGGAAACATATCCATTCCACTGACAGCACCCGCCAACGGCATTAAAATTGCCGTCGTGGGTTCAGGGCCGGCGGGTCTGGCTTTTGCCGGAGATATGGTCAAATTCGGTTACGATGTCACCGTATTTGAGGCCCTCCATGAACTGGGAGGGGTCCTTCGATACGGTATTCCCGAATTCCGGTTACCCAACGAGATCGTAGACATAGAGATCGACGGGCTCAAAAAAATGGGTGTAAAGTTTGAAACAAACTGCATCGTGGGAAAGACTATCTCACAGGAAGATCTCCGGGAAGAAGGATTCAGTGGTATTTTTGTCGGAAGCGGTGCCGGCCTTCCCAACTTTATGAATATTCCGGGGGAGAACCTGATTGGTATCATGTCATGCAACGAATATCTCACCCGCGTGAACCTGATGCAGGCAGCCGACCCCGAAAGTGACACACCGGTATACAAGGGAAAGAAGGTCGCGGTAATTGGTGGTGGCAATACAGCCATGGATGCAGTACGTACCGCCCGCCGACTGGGTGCGGAGAAGGCCATGATCATCTACCGTCGTTCGGAAGAAGAGATGCCGGCTCGTGTAGAAGAGATCAAACATGCCAAAGAAGAGGGTATCGACTTCTACACGCTGCACAACCCGCTTCGTTACGAAGGAGATGAGCGGGGACATGTTCAACGGATGCTCCTGCAGCGGATGCAGCTGGGAGAACCCGATCAGTCGGGCCGTCGCCGCCCGGTACCCATTGAGGGTGACACGCTCTGGCTGGAGGTCGATGAAGTGATCGTGAGTGTCGGAGTCTCCCCCAACCCGCTGATTCCGCAGACTTTCACCGGAATGGAAATTACCTCGTGGGGCACCATCGTCGTAAACAACGATACCATGCAGACCGCCGACGAAATGATTTATGCCGGTGGCGATATCGTTCGCGGCGGAGCCACCGTGATCCTCGCAATGGGCGATGGAAGGAAAGCTGCCAAAGCAATGCATGCACATTTAAATCACCCGTTATGAAGATAAAGATTCTGGCCGATGCACATATCCCTTACCTGAAAGGGGTGGCTGAACAATTCGGCGAAGTGGAGTACCTGCCCGGAAATCAATTTACCCGCGAAGCAATCAAAGAAAAGGACGCACTGATCGTGCGTACCGTCACACACTTCGGCAAGGAGATACTTGACGGTACCGCTGTGAAGCTTATCTGTTCGGCCACCATAGGATACGATCATATCGATACGGACTATTGCGATTCACACGGGATAACCTGGCGCACCGCACCGGGATGCAATGCGAACTCGGTGGAACAATATATTACAGCCTCCCTGCTCTGCCTGGCCGAAAAGTATCAATTTAGATTACAAGACAAAACCATTGGAATTGTGGGAGTTGGAAATGTAGGCAGCAAGATTGAGGTAGCCTGTCGGAAGCTGGGAATGAACGTGCTGCTGAACGACCCGCCCAGGGAGGAAGAAGAAGGAAATACCGATGGTAAATTTGTGGAGCTGGAGGTGATAAAACAACAAGCAGACATCATCACCTTTCATACTCCCCTGACAAAAACCGGAAAATATGCCACGTTCCACCTGGCGGATGAGTCATTTCTGCACACCGTTGCCAGAAAACCTTTCATCATCAATGCGGCGCGTGGGGGTATCACAGACAATAAAGCGCTGATAAATGCACTCCATTCAGGTAAAATCTCCGGGATAGTGATTGATTGTTGGGAGAATGAACCGGAAATAGACAGGGAGCTACTCGCTTTGGCAGATATTGCCACGCCACATATTGCCGGATACAGCGCCGATGGCAAGTGGACAGCCACCAGGATAAGCCTTGAAAACCTGAATAATTTCTTTGGCCTGGACATCAGTCCGAAATACGAGAATATTCCTGCTCCCCTACTGCCGGTCATCGATCTCAGTAAAATATCCCCCGCAACACAACTGTCTCACGCAGTATGGCATACTTATAATCCTTTGAATGAAACCGGTGTACTCAAACTATCGCCAGAAAAATTTTATTGGTTTCGTTCCCACTATCCGTTAAGAAGAGAGTATCCGGCATATAAGGTTGTAAATGCCGCCCCCCCGGTTTCCGAGAGACTACATCAACTCGGATTTAAGCTGTAAAGGAATTAGAAAAGCAGACTCGATTCGTGTGGTAACCAGTGCTTCAGAGAGTAGAATTTAGCGTTAAATAAGGTAAATAGCTCTTTTTTAATTGCACAGAATTGAATATATTTGTCTGCTGTAACTTGTTGGAAAATTGATCAATTAAATTCATATTAAACTTTATCCAAATGAACAGGAAATCAAATCTTTTATCGCTTCTTATCGCAGTGTCGGCAGTTTTGTTTGCTACCTCCTGCAGCAGCAAACTTAAACCGTTGTCACAAAACAATTTCAATGTGACTCCCTCTCCACTGGAGACGGTGGGAAATCAAATCCCTGTAACCGTAAACGGCACCTTTCCCGAAAAATGGTTCCATAAAAACGCTACTGTTACCATCACTCCCGTTTTAAGATTCGGGAACAGTGAAGTAACCGGAACTCCTTTTAGTTATCAGGGCGAGAACATATCCGGGAACAGGGTGACAATCTCCAACAGCAGAGGTGGCAATTTCACCATCACCTCCACCTTTCCCTACACGGCCGAAATGCAGTCATCGGAGCTCTATCTTCGCTTCGACGGCAGAATCAAAAACAAACAATCCATCCTGCCCGACCTGAAAGTAGCTGACGGAGTGATTGCCACTTCAGCACTTGCCGACGTAAAAACCACCACGCCCTCTGTGGCGGATGACGGATTTCAACGGATCATCCAGGAAGCACAGGAGGCCAACATCATGTTCGTGATCCAGCAGGCTAACTTGCGCCAGAGTGAATTGAACAAACGCGACTTGACAGAATGGAAGCGCCGCGTGGAACAAGCATTTAACGATCCAAAGCAAAACGTAAACGTCGAAGTATCGGCCTACGCTTCTCCCGACGGGGGACTTTCACTCAACGAGCAGCTTGCCGCACAGCGTGAAAAGAACACATCCAGCTATCTGGAAAACGAATTAAGCAAGCGCAATATTAATACGGATGTATATGCCCGCTACACGGCCGAAGACTGGGATGGTTTCCGTCAGCTTGTCTCTGCCTCCAACCTGCAGGATAAAGAACTTATTTTAAGGGTGCTGGAAATGTATCCCGACTCGGAAACGCGCGAGAGAGAAATCAAGAACATCTCTTATGTGTTTGAAGATCTTGCTGAGACCATTCTACCTCAACTGCGCCGTTCACGCATCACTGCTAATATTGAAATAATTGGTAAGTCCGACGAGGAGATCATGACTGCCTGGAAAAACAACCCGAAAGAACTGTCGGTCGAAGAACTGCTGTACGCCTCTACTCTCACCGACGACGAGAAAGTAAAAGAACGTATCTATCAGTATGCCACTGCCAATTTCTCGAACGATTACAGAGGTTGGAACAACATTGGTACCATGTTTTATAAGCAAGGTGACTATGCAAAAGCAAAACAGTCGTTCGACCGTGCTGCACAGGTCAACCCTTCGGCTCCTGAAGTCAATATGAACAAAGCCCTGCTGGCCATTATGGACAACGACCTGCAAACTGCAAATGAACTGATGGGACGTTCAGCAGGTGCTGCAGGTCTAGATGAGGCGATGGGCTTGCTCAGCCTTCTGCAGGGTAATTATAATCAGGCAGTAGGTTCTTACGGTAGCAACAGAACCAACAATGCCGGTCTGGCCCAGCTGCTGGTAAGGGATTACAACAAGGCCAAACAAACACTGGAATCAGTGGAAGCTCCCGATGCCACTACCGCCTATCTGCTGGCCATCATTGCTTCACGTACAAACAACTTCAACGATGTAGTTTCAAACCTGCGCACGGCAATTGGGCGCGACCGTGCCATTGCCGCCAGGGCTGCCAACGACCTGGAATTTGCAAAGTATCGTACCAATCAGGAATTCAGATCAATTGTACAATAAGCAATGCGGATACGCTACCGGAATAAGAGAGTGGGCCCGACGAGGTCCACTTTTTTTTGTGCCGTTTCTCAGACCGGCTCTGCAAAGACGATGACATGCATTTGCCTTATGAAAAAAGGAAGGTTTGAAGAAGTGAATTGATGAAAAACATGTAACTTTGCCCGCCAAATACAACGCCGTTGCAAAAAAGTGAACAACGGATAAGTACAACTGATATGATCCGTACAAAAGTAGTAATAAAGTACCTGGGATACATCCTGCTGTTTAATTCGCTGTTCCTCCTTATCTCCGCAGCCATATCTTTCTTCAATAATGAACAATCATTGAATGCACTAATCATAAGTGCCTTGACATGTGGAGTACTGGGTGTTTTGCCTCAATTTTTCGTTGGGAAAAATGTCCTGCTGAATTTTCATGAAGGCTTATCCATCAGCGTGACAGGTTGGTTTGTCACCTGTATTATTGGTATGTTGCCCTATTTAATCTGGGGTGGCGAATTCAATACGGTGGCCGATGCTCTGTTCGAAAGTGTATCGGGTTATACCACTACGGGAGCAAGTATAGTAAACAACGTTGAAGCCCTCCCGAGAGGGTTACTTTTCTGGCGTTCTTCCACCTCCTTTATCGGTGGAGTGGGAATTATCCTGTTTGTCCTGTTGGTACTTCCCGAAAAAAGAGGCGCCATGTCCAGCTTCTATAGGGCAGAGGTGTCAGACTTATCGAAAATGAGTTTTGCCATGCGTTCGCGACATATCACCCGCATCGTTGTGATGGTTTATCTCTCGTTGATTCTCATCCTGATGATTTTACTGATAACGGCAGGTATGAGTTTTTTTGATGCCGTGTGTCATTCATTCACCACTGTTGCCACATCTGGATTCTCGACCAAAAACTTAAGTATCGCGGCCTACGACAGCGTATGGATTGAAATAATCATCACATTCTTCATGCTTGTAAGCAGTATGCATTTCGGTTTAATTTACGGAACAATGACGAGGAAAAAGTATAACCTGTTTAACTCCCGTCCCACACGCATGTATGTGATGGTAATCTTCTCCGGAATCTTGCTGATCTCCCTGCAGCTGACCGGAAATCATTTTTATGGTTTTTGGGAGTCGCTCCGCTTTGCCGCGTTTCAAGTCGTTTCTCTTGTAAGTACCACCGGTTATGCCACGGTGGATACCGCAAACTGGCCCATCTTCTCTGTTATTCTGCTTCTCTATTTTTCCGTTCAATGCGGGATGGTAGGTTCCACAGCGGGGGGAATAAAATTTGATCGTATCTATCTCTTTTTCGGAACCCTGAAAAAACAATTGAAACTGATTTTGCATCCCGAAGGGGTGTTTGCGCTGAAAATGAACAAGCAGACGATCGATCAAAATCTGGAGCTGCAGATTATGGTATTTGTTATTCTTTATATTCTTACATTCTCGCTCACAACACTGCTGCTTGCTGCCATGGGAATAGACGGAATGACAGCCTTATCGGCATCCATTGCTACGCTAGGAAATGTGGGGCCGGGCTTCGGTAGTGTCAGCTCATTGGGTAATTTCAGCCAAATGCCCGATGCGGCAAAATTCATTCTCTCTGCCAACATGTTGCTGGGACGTCTTGAAATCATGAACGTATTCGCACTCTTTATGATGTTTTCATTGAAGAGAAAGAGTTAACAGTACTGCAGAATGATCCATCCAAATCTGAAGAAACAGCCGTTCAGATAAGCCTCACGCAAGGTCTCCCGTCGATGAATTGACTGATGATTTCCGCATTCCCGATTACTTTTTGTATCTTTGCAGTACTTTTTAAACCCATAGACAGCTTACATGAACATGAATTTTGTGGAAGAACTCCGTTGGCGCGGGATGATACAGGATGTGATGCCCGGTACGGAAGAACAATTAATGAAAGAACAAACCTCCGGCTACCTGGGAATAGATCCCACAGCCGATTCGCTGCATATAGGACATCTGGTGGGGGTAATGATGCTGAAGCACTTTCAGCGTGCCGGGCATACTCCCGTAGCCCTTGTAGGGGGTGCCACGGGAATGATTGGCGACCCCTCCATGAAGTCGGCGGAAAGAAATCTGCTTGATGAAGAAACTCTGCGGCATAACCAGGAAGCAATAAAAACCCAGCTGGCAAAATTCCTCGATTTTGAGAGTGATATTCCCAACAGAGCTGTGCTGGTGAATAATTATGACTGGATGAAAGATTACACTTTTCTCAATTTCATCCGTGATATAGGAAAGCAT
This sequence comes from Proteiniphilum sp. UBA4977, assembly GCA_002398565.1. GTDB lineage: Bacteria > Bacteroidota > Bacteroidia > Bacteroidales > Dysgonomonadaceae > Proteiniphilum. The sequence continues at coordinate 35,264 of DGZP01000125.1, forward strand.
ATCACCGTAAATTATATGATGGCGAAAGATTCCGTAAAGAAACGTCTCAGCGGTGAGTCAAGTGAGGGAATGTCATTCACAGAGTTTTCCTATCAACTATTGCAGGGATACGATTTTCTGCATTTGTATCGGGAAAAAGGGTGTCGTATTCAATTGGGAGGCTCCGATCAGTGGGGAAATATTACCACGGGCACAGAATTGATACGCCGCGTGGAAGGAGGCGAGGCCTATGCCCTGGTCTGCCCGCTAATCACGAAGGCCGACGGCGGGAAGTTCGGGAAAACAGAAAGTGGAAACGTATGGCTCGACCGGCGCTATACATCCCCATACAAGTTTTATCAGTTTTGGCTCAACGTGAGTGATACCGATGCAGAGAAGTATATCAAAATTTTCACCTCTCTCACAAGAGAGGAGATCGGGACGTTGGTATCACAACAGCAGTCAGCGCCCCATTTGCGTCCCCTACAGAAGAAACTGGCAGAAGAAATCACCGTGATGGTACACTCGAGGGAGGATTATGAAATGGCGGTGAATGCCTCCGAGATCCTTTTTGGGAAATCTACCTCACAAACATTACATGCCATAGACGAGGAAACATTTCTACAAGTATTTGAAGGTGTACCCCAGTTTGCCATTGCAAAAGACAAGCTGGCTACGGGTATCAAAGCGGTGGACCTGCTTACCGATGAAGCGGCAGTCTTTCCCTCCAAGGGTGAGATGCGCAAAACCGTGCAGGCTGGTGGCGTAATGATCAATAAAGACAAGCTGGAATCACACGATGAGATTATTAATCTATCCTGTCTGATCGGCAATAAATACATTCTTGCTCAGCGCGGGAAGAAAAATTATTTCCTGCTCGTTGCGGAATAAGGTTTCTGTAATACTTGCGACATCTTTGCAGGTGAAAAATTTGCAGCGTTAAAATTATTGTACTACTTTTGCACTGCTTTTCACGAAGCAGATAAGGATTGTCCCATGGTGTAATGGTAGCACATCTGATTTTGGTTCAGCCAGTTAAGGTTCGAATCCTTGTGGGACAACAACATCAAAAACATAACCGATTGATTTTCAATCGGTTATTTTTTTTAAAAGCTATTCATTAAATGTTTTCTACAGTCTGGATCCTTGTCTGAACCTATCGAATTTGATTGGTTATTCCCTTTTATTTCAAATGTAAAGGTATCCACCCCGAGAAAGTAAATGTGCCCCACAGAGCTTTCCCTGGTCAAAACGGAGTCTCATCGTAGTACCCAGGTACAGGGGGAAAGCCGTCGGCAGGCAACTCATCCGCATATTCCGGTGGGACTTCCTCTTTTAAGTTGTTTTCTGGTGTGATCTTCCAGGCTTTCACATCGGTATACCACCTGCCGTTAAATTCACGGCTTTCTATATCGAAAGAGATATCATATGCCTGTCCCTTTTTCAGGTTTACCCCATCAAGTTTATCACCCCATATGGACACACATACTTTTTTGGGATACTGTCCTGCCGTCTCCACAATGATCTCCTGTTTTTTCCACTCACCGTTCCGTCCTTTACCCGTCTGTAACGGAAGGATCTCCACCAGTTTCGCTATAAATTGCATGATTGTCTTTTTTACTGATTGATCGGAAACAAATTCATATCCCAGAAGAATAACCACCCATCGGAATTTTCGTTTCCAGCGGCAAAAATAGACATTTTCTCCCTCAGGAAAGGACTTTTTCGGGTTAAGTTTTCAACAGCAGCTCGCAAGAGAGTTAAAAAAAACCCGGAACGAAAGTCCCGGGCAAAAATTTTCCTTCAAAGAGAGTGATTATTTTGAATAGCTCTCTTTCACGAAAGCAGCGTTGTTCAAGAAGTCGTAGCTTTCCTTCACTCCTTCGAAAGGAGTTCCGGTATATCTTTCCACTTCCACGACCATATATTTGGCACCGGCTTTATCAGCGTTATTATAGATGGCATCAAATCCTACCATTCCGCTTTGACCCAACTCTTTGCTATCTTTAATATGGAGGATCTCAAAACGTCCCGGATATTCATTGAAATAATCTACCGGAGCTTTTTGTCCCATGACTACCCAGTAGACATCCATCTGGAAGAATACTTTCGTAGGATCGGTATTTTTAAGCAGATAATCATATATCAGCTCATCTTCCACTTTGGTAAATTCGAAGTTATGGTTGTGATATCCAAACCGAATACCTGCAGCATTACATTTTTCACCAATCTTGTTGAAATAGTCGCTGTAAGCCTTCAGATCGTCCAATGTTTTGGGGGTAGGTATCCAGGGAACCACCAGATATTTCATCCCGGCTTCTTTGTGGGCATTAATAGCGGTATCCCACCATGCCCATGTTTCATCCCAGTTGGTCTTGGAGGCTGGCTCAGCCAGGGGTTTGCCTGCATGAGACGACAACACTACCATGCCAGCATCCTCGATCGATTTTTTGAAATCGGCAGGAGCCAACCCATAGAACTTCCCGTCTTTATAACCGGCAGTTTCCACACCGGTGTAACCCATTTGAGCCACCTTGGCAATAGTACCGGCATAGTCGGACTTGATGTCATCCCGCACGGAGTATAGCTGCAAGTAAATTTCTTTTTTTATTGCAGGAGCAGTTTCAGCTTTTTGTTGTCCCTGAATACAACCTGAGAAAATAAACAAAGTACACAGAAACGTCGCACTAAGTAATATTGAATGTTTTTTCATTGTATCTGTTTTTATAAAAGAATATTTTCTCCCCGGGGAGAAAATATTCTTTTATGTGTATGATTAATCCAGTATTTTAATTTTGATGTTCCTGTACCACACATCGTCACCATGATCCTGCAGACCAATGTATCCTTCCTGGTTTTCACCACCTGCATTCAGGAAGTTAGGCCAGTCTTTGAACTTGCTGTTTGAGACCATCTCTTTCCATGCATCGGTCCATAAGTGATATTCTACCACATTTTCTCCATTCTGGGAGTGAACAACCGTCCCCTTGTATACCATGATTCCGCCAGTATTCCATTCTCCTGCAGGTTTTGCATTCTGGGGAACGGCAGGAACGAGGTCATACAGGGAGGCCGACTGGCGATTTCCATCCTTTCCTAATTTTGCGTCGGGATGTCTCTCATTATCCAGAACCTGATATTCGGGTGATGATTCATAGATAGGTTTTCCTTCCACCTCCTGAGCAAGGTAGAAAACTCCGCTGTTGCCGCCTTGCGACACTTTCCACTCGAAAGTGAGCTCAAAATTCTTAAATTTCTGATCATAGATGATGTCGCCACCATCTTTTGCTCCGGCTTCACCCATACCCGAACCATTAATCTTGATGGCACCATCTTCAATGGTCCATGCAGCAGGTACATCAGTACGGTTATAACCGCGCCAGCCTGTAAAATCGGTACCATTGAAAAGCGTAATCCAGCCTTCATCGGCTGCAGCCACTACAGTGGAATCAGCGGATTCCGTGGCATTTGATTGTTTATTTGTATTGGTGCATGACATAACTATCATTGCTGTCATTATGAGTAAACTAAATAAATAAACTTTTTTCATAACTATTTTCTTTTTAATTAAACAGATAACTATTAAACAGCAAGGGAATAATGATGAAGCGAAATCATCATTATTCCCTCTGAATCATTTTTACTTCGGCATTTCCGGCAATTTCCAGCCGTTCTTATAGGTATGTTTGATCAGTTCATTCGCATATTCGGTAGCATTCACAGGCTCAGTCCAAGTCTTCTTGAAGGTGGGATGCCCGTCGGTAATCTTGAATCCATCTTCAATAATGGTACGGATGTTTGCGTCGGCAGGGATGTTGGTAAAACGCATGTTTTCACCGTCCCATTCAAGTTCCTGATTCAACGATTGCAGTCTCACGGCAAGTACACCCATGACAACCATTTCATTGAAAGGACCTGCTTCTGAGAAGGGGGAAGCTGTTTCAACGCGGTTCTCAGGAGTTTCTTTACATGCACGTACCCAATCCATCTCGTGGGAAAGGGTCACCTCACGCTGCGTTTTCGGGGAATTGGGATTGCGACCCGATACCAGCCATGGATTTACACCGTAACAACCGCAGATAAGGGTATCTTTTGTTCCGTAGAAAATTACTCCTCCACCCTGGTCGTTCAGGTTTTTGCCTGCAGGAACACCTTCAGGACGCACCGGTAGAAGTCCACCGTCGTACCAGTAAACCTCTACTTCAGGCATTGCCACCTTTGGCAGGTTATCACGCCGTGGGAAAATATATTTTACCATCTGCGCATTGGGAGCGCAATCGTTCAACAACATGGTAGACGATCCCTGCACCTTCGTCGGATAACCCAGATTCAACCCTTTGAATACAGGATGAAGAATATGGCAAGCCATATCACCCAATGCCCCTGTACCAAAATCCCACCATCCGCGCCAGTTCCATGGATGATACACGTTATTGAAAGGACGCTTGTTGGCCGGTCCGATAAAGAGATCCCAGTTTAGCGTTTGCGGCACTTTGTGCACTTCTTTCGGAGTCATCAGTCCCTGTGGCCAGATAGGCCGGTCGGTGAATGTTTCCACCCTTGTCACCTCCCCAATCTGTCCATCGCTGATCCAATCGACCACTTGACGGACACCAGGTCTTGATGAACCCTGATTTCCCATACAGGTAGCCACTTTGTGTTTTTTTGCCAACTTGGTCAGTAAACGGGATTCATAGACGCTGTGGGTAAGTGGTTTTTGCACGTAAACGTGCTTACCCATAGTCATAGCCTCAGCGGCAATAATGGCATGGGTATGGTCGGCTGTAGCCACCACCACGGCATCAATACTTTTTCCCAGCTCATCATACATTTTTCTGTAATCATAGTATTTTTTTGCTTTTGGGAAATGATCAAAAACACGTTGGCTGTACTTCCAATCCACATCACAAAGGCCCACAATGTTCTGGCTTTCCAGATTTTTCAGGTTAGCAAATCCCATTCCGCCAACGCCTACCCCGGCGATATTCAGCTTATCACTCGGAGCTGTATAACCCATACTCTTCCCTAGCACCGATGATGGCACTACTGTAAGACCAGCTGCTGCAATAGCACTGGTTCCTAAGAATTTTCTTCTCGAAATTTTTGATGACATAAGTACTTTTTTTAGGTGTTAACTTTTAGTTAATAATGATTTATTCTCTTGTTATCAATTCATTGTCTTTATCCCAGTACATTGTTCTCCCTTCCAGATAGGCCCGTGTTCCCATGTGCGCCGTGATGGCCTCTTCAAATCCCTGATCAATGCCGCAAGAGGGTTGTTTTCCGGTGCGGATGCAGTCGATCCATTCCTTCAGATGCAGAAAAGTGGTGTTGTAACGTTTTCCGCCGATAAAGGAATAAAGCAAACCCCGTTCCAAGAAATAACGTTCTGTAGCCGAGGAGACGGCATCTACGCTTTGACCGGGGACATAGGTATAAAATGGTTCTCCTGGTTTTATGATACCCTGTTCAATTTTCTGGCGGTACTGTTCGGTTCGTGGATCCACAGTCACGGTAAGGGTGTTGCCTACCTCCATGGTGGCGTCATGTCCCATAATCTTTCTGCTGCGTTTAAACTGATTGGCAAGTGTGGCAGAATAGAGCATTGTCAGGTCCTTATCCCTGTACTCGAAAACCGTTTGCAACACATCGGGCACGGTACGTCCGTCCTTAAAAAAATAAACACCGCCGGAGGAACTTGCCGACGAAGGAATACCCAGATTAAGGATCTGATTCATCGCATCGTATTCATGCGTCAGCAGATCGCCACTTAGGCCGGTACTGTAATCCCACCAGCAACGCCAGCGAAAAAAACGCTCCAGACTGAATTTTTCCCGAGACTCCGGACCTACATATTTCGTCAAGCCTGCGGAAGTCATGTAATCCATATATTCTTTAATGCGTTCCGGCTCTCCCTCAAATTGCTTCCAGTCGATGGTACTCCGGCTTGCTTTTTCATGAATGGGATAAACCCAGGCACCGTTTGGATCGTTCCGGTTAGTACCGGTTTCAATGAGGGTGATTTTTCCCAGTAATCCTTTTTCAATTATCTGGCGGGCACGCTCATAGGCCTCAATCTGTCTGTTTTGATGCCCCAACTGAAAAATGAGATGCGGATTATCCTTTACGACACTACGGAGTGCGTAGGTCTCGGGAACTGTCCATGTCAATGGTTTCTCTACGTAGACATGTTTCCCTGCCCTGACAGCATCCATGGCCATGGTACCATGCCAGTGGTCGGGGGTAGCAATCACAACGGCATCCACATCGGGTGCTGCAAGTAACTCCTTATAATTTAGATAACGTTTGGGTTCACGGCCATACCGGCCGTTTTCGCCCTCTCTGTAAATATTGGAGCCCGCCCGGATGGCGTCTTCGGCATATACATCAAAGATGTCACATACACCCGTAATCTCTATCCGCAAATCCTCTTGTTCCAGAAAATCACGGTAACGGGTATCTTCTGAATTAATACGTCCCTGTTCTTTCAGGTTTTCTATGTAGGCAGGTGTTGCAAAACCAAGAGCCTGCATCAATAGCTTACCCCTAATCCCGTAACCGATAATACCCAACCGGAGCACCGGCGCATCAGATGTTGTAGGGACATATGCAGCCGGATCACTTTTAAAACGGAACATTTCGGCCGCATTGCGGTTGTTAAGTTCCGTTTTTTTCTTTTGATACACGCCATAGGCCATTGCCCCCAACACGGGCACTGCTACCATTGCTTTAAGGGCATCCCGGCGCCCCTGAGAAACCTTTTTTCTCGGTTTGTCTTCGTTTTCTTTCTGTATGTCGTTCTTTTCTTCGCTCATAAAAACTAAAATCCCTGAATATATGTTTTTTTGTCGAACGTCGCTAAATACCGGTCATCAATCGTCAGCTTAATTCATGTTTTTTACGGGTCAGCAAACTGTCAAACCCTATGATCCTGGATGTTGGAAACAGCATCAATACAAGAACCGCCACCAGCATGATCAGATTTTTATCGATCCACAGGTAAGAACCTTCGGTTGGTAGAATATATGCCGCATACAACAGCGGTGGATGTGAAAGATAAAACATCAGCAAAAAAAGAATAGCCCCCATGTAACCTGCTTTGGTAAACAGACCCAATATAAGTGACAAACCCACAAGTGTGAGTCCCCATGTATTGATAAAATTGACAGCCGATAGCATGGCGGGATTTTCAGCCAATTGTAGAAAAAATGGTGCAAAAAATCCTTTTGAGTCGATCAGATAACCATACGCCGACCAGTTAGGTGTAAATACTTTTGCCAATCCTTCGTATAAAAAATACCATCCGATAAATACGCGCAATGTAAACAATGCATATAATTGCAGTTTACTATATTGAGACACTCTCTTCATATTAAAAACGACTATTTCGATTTTCAGCTCTTTCTGCTATAAACAAGATAAATATTGCGTAAAAGTAAGACAAAAAAAAATGAAAATGAAATTTTACGGATAGAATAGTTCATATTCCTCAAACAAGTATCGGCTCAACGTTAATTTTCCAGTCATGATTTCAATTTTAAACATTCTTTTCATTCAATTGTTCTAATCTGGCGAAAGAGTTATTAAGACAAAAAAACAGATGAATCAAAACAGTTTTTTAGGTTTAATTGAACAGAGCATACACATTCATTGGAATGCGCCGGTGATGACCGACTTTGAGGGAAGGACCTTTTATTATAAAGATTTTGCCCGTGAGATCGATCAGCTTCACGATTATTTCAATGCTGCAGGCATACAACGAGGTGATAAGATCTCGGTCTGCGGAAAGAATTCCGCCCGCTGGGCAATCGTTTTCTTTGCCGCACTCTCCTATGGAGCAGTGGCTGTAAGCATTCTTCATGAATTTGACAGGGAGAGTGTGCAATTTATCGTAGATCATTCCGATTCAAAGATGTTCTTTGTCGATAAAAGTATATGGATTGAGCTCGATGACACCACCCTGCCTAAGGTAGAGAATGTATTTTCACTCGACGACTTTGCACTGCTGAAGACAGTCTCCGAGAAGGTAACCGCGTTCGCCCACGATGCTCCGGCCTATTTTGAGAAGAAATATAAAAAGGGATTCTTTGTCAACGATCTCTCGTTTCGCACAGACAGGCCCGAAGAGCTTGCCGTAATTAACTATACATCGGGCACTACCAGTAGCCCCAAAGGGGTAATGCTACCCTACCGCAGCTTGTGGTCTAACACCAAATTCGCCAACGACAATCTCGAATTCATACAACCCGGTAACAGCATTGTCTGCATGCTACCGATGGCACATACCTACGGACTTGCTTTTGAGATACTCAACTCCATCTCAATGGGCTGCCACATCCATTTTCTGGGGAAGACACCTTCACCCAAAATATTGCTGGAAGCATTTGCCCGTGTTAAACCCCGGCTGGTGCTAGCCGTACCGCTCATCATTGAGAAGATAGTCACCAGGAACGTTTTACCGAAACTTAACAAGGGAGTAGCTGCTTCACTCATAAAAATACCTCTGCTAAACAGGATTGTCTACAACAAGGTGCGGAGGTCGATGATCGACTTCTTTGGCGGCAATCTGGTGGAGGTGGTCATTGGAGGTGCAGCATTGAATGACGACGTGGAAAAGTTTCTGCGGAAAATCAGATTCCCCTATACCGTGGGTTACGGCATGACCGAGTGTGGTCCTCTCATCTCCTATTCTTTCTGGACCAATTATAAAATGAGATCCAGCGGAAAAGTGGTAGATCGGATGCAGGTAAAGATTGATTCTGCAGACCCGCAAAATATTGTCGGAGAGATACTGACCAAAGGCAGTAACCTGATGCTGGGTTACTACAGGAACGAGGAGGCTACAAAGCAAACCTTCACCGAAGATGGTTGGCTGAAAACCGGCGATCTGGGTACCCTCGACCGGGATAACTTTGTTTTTATCAGGGGGAGGAATAAAAATATGATTCTGGGGCCTTCGGGACAGAATATCTACCCCGAAGACATAGAAGCAAAGATTAATGGCTCCCCGTTTGTCAATGAGTCATTGGTCATTGAAGAAAACCACAAAATCGTGGCATTGATTGTCCCCAATTATGAAACACTGCAGGCCGAGAGTATCGCGGACGATCACCTGACAGACTTCATGGGGAGGATCATCGGCGACATCAATGCCAAACTACCTGCATACAGCAAAATAACTTCTTTTCGCATTCACACCGAAGAGTTTGAAAAAACACCCAAACGAAGCATCAAGCGGTTCAAATACCAACAGCAATGAGTTATACATCAGTCATTGGTACCTTGACACATTGCCTCAATAATCAATACTCGCCCCAGCTCTTTATTTCGATATCCTCCAGTTCCATTTTGCAGAAGGCGGTAATAAACGCACTTGCCAAACGGGCATTGGTAATAAGCGGGATGTTATAATCGACTGCCCCCCGCCGGATGATGTATCCGTTGGTCAGTTCCCTGCGTGTCACGTCCTTCGGGATGTTGATGATCAGGTCAAACTGCTTGTCGGCAATCATCTGCCGGATGTTATTCTCCCCATCCTCGTCGGGCCAGTTCACATCGGCAGCTTTGATGCCATTGTCTGTCAGAAACTTACAGGTTCCGTGACTGGCATAGAGATCATATCCTTTCTCTCCCAGCAACTTGCAGGCTTCCAGCAGGTCCACCTTCGACTTCATCTCTCCAGAAGAGATGAGGATGCCCTTTTTCGGTATCTTGTATCCCACGGAAAGCATCGACTTAAGAATAGCGTCTGAAAAGTCTTCTCCAATGCAGCCCACTTCACCGGTAGAGGACATATCCACACCCAGTACCGGATCGGTATTCTGTAGTCGGGAGAAAGAGAACTGCGATGCTTTCACCCCGATATAGTCGAGGTCGAACACCGAGCTGTCGGGCTTTGTGTAGGGAGCATTCAGCATGATTCGGGTAGCTGTCTCAATAAAATTATGCTTCAGCACTTTCGAGACAAAGGGAAAGGATCGTGAAGCCCGCAGGTTACATTCAATCACCTTGATGTCGTTATTCTTGGCCAGGTACTGGATGTTGAAGGGGCCGCTGATATTGAGCTCGCGCGCTATCTGCTTCGATATTTTCTTCACACGGCGCATGGTCTCAAAATAGATCTTCTGCGCAGGAAATACCAGCGTGGCATCACCGGAGTGTACCCCTGCAAATTCCACATGTTCCGAGATGGCATACTCCACTACTTCCCCGTCGCGTGCCACTGCATCAAACTCTATCTCCTTGGCATTTTGCATGAAAGAAGATACCACCACAGGATACTCCTTGGATACGTTGGCGGCCATCTTCAGGAAAACATGCATCTGCTCCCGGTCGTAACACACATTCATGGCTGCACCGGAGAGCACATAGGACGGACGGATCAACACCGGAAAGCCTACTTCCTCGACAAAGGAATCGATCTCATCGAAGCTGGTCAGCTCTTTCCAACGGGGCTGATCAATATCCAGCTCGTCGAGCATGGCCGAAAACTTGTGTCTGTTTTCGGCACGGTCGATGGAGAGGGGCGAGGTTCCAAGGATGGGGACCTGCTGCCGGTGCAGTTTCATTGCCAGGTTATTGGGTATCTGACCTCCCACAGAGACAATGACACCCTTCGGCTCTTCAATGTCGATAACATCCATCACCCGTTCGAAGGTAAGTTCATCGAAATAGAGCCGGTCACACATATCATAATCGGTCGACACCGTCTCAGGGTTGTAGTTGATCATCACCGAGGCATAACCCAATTCCCGCACGGTCTGCACTGCGTTTACCGAACACCAGTCGAACTCTACCGACGAGCCTATACGGTAAGCACCCGACCCGAGTACCACCACAGCCTCCTTCTCATCCTTGTGCGGTATGTACGCTTTCTCCGATCCATAGGTGAAATAGAGATAGTTTGTCTTGTCGGGATGATCCGAAGCCACGGTGTTGATGCGGCGGACCACCGGAGTGATACCCACCTGTTTACGGCGTTCCCGTACCCTGATCAACTCGTTTTCTACGGTTCCAGACGGTTCCTCCACAAAACGGGCGATTTGAAAATCGGAAAAGCCCAGCCTCTTGGCTTCTTTAAGTACTTCTTCCGGCAGCTCTTCTATTTTATTATACGCCGCAAGTACCTTTGAATAATTGTATATATTTTCCAGTTTTTCCAGAAACCAAGGGTCAATTTTTGTGAGTTCCTCGATCCGTGCCACGCTATATCCTTTTTCGAAAGCATCGGCAATGGCGAAGATGCGCAGATCTGTCGGCTTGGCCAATGACTCTTCCACATTCTCGAAGGTAATCTCCCTGTTCCCGACGAAGCCGTGCATCCCCTGCCCGATCATGCGCAGCCCTTTCTGGATTATCTCTTCGAACGACTGTCCGATGGACATGATCTCACCCACCGACTTCATGGAGGAGCCAATTTCATGACTCACGCCATAAAACTTATTAAGGTCCCACCGCGGTATCTTCACGATCATGTAGTCCACCGCGGGTGCTTTGTAGGCCGAGTTGGGCGTATCCTTTTCACCAATCTGGTCGAGAGTATAGCCCAGTGCCAGCTTGGTGGCCACAAAGGCCAGGGGATAACCGGATGCTTTTGAAGCTAATGCCGAAGAGCGGCTCAGGCGGGCATTGATCTCGATGATGCGGTAGTCGTTGGTGACCGCATTAAAGGCATACTGAATATTGCATTCGCCCACAATGCCAATATGCCGTACTACTCTTTGGGCGATATCCTCTAAAAGGGCTATCTGTTGCCGGGTAAGTGTAATAATGGGTGCTACCACAATACTTTCTCCCGTATGGATGCCCAGCGGATCGAAATTTTCCATGGGCACCACTGTGAAACAGTGATCGTTACCATCGCGTATCACCTCAAACTCAATTTCTTTCCACCCCTTCAGGCTCTCCTCCACCAGTATCTGGCTCGAAAAGGAAAGGGCACTTTTGCAGAGATCTATAAACTCAGTTTCATTTTCACAAATACCTGAACCTTGCCCCCCAAGTGCATAGGCGGAACGAACCATAATTGGAAAACCTATCTCGCGGGCGGCAGTCAATGCATCTTCCAGCGATTCTACAGCGTGAGAGAGTGGTGTTCTGGCATCAATCTCATTCAGTTTTTTCACGAACAGATCCCGGTCTTCAGTGATCATGATGGCCTCCACCGAAGTACCCAGTACTCTAACACCATACTTCTCCAGCGTACCACTTTGGTAGAGTTCGGTACCACAGTTAAGTGCAGTCTGCCCGCCGAAAGCGAGCAGGATACCGTCGGGCTTTTCTTTCTGAATCACCTTCTCCACAAAGTAGGGTGTGATGGGCAGAAAATAAACCTTGTCGGCCACTCCCTCCGATGTTTGAATAGTAGCAATATTCGGATTGATGAGTACCGTTTCTATTCCCTCTTCCCGCATTGCTTTCAATGCTTGAGAACCGGAATAATCAAACTCTCCCGCCTGTCCGATCTTCAGGGCACCGGAACCCAGTAAAATAACTTTTTTGATTGATTGATCCATTATTTATTTGTTGATGTGATAATATTCGTTGATGTGATGATTATTTCTTATCCGCTATCTTCCTGACTGACCACTGATCATTGAAAGCTGAAATCTGACCGCAATCTTCCGACCACTCATTAATTATATTCCCCCCAATGTTTAATTTCTATCTCATCGCGTGTGATCCTACAGAAAGCTTTAATGAAAGCACTTGCCAGCCGGGCGTTGGTAATAAGTGGAATATTGTAATCGATGGCCCCACGGCGAATGCGGTAGCCGTTTGTCAGCTCCCGTTCCGTAAGGTTTTTGGGAATATTGATAATCAGATCGAACTTTCTTTCGGCGATCATATCGTTTACTTTTAGTGTTACATTTTCATCGTCCGGCCAAGCCACGAGGGTGCTGTCCACTCCATTTTCCTTCAAAAACTTTTGCGTCCCGCCGGTAGCATACAATACATATCCGTTTTTATACAAAAGTCGGCACGCATCGAGCAGAGCCACCTTCGATTTCGTTCCACCGGAAGAGATCATGATGTTTTTTTCCGGAACACGATACCCCACCGCGAGCATCGATGTAAGCAGGGCATCATCGAAATGATTGCCAATTGCCCCCACTTCGCCGGTCGATGCCATATCCACACCCAGCACCGGATCAGCCTTCTGCAGACGCGTGAAAGAGAACTGCGGCGCCTTGATACCCACATAGTCGAGTTCGAATGCCGACTTCCCGGGTTTCTCCGCTGAAATATCAAGCATCACTTTCGTTGCGAGTTCTATAAAATTAATTTTCAACACCTTGGAGACAAACGGAAACGACCGTGACGCCCTCAGGTTGCATTCTATCACCTTGATATCGTTATCTTTTGCCAGAAACTGAATATTGAAGGGACCTGTGATGTGCAATGCCCTGGCAATCTGTCGCGTAATCTGTTTTATTCTTCGGGCAGTCTGCACGTAAATTTTCTGTGCCGGAAACAGGATGGTGGCATCACCCGAATGGACCCCTGCAAACTCCACATGTTCCGAGATGGCATAGACTACCAGCTCTCCGTTTTGTGCGACGGCATCCATCTCAATCTCCTTTGATTCTTCAATAAATTCTGATACTACCACCGGGTATTTGCTCGACACCTCGGTAGCGAGTGTGAGAAAACGCTCCAGCTCGCTTCTATTGGAACATACATTCATTGCGGCACCCGACAAGACGTAGGAGGGCCTGACCAACAGAGGAAAGCCCACTTCGTCCACAAATCGGTGGATGTCGCCGAGTGTGGTCAACTCCTTCCAGCGTGGCTGATCGATTCCCAGCCTGTCAAGCATGGAGGAAAACTTATGCCGGTCCTCCGCGTTGTCAATGCTTCCGGCCGATGTCCCCAGAATATTCACCCCGGAGTTATCCAACCTCACAGCCAGGTTGTTGGGTATCTGTCCCCCCACCGAGACAATGACGCCATGCGGGTTCTCCAGTTCAAAGATATCCATCACCCGCTCATAGGTGAGTTCATCAAAATAAAGACGGTCGCACATATCATAGTCCGTCGACACCGTCTCCGGGTTGTAATTGATCATCACAGATCTATAGCCTTCCTTGCGGACCGTATTGAGGGCATTCACTGAACACCAGTCGAACTCCACCGATGATCCAATGCGATAGGCACCTGATCCCAGCACGATCACCGAACGATGGTCACCCAGATAGTGTACATCGTTTTCCGATCCGTTGTATGTGAGATAGAGGTAGTTTGTCTGCGCCGGATATTCAGCAGCCAGCGTGTCGATCTGTTTCACTACCGGCAGGAAACCCTTGTTCTTTCTGTATTTACGGATGAGTGCTGCTGCTACATCATCGGCCTGCTCTTTCCATATTGCCCTGGCAATCTGAAAGTCCGAAAAGCCCTGTTGCTTGGCACTTTTTAGTATCCCGTCAAAATCGTCGTTTTTTTCATTTTCCAAATCCACCGCAGCGGGTGTCCATCTTTCCAGCGATTCGGCAGTCAGCACGATGTGGTGTAGTTTATGAAGAAACCAGCGGTCTATTTTTGTCAGCTCGTGAATCTGATCGACCGTATATCCTTTTCGAAAAGCCTTGCTGATCACAAAGATGCGCTGATCTGTCGGCTCCCGCAATGCCTTTTCAATGTCTTCGATGATGAGCTCCTTGTTCTCTACGAAGCCATGCATGCCTAGTCCTATCATGCGAAGTCCTTTCTGTATGGCCTCTTCGAAGGTGCGTCCGATGGCCATTATTTCGCCGACCGACTTCATGCTGGAGCCTATTTCTTTGGAGACACCGCTGAACTTACCCAGATCCCAGCGTGGAATTTTTACCACGATATAGTCCAGTGCCGGCTCAAAAAAAGCACTGGTCGATTTCGTGACCGTGTTTTTCAGGTCGAAGAGTCCATATCCCAATCCCAGTTTCGCAGCAACAAATGCCAGGGGATAACCGGTAGCTTTCGACGCCAGTGCCGAAGAGCGACTCAGGCGGGCATTCACCTCAATTACGCGATAATCTTCCGACTCCGGGTCGAATGCATATTGTACATTGCACTCACCCACGATGCCGATGTGGCGGACAATCTGAATAGCTAACTCCCTCAGTTTGTGATATTCTGAGTTGGTTAGCGTTTGCGAGGGGGCAACCACAATGCTCTCACCGGTGTGGATGCCCAGCGGATCGAAGTTTTCCATATTACAGACCGTGATACAGTTGTCGTACCGGTCGCGTACCACCTCATATTCAATCTCCTTCCACCCTTTCAGCGACTTTTCTATCAACAGCTGGCCGGAATAGTTGAATGCCTTCCCGGCAAGTACTGCCAGTTCCGCCTCATCGTTACAGAAACCTGATCCGAGCCCTCCCAATGCATAGGCAGCCCGTACAATGATGGGGTAACCCAACCGGTCGGCAGCCTGCAACGCATCGTCCATAGTGGAGACAGCGAAACTTTGGATGGTCTTCATACCAATCTGATCGAGCTTCTTCACGAACAGATCCCTGTCTTCAGTATCCATGATCGCCTGTACGGGCGTGCCCAATACCTGCAGGTTGTACCTTTCAAACACACCCGATTGATAAAGAGCTACTCCGCAATTGAGTGCCGTTTGTCCTCCAAAGGCAAGCATGATGCCATCGGGGCGTTCGCGTGCTATCACTTTCTCCACAAAGTAGGGCGTAACAGGCAAAAAGTATATTTTATCGGCCACATCCTCCGAGGTCTGTACCGTAGCTATATTCGGGTTGATCAGAATGGTCTCCGCCCCCTCTTCGCGAAGCGCTTTCAATGCCTGTGAACCGGAGTAGTCGAATTCACCCGCTTCTCCTATCTTGAGTGCACCCGATCCCAATACAAGAACTTTATGGATCTCCCTCGCGCTGTGGATATTTTCTTTTTTTGGTGCCAGTATCTGATCTGTCATATTATTACTCAGTTAAGATTCCTGAATCCTGTCTTGCTGTCACCAGCTTCACAAACTCCTCGAAGAAGAACCGCGTGTCGGTGGGTCCACCGGTCGCCTCGGGGTGAAACTGCACCGAAAAGAAAGGTTTCGTTTTGTGTCTGATACCCTCGTTCGTGCCATCGTTCATATTGATAAACCAGGGTTCCCATTCATCACCCAGAAGCGATTCATTCACGGCGTAGCCATGATTTTGTGAAGTAATGAAACAGGCATTGTCGCCCACCCTGCGCACGGGCTGATTGTGGCTGCGATGACCATATTTCAGCTTGTAGGTGTTGGCTCCGGCAGCCTTGGCCAGAAGTTGGTTTCCCATGCAAATACCAAAAACCGGTTTATCCTGTTGCATCGCCTTGCGGATATGCTCCACAGTGATTGCGCAGTAATCGGGGTTGCCCGGTCCGTTGGAGATAAAGAGTCCGTCGTAATCCATTCCGGTGAAATCATAATCCCAAGGTACCCTGATCAGATGTATCCGCTGTTTAATCAGTTCACGCACGATTTGCAATTTTGCTCCGCAATCGATCATCACCACCTTCTTCTCCCCGTAGCGGTATTCCACAGGTTCTTTACAACTCACTTTCGTCACCAGGTTTTCACTTTCCGGGTCATAAAAATCAATTTCATCCTCTTCTTCAAACACAATCTTACCCAACATCGATCCTTTTTCCCGCAACACCTTTGTGAGCAGGCGGGTATCGATGCCGGAAACGCCGGGAACGTTGTGTTGCCTCAACCAGTCGCCCAGGCTTTGTTGTGCATTCCAGTGCGAATAATCATCGCAATAATCCTGCACGATTAACCCCGAGATATGAATTCGTCCGGACTCAAAAAAATCGGAAATTCCGTCTGTTTCGCTTTCTGCGGGAACTCCGTAATTTCCGATGATGGGATATGTGAGTGTTAGAATCTGTCCTTCGTAGGAGGGGTCTGTCAGACTTTCGGGATAACCGACCATTGCTGTGCTAAAAACTACCTCCCCCGATGCTGCCTTTTCGGCTCCAAACGACTGTCCGTGAAAAACCGTCCCGTTTTCAAGGATCAACCGCACCGGTTTGTATCTGTGCATAGGGCCATTGTTGTATTGATGAATTGATATCGTATGATATTAGGACACAAAGATAGAAAAAAATATGAAAACCGACACGCTCATCACACAAAAATCAGTGATATAATGATAAAAGGATTATTATCAATTATTTTTATATTTTTAACGAAACTAAATTGGTTTAATCTGTTTAAAAAGAGTATACTAAATATCTATGCGCTACGAAATATAAAATTCTATCACTATATATGAGTAAAATTGCTATTATCGGAAATTATCCTCCCCGTCAATGCGGTATTGCCACGTTCACTAAGGATCTGAATGACGGTTTTAAAGAAATTGGCGTGTCAACCGCCGTGGTGGCTATGAATGACGGCCTGAACCGGTACGATTATTCTGACGACGTAGTTTTTGAAATTGAACAAAATGTGTTGTCCTCCTACATCCATGCAGCTCAATTTCTAAATACCAATGCGTTTGATGCAGTGATTTTGCAGCATGAGTTTGGCATTTTCGGGGGTGATGACGGCATACACATCATTCAACTCTTAATGCGTTTGCGCATACCCGTTCTTACCACATTCCACACTGTAATTGACAATCCGACCAAAAACCAGCATAAGGTGGTGACCGAAATTGCACGTTTCTCCCGCAAGCTTGTCTCCATTTCCAAAAAGGGTATTGAACTGCTCTGCGATGTGTATGGCTTGCCAAACGACAAATGCATCCACATTCATCATGGTGTTCATCAGATTGCACCCATAAACATCTCGGGACTCAGAAAAAAACTGGGTGTGGAAAACAAAAAGGTTTTGCTCACTTTTGGCCTTCTCTCCCGGAACAAATCCATCGAAGTAGTTATCAATGCGTTGCCTGAAGTAGTAAAAAAGCATCCCGACACGGTGTATATTGTGTTGGGGGCAACACATCCTCACGTAATGAAACAGGAGGGTGAAGATTACCGGCTCAACCTCATCAGGCTGGTAAGTAAGCTGAAGCTGGAAAAAAATGTCATTTTCATCAATCGTTTTGTCTCCAATGAGGAACTTTTCAGTTTTCTGGCACTGTGCGACATTTATGTGATTCCTTATCTGGGAGAAAAACAGATATCCTCCGGAACACTGATCTATACCATGGGTGCAACAAAACCAATTATCTCCACTCCTTTCTGGTATGCACAGGAAATGCTTGCCGATGATCGCGGTTTGTTATTCGATTTCATGAACTCATCACAACTGAGCGATCTGATCAATAATTTACTTGATGATGAGGAGAAATGTCGCACCATCTCCCAAAATGCTTTTGAACTGGCCAGGACATGTTACTGGCCACTCATCAGCAGGCAATATTATGAGCGGGTCGATTCCCTTATCGAAGAAGAGGGGGCAGAGAGTCTAACCAGTGTGGCAGAGGTGATCGAGCCCAATTTCATACTCCCTCCTCTCAGGCTGGACCACCTCAGGGGACTGACCGATTATACCGGTATCCTGCAACATGCCAAATACAATGTTCCTGACCGTAACCATGGTTACTGTACCGACGACAATACCCGTGCGCTGTTACTTTCTGTGATACTGGAAAATGAGGTGCAGGATATGGACGAGGTGAACCGGCTCTCCGGTATCTATCTCTCCTTTATTGATCATGCATATAATCCTGCAAACGGAAAATTCAGAAACTTCATGAACTATCAAAGAGAATGGCTCGATGAGGAGGGATCGGAAGATACAACAGGCAGAGCAGCCTGGGCTTTGGGATATACAGTCTCCAACAGCCACGTAGCCAATTTTCAGCATCACGCCAATCACCTGTTTGAGAAGATGCTTCCCTCGCTGGACAATCTCACTCATCCCCGTGCACTGGCCTATGCTGTTATAGGATTGGTTTATTATGCCAAAACACACGGGACATCGGAGGTAGTTGAAAAGGTGAAGTATTGTGCCGGAAAACTCCATGCTCGTTTTGAACATATCGCCGGTGAGTGGCAATGGTTTGATGAAAAAGTAAGTTATGCCAACAGTCGCATTCCCCAGGCAATGATCCAGGCAGGCATGTTTTTAAACAACGATACCTGGACTCAGCGGGGATTGAAGATTTTGAACTGGCTTATTACCCATCAGTTCCATCATGGAATCTTCTCCCCTGTGGGAAACATGGGGTGGTTCACCCCGCAAGGAAAGACACAGTTCGATCAACAGCCATTGGAGGCCAACGGAATGATTGATGCCTGCCTGCAAGCCGAAAAATTTATAAAAAATGGTTCATATGCCGATTATGCGTTGAAAGCCTTCTATTGGTTTACGGGCGATAACGACTGTGCGCGTCCCCTGTACGACTTCTCCACGGGCGGCTGCCGTGACGGTCTTCACAAAGATGGGGTAAACCTGAACCAGGGCGCGGAATCAACAATCTCGTGGCTCCTCTCTTTTTTAAGCGTTTCATTTTATTTACGAAATAAAAACAATACACCCTCATGATAGAAATGCGAAGACATTCCATCCATATTACGCCCTCCTCAAGACGTACGCTGGTACGCCCCTTTGTCCCGGCAAGCAAATATCAGGTAGAGCATATTCTGTTCCGGGCTTTTGCCATCCCCAAAAAGGAGAGAAAGCAAATTCTTCAGAACGCATGTGAACGGATTGAGGTATCATCGGAAGTAATCCAGCGTATTTTCCTCCGACATTTCAGTCACATTGAACACCGGATTCCTTCCAACATAGAGCTCTCCAAGGATGACAAACGATTCATTGGCGCTTTCTTTACTCAGCAGTATGCGCTTGAATCCACGGCTCTGTTCAATCCTTCTATCGTCCCCCATCCCGTACAGGATAAGGAAGGCGTTCTCCGTTTTATCATCAGCCTGCGGGCTGTGGGTGAAGGGCATATATCCTCCATTACCTTCATGGAGGGAGAGATTGATGCAGACCTCAATATATCGGTAGCGGAGAACTCTCCTATAGTGTATGAACCGGAGCGGTTTGAACATCATTATGAAAAGGAGCTGATGATAAAAAAATCCCATGAGCTGGGCATCCTCACAAATCTCAACAGGAAATTATTTGATAATATGCCCGATGAGTTCTCCTACGAGGAACTTACCAAAGCAATAAACCGTACTTTCAAGGAAAACACCACCGTGAGCACCGAAGAGCTGGAGGTATCCATGAACAATATTCGTTCACTGGCCCTCTCAAACTTTTCACTTGATTTCACGACCAATGATCTTACCGAACGGGCTATCTACCCCGCTTCTCCATCACAGAGCAACGGATTGGAAGATGCCCGTTTTGTGCGGTTTGTACATGACGACCAGCATGTAGTTTACTATGCTACCTTCACTGCCTATAATGGGAAGACCATCATGCCCGAGTTCCTTGAGACGTCCGATTTTAAATCCTTCAAGATATCCACACTGAATGGTCCCGGTGCCAGTAACAAGGGTATGGCACTTTTTCCGCGTAAAATCAACGGGAACTACATGATGCTCGGGCGCCAGGACAATGAATCGCTTTATATTATGAAATCAGACAACCTCTATTTCTGGCATGAATACCAACCACTGTTAAAACCCACCTATGACTGGGAATTGATCCAGATAGGAAACTGCGGTTCCCCAATTGAGATTGATGAGGGATGGCTGGTGATAACACATGGTGTGGGACCAGTACGTACCTACTCCCTGGGTGTTGTCTTGCTCGACAAGGAGAATCCCCTGCAGGTAATAGGACGTTTGAAAAAACCTTTGCTCACTCCATCAAAAGAGGAGAGATCCGGTTATGTACCCAACGTAATTTACACTTGCGGGGCCATGGTAGTAAATCGCACACTGGTATTACCTTACGCCATTGGCGATGTAGTCACCACCTTCGCCACGATCAGGTTAGATGATCTGTTGCATGAAATGAAACATGGATGAATGGAAATAACGCAAAAGTTTTTAACTTTGGCGGGACAAACAATTAAGAAAGGATGATTAAATATGAAAAACCGTATTATTGAAGCGGCTATCATAGCCGCAAGCTTGGTAGTGACAGGTATCATACTGAGCGCTGCCTTCAACAATTTCACAGATCGTGATCGCCTGGTAACCGTAAAGGGACTTGCCGAGATGGAGGTGCCTGCCGATAAGGTAATCTGGCCACTGATGTATAAAGATATCGGAAATGATTTGACTACGCTTTACACCAACATTCAGAGTAAAAACAGAACCATCATCGATTTTTTACAATCAAATGGTATCACCCGTGAGGAAATTAGTGTAGCACCTCCCGAGATCATTGATATGGAGGCAGAACGATACGTGAATCAGGCCATTCAATACCGCTACAATGCCACCTCTGTCATTACCGTTACCTCCTCCGAAGTGGACAAAATACGTAAACTTATTTCGGAACAGACAGAATTGCTGAAACAGGGAGTAGCCATTACAGGGGGCGACTATCGTTACAATACGCTCTATGAATTCACCGGTTTAAACAATATCAAGCCGGGAATGATTGAAGATGCAACCAGGAATGCCAGGGAGGCGGCTGAAAAATTTGCCATGGACTCGGGTAGTAAACTGGGTAAAATACGCAATGCGTCGCAGGGACAGTTTACCATTACCGACAGGGATGCAAACACCCCATACATTAAAAACGTACGGGTAGTGACCACGGTGAATTATTACCTCAAAAACTAAACGGACCGCTATCGCGAAGAGAAGACGGACAGCATGCCAAGTTTCCCTCTCAAAGAGAGAAGCGCTTGCCCGTCTTCATAAATAACTCATACTTCCCCGGATTGAACGAATAGAAAAAAGCTCCCCGTTTGGAGTTCTCCTTGTCTTTCATTTCAAGCCTGTCAAGGATATTCATTGAGGCCAGCTTTTTTCTGAAATTTCGCTTGTCGAGTGGCATCTGGTATATTGTCTCATAAAGGTCCTGCAGCGAGGGGAGTGTAAACTTTCCATCGAAAAATTTAAAAATCAGCGGCTCCTTTGATACTTTATATTGTAACAGCATGAGTGCATCACTTACCATCCGGTTGTGGTCGAAAACCAATTCGGGTAACTCATTGATATTGATCCAGCGGGCATCAAAATTTTGGGCAGGCGAGGTATTGAACTTTTCCATCTGCACCAATGCATAAAAGGCCACAGAAACAACTCTGCCGCCGCTATCCCGGTTTATCTCACCGTAGGCACCTACCTGCTCCATGTAAATACCTTTCTGTTGTGTGTAGCGATAAAGCACTTTCTCAGCAGCCTGATCGAGGCTTTCATTTTCTTCCATAAACCCTCCCATAAGGGACCATTCATTTTTCTTCGGTTCCACCGGACGACGTGTAAGCAACACGTGCAGTTCTTTTTCACGAAATCCGAAAATGATACAATCTACCGCGATTAAAAAATGAACATTATTTTGATAATAACTGGCAGACATGGCTATAGAAGGTATTAAAATAAAGATATGCTATTTAATGGTAAAAGAAGAGAGAGGGAAAGAAGGAAGCAAGCATCATACGATGTCCTGCTTCCAACCTGTTGTCATGTGACAGTAGTATCAGAGTTTGCGTGCTCCGTCGCTAATGACCACGTCGTACACTTTTGGTTCATGGCCGTATTTGGCGCTGAACTGAGCCTTGGCATCCTGGATAAAAGAGTCGTAAAGCGCATCCTTCACCAGATTGATGGTACACCCGCCAAAGCCTCCTCCCATCACGCGAGAACCGGTTACACCGTGGGCACGGGCCACATCGTTGAGGAAGTCCAGTTCTTCGCAACTCACTTCGTAGAGTTTACTCATGCCGTGGTGTGTTTCATACATCTTCTCTCCCACCGTTTCGTAATCTCCACGTTCCAAAGCATCACTCACGTCTCTTACCCGTTGAGTTTCCTCAATGACGTATTTCGCGCGCATGTAATCCTCTTCGGATATCTCGCCCCTCACTTCATCGAGCATCCCCAACGTGGCATCACGCAGGAATTTCACTTCGGGATGACGCTTGGCTATGGTACGTGCAGCATGTTCACATGATTCGCGACGTTTATTGTAGGCCGAGGAAGCCAGTTCATGCTTCACCACCGTATCAAGTAACACCAGCTTGTACCCTTTGGGATCGAATGGGAAATAGGCATATTCCATCGACTTGGTGTCAAGACGAATCAGATGGCCCTTTTTACCAAATATGGATGCAAACTGATCCATGATACCGCATTTTACACCCACGTAGTTGTGCTCTGTACTCTGTCCGATACGGGCCAGTTCGAACTTGTCTATGCCCTGATTCAGCATGTCGTTTAGTGCGTATGCGAAAGTGCTTTCGAGCGCCGCTGAAGAAGACATTCCCGCCCCCAGTGGCACATCGCCCGTAAAGACAGTATCGAATCCTTTCACGGTACCGCCTCTTTTGATGATTTCTCGGCAAACACCGAATATATATTTGGCCCACCCTTCTTTCGGAAGGTCTTCTTCATTAAGTCCGAACTCGGAGCTTTCATCCAGATCAATCGCGTAGGCCCTCACTTTGCCGGTCCCATTGAATCGGATCGCCGCTGTCATTCCCTTGTCGATCGCACCGGGAAATACAAAGCTGCCATTATAGTCGGTGTGCTCCCCGATGAGGTTTATACGCCCCGGGGAGGTGTAAATATCGGGTGTGTGACTCCCGTAAATTTTTTGAAAAATTTCAGTTATTCTTTCTGTAGTCATGTTATAAGCTATAAAAAAGCCTGCCTTTCAGGCTCAATGCCGGAAATAGTCCGTTCTTTTTCATACTGGGTTTATTTCCTACACTTAACGATTCAGACAGACTTAAATGTTACTATTCAAATAAGTTTATTCTTTTACTGTATCTTCATCCGTTACTACAATGTTGGTGTTTACATTTTTGGAACCTACAACAGCATAATAAAACAGATAAACCAAACCGGCGATCACCAGCCAGTAGCTGTTCAGAAAGCCTGCATTGTCGGCAATCAATCCTTGCAAATAAGGAAGAATACCGCCACCGCATACCATCACCATAAATATACCTGATGCCATTTCAGTATATTTACCCAGTCCTTCAACTGCCAGATTGAAAATACTACCCCACATGATTGAAGTACATAAACCACCCAGTACGAGGAAGAACACCTTAATAGGTACTACTGCACCAAACAGGCCGATGGAAGGGCCGGAAGGAATAAAGATAGCCAACAAAATCAATAATATACCTATTGAAGAGGTGGCGGTAAGCATGGTCTTGCTTGATACCTTGGCACCAATGGAAGCACCCACAAGCCGTCCGGCAAGCATAAGAAGCCAGTAAAGTCCTACAACCGATCCAGCTACACCGGCAGCGATATTCAAACCACCCCCCGCAGCATCAGTAGTCATATAAAGATTCGCAATATTGGGTATCCCTACTTCCACACCCACATAGATGAAAATAGCCACAATACCGAGTACAAAATGACGAAATGAGAGCGCACTGTGTTTGTCTTTTACATTCACTGTATTTTTCTTATTCCGGGTAATTTCGAGGCGTGGTTCCGGTATTTTCACCACCAGGATCACGATGAAGGCAAAGGCGAAGATACCCATTGCCAGGAACAGGGCCGGGTTTGCATCACTGATGGCAGCCCGGGCAACATCACCCATCAAATAACCCACAAGAATGGGTACAATGGTCGCACCAATGGAGTTGATGGCACCACCAAACTGAATTAGCTGATTTCCTTTGTTTCCGCCACCGCCCAGGGTGTTCAACATGGGGTTAACCACTGTATTCAGCATACACATGGAGAAACCCGAGATGAAAGCACCTGTTAAATATACGCCGAAGCTGGCAACTGTCCCTGAAAGGAAGGTGATGGCTACCCCGATGAATCCAATAGCCACAGCCATAAGTGAGGTAAATTTATATCCTTTTCTTTCCAGGATAATCCCTGCAGGAATTCCCATGAAGGCATAAGCAATAAAGTTGGCAAGGTTACCTAACTGGGACATGGCGTTGCTCGCACCAAATTGGTTTTTTACAATAACTCCCATCGGGTTTTGCAATCCTGTAACGAAAGATATCATAAAAAACAACATAAACATCACCGCAATGGGCAATGCATAATTTTTCTTTTGTGTAGCTGGGTTCATAATTTAATGCAATTAAAATTTATATTTATATAAAAAGTTCACAATTTTTTACCAAAACAATCCTTTTCTTCAGCATTCACCTAAATTACACTGAGAACCTGAAAGTCGTTCTAGATTCAAACAGTTCTTCCGGTCGCAGAATGACCGAAGGATATGCAGGTTTATTGATGCTGTCGGGAAAATGTTGTGTCTCGAAACAAACAGCAGCTCTTTCGGGATAACGGTGCCCATTTTTGGCTGTGAAACTACCGGTCATCCAGTTACCGGTATATAGCTGCATACCCGGCTCAGTGGTATATATCTCCATCTTGATACCCGTTTTGGGTGATTCGCAGATACCGGCATAGGTGTATTCATTGCTGCCGGCAGGTTTATTTAACACGTATGTGTGGTCATATCCTTTACCGAAGCGCAGCTGCTGAAAATCATCATTAATTCGGTCGCCAATAGCGAATGGTTTTGTAAAATCCATGGGGGTATCTTTTACCGGTGCTGGATCTCCGTAAGGAATGGCCGTGGCATCGGTAGGCAGATAGTTATCGGCATTGAGCACAAGCAGATGGTCTCCGATATAGGGATCACCTTCACCCGACAGATTAAAAAAGGAATGGTTTGTCAGATTCAGGATGGTTGTCTTATCGGTGGTGGCTCTGTAACAAAGCTCAAGGGAATTGTCGTCGGTCAGCGTATAAATAACCGTAACCGACAGATTGCCAGGAAAACCTTCCTCGCCGTCGGGCGACAGGTAAAAAAGCTCAATACTGTTGCAGGTAACATTTTTCACATCCCACACTACAGCGTTGTAACCTTTTATTCCCCCGTGAAGCGAGTTCGGGCCGTTGTTCACGGCCAGTCTGTATTCTTTTCCTTCCAAAGAAAAACGGCCTCCGGCAATTCTGTTTGCTGTGCGGCCGCATACTGCCCCGTAATAGGGTTCCACGGAAGTAAGGTATTCATCTATCGAAGGATATCCCAGCACCACATCAGTAAAAATGCCCTCTCTGTCGGGCACCATCAGCGACACTATCTTCGCTCCGTAATTGGTCACGGTAACTTCACATCCGAGATTGTTTGTCAGTGTGTATAATCCGGTTTGCTTGCCATCTACCGTTTTTTCAAAAGCTTCAACCAGCAAACCGGACTTGCTATACATTTCGTTCATGTAATTTTCTTGGTTTTAAATAATAAGATATTGATGAAGATTGATCTTGTATAAAATTCGTGTAAAATTAACACAGATTTTGTGAACATCCTAAAAAAAAATTGTGTTATAAAACATAAATTTCATACGCCAGAATCCCGGCAAACTAATCTGCCACTTCATCAATCTCTTTTATCTTTTTTGTTACTAATATTTTATCTATTTTATTTCCATCAACATCCACTATTTCAAAATGGAGTTTGTCATAATCAAATTTGTCCCCCACATAAGGAATTTTGTTGATACAGGCAAAAACAAATCCTGCCACCGTGGAATAGTCTATCTTGTCGAAATCAACAATAAAATCCTCATCCAGCTGCGTTAATATCTCAATAGGTGCTTCTCCGCTCACCAGCGCAGAATGATCATCGCGCATAAAGAGAAGAGGTTCTGCCCCGGCATCGTCTGTTTCCTCCGGTATGGTTCCCACCAGGTTTTCGAAAATATCGTGCATGGTGATGATGCCCTCGAGACTGCCATATTCATCCACTACCACAGCTACAAATTTATGATTGTTTTTGAAGTTCTCCAGCACCTTTTGGGCGCGAAGCGTATTTGGCACGATAATCGGTTCCATGATCAAATCTTCAATCTCGAACTTTTCGCCGGTATTCAATCTCAACAAAAAATCCCGCATCGATATAATACCTGTAAACTCATCGATCTGCTTTCTGCAGGCAAGAATTTTGCTGTGTTTTGTCTGCAGCAGATCCCGGATGACCGTTTCCCGGCTTTTACTGATGTCCACCCACTCCACGTCGGTGCGGTGTGTCATCAGGTGTATTGCTCTTTTATCGGAGAAGTAAAATACCTGTTCGTGGATGATATTTTCTTCCACATCGATGATTCCTTCGTGTGAGGCAGTTTTCAGCATGGCACGCAATTCCATTTCAGAAATCACCTCATTCTTGGGTTTCAGGCCTATAAGCCTTGTGATAAAGCTGGTGGAGATTGCCAGCAATTTCACAAAGGGGTAAAAGACGATGCTCACCACATGTATTGCAGGAGCGACCGCGATAGCCATTTTCTCCGGGCTGTTCAGAGCGATTGTTTTGGGTACCAGTTCGCCAATTACAATGGAGACATAGGTGATCAGGAAAACCACAATTACCATTGAAATAGCCTCCGAAAAGGGTGCAGCGGCAGCAAATTGCTCGAAGAAAGGAATCATATAAACAGCAAAGGCTTGTCCCCCGAATGCTCCGTTGATGATACCAATCAGTGTAATTCCCACTTGTACCGACGAGAGAAAATTATCGGAATCGGCCTGCAATCTGAGTGCTCGCACGGCTCCCCTCTTTCCCAGTTTTCGTTCCTTCTCCAGTTTATTCTTCTTTGCAGAGACAATTGCGATCTCCGAAAGAGCGAAAAATCCGTTGAGCAGGATCAGTAGAAAAACAATGATGATATCAATCCACATACGAAGCATAATTAAGTGGGCATCGTCTTTGGGATGTTACCACAAGGGTGAGGGATAGACACCGTTTTCGGCGAGACCCTTCAATTTCGCAACCACATCGGGGCGGTCTTCGGCATAAGTCACACCAAACCACTTTGAGGGAGTATCGAGCACCTTCACTGTCACCATACCACTTACTGTGAGGTTGTTCACCAGTAAGGGAATAAAAAATTCTGCTTTAATATTTTCGGCATTTTCTTTCAGAAATTGTATGAAATAATCGTCCGAATAGCGAAAATAATCGGGCGTAAAGCCCCACATGTTCATCGATACGGGAGTATTGTCGCTGATTGGCACCCATTTGTCGTTTTCATCCTTATACGATACCATGCCGTTAACACGCATCACCTGCGTGCGTTCCACTACACCGGAAAGGTTTCCTTCGGCATCGGTTTCGCATATCCCGCGCGCCACAGTGCCACTTTCCGAGAGGGTGTTTCCCACGCGGTAACCCACCATACAATACCTGTTCTCGCTGTGAGAAAGACCCGAAAGAAAGTTGGCCAGCACCTCGAAGCTCTCTCGTCCATAAAAGTCATCGGCATTGATCACGGCAAACGGCTCGTGAATCACTTCTTTTCCCATCATCACAGCGTGATTGGTACCCCACGGTTTTACCCTGTCGGGATGCGGTGTAAATCCCGCCGGCAGATTGTCGAGTTCCTGGAACACCAGCTCAACGGGTATTTTTTTTTCATATTTGCTGACAATTTTTTCCCGAAAGTCAGTTTCAAATGATTTGCGTATTACAAAGACCAGCTTGCCGAAGCCGGCATTCACAGCATCGTAAATGGAATAATCCATGATGGTCTCTCCACTAGGTCCCAGGCCATCAAGTTGTTTCAATCCGCCATAACGGCTTCCCATTCCTGCGGCCAGTACAAATAATGTAGGTTTCATTCTTCGCGTTTTTTAATTTATATTTTAATCCCGCAAATATAGGATTTTTACAGTTAGATAGAAAGGGAAAAGGCAATCAAATTGCCGCTCGTGCTCATTTTATTAAATGAGAAAAGGCATTCCATAATGCCTCTTTCGGAAGAGGAGCGGTAACGGAAATATTTTCCTTTGAGACAGGATGGATAAAGGAGACGGTGCGCGCATGCAGACTGATACTGCCGTCGGGATTGGAGCGCTCGGCACCATACTTGAGATCACCCCTGAGGGGAGAGCCAATTTTAGCCAACTGACAGCGTATCTGATGATGGCGGCCGGTCTCAAGATCTACCTCCAGCAGATAATAGCTTTTGGAGGCGGCAATCAGCCTGTAATGAAGCACCGCCTTCTTGGTATGCAGTTTTTCCGTGTCATAAGCGGCAGACTTATTGTTTTTTTCATTTTTAACAAGATAATGTGTCAATGTGTCTTCATCTGCAGTCGGCCTGTTTTTGACGATGGCCCAGTAAGTTTTTTTTATTTCTCCTTTTCGAAACATGTCATTGAGCCGTGTGAGTGACTTACTGGTCTTTGCGAATACCACCGCTCCACTTGTCGGCCGGTCGAGCCGGTGTGTCACACCGCAGAAAACATTACCCGGTTTGTGATACTTCTCTTTCAGATAGACTTTTACCATGTCCGACAAAGGTTCGTCACCCGTCTTATCTCCCTGCACAATCTCCCCGGCAGCCTTGTTCACTATAATAAGATGGTTGTCTTCATATAAAACTTCCATAAGATTTTATTAAGATGCTTTAAAAACTCAGAGGCACATAGGGTCTCCTGTGTGCCTCCGACAATAATGTTTGTTCCCTGAATCAGGTATTCATACCGCCACATACATTGATTACCTGGCCACTTACATACGAAGAGAGGTCTGAAGCAAGAAAAAGAGCTACGTTCGCAACATCTTCCGGTGTACCGCCGCGGCGCAGTGGTATTTGCTTTGCCCATTCATTGCGAACCTCTTCTGAAAGCTGCCCTGTCATCTCGGTAATAATAAAGCCTGGGGCGATCGCATTGGCCCGGATACCCCGTGAGCCGAGCTCCTTCGCTACCGATTTGGCAAGGCCTATCATTCCGGCTTTCGATGCCGAATAGTTTGCCTGCCCTGCATTTCCCGAGACACCTACCACGGAACTCATATTCACAATACTGCCCGATTTCTGGCGCATCATCACGGGAGCCACTGCATGCACAAAATTGAATGCCGATTTCAGGTTCACGTTGATTACCGCATCCCATTGCTGTTCACTCATACGCATCATCAACCCATCTTTGGTAATACCGGCATTATTCACCAGAATATCAACACGCCCAAAATCCTGCATGACTTGATCCACTACTTTGTGCGCTTCTTCAAAACTGGCTGCATTGGAGGCATAACCTTTACACTTCACCCCGAGGGAAGCTATTTCATGCTCGGTGGCTTCTCCGGTTTCATCGATAACCAGGTCAGTGAAAGCAATATTTGCTCCTTCCGATGCAAATTTCAGTGCGATTGCTTTACCAATTCCACGGGCGGCACCGGTAATCAGGGCTGTTTTTCCTTCTAATAACTTCATACTATCTATTATTTTTAATTCTGTTATAATTCTTATTGATTTCCAAGTCCTATCTTGATAACGCCGGCTGTTTACTATCCCTGCATACCGCTCCGTCCGATAATCTTACATAACCAAAGCTGACAACTGAATCTGACTACCTATTTCACATACATTCCCTTAAACAAAATACCCGAAATGATCTCCCTGTCCTCTTTTTTGTTGTAGTCGAGTTTCATTACACCCCGTATGGTGGGCACTTCAAGCCCTTTAAATGCATAATGCAATATCTCAGCTGTCTGTTTTATATCCTGCAACTGAAAGATTCCCTTTTCACATCCATCCTGAATAATTGTCTCCAGATAGTGAATCTCTTTCTTATCGAATTCCTTGCGTACGTTTTCTACTTTCCAGATGTCCCGAAAAAAATCGGCCCGGAGCGTACCGTTGCGCGTAACAACCTCCTTGATGGCACTCAAACGCGTAAAAGCCAGAAGAATAAGCTTTTCGTCGGCGGGGATTTTACGTCGAATTACCTCCTCCAGCTTGCCATATAGCACATCGAGTTCCGATTCAATTACTGCCTTATATATCTCATTTTTGTTGCTGAAATAGGTGTAAAGAGTACGTCTTCCCCGCTGGGAAGCCTCGGCGATATCATTCATTGTTGTATTCTCGACACCTTTTTTCGCGAAAAGCTGCCGTGCTACGTCAATTAAATTATTTTTTGTTTTTGAAATGGCTGAAGTCACTTTTTCTGCACATTTTATTTACATATGTGCAAAAATAAAACAAAGATTTCAAATCCCGAAAGTATTATAATAAAAAAATCAATATCTACTGTTACTTTTTTTCTTTAAGCAATACAGCAGCCTCACATACCTCCCGGTACCACTCCTCGCCGAATTTTCTGATTAGTGGCTCCCTCAAAAAACGGTAAAGAGGCACACCCTCCTTACGGCCCAGTTTCAGGGCAGGCCGGCATACCGACCAGCGGTGATAGTTCACTGCCGTAAAATCAGCATATTCATGCAGTCTGACTGGGTAGAGATGACACGATATTGGTTTTTGCACAGAAATACGTCCTTCCCGAAAAGCGCTATCTATGGTACATTTACACACACCGTCGGCATCGAACCGGGCAAAAACACACTCTTTGCCCTCGATGATGGAAGTAACCAGCTCCCCGTCGGTATCGGTATAAGCAATTCCCTGCCGTTCAATTAACTCCAGGGCTTTGGGTGAAAGGTCTTTCCTGATTTCGGGCAGAATTTCATTGATCTTATCAAACTCTTCCCGGGTGATGGGAGCACCCGATTCTCCCTCCACACAGCACTGCCCCTTGCATTTACAAAGGTCGCAAATAAATTGTTCTTCAAATATGTCGTCGGAAATAAGCGTATTATGTATTTGTATCATTTTAATATGGGTTTGATTTATCGATAGGTGCGACAGCTTTCCGATTCTTTTTCAGATAGATCCAAAACAGAAACAGGGTAACCAGTGCACTTATGACTGCGGCAATGAAATAGGGAAAAGTGACAGGCATCTCTTCCAGGCGAATGAACCATTCGTTGTCGCACCAAAAGAAATTCAGTATAATAACCAGGGCATTGTTTACAAAATGAAAGACTATGGGTACCCATAGGTTTCCCGTATAAAGGAAAAGGTAACCCAGCATCGCACCCAGCACCATCCTTGGTAAAAATCCGTAAAACTGAAAGTGTACGATACTGAATAATAGCGCGGTGATCCAGACAGCAGAATGACCGTTCTTGAATTTTTCCATCAAAAACTGTTGTAATGCACCCCTGAAAAACAACTCTTCCGAAATTGCAGCCATACCTGCAACAATGAGCAGATTTAGTGTCAAAGAGCCGAGTGTACTTCCCGAAAGCAATAGTTCAGTTGTCTCCATGGCAGCATTCTCCATGGCTTGCATTACCTCTTCAATGCCGCTCATCCAGTACGGCAGCTCCATGGCACTGTTCCATCGTGCCAGGAAGGAGGCAAATGGATAGGAGACACAAAATATGAGTATGGCAAAAATAATTTTTCGGGGCAGCCTGCTGTTGCTGTCAGTTTTCAGATAATGTGCGGGCCGGTCCTCGGTAAAAGCGACCACAAGATATGCAGGTAGTGCAATCGCGAATACCGACTGCAGCGCAGAGCTTATATATACCTGTGCAGCCTCGCCTGCGTGGTTCACCAGGGGAATCATCTGCAACAAACGAATAAGGATTCCTGCCATGATCACACCGATAAACAACAATAAAAAAAGGTATGCAATTCTGAAGCCGGGCGAGGCCGATCTGAAAATTGGTCGCATTTCTTCCGTTTTGAGTGCAAAGATAAGGTTTTCATGTGAATTCCCCGCTTTTCATCAGAGAAACGGTTCTATAGTCGGGAAAAATTTTTTTGCAAATTAAAAGAATAACACTAATTTTGCACTCTTATTTAAAAAAAGGATTCAATCGGTTGAAATTAACCGACTTTCAACAAAAAACAAATCACCCATTCTAATGAAGTCAACACTGAATAAAAAGGACGATGTAAACGGAACCATCGTCATCGAACTGGATAAAACAGATTATCAGGAAAAGGTAGATAAGTCTCTTAATCAATTCCGCCAAAAAGCAAATATTCCCGGATTCAGACAGGGAAAAGTACCCAAAAGCGTTATTCAAAGAATGTACGGCAAAGCGGTACTCGTGGATGAGGTAAACAAGATTGTCACTGAAGAGCTGACCAGTTTCATCCGGGAGAACAAACTGAAAATTCTGGGTGAACCCATCTCCGACGACAGTGAAGAAAAGCGGGTTGATCTCGACAAGGATGAAATCCTGACGTTCTATTTCGATGTGGCACTTACACCTGACTTTAATCTGCAGCTCGACAAAAAGATCGAACTGACCTATTATCAGGTAAAACTGGAAGAGGATCTTCTGGAGAAACAGATGGATGCTTACAAACAAAACTACGGTACCTATGCGTCCGTTGAAGAGGAAGCGAAGGACACCGACCTCATCAAGGGCACGCTTACCGAAATGGAAGGTGACAATGAGAAGGAAAACGGACTGGTAATTGAAAACGCCATCCTTATGCCCTCCTATGTGAAGGAAGAAACAGTGAAGAACAGCTTTATCGGTGCCAAGGTGGGTGACAACGTAGTGTTTAACCCGAAAAACGCCTACGATAATAACGAAGCAGAAGTAGCTTCCCTGTTGCAAACCACCAAAGAGCAGGTGAAAGATATTAACGCCGATTTCCGCTTTGACATCAAAGAGGTGACCCGTTATCAGGAAGCAGAATTGAATCAGGAGCTGTTTAACCGTGTCTTGGGCGAAGGAGTTGTCAGCACCGAAGAAGAGTTCCGGACAAAGGTGGCCACGGAGCTGGGTAACCAGTTTAAACCCAATGCCGATCATCTTTTCATCCATGAAGCAAGAGACATTATCGTGGATAAAATGAAAGATGTGCAGTTTCCCGATGAATTTTTAAAACGCTGGCTGCTCGAATCGAGTGACAAGAAAACTGCCGAGCAGGTGGAAGAAGATTATCCCGCAATTCTGGAGGATCTCAAATTTCAAATTGCCAGGCAGAAGATAGTAGAAGAAAACGAGATCAAGGTGGAATTCGAGGATATTGAAGCCTTGGCCATTGAAGTAGCCAAAGCACAGTTCGCACAGTACGGGATGACCAACTTGCCGGCAGATGTATTGCAGAACTATACAAAAAGCATGCTTGAGAAGGAAGAAACTGTCCGGAACCTTTACGAGAAAGCAACAGAAGAGAAAATCATCATCTGGCTGAAAGAGAATGTGACCGTGATTGAAAAAGAGATCTCATCGAAAGATTTTAACGAAATCATGCATGAACATGCTCACTTGCATGGAGAAAATGATGATTATCATGCAGATGAGATCTCCAATGAAGAGATGGAAGCTCCGGCTGAATAAACAGTATTAAATAAAAACAGACTGTTTTTCAAGATTTTATTTTGTAGTTCAACAATTCGTTATAATTTTGTTTTGGATTTAGCAAGCAGCATACACTCCGGTGTAAAATCCCGGCACTTTATTTGTAGTAATTTCTTCTGACAAATAAAGAATAAGTATTAATAAAATTATTATCGTATGAAAGACGATTTTAGAAAATATGCAGTAAAGCACCTGGGTATGAGTGGCGGCAGACTGGACAGTTACATGAACATCACCAGCCAGGGGGGATACATCTCCCCGACCATCATCGAGGAACGTCAGCTTAACGTGGCACAGATGGATGTTTTTTCAAGGCTGATGATGGACCGCATCATCTTCCTCGGCACAGCCATCGATGACTATGCAGCCAACGTCATCCAGGCACAATTGCTTTACCTTGACTCCGCCGATCCCGGCAAAGATATCTCAATCTACATCAACTCTCCTGGTGGGTCGGTATATGCAGGACTGGGTATTTATGATACGATGCAGTTCATTACGAGCAACGTGTCCACCATATGTACCGGCATTGCCGCTTCAATGGCAGCCGTCCTGCTGGTCGCTGGCACCGAAAAGAAACGCTACGCCCTCACCCACTCACGCGTGATGATACATCAGCCACTGGGAGGTGTACAGGGGCAAGCATCGGACATCGAAATCACAGCACGTGAGATTGCAAAAATAAAACAGGAACTATATACCATTATTTCCAAGCATTCGGGAAAAGCTATTGAAGAGGTAGCGCGCGACTCGGATCGGGATTTCTGGATGACTGCCTCCGAAGCCAAAGAATATGGGATGGTGGATGATGTCCTGACAAGAAAGGGATAAAATTACAGGGGATGGCAAAAAAAGCGAACAGTAGCAACCATTGCAGTTTTTGCGGGAGAAGTGAGCAGGAAGTAAACCTGCTTATATCCGGTATGACCGGCTATATCTGCGACATGTGTGCCGAACAGGCACATGAGATAGTGAACGACACTTTCAAAAGCAACTCCAAATCGGATCCGGGCATCTCACTGACCTCGTTGCCCAAGCCGTCACAAATAAAGGATTTTCTAGATCAGTATGTGATCAAACAGGACAATGCAAAACGTTTTTTGTCCGTTTCGGTCTACAACCACTACAAGCGTATTTTGCAGAAAACTGTAAAAGATGACGTGGAGATCGAGAAATCGAACATCATCATGGTGGGTGCTACCGGAACCGGTAAAACATTGCTGGCGCGTACCATTGCCAAAATGTTACACGTTCCCTTTACCATTGTAGATGCCACGGTACTCACAGAGGCCGGATACGTGGGAGAAGATATTGAAAGCATCCTTACCCGCTTGCTGCAGGTGGCCGACTATGATGTGAACGCGGCCGAGAGGGGGATTGTGTTCATTGATGAAATCGACAAGATTGCACGCAAGAGTGACAATCCCTCCATTACGCGCGATGTGAGTGGCGAAGGTGTACAACAGGGACTGTTGAAACTACTGGAAGGCTCGGTGGTGAATGTTCCACCCCAGGGTGGCCGCAAACATCCCGAACAGCGGATGATTGCCGTCAACACCAAGAATATTCTGTTTATCTGCGGGGGCGCCTTCGACGGTATCGAGAAAAAGATAGCCCAAAGGCTCAACACGCGTGTAGTGGGATATGCAGCCAGCAGCGACAAGGCAAATATTGACCGTAACAACCTGTTGAAATATATTACTCCCCTCGATCTGAAATCGTTCGGATTGATTCCCGAGATCATAGGTCGTTTACCCATACTCACTTATCTGGAACCACTGGACAGGGATGCCTTGTTACGAATACTCACAGAACCGAAGAATTCCATTATCAAGCAATATCAGAAGTTGTTTGAAATGGATGGCGTAGCCCTTTCATTTGATCAGGGTGCCTATGAATATATCGTGGACAAAGCCATTGAATTCAGGCTGGGTGCACGCGGGTTACGCTCCATCGTGGAAGCCATCATGATCGATGCGATGTTCACGTTGCCCTCTGAAGAAAAAAAGAAATTGCATGTCACGCGTGATTACGCCATACATCAATTGGAAAATTCCGACCTTCACCATCTGCGTGTAGCCTGACCCTCAGCCCGTCAATAAGAAACCACCACCGGTCACCGAAGATTGTCGGGCGGTCTATTGAAAACGCATGCTTGTCCTGCGTTTTTTTAATACGATTATTCAGGGAAGAACGGTTTTTTAACAAGTTTATTTGCAAGAATTATTTTTATCCGTTATCTTGGATGTATATTTATATGCTGGCATGCAAGGAGCAGAGAATTCATTACCGGAAGCGGAAGCATACATATGATACAATTGCGAAATGCAGTTTTATGCTAGGAAATATAAATTACTTTTTTAATTTTGTGTCAGACTTTCGGTGATAACGTTTTAGTCACCGGACAATTTGCTGAATGGAAGAACAGGAGAGTCTATATCAGGGGTTAAAGAAATATTTCGGATTCGATACATTTAAAGGCAAGCAGGAAGCCATCATTCATAGTATCTTATCCGGGAAGGACACCTTTGTCCTGATGCCCACGGGTGGCGGGAAATCACTGTGCTATCAGCTTCCCGCCCTGCTTTCGGAGGGTACGGCCATCGTCATATCACCGCTGATTGCGCTGATGAAGAATCAGGTAGATGCCATGCGTAACTATAGTGAAGAAGACGGTATCGCCCACTTTCTCAACTCGTCGCTTTCCAGACAGGAAATAGAAGAAGTAAAGAAAGATGTACTTTCCGGGAAGACGAAAATGCTCTATGTGGCTCCCGAATCACTAACAAAGCAGGAGAATATAGAATTTCTGAGAAATATCAGAATTTCATTCTATGCGGTTGACGAAGCACATTGTATTTCGGAATGGGGACACGATTTCCGTCCTGAGTACCGGCGGATCAGACCCATTATTGCAGAGATATGTCCGCGCCCCATTATCGCGCTGACTGCCACTGCCACACCCAAGGTACAACACGACATACAGAAAAATCTCGGAATGAACGGGGCAGTGGTGTACAAATCATCTTTCAATCGTCCCAACCTTCATTACGAAGTAAGAAATAAAACAGAACATATCGATCGGGAGATAATCAAATTCATCCTCTCTCAAGGGCGGAAATCGGGCATCGTCTATTGCCTGAGCCGTAAAAAAGTGGATGATTTTGCCGAGATACTGCAAGCCAACGATATCAGGGCTCTGCCATATCATGCGGGCATGGATGCCGTGAACCGGAGCAACAACCAGGATGCTTTCCTGATGGAAAAGGCTGATGTTATTGTTGCCACCATCGCCTTCGGGATGGGAATAGATAAACCCGACGTACGATATGTCATCCATTACGATATTCCCAAAAGCCTGGAAGGATACTACCAGGAGACAGGCCGTGCCGGCCGCGACGGAGGCGAAGGCAGATGCATTGCCTTCTATTCCGAAAAAGATCTGCAGAAACTGGAACGTTTCATGCAGGGAAAGCCGGTCTCGGAACAGGAGATAGGCAAACAGCTGTTGCTGGAAACAGCAGCTTATGCAGAAACATCCGTGTGCCGCAGGAAAGTATTGTTACACTATTTCGGTGAGGATTACCACGACCCGAATTGTGGACATTGTGATAATTGTTTAAATCCCAAAAATAAAGTGGAAGCGAAAGAATTACTCATTACTCTGTTAGAAGCGATTATTGCTCTCAAAGAAAAACAAAAAGCCGATTATCTGGTCGATTTTCTCGTCGGAAAAGAATCATCCGACATTGAAACATACGGACACAATGAACTGGAAGAGTTTGGATCGGGTGCCGATGAAGAAGCAAGCACCTGGGAAGCCCTCATACGTCAGGCTTTACTCGATAATTACCTGAAAAAGGATATCGAGAATTACGGCATTCTTAAAATCACCAAAAAAGGAAAAGAGTTTTTCAAAAATCCCGTTTCATTTAAAATCACCAAAGATGATGAAGATGAGGATGATATGAACGATTTGGAAAACGATGATTCAGATGTGATTGCCTCCGCAGGGAGTGGTGGAGCTGCTGATCCCGTGCTCTTTTCCATGATGAAAGATCTTCGGAAAAAAATATCGAAAAAACTAAATGTCCCGCCCTATGTAATTTTCCAACCCTCCTCGCTCGAGGCAATGGCGACCTCCTACCCCATCACATTCGAAGAACTGCAGAATATACCCGGTGTGGGGGCAGGGAAGGCAAAGCGCTATGGTAAGGAATTTGTGGACCTTATAAGGAAACATGTGGAGGAGAACGATATTACCCGTCCCGAAGACCTGCGTGTGAAAACAGTCGCCAACAAATCAAAACTAAAAGTATCTATCGTACAGGCTATAGACCGCAAAGTGGCTCTCGACGACCTGGCAGAATCAAAAGGTATCGACTTCAACGAGATGCTCTCGGAAGTGGAAGCCATTGTATACTCAGGAACAAAGATCAATATCGATTATTTTCTCAACGAGGTAATGGATCAGGATGTGATCCAGGATATCTATTCCTACTTCAAGGAGACAGAGACAGACGATCTGGATAAGGCGCAGGAAGAACTCTCCGACTATACAGATACCGAAATC
Organism: Proteiniphilum sp. UBA4977; assembly: GCA_002398565.1. Classification (GTDB taxonomy): domain Bacteria; phylum Bacteroidota; class Bacteroidia; order Bacteroidales; family Dysgonomonadaceae; genus Proteiniphilum. The sequence continues at coordinate 74,059 of DGZP01000125.1, forward strand.
AGAATGGTGCGTATCAAGTTTTTCTCCGACATGGCAAATTAATGCGCCAATGCCAATATGCCAATGCCGTTTCTAAACTATTTTATACCGCTTCCGTTATAATATGGATTGGCTATAGATTATGCAATATTTACAAGAAATAAATAGTCCCGACGACCTCAAGAAGCTTAATATTGACGAGCTGGAGACAGTTTGTACCGAGTTGAGAGAGTTTATCATTGAACAGCTCTCCAATAACCCGGGACACTTCGGTTCTAGTCTGGGTACGGTTGAACTGACTGTGGCACTGCATTATCTGTATCATACACCTTATGATCGCATTGTGTGGGATGTGGGCCACCAGGCATACAGCCACAAAATTCTCACCGGCAGACGCGATCGGTTCTCTTCAAACCGTAAACTGGGAGGGCTTTCAGGTTTTACCAATCCTTCAGAAAGTGAATTTGATACTTTTGTGGCCGGGCATGCCTCCACCTCCATCTCGGCAGCATTGGGCATGGCCGTAGCTGCCTCACTCAACAAGGAAGAGGACCGGCACGTGGTAGCTGTTATCGGGGACGGTTCCATGACGGGAGGGCTGGCCTATGAGGGGCTCAACAACGCCTGTTCCCAACCCAACAACCTGCTCATCATCCTTAACGACAACAACATGTCCATCGACAACAATGTGGGTGGCATACAGGACTACCTGGTGAAGCTGACCACCTCCTACAAATACAACCGGTTTCGTAATACATTATACCAGGGGTTCAAGCGACGTAACCTGATATCGGAGGAAGAAAAAAATATCGTGCTGCGATTTAACAACAGCATGAAATCGCTGATCACCAAAGAACAGAACCTCTTTGAAGGGTTTAATATCCGTTACTTCGGACCTGTAGACGGGCATGATTTACGCGGACTAATCCGCATTCTCCGCAATATAAAGGATATGAAAGGTCCAAAGATGCTTCATATCAAAACAATAAAAGGCAAAGGATATAAACCTGCAGAAAATTCGGCCACCATCTGGCATGCGCCAGGGCTATTCAATAAAGATACCGGAGAACGCATCCTCAAAGATCAGAAGAACCAACCGCTACCTTATCAGGATATATTCGGACATACGCTGGTGGAAATGGCGGAGCAGAATGACCGGATTGTGGGTGTCACACCAGCCATGCCCACAGGCTGCTCAATGACCTACATGATGACAACCTTTCCTGAACGCGCCTTCGATGTAGGCATTGCCGAAGCACACGCCGTCACCTTCTCTGCAGGTATGGCTAAAGAGGGGCTCATACCCTTTTGCAACATATACTCCTCATTTATGCAGCGGGCCTTTGATCAGGTAATACATGATGTGGCACTACAAAAATTAAAAGTAATCATGTGTCTTGACAGGGCAGGACTGGTTGGACCCGACGGCCCCACACACCATGGCGTCTTCGATCTTGCCTATCTCCGGCCTATCCCTAATCTGGTAATCTCCGCACCTCACAATGAACATGAGTTGCGTAACCTGATGTACACTGCCGTATACGGGAACGAGGGCCCGTTCGTGATCCGATATCCCCGCGGACAGGGTGAACTTACCGAGTGGCACAATGAGCCCCGGCTCCTTACCATTGGAAAGGGCAGAAAACTGAAAAAAGGAAAAGATATGGCACTCCTCAGCATCGGAACCATTGGCAATAATGCAGCGAAAGCCATTACCAAAGCAGAGGAACTGGGCATAAGTGTTGCTCATTACGACATGGTATTCCTTAAGCCGATAGACGAAGATTTACTCAGGGAGGTAGCAAGAAAATTCAAACAAATTATCACCGTCGAAGACGGAGTTATCAAAGGGGGACTTGGTAGTGCCGTTCTCGAGTACCTGGCAGAAAATCATTTCTCCGACATTCAGGTTCATCGAATCGGTATTGCCGACGAATTTGTCACACATGGCTCTGTCAGGGAACTCCAGCAACTGGCTGGCATCGACCCGGAAGGTATCCTCAGCCAAATTGTACAGCTTTATCATGGCCTTAGCGATGGTGCCCATTCAAACCAAAACACCGGTACCGTGAATCCTGTAGAACTCATTCAAAACGTTAAAGATTAATTAATTGCATTTTTAATGAAGATTTTAATAGCCGGTGCGGGCGCCGTTGGAACACATCTTGCAAAACTTCTCGGACAGGAAGATCACGAAATTACCCTCATGGATGCCGACAAGGAACGTCTGGCTATCATACGCGACAATACAGACATCCTCACCTTTATTGGGAACTGTACCTCACTTAAGGATCTTACTGAGGCAGGCGTGGCAAACGCCGATCTTTATATCGGTGTAACACCGGAGGAGTCAAGAAATATCACATCCTGCATGCTCGCAGCCAATCTGGGTGCTAAGAAAACGCTTGCCCGCATCGACAACTATGAGTATCTGCTGCCAAAAAATACGGAGTTTTTTGAGAAGCTGGGTATTCATTCAATGATTTATCCCGAGCTGAGTGCCGCCCGTGAGATTGCAATGGCACTAAAGACTCCCTGGACCCGATTTTGGTGGGAGTTATGCAATGGGACAGTAATCCTCGTCGGTGCCAAGGTGCGTGAAAATGCCCCCATTGTAAACAAATATCTGAATGAGTTGATGCAGGAGAACAAACAGTTTCACCTGGTGGCCATCAAAAGAGGTGCCCACACACTGATTCCCAAAGGAAGCGATCAAATACTGCCGAATGATATCCTCTACTTTACCACACTGCGCAAACATGTGCACATTTTGCCGGACATTCTTGGAAAGAAGTCGTTTGAAACAAAAAGAGTCATCTTCATGGGCGGTAGCCGCATTACGATGCGTACCATCCAGCAGCTCCCGCAAAATACCAATATAAAAATCATTGAACAGGACAGGGAACGTGCAGAGAGGTTGGTAGAAATCGCTCCGCCCAACGTGACAGTTTTTGTGGAAGACGGCCGCAATGTGGAGTTTCTGCTGCGTGAAGGCATCGCGGAAGCCGACGCGTTTCTCGCACTTACAGACAACTCCGAAGCCAATATACTGGGCTGCATGATGGCCAAGCAGTATGGCGTAAAGAAAACGGTAGCCGAAGTGGAGAATATCGACTATATTTCCATGGCAGAACGATTCGACATTGGAACGGTCATCAACAAAAAACTTATTTCGGCCAGTAAAATATACGAACTGCTACTGAAGGCCGATGCTTCCAACATCAAGAGTCTTACTTTTGCAGATGCTAATGTGGGAGAGGTCATCGCCAAACCCAATTCGCGGGTCACCAAAAAATTGATTAAAAACCTGGATCTGCCGAAAGACATCACATTCGGAGCACTAATCAGAAACGGTGAGCCTATGCTCATAGACGGTGACACGCTGATTGAACCGTATGACCAGGTGGTAGTCTTCTTCCTGAGTAAATCACTGAAAAGCATTGAAAAACTGTTTAATTAACAACAAAGCAGAACATCATCATGTAACAGCCATTCAGTCATCAATGGTATAAAGGGATGAAACATGCGGAAATTTAACCATCGGATCGTACTTAGCAGTATCGGGCTTCTTTTGATGATTGAAGCAGCCTTTATGTTATTTTCTGCTTTCGTGGGTGAATATTTTCATGAAGGTGCGGTGCAAAGCATCTATCTTTCCGGTATCATTACCTTTACATCCGGAGCATTGTTCCTGTTCCTTGGAAAAAGAAAGAAAACCTCATCAAGGCAGATCACAAAAAGGGAAGTATACCTCACCGTGACCATGGCATGGCTGATGATGGCGCTCTTCGGTACTCTTCCCTTCATGCTCAGCGGTGCCATCCCTTCGTTCACCAATGCCTTTTTCGAAACCATGTGTGGCTTTACTACCACGGGCAGTTCCACGTTGCTCAACATTGAAGCCTTTCCCAAGTCTCTCCATTTCTGGCGCAGTTTCACACAATGGATCGGCGGCATTGGCATTATTATTTTCGTGATGTCGTTCGTACCTGTGTTTGGGGATAACTCCGGACAATTCTTTGATGCGGAGGTCACGGGTATTTCCGAGGATATGATGCGACCCCGTGTGAGTGTGATCACCAAAAATATGGCTATGGCCTATTTCGGATTGACCGTTGTAGGGTTTTTCTTTCTCTGGGCCGGTCCCATGGATGCATTTGATGCTGCCTGTCATACTCTTTCGGCAATTTCCACCGGGGGCTTTTCCACCAAACAGGCCAGCATCGCTTATTTTAATTCCCCCTATACCGAATATGTGATCACGATGCTCATGTTTTTGGGGGGGACAAACTTCATGCTGATTTACACCTTTTTCGCCCGTGTAAGTATCAAGGTCTTCCGGGAAGAAGAGTTCAGATGGTACCTCTCTCTCATCCTCCTCTTTACGGCAATAATCACCCTCCTTCTTCTTACCACAGGGGAGATGAGCGGCTTCGAACAAACTTTTCGTACCGCCCTGTTTCAGGTTGTGGCTGCCATCACTACAACAGGATTTGCCACGGTGGACTATCAACTGTGGGGACATGTATACTGGCTCCTGTTTCTGGCAATGATCCTCTTCTGCGGTTGTGAGGGATCTACCTCGGGCGGGATGAAGCTATCGCGGCTGGTGGTATTATCCAAGAACACCCTTCTGGTTTTTAAAAAACAGGTTCATCCCGATGCACTCTACCGGGTGAAAATGAACGGAGAAGTGATTAGCAGCAACAGTTCTTCTAAAATACTGGCATTTGTATTCCTCTATCTCTCCCTGGCAGCCTTCAGTGCACTGGTGTTGAGCTTCACCGGCATGACCTTCGATGAATCCATCGGTGTTTCCATCTCTTCCATCAGCAGCTACGGCTTTGGACTGGGTTCATACGGCCCCAGTGGCACCTATGAGTCGGCTTCGGTCTTTGCCAAATATTACCTCTGCTTCCTCATGCTGGTGGGCCGCCTGGAGGTGTTCACCGTCCTTTCTCTCTTTGTCCCAAGTTTCTGGAAAAGATAAACCAGGAGTTAGTTGTCAAGCATCTGCGTCAGTTACGAAAAAAGATGGCATCGTCGACCGCGTCGATAGTGATTGGCTTCGATTTATCGACTGTGCCGGCGAGCAGATCTTTAGACAATTGGTTCAGTACCCTGTTTTGAATCACTCTTTTCACGGGACGGGCCCCAAATTCGGGGTCAAAACCGGCTTCAGAGATGCTCTTCAATGCTTCTTCCGTATATTGCAGTTCGATGCCGTTTTCAGCCAGCATCTTCCTTATTCCTCCAAGTTGTATGCGGACAATCTGCTCAATCTCCGACTCTTTCAGCGGAGCGAACATGATGATGTCGTCGATCCGGTTCAGAAACTCGGGGCGAATGGTTTTCTTCAACAAGTCCATCACCAGGTTTTTCGTTTTCTCAATGATCTCCTCCCTGTTTGTCGGGGTGATTCTTTCAAGGTTCTCTCGAATCATGCCCGATCCCATGTTGGAGGTCATGATGATGATGGTATTCTTGAAATTCACCACCCTGCCCTTGTTGTCGGTCAGCCTCCCATCATCGAGCACCTGCAGTAGGATGTTGAACACGTCGGGATGTGCTTTTTCGATCTCGTCGAACAGCACCACCGAATAGGGTTTGCGCCGGATCGCCTCGGTAAGCTGTCCCCCCTCGTCGTACCCCACGTACCCCGGAGGGGCACCTATCAGCCGGGTGGCACTGAACTTCTCCTGATACTCGCTCATGTCGATGCGGGTCATCATATTTTCATCATCGAACAGATATTCAGCCAGTGCCTTGGCCAGCTCCGTCTTCCCTACACCCGTCGTACCCAGAAAGATAAAGGACCCAATGGGACGTTTCGGATCACTCAGTCCCGCACGATTGCGCCGCACCGCATCGGAGACAGCCGTGATGGCTTCATCCTGTCCGACGACGCGTTTGTGCAGTTCCTCCTCCAGATGAAGCAGCTTCTGCCGCTCGCTCTGCAGCATCTTACTCACCGGGATGCCCGTCCAGCGCGACACCACGTCGGCAATATCCTCGGCATCCACCTCCTCCTTGATCATGGCACGTGTCCCCTGACGCACGTGCAACTCCTCCTGTAACGCTTCAATGGTGTTCTCCAGTTCTTTGATCCTGCCGTAGCGCAACTCGGCCACCTTGCCATAGTCGCCCTCCCGCTCGGCCCGATCCGCCTCGAACTTTGCATCTTCTATCTCTATTTTATTTTGCTGAATCTGGTTGATCAGATCCTTCTCCGACTGCCACTTGGCCTTGTAATCGGCCTCCTCCGACTTCAGCTCCTCGATCTGGCGAGTCAGCAGCTCCATTTTCGGCTGGTCATTTTCACGCTTTATCGCCTCCCGCTCTATCTCCAGCTGTTTCACACGCCGCATGATTTCATCCAGCTCCTCGGGAACGGAATCCACCTCCATGCGCAGCTTGGCCGCAGCCTCATCCATCAGGTCGATGGCCTTGTCGGGTAGAAAACGATCGGTAATATAACGGTGCGACAGCTGCACGGCCGCAATGATTGCCTCATCCATGATTCGAACCTTGTGATGGTTTTCATACCTCTCTTTCAGTCCGCGCAGGATGGAGATGCTGTCCGACTCGCTCGGCTCCTCCACCATCACCATCTGGAATCGCCGTTCCAGCGCTTTGTCCTTTTCGAAATACTTCTGGTATTCGTCGAGCGTGGTCGCTCCGATGGCACGCAGCTCACCTCTCGCCAGAGCCGGCTTCAGGATGTTGGCGGCATCCATGGCCCCCTCGCTCTTGCCGGCGCCCACCAGCGTATGAATCTCGTCGATGAAGAGAATAATCTCTCCTTCCGCTTTCACCACTTCGTTGACGACCGACTTAAGCCGCTCCTCAAACTCCCCCTTGTACTTGGCACCCGCAATGAGCGCTCCCATATCGAGAGAGTAGAGTTGCTTGCTGCGGAGGTTCTCCGGCACGTCACCCCGCACAATACGATGTGCCAACCCCTCGGCGATGGCCGTCTTGCCGGTTCCAGGCTCCCCGATAAGGATTGGATTGTTTTTTGTGCGCCGGCTCAGGATCTGCAGTACACGACGTATCTCCTCATCGCGGCCGATCACCGGGTCGAGCTTCCCGCTGCGGGCCCGCTCAATCAGATTTACCGCATACTTCCCCAGTGCCTGGTAGGTATCCTCCGCAGTCTGGCTGGTTACCTTTTGCCCCTTGCGCAACTCCTCAATGGCTTTTTGCATTTCAGCAGGTGTGATGCCGGCATCGCGCATCATGCGGGAAGCGTTGTTGTTCTCCTGCACCAGGGCCAGCAACAGATGTTCAATGGAGACAAACTGATCACCCATCTTGCCGGTAAGATCCGTCGCCTTCTGAAACACCGCGTTGGTCTCCCTGCTCAGCATGGGGTCACCACCCGATACGCGCGGATAGGATTCAATCTCGCTGTCGACCACCCTCTCCATATTCGATGCGTTCACACCCAGCTTCTGAAAAAGGAAGCTGGTCACATTCTCACCCACCAGCATCACCCCTTTCAACAGGTGAGCCGGTTCAATCATCTGCTGGTTATTTCCCTGCGCAATCTCGATCGCCTTCTGTACCGCCTCCTGCGCCTTTATTGTAAAATTGTTGAAGTTCATATTGCTCTTTTTTTATACCGTAATCATTGTAATCTGATTTCATGCAGTAAAATAATCTTATCGTATCAACAAAGAACCAATGCATAATGTTAGTGCATCCGCGTCCTTTATTTTCTGCATCGATGAAGTACAGATTTCCAACAGCAGGTGGTCAAAATCTTTGCCATTTGCAGAAATGTGACTTTTTGTCAGGATCATATCATAATGATGACCTGCAATATAGCTATTTTGTGAGTTGAGCAATCATTTCTCCAGTTGCTGTACCGTTTCCACCAGCCTGATAAACTCGTGACGATAACCATTTGGATCATCATCCAATCCTTTCCGTGCCAGATCAATCACTTTCGCGTAGGTAGCATCCCCCTTATAGGCAGAATCACGCAGCAGTTGTCCGAACATGGCAACCGCCATGGCAAAGTTAAAATCGGGTGATACCGCCTTGATGTTCTTCTGAGCCAATAAAGGAATCTCCATTTTCCTGCTTGCCTCTTCGCCGGGCTTTTTGTAACGCAATTTCACGGTCAATAACTCTTTGGTATCGCTGAAGGCATGCTCCATACTGTTTGACCTCTGTTGTTGGTATTTCAATTTATCGACCTTGCCGACAGGGATCTCCACCCCCACAGGAACAATTTCGTAAAGAGCCGTAACGATATGGCCGGCGCCCATTTCACCCGCATCCTTGCTATCATCGTTGAAATCTTCATCGTTCAGTAATCTGCTTTCATAGCCGATAAGCCGATAAGCACTGGCAAAATGGGGATTGAACTCAACCTGTAGCTTCACATCGTTGGCCACCGCAACCATGGTGCTGCCAAACTCATTTACAAGCACTTTGTTGGCCTCCTGCAGGTTATCGATATAAGCATGATTGCCATTGCCCTTCTCTGCCAGTGCCTGCAGCTTATTGTCCTTGTAATTACCCATTCCATAGCCCAGCACAGTGAGGTAAACACCCGACTGACGCTTCTGCTCAATCAGCGTCTCAAGTCCGTCCAAAGAGGAGACACCCACATTGAAATCACCGTCGGTGCAGAGGATCACCCGGTTATTGCCGCCTTTCACAAGGTTCTTCTCGGCAATCTTATAAGCCAGCTGAATGCCGTCACCACCCGCCGTAGATCCGCCGGCCTGCAGGTTATCGAGCGCTTCCATAATCTTTTGCCTGTCGAAACCGCTTGTCGAAGGCAATACTTCACCCGCCGCACCGGCATAGGCGACAATCGACACACGGTCTTTCGGTCGCAGGTTATTCACCAACAGCTTCATGGAGGCTTTCACCAGGGGTAGCTTATCGGCACTGAACATCGATCCCGATACATCGATCAGGAAAACAAAATTGCTCGCCGGCAATGTTTCGGAAGGGATCTCCCGCGCTTTCACGCCAATACGTACCAGTTGGGTCTGTTTGTTCCAGGGACTTGCAGCTACTTCGGTGATGATTCTTACCGGATGCCCGTCCGTCGGCTGTGGATAGTTATAGCTGAAATAATTAATCATCTCCTCCACTCTCACCGCATCTCTTCGAGGTAGCTCTCCCTGGTTGATCAGGCGACGGATATTACCATAGGAGGCCGCATCCACATCCAGTGAAAAGGTGGACAACGGGTTTTGGGCAGCTGTGAGAAAACGGTTTTCACTGAATGATTCGTATTCTTCCGTACTGACTTCCTGCTTAAAGGGCGGGAACAAAGGGGGGCTGAATGATCTGTGGACACGATCAGGTGAAAGACCACGAACACGCATTCCTGCCGCTTGTACCGGCATTACAGCTCCGGTCATGTTCATTGTTTGTTGCGATCCATATCCGATCACCACAACTTCCTTTAAAAGGTCGACGTCCTGTTTCATGAAAACATTCATTTTTTTCTCGGTGATCTTTACCCGCTTTGTTTTATACCCGATATATGACACTTCCAGCGTCTCTCCCTTCTTTCCTTTTATCCGGTATGTACCATTCACATCCGTTACTGTACCTTTGTTGGTCTCCTCCACACGCACATTCGCACCTATCAGCACACTTTTATCCGTTGCATCATAGATCACACCGGTTATCTCCCACTCTTCGGCATCGGGCATCACCTGGTTCTCATTCATTTGTACTGCCATGGCAGTGAAGATGAATCCTGCCATAAAAAGAATCATTACAATTCGTCGGTTTGTTGATTTCATAAATTAAATTATTAAGAATGATATTTTTTGAGGTTCTATTTATGAGATACAAATAGGTGGATTATTCCATAAACGATTAGATATTTTTTTAACTTTGTGGAAGCATCTTTGCAAAAATGAACTGACATCGGCTTGAAAAAGAGAGCAGAAATAAACAACTTAAGCAACGACGAATTGTTTGATCTTTATAAAAAAGAAGAACAGGCAATCTATTTCGCAGAGTTATACCGACGCTATATACCTTTGATATATGGAGTCTGTTTAAAGTATCTCGCGAACAAAGCCGATGCACAGGATGCCGTGATGGATCTCTTTGAAGATCTCAACAAAAAGATTATGAATTACAATATATCAAGCTTTCATTCATGGCTTTACACAGTGACGAAAAATCATTGCCTGCTGAAGATTCGCAAAGAAAAACAATTTCATTTCGAGGATATCAATGAAGCAATTATGGAAAATAGCGATTTTTTCACTCTCTCTGACAGAGAGCAGTCCGAAGAACATGCCTCGGCACTCTCCTATTGCCTGACTGAATTGAGTCGTGAACAGCGCATTAACATCGAATTGTTTTATTACGGGAATAAGTCGTATGCCGATATCGTTACTCTCACGGGATATAGTCTCAATAAGGTAAAAAGTTATATTCAGAACGGGAAAAGAAATCTGAAGAATTGCATCAACCGGATTCTGGAAGTCAGTGATTTTCGTTGAGCAGTTCAGCAATACAATCCATTATCAATAAAATAAAGCGGAATAAATAACAATGTTGGCGAAGTGAATTTAAAAGATTACATACAAGGCAAGCGGCATGGAAAAGAGGCCAACCAACTGGAACGTGAAGCAATGAACGATCCTTTTTTACAGGATGCCATTGACGGATATGACTCGCTGGCAGGTAATCATCTGCACACCATCGAAAAGCTGGAAAAGAAGATCGCCCATAAACCTGCCCGTATGGACAAACGAGTGTGGATATGGGTAGCGGCAGCATTGCTGTTACTACTTATCGGTATTCCTTTTCTGTTGCGGCAGTCCGCGCTTAATGAAGAAACGATCGTGGTTGCAAGCGAATCCCCGAAGGCCGGAATCGAATTGATCATCCCCGAAAAAGATTCAGTTGCGGCGACCGCCGGTCATATTGTTAAAACAGAGAAGAAGACAGTTCTGGAAAAAGAGAGCTCTATGGCGACCGCGGACCATATTATAGAAGCAGAAAAGAAACAAGTTCCGGAAAAAAGTACCTCCGTGACAATCGCCAGCCGTATTGTTGAGACAGAGATGAAACCTCTTCCGGATAAATATACCTCAACGCTGAAACAACCGGAACGTAAGCTTGTTCAGGGGCGATTGACAGATCAGACCGGCAACCCGCTTGTCGGTGCTACCGTCACCCTTTCCCATTTAAATGCGGGCACAGTGACCGACACAGCAGGAAAATTCAGTATGGATCTTCCCAAAGAGGCAGTAGGAAACCTGCTTCTATCCTACATTGGCATGGAAAGTAAGGAGATTCCCCTCAAAGAGCATATCGGGACCGTTCAGATGGAAGCCAATGCCGATCTATTGAGCGAGGTGGTGGTGATTGGTTATGGAACACAGCGAAAAAATACAACGACAGGTGCTGTAGCCCAAATAAGGGAAGATGTACCGACTTTTGGGGAAACGGAATTCACTTACTATTTCGAAGAAAATTACGATGACGGGATCTGCGAAGAGCAGGAGATAATCTTTGAAGTGACTTTTTTTATTGATGCCAACGGGCATCCCGGCAGCATTCACATCAAAGAGAACAATTGTCCTGCAATGGAGACAGAGATAAAAAGATTATTGCTCGGCTCCCCACGCTGGTCGGAAGTAAACAGGCCGGTCACCCTAAAAATTGAATTGTGATTCCTATGACAAAAGAAAAATTCTATACCCTCCGTGAGGAGCAAGCCAACTACCTGACACACGGACTGGCACTGCTGATAAGCATTGCAGCAACCATCATCCTGTTGCGCAAGGCACTCATTGCCGACGACGGCTGGGCACTCTTTGCTTATGCCCTCTTTGGAGTGGGCATGATTGCCTGCATGGGATCATCCACGATCTACCACTATGTGCAGGAGCCCTTACAGAAAGCGAGACTACGTCATTTCGACCATGCCAGCATCTACCTGCTGATTGCTGCAAGCTATTCACCTTTCACGCTCATCCTCTTGCGCGAAGAGGGGCTCTGGGGATGGATGCTCTTTGCACTGGTCTGGGTGATTGCAGTAGTGGGAATAATCATTAGCTTCAGACCTCTCAGAAGAAACAGTCATCTGAAAACCATCTCTTATGTGATGATGGGACTGATTGTGCTGATAGCATTCCGGCCTATCATCCATGCTGCCGGCAGGAACGACTCAATGGATACCGTTTACCTGATCGTGGTGGGAGGTGTTTTTTACATCGCGGGTGCGGTAATCTATGCCACCGCCAAAAAGGAGTTTGTTCATGCCATCTTTCATCTCTTTGTGTTGCTGGGCCTGGTAAGCCATATCTATGCTGCATGGCTGATTCCGTTATAAAAACAAGTACCGGATATTGTTATCACGATATGTACAAAACAATTTAAAATTATAAACGATGGCAAGTAAAACGATTACCATTGACAACTACTTAGACAGTCATTTTATTGGTCGTAGTAATTGGCTCAGAGCCGCCGTGTTAGGGGCAAATGACGGAATAATCTCTATTTCAAGCCTTGCCATTGGTGTTGCGGCTGCAAATTCAGAGAGAGCGCCTATTTTGCTGGCAACCATTGCCGGTTTGGTTGCCGGTGCAATTTCCATGGCTGCCGGTGAGTATGTGTCCGTCAGTTCACAAACTGATATCGAAAAAGCGGATATTGAAAGAGAGCGACAGGAATTAGAAGATATGCCCGAGGTAGAACTAAAGATCTTGTCAGAAATATATGAGCGACGCGGATTGAAAAAAGAAACAGCGCTATTGGTAGCCAAGGAATTAACGGAAAAAGATGCGTTGAGTGCGCATGTAAGAGATGAACTGGGCATCAACGAGATGAGCCAGGCTAATCCTGTTCAGGCCTCCCTGGCTTCCTGCGCCTCTTTTCTGGCTGGAGGGATATTGCCTCTTCTGGTTGTTTTGTTTACCCCTTTATCCAATATGGTATATTCGTTGTATGCTTTCACAATTATAGCCCTTGCTGTACTGGGTGCCGTTTCTGCCAAGACAGGCGGTTCGCAAATAAGAAAGGGTGTATTTCGGATTGTAATATGGGGTACTGTGGCAATGGGGTTATCTGCCCTTGTGGGGTATATCTTCGGTGTAAATATATAAGTAATTAT
>DGZP01000125.1:87361-111855 GCA_002398565.1 Proteiniphilum sp. UBA4977
TATATAAGTAATTATTTGTCAATTATATCCGGCGAAAGGCATAAACTCCCGAATCCTTGCCATGCCGGCTCATGAAAAAGCGCTACTCGTCAGAGCAGCGCTTTTCCTGTTTCATACGAACAGATGCTGATAGCTTACCGTTGAATATTGGGTGACTCCAGTCCGTATCCCTTCCGTTTGTCCTCCGCCTTCAGCAGGAACGCAAAGATCAGCGCCAACATGCCAAAGCTGGTAAAGATGAGCATGGGGAGTGTATAGTCGTAGGTATTCACTGTGAGTCCGTCACGCACGGTTTGTCCTGTAATGCAATACTTCTCCAGCACCCATCCGATTAACAGGGGTACACCCATCAGTCCCCAGTTCTGCACCCAGAAAATGAGTGAATAGGCCGTGCCCAGTCGTTTCTCCGGTACGATCTTGGGCACCGAGGGCCACATGGCCGAAGGTACCAGCGAGAAGGCGATACCGAGCAACACCACCAGCACCATGGCGAAGATCCAGCTGTTGAGTCCCGGCACGGAGAACAACGCATGCACCAGAATGAGCAGGCTTGCACCAATGATCATGATGGTGGCTCCTTTACCTTTTTTGTCGTAAATGCCTCCGAAGAGCGGTGTGAGCAGGATATTGCCAAAGGGCAACAGCATCGGGATCATGCCGGCCAGGTCTTCCGCCACGCCAAACTTATTCACCATGAGGTCGGTGGCATACTTCAGGAATGGAAACACAGCCGAATAGAACAGCACACACAGGATGGCGATAAACCACCATCCCCTGTTGCCCAATATCTTTCCAATGTCGGAGAGTTTGAACTCATCCTCCGGATTCTTTTCTTCCACCAGGCCGGTTGCTTCGGAAGCATCCAGCTTCTTGTCCATCATCACGTACACGATAAAGGAAATCAAGCCGATACACAATCCGATCAATGCTACCAATACGGGGCGAGAGACATCCACCGCCCCGGTAGCCTTGGCAATAGGAACTGAGAATCCAAGTGCCAGCGCGGTACCGATACGGGCCATGGCCATCTCCATCCCCATGGCGGTTGCCAACTCCTTTCCTTTGAACCATTTCACGATAATCTTTGAGACGGTGATGCCGGCCACCTCCACGCCAATGGCAAAAATGGCAAAGCCGATGCTCGCCCATAAAACCTGGGCATCGAGACCGAAGAGTGTCTGGCCCTCCAGTGAATCCGTCGATACAGCCCAGTATTTGATGGCCGTACCAATCACCATCACGGTAGCAGCTCCCAAGCCGGTCATGCGCACACCCAGCTTGTCGAGGATAATTCCGCCGAAGATCAGCATCAGAAGAAAAACATTAAACCAGCCGTAGGCGCTGGTAAAGGTGCCATACTCGGCACGTGACCATCCCAGCTGGCCTTCCAGCAGTCCTGCCAGGGGTGCCATGATATCGGTTAAAAAATAGCCGCACATCATTGTAAACGAGACAATGAACAGTGCAGACCAGCGTGCCGCCGAAGAGTCTCTCAGCGATTTTCGAATTGCTTCTGTCATGAGAATATGTTTAACTGTTGTTGATTTATCACAGATCTGCAAAGATAAGCAATCTGCACCATTTATTCGGAAAATAATTCTATTTTATCCAAGTAAGCTTGCGTCTGCCTGCAATCTGTTCAGGAAAACCACCGTCTTGCGAATTTCCTTGTACATGACGATGTCCTCGTCAACAAAAGGCACTTCTTTGCGATATTCCCTGACCACCTTCTCAATCAGTGGCGATGAGCGCAAGGGGCGTCGAAACTCGAGTGCCTGCACTCCGTTCATCAGTTCGATGGAGAGGATGGTATCGAGGTTGTCCATCACTTTCATCAACTTGATAGCAGAAGTGGCGCCCATGCTCACATGATCCTCCTGTCCGTTGGAGGAGACGATGGAGTCGCTGCTGGCAGCATAACAGTACATCTTGTTCTGGCTCACCACCGACGCCGCCACATACTGGGGAATCATGAAGCCCGAGTTGAGACCGGGGTTGGCTACCAGAAACTCCGGCAGGCCACGTTTACCAAGGATCAGTTGTGCCGTGCGTCTTTCGGAGATATTGCCCAGCTCCGCCAGGGCGATGGCCAGAAAGTCGAAGGCGATGGCCAGGGGCTGTCCGTGGAAGTTTCCTCCTGAAATGATCATGTCATCGTCGGGGAAGATGGTGGGGTTGTCGGTCACCGAGTTGATCTCGGTCACCACCACCTGCCGTACATAGTCGATGGCATCTTTGGTGGCACCATGTACCTGCGGCACACAACGGAAAGAATAGGGATCCTGCAGATGCTCCTTCTCACGGGATATCAGCTCGCTACCCTCCAGAATCCTGCGAATATTCCGGCTTGTTTCCAATTGTCCCGGGTGAGGACGGATCTGATGCAAGCGCTCGTCGAACGGCTCCAGGTGTCCATCATAGGCATCAAGAGAGAGGGCCGCGATCAGATCGGCCCGCTTTGAAAGGCGTTGTCCTTTCATGATGGCGTAGACACCATGGGCCGACATGAACTGGGTACCGTTGAGCAGGGCAAGCCCCTCCTTGCTTTTCAGCTTGATGGGTTTCCATCCAAACTCATCCAGTACGTCACCGATATCCCGTTTACGGCCTTTGTAAAACACATCCCCCACCCCGATCAATGGCAGGAAGAGATTGGCCAACGGTGCCAGGTCGCCCGAGGCTCCCAGCGACCCCTTATCGTAAACGATGGGCAGGATGTCGTTATTGAAAAGATCGAGCATCCGCTGTACGGTGGCCACCTGCACGCCACTGTAGCCCAGCGAGAGGGCGTGTGCCTTGAGCAGGAACATCAGCTTCACAATGAGTGGTGCCACTTCCTCTCCCACACTACAAGCGTGTGACTTCACCAGGTTCTCCTGCAGTGTGCTCAGATCCTCATTGGAGACCGGTCGTTCGCAGAGCGACCCAAAGCCGGTGGTGATGCCGTAGATTGGTTTCTGCTGTGTCTCCATCTTCCGGTCCAGGTAGTCGCGGCATTTCTGTATCCGCTCCCTGGCCTCGGGTGCCAGCTCCAGTCTGATGTTCCCGTTGATAATCCACTCCAGGTCATCGATGGTCAGGTCACGCAGACCGATATGGTATATGTTTTTCATATTATATACAGTTTTCGATTCACAACATGGTCTTCACCCATTGAATAGCCTGCTGTTCTTTGTCGCGTGTTTCCTTTTCCATCCTGTCGCATTTTGCAGTCATTTCTGCTACAAATGCCTTGTCACGGATACCTCCCAGGTTGGTGCGCACGTTGAGCAGCGCCCCCATGATGGCAGTGCGGCATGTCATCAGGCCTACCAGTCCGTCGGTTACCGCATTCCTGTTTCCCGTCTCCAGTACTTCCATCATGGGTTCGAGTAGATTGTATGCCCTCTCCGCCAATTCCATCGGTACGAGGGATGCGATTTTTGTGGCTTCCTCAATCTTCCCGTCGCGCAAGGCGATCTCCGCTTCCGTTTCTTTCGATTGACGGTAGGCGTCCATCACCAGCCGGTATGCATCCGCGTCACGGTCAATATCGTTCACCAGATAGGCCCTGTTTGCGGACATCTCAGCGGCGATCTGTTTCATTCGCTCTTCCACAACGGCATATTTTTTCTTTCCCATGGTCAGGTTGGCCACCATCTCCGTCAGCGCCGTTGCGATGGCGGCACTGAGTGCGGCGCTGCTTCCGCCACCGGGTACCGCTTCGTTGGCAGCGGTTCTTTCAAGAAATTGTTTGAGTGTCAGGTCCTGTAGTTTCATTTTTTTGATTTTAAATAGGTGTCAGGAATCAGCTGTCAGGAATCAGCTGTCAGCGTTCAGCGTTCAGCTTTTTTAAGAACAAACTTTGTATATTCAGCGGTTTGGGACATAGCGGTCAGCTGTACCAAATTAGTAAATCAATCATTTTATCTGTAAATCTGCACATTAATCAATTATCACATCAAATGACGATTTTCCCTTTTTTAATCACACGTTCCACAATATTCATTCCCACATGGTAGGGCAGGAACTTGTAGGAGGGGAACTGCAGCAGGAGGAGGTCGCCCTGTTTCCCGATGTCGATGCTTCCGATGCGGTCGGCGCAACCCAACGCTGCGGCACTGTTGATGGTCAATGCGGTCACGGCCTCCTCCGGCGTCATTTTCATGTAGATGCAGGCCAGGGCAAAGAGCAGTGGCACCGAAGCGGTGAAGGCGCTTCCCGGATTCAGGTCGGTAGCCAGCGCCACAACGCATCCTGCGTCAATCATCTCCCTTGCGCGGGCGTATTTTTCCCGCAACGAGAATGCTGTCAGCGGCAACAATGTGGCCACCGTACCTGTTTCTGCCAGGGCACGGATCCCCTTATTGGAAGCCTGCAGGAGATGGTCGGCCGAGAGACAGCCTAATTCGGCTGCCAGCTCGGCACCAGCCAGCGGCACGATCTCATCGGCATGCATCTTGAGTTGAAAACCCTGCTCACGGGCAGCCTGCAAGTAACGGCGCGACTGTTCAATTGAGAATACTCCTTTTTCGCAGAATATGTCTACCGCTTCGGCAAGTTTCTGTTGCACGACCAGCGGAAACATCTCCTCAATCTGGAAAGCGATAAATGCATCTTTCCTGCCCTTCCATTCTGTCGGGAGGGCATGGGCTCCCATGTAGGTGGAGACGATATCCACCGGATGGCTCTCATTCAGTTGCCGCATGACACGCAGTTGCTTCAGTTCGGTCTCCTTGTCCAGTCCGTATCCGCTCTTTCCCTCCACGGTGGTGATCCCCAGCCGGAGCATCGCATCGAGGCGCCTCCTGCCCGATGCCATCAGTTCCTCTTCTGTCGCATCCCGGGTAGCCCGGGTGGTATTGAGGATGCCGCCGCCCCGCCGCATGATTTCCATGTAGCTGTCGCCCCGCATCCGCCAGGAGAACTCCTCCTCCCGGTATCCGCCGAAGACAAAGTGGGTATGGGGATCTACAAAGCCCGGCAACAACGTCTTTCCGGAGGCGTCGATGAGGTTGTAATCCCGTTTGTTGACCGGGACCGGTTCATCCTGTTTCAGAATGTGGGAGATGAAGCCTTCTGTCACGATCACCGTTCCATTCTCCATGACCTGCAGATCAGACATCTCTTTTCCCCGCTTCCCGGCGGAGCCGCTGCAGGTCACCACCTGTGTCGCATTATGTATGATCAGGTTGTTCATAAATTATTCACTTTGGCTTTCCATTCCTTCCAGCCCAGGATTGCCAGCATTAGAAAAACAGAATACTGAATGCTTGTAAAATAAAGTCCCTGAGAGGCATAGATGGGTATGGAGATAATATTGCCGATGATCCAGAACTGCCAGTTTTCCAGTTTCTTAATCGCCATCAGGAGGGTGGCTACAAGGAAGAAGGAGGTGTTGAATGCATCGATCCAGGGCAGCCAGGATTGCAGATAAGCATTGTCATTGCTGTTCACACGGCGCAACAGGAAAAACACAGAGAGGTAGATCAATGCCACCGCGACCCAGGAAAGGGTGTTTTGCAAGGGACTGTTCCGGCTGATCTGCAGCGTGCCGTTGTCGTCACCGGTCCTTGACCACATGTACCATCCAAAGATGTTCGATATCAGGTAGACCGCGTTGATGCCGGCATTGGCATACAGTCGTGCCGCAAAGCAGATGTAGATGTAGATGACTACATTGGCGATGCCAAACGGAAAGACCAGAATGTTCTCCTTGCGGGCGTACCATACGCTAAGGATACCGAGTAGTGCGGCAATCGCTTCAATCCAGTTCAAAATTTCCCGACTTTTCTGTTTATATTTCTGCTGTCGCTCACTCCATCAGTTTGGTTTCAAGCACCTGGCTGATCGAAAAATTCTCCAATCCGAGGTAGTAGGCTGCCGAATCGGCCAGTGCCGCCATCGGCACCAGGCCGATCACCTCTCCTCCCACCACAGGCACGCCGTATCGTCGTGCTTCCATGCGCACCATCTCATGCGCCTGGTAGATGGCTGTGCGTGTATAGTCGGTCAGGTTCATCGACACCTGGGTGATACCGCGCTCACGCAAGGTCACCCCCATCGCTTTGCAGTAACGCAATCCCCCACCAATATGCCGTACTTTTCTGGCAATGGCATCTGCGATCTCCCGATTATCCGTGCCCAGATTCACGTTGTAGGCGATCAGCGGCATGCGTGCACCTACTGCCACCGCACCGGCAGTGGGATGTGGTGCGGATGGCCCGTAGTCGGCCTGCCACTCCCGTAGCCTCATCTTTTCCGTCAACCCCTCAAACTCACCTTTTCGTACCGAGGTCAGGTTCTCACGGTATGGTGCCGTAGCCGATTTCTCATAGAGAAACACCGGAAGCTGATACTTTTCCGCTGCGGCTTCTGCCACCACTTTCGAGCAGGTGATCGCCTCCTCCATCGTTACATTTTTAATCGGGATAAAGGGTACCACATCCACTGCGCCCATGCGGGGGTGCTGGCCTCTGTGCCGTGTGAGGTCGATCAGTTCAACCGCCCTCCCTATGGCATCGATCACCGCTTCTTTCAGCGGTCCCGGTTCTCCCACCACAGTGATTACCGAGCGGTTGTGGTCGGCATCGCTACTGTAATCCAGCAGTTTTACTCCCTCTTTCCCCCGAAAAGCATCCGCTATTTTCTCAACTTTTGTTTTGTCGCGTCCCTCACTGAAGTTGGGGACACATTCCATGATTTTGTTCATAAACGATTCAATTCTATCACTCCAAATGTAGTGATATTTCACCAATTATTCTTCCATTCGCAAATGAAAGATGCAATTTACGTTTTATGGATGAAGATACTTTCTGATGATTGCCTCCTCCACCGGATAAGGTTCGGTGACATGATAACTCTCTTCATGCGACCTGTTGAATTCCCTTACCGTGGCAATTGCATTCGGGTTGCGTGCCCAGGCGCGCCGTGCCACGCCGCCAATCACATCCCACGTCATGGCGGAACGGAGGATCTCATCCACCCGCTGGCTGCCGTCGCACACCATGCCAAAGCCGCCGTTGATGGCTTTGCCGATACCCACACCCCCGCCATTGTGAAGGGCCACCAGGCTCATGCCGCGTGCTGCGTTGCCGGCAAAGCACTGTACCGCCATGTCGGCCATCACGTTGCTACCATCCTTTATATTGGCTGTTTCCCGAAAGGGGGAGTCGGTACCGCTCACGTCGTGGTGATCGCGCCCCAGCATCACCGGGCCAATTTCGCCGCTGCGTACCATCTCGTTGAAGCGCAGTGCAATCCTGAGCCGCCCCTCCGCATCCTGATAGAGTATGCGTGCCTGGGTCCCCACCACCAGATTGTGTTTTTCCGCATCGCGGATCCAGATCCAGTTGTCGCGATCCTGTCCCCGCCGGGCGGGATTGATGCACGCCATTGCCGCCCGGTCCGTCTTCACCAGATCCTCCGGTTTCCCGCTCAGGCAAACCCAGCGAAAGGGGCCATAGCCGTAGTCGAACAGCTCCGGGCCCATGATATCTTCAACGTAGGAGGGCCAGATAAAACCCTCCTTCTCGTCGGTTCCGTTTCTCGATATTTCCTTCACACCGGCATCGTAAACTGCTTTCATAAAGGAGTTTCCATAATCGAAAAAGTAGGTTCCCCGTTCGATCAGTTGCTTAATTACCCTGTAATGACGTCGCAGCGATTCATCCACCTTCATCCGGAAGGTATCCCTCTCTTCGTGCAGCAGGCGTGTACGTTCGGCAAAGGAGATGCCGGCGGGGCAATAGCCTCCCGTATAGGGTTCATGACAGGAAGTCTGGTCACTCAGCAACCCAATGTGAATTCCCTTCTCTGCCGCATACTCCAGCAGCTCCACGATATTTCCATGGTAAGCCACCGACAGCGGTTCTCTGCCTTGCATAGCTTCCTTCGCCCAGCTGAATGCCTGTTGTTTGTCCGCTGTGACACGCTGTACCCACCCCTGCTGTCGCCGCGTTTCTATGCGGGAAGCATCCACCTCGGCAATCACCGATACCGCGCCGGCAATATCAGCCGCCTTGGGTTGCGCGCCGCTCATGCCACCCAGACCCGACGAGACGAAGAGATGCCCCCGGAGATCGCCGTCATGGGGAATACCCAGCTTCAGTCGTCCTGCATTCAACAACGTATTGAAAGTGCCATGCACGATACCCTGGGGACCGATGTACATCCACCCACCGGCGGTCATCTGTCCGTAGTTGGCCACACCCATCTGTGCAGCGACCTCCCAGTCGGCCTGGTTGTCGAACATCCCCACCATCATTGAGTTGGTAATGATCACCCGCGGTGCGTCGGGCCTGGACTTGAACAATCCCAGCGGATGGCCGCTTTCTACCACCAGCGTCTGTTCCCGGGTCATCACCTCCAGGTATTTTTTGATAAGCAGATACTGCATCCAGTTCTGACAGACCTGTCCCGTTTCGCCGTAGGTGACCAGCTCATAGGGATAGAGAGCGATGTCGAAGGAGAGGTTGTTGTCGATCATCACCTGAAAAGCTTTTCCTTCCACACATCGTCCCTTATACGCATCAATGGGCTTTGCTCGCAGATCGCCTACTGGGCGATAGCGGTATCCGTAGATCCGGCCACATGTTTTCAATTCACTCAGAAACTCCGGTGCCAGTGTGCTGTGCAACTCTGTGGGAATATACCGCAAAGCATTTTTTAAAGCGGTCACGGTCTGTGCTTCCGTGAGCCGGAAGCCGCGGTCCGGCGCACGTCGGATGCCCTCCTGAAAGGAAGGCAAGGAGGGCAGCTGATTGTCTAAGGTTATCTGCATACAGCAATTATTTTGAACCGGTCCGATTGACGACTGGTTTGCCTGCTTTGTCTAACTGTTTTATAAACAGTAAAAGGAATCCGTTGTCCCGGGGACAGGGTTAACAAAAATAACAAATTTTCCGGAATAATTTTTTTTGCAGATGTGTAATTTAATTCAAATCCAATCTACAGGATAATTTTTTATTTGTAATTATTTTAAATTATATCAAAATGTGGGACTTATGCTGCAAAACAAGTGAGATTATTTTTAATTAATCGAATAACTGACTACTTTTATGTGAATCAACATTGAAAGAAACAGGTTATCATTGGGAGTAAGAAGAAAAACTCAGAAGAAATGTAAAATGATTTACCTCTTTAATTCATGTCTGGTAAATGGAATAAATGGTTCATCAGCTCTTATTAAATTATTATGAAACGATTAATTAAAAAAATGAGTGTTGTTTTATGTCTGTTGTTATTATTTCTATTTGATGCATGTCAAGCCAATACGGTGACATTGGAAACACTGCTTGACGAGATGGTCAATAGAGAAAAGATAGCCCGTTTGCCGGAAATCCCATTTTCACTCAAACAATTCAGCAGTTACGACAGGAGGGCAATCGCGCCCGATCAACCCGGTTGGTTTGCAAATTCTGACTCCAAATGGTTTATCAGGGAAGAGATAAATCAGGGCAGGAAAGAGTATGTGATGATGGATGCTGAAGGCCCGGGAGCCGTTGTCAGGATATGGATGACATTTGCCAGCGAGAATTCCGGAAAAGGCATCCTGCGTTTTTATTTTGACGGTAACCCAGAGCCGGTCATTGAAGGAACGGCTTTCGACATCCTGAGTGGAAATCTACTGGTCGGTGAACCGTTGGCATCTTCCGTGTCGGATCTTTCGCCCTATGATAAGCGGGGGCATAACCTTTATTTACCACTTCCATACGCAAAAAGCTGCAAAATTACATACCAGAACGAGAGCATCACAGCATTTGAAAATAATAGGATCAACGGAGAAAGTGTATATTACAACATCAATTACAGGACTTATGAATCGGGTACAACTGTTGAGACTTTCCATCCTGAACAATTACAAAAGGCGAAAGATAAAATAACTGAAGTACAAGAAAAGTTACAAAATCGTTATAGGGGATTGGACAAGATAAACTTATCCTTCAAAGATATCACCTGTGATCTTTCTCCGAAAGGGGAAAAAAGTATTCAAATACAAGGAGGCAAAGCAATCCGCCATATCCGATTATCTATCAAAGCAGACCGTTTGCCCGAAGCACTACGGACCATCATTGTTAAAGCAGAATTCGACAATGAGAAGACCATCTGGTGCCCGGTAGGAGACTTTTTCGGTACCGGTTACCAGATCAGACCCCTCAATACCTGGTATGCGCACGTAGAAGAAGATGGGACGATGGATGTATACTGGATAATGCCGTTTGAAAAGTCCGCAAATCTTTCATTCTCAAATATCGGAGATCAAACCGTGAAAATTATTGGTGAAATAGGCTTTGGCGATTGGGAGTGGGATAATAAAAGTATGCATTTCGGTGTTTCCTGGCATCAGTATACGGGAATTTTTACCCGGAAAGGGTTGACAGCCAATAATCCAGGAGAACCTTTGGATTTAAATTACGTTGCACTTTCCGGAAAAGGGATATTTGTGGGTGATGGTCTGACTTTATTCAATACATCCTATATGTGGTGGGGTGAAGGTGACGAAAAAATTTATGTGGACAATGAGACTTTTCCGTCTCATTTTGGTACCGGAACAGAAGATTATTATGGATATGCCTGGGGAGGCCGTTCAAATCGATTTTCAAACCATCCTTTTATTGCTCAACCCGACGAGAGCGGAGACTGGAAACCTGGTTATGTAGTCAATCTGCGTCATCGCAGTCTTGATATCATCCCTTTTGAAGATCATTTGAAGGTGGACATGGAATTATGGCACTGGCATTCCACCTGGGTTAATTACGCCCCCACTACATTTTGGTACATGAGGCCTGGAGGAAAAAGCAATCAGGTAACCGATGTAAAAGGAGCACTTGCAAAGGTTGCTCTTCAGAGTACCGATATTATTCCCAATCAGATGGTCAATGGCATAATGGAAGCTGAATACATGACTTTCCACAACTCCTGCGGCAACAAACGTGGGAGCATGTCTATCAATCCGTTTGGGAATATCACCCTTGGCAATAACTTGCAGGTAATGTGGAGCGATGGAATGCCCGGCGATTCTATTTTCTTTGCCTTTCAATCTTTGCAAGCAGGGAACTATAATCTTACAGCCGATTTTACTGTCGGCCCAAAATTCGGAAATTTTTCTGTATTCCTGAATAACAGGCATATCAAAGATATCACACTATTTGACCAGAAAATGGGTACAAAAAAAGTTCATCTCGGAAATATCAATTTAAAAAAAGGAGACAATATCCTTTTATTTACTGTAAACCCGAGTGATGGAAATGAGCATATATTTGGAATTGACAGAATCCAGGTAAATAAGTAGATGGGTCAAATCACAATCTCTACGATCTCTATTTTGCAGCAATAAGTTCGTTTATTTTATCAATCAGCTCCTGGCGGGGTATGCCCGATTGTTCGCTCATCATTTTGATGGTAGCAATGGGAAGGATCACTTTGGCCATGGGGCTGTTGAGTACGGCAAACTTAGGGTTGTAAGCTATTAGCTCTTCTTTCAGTCGTGGGAATTGCTGCAGCAACGATTTCAATTTCGTGTCGCCGGAAAGGGTCAATTTACCCGGACTCCCGTTTGATGTGATACCTTCGTTGTCCGTTACTATACCGGTTCCGGGGTCAGCGGTAATTCCAGATCGGAATGTGTTTCCGGTTTCATCGTTTGATTTTTTTGCTCCGTGGACTTCTTCCTTATGATAGCCGTTTTTATGTTCTTTCTCCATACCCCAGAATAGCAGGCGCTGTTCCCCTTCGAGCTGGCGGATATGGGTACAATCCTGCATCATCTCCATCACGCCCCGGAAATTTCCTTTGTCGTCTCTCACCGCTATATACACGATGTAGACAAAGAAACCGGGCTTGTTGATCCAGAACTCGGCTTTGCTCTGTTCGCCACTGCGGAACTTATCAATAATCTCCTCCACAAGATGAATGCTTTTAGGAGGATGGCAGTTACGCACCTCGCGACCGATCACTCCTTTGCTTCTTGGAAATACACGGTGTTTTGTATCGGTATAAAACTTTACCAGTTCATTTTCATCCACGAAGGAGATGTCTACCGGCATATGCTGGTAGAGCAGGTTGATCTGTTCCAGCGTAAGTTTACCATGTGCCACGTCCAGCACCTGATCCTGTTTATCGGTTATCCCATACCCATATTTGGCGAGCAGCGCGGTCAGATCCTGCATAAAGTCGTTCTGATCCGCCGGTTGATCCGTTGTCATTTGCGGGTTCTGTTGTCCGGAATACGGCTGTCGAGGAATCGGCTGTCCGAGGTTCTGCTGACCGGCTCCCCCGGAAGTCGGCCGTTCAATCCCAAAGAAACCGATTTCGCGGTCACCCGACTTCAATTGCTCCATTTTGTCGGCGGAGATCAGTTTCAGAGACGTAGGATAAAGAATCATCTCCTCCTTCTCCATCAGGTCGCGCAGATCGGTAGCCATCTCCCGGTAGGTATCAAGAAATGTTGTCACATCTACCGGTTCGCTCCGTAATATCTCCCAGGCCTTGTTCATCTCGTCACGAATGTAATCATCATACACCCACATGGTTGTGGTGGGACGGTCGAACCCTTCTCTTTCCAGTGCCGAGTAGAGCTGATTCTGCTTGCGACTGAAATGTACTTTGTAGGGCAATATCTGCTCCATCAGTTCCAGCCAGGGATTCAGAATAAAAGGCTTTTGGGCAAGTATATCGCCCTGCTGCAGGAGTTCCTTCATCCACCTGTTTTCCCGCCGGTAGGCGTCAATGGTATGACCGTGGGGCAACTCCGCCTCCTCTGTGTCCATCAGCCCTTCAAAAACCTCCAGCATGCCCCTCACATCCTCGTTGCGGCATTCATCCGGATCTTCATCCTTCAGCAACTGTTCTGCTGCGGCAAACTCAGCAGCCGAAATCGTGCCGACTTCCTTTTTCATCCGGGCCCTTGCTTCTCCAAGCGGCAAATGGCCATTTTCGTACAGCTGCTTGATCTCCAGCATCCGTTTCAGCTTTTCCTGATCGAGGCTGGCAAATATATGATTGGTTTTCTGCTCTTCCATATCTGTCGGAAATTAACTTATCCGACACAAAATTAAGGAGTTCACAGCAAGGCTACAATACCATAAAGTAACCATTTTTCAGGGTACAATATCCCTACTGATATGCAGAAGATCCCGGTTTTGCCGATGTACTATCCCGTCATGCAATCATCAGAAGTATAACTGAAGTCCGACTGTGCCCTGGTTGGCTTCCGGTCCTTTGTTATGCAGAAAAAGAGTAAGCGGGGTGTAGGACACGAAAAGACCGACTTCTCCCACTCCGGCCTGCAGCAGAAAATCAAACGTTGCCGGGCGGATATTCAAGTCGCCCGGTTGTTTAATTTTTCGTTCTTTTCCATTTTCATTTACCCATATTTTAGATGATGAGGCGGTCTTTATCTTACCCACCACTCCTGCATTCAGAAAGAGGGTTTCTGTACATCCAACGGGAAAATTCACCTCCAGAAGCAAGGGAAAAGTAAGATAAGTAAAATGAAGTCTCGATTTATTTAATTCTTCTTCCGTATTACTAATCAGCGTTTTATAGTCGATAACCTCCATATATTTGTTTGTCTCCAGGTGCATGGAATTGAACTGAATGCCAAAACCAGTCACCAGGGAAAGGCCATGGTCACCCAGGCTCCAGCAATTGTCAACAAAGTTCAGGTTATATTGTAGCGACCGGCTCAGGTTAAGCGCTGAAGCCATCTCTCCCTCGAAATTCCATCCATCGGGCAGATTCGAAAAGCCGACGCCAAACCCGGCCCAGTGTGATGCTGCGATTTTTCGTTTGTCTTTTGGCTTGAAAATGTCTGGAACCAATATGTCAAACCTATTTTCGTAACGTCGTTCCACACTTTTGTCGTCCGTGAAAATTCCCTCATAAATTTTATTACTCTTGATGGTATCTCCCGCTTCATTATGCCGGTAGACAGACACATTGATTTCGTCCTGTTGTTCATGTATGACCACTGTCCGGTTCTGATAATGAAAGGTGGTATCGGTTGGGAAGAAAGTGGAAGCGTTCACACAGCTCATGCTGGCCAGCAGCGCAAGAATTGCAAAGAAAGTTTTCATTGGTGATATGTTTAATTGTGTAATTACGTGATGATGTTTTTTGAAAGACTGTTACTCCCTTATAAACAGTTTGTTGATTAGCTCTTCCGATTTGAGGTCACCCTCCATGTATATCAGTGTAGCCTGCTGATCATCTCCAATTTTAAAAAGGATGTACCGGTTTATTTTTTTCCCTTCATCGGGAAGCTGGTAGTATCCCGAACGAATCGCGCCGTCACGGATCACCTCCTTGATCTTTCGTGCCAGCTGCTTGTCTGCATTCAGGCACTGTTGAATATTATCCGACAAAGGAGCTTCGTATCGCAATGTGATGCTGCGGTATACGCTAAGCCGGTAGTTCTGTACCGCTTCTCCCGACAGGATGACCATGGTGCTTCCCTTCAGCTTCCCATACTTCTCAAAGATGCTGTTTATTTTCAAATCCTGTCCCTGTACTGAAGCCACAAAAAAGAGCATCATACAGCAGAATATAAAAGTACCCGTTCGTTTCATAAGTATAACTGTTTATCTGCTCGTTTCATATCTTATCATTTTACTCCATCATAAACCGAAGTTGCTCTTCCAGCATATTCTCTTCCGATTTTACTTTCTCGAACGATGTTTCAGCATATGCCCGCACCACATCGATTTGCGTAATCTTTTGCCCGCTTATCCAGACGCTGTTTTCAGTCAGCATGTTGTCATTTCTTATTATCCGGTTTAGAAGAACTACGCCCAGCAACAGGCAAGCAGCCATCGATGCGATTTTCAGGAACCGGACACGCACTATTTTGTTGTTGTCAACCGCCGGCATTTCCTCTCTCAACCCCTTCAGAAACCCAGTCACGCTTGCTTCCTCACTAAAATAAGTGAAGAGGGGGGCAATTTCCGCCAGCTCATCTGTCGGGGCTACCTCATCAAAATACTGCCGGAGCCATTGTTCTTCTTCCCGTGTGGTCTCACCCCGGAAATATTTATCCACTCGTTTTTTTATCTCATTCATAATGCATCCTGTTTTATTCCGTCGTTTCCGAAAACCCCTACCCTGTTTTCTCTTTTCTGCAGGCAGTTCAGATAGACTTCCCGCAGTTGTCTCCTGGCCCTGGAAAGATTGTTTCGTACCGCTTCGGTGGCAATACCCGTGAACGCTGCAATTTCGTCCGTTTCATACCCCTCAATCTCTTTTAGCCGAAGTACTTTTCCTTGCAGTGGCGGTAGCGCGGCAATGATCCGGTGAATGAGGGCATGATCCTCTTTTATTTCCAACAACTCATCCGGAAGATGTGTCACCGCTTCGGCATGCTGCAGTTCTTCGAGGGGTTCCCCGGGATGTCTTCCCCTGATTTTGTCGATGCTGATATTTTTGGTCATTGTCACACAGTAGGCTTCCATGTTGTCCGGTTCACCCGATGTACGGCACCGGTGCCAGAGTTTCAGGCACACTTCCTGCACCACATCCTCCGCATCTTCACTGTTTCGTGTGATACGCTTTGCGACGAGAAGTAATGCGGGTCGCAACTCGATGACGGTTCTTTTGTATGCAGCAATATTCATTTCTACTTATACGACGTACATGAAGGAAAAACGTATCATCGGAATGAATTTTTTATTCCGGCAAATAACGATAACCTGCAAAAGAAGATGTGCAAATTTCAAGCTGAAGAGGTGTACAATTCCACCGCGTCACCTTACGAACGAGGAACCTGTACCCAGAAATAAAAAACCGGTATCGGGCGGAATCATACTGGTGGATGGTTACTCCGAGACCGAAGCCGCAGTAACAACTATACGCTGCTGAAAAGGGAATTTTGGGTAGTTCAAGCTTCTTTTGCCGCGCTGTAGTCTGGAAAAATTGCGAAGATGGAGCTGAAGCCCGAGATATCGAAAATCTCTTTTATTTGTGGTTGCATGGCAAAAATTTTAAGTACTCCTCCCTGTATCTTCACCTTCTTCTGGAGGGTCAAGAATATGCGTAACCCGGAGCTGCTGATATAGTCCAGCCCGCTGCAATCCAGATAGATGGTTGCATCTTTTTCGTTGTATAAATGTACGATACTGTTTTCAAACTCGTTGTAGTTGGTTGTGTCTACTCTTCCGCTTATTACAACCAGAAATTCCTCGTCTGTTTTCTCGATGGAAATATTCATATGGTTATTCATTTTATTTTGTTTCCATTTTTACCCCTATAGGTGATACACATCATCGTGATGTCGTCTGACTGCATATGACCATTCACAAATTCTTTCACCGACTGTTTTACCCTGTCCGTCAATTCCTTTGGTGACTTGTCTCTGTTTTCAGTAAGCGCTTTCATAAGTGCAGCCTCACCAAAAAGGTTTTTGTCAGCATCTTCGGCTTCGGTGATCCCATCGGTATAGAGAAATATCTGATCAGACGGATCCAATATCATCGTTTCATTGCAATAATCAATCTCCCCGAAGATTCCTACCGGGATTGCCTTGGTGTTCCTGAACATCAGCGGCTCCCGATCACAGTTCAACAATACCGGTGGGTTGTGTCCCGCGTTGCAGTATTGCAGTTCACCGGTTTGCAGGTTCAGGATGCCCACGAAGAGGGTAACGAACATGTTGGATTCGTTGTTGATGGTGAGCGTTTTGTTGACCGATTGCACAATCTCGGAGCAGCTCCTGTTTTTGTCAGACATCGACCGGATCAAAGTGATCGTCACAGCCATAAACAGGGATGCGGGAACTCCTTTACCCGAGACATCGCCAATTGCAAAGCAGAAATGGTCGTCACCAATGGGAAAGAAATCATAGAGATCACCTCCTACTTCCGTGGCCGACTCCAATGAGGCGTAAAGTCCTATTTCAGGCAGGTTGGGAAACGGTGGAAAAATGTGGGGGATCATGTCAATCTGAATGCCTCTGGCAATACGCAGCTCGCTTTCAATCTTCTCCTTTGCCGAAGTGGTCTCCTTCAGGTCAGCAATATAATTCGCCAGCTCCTCCTGCATATACCGGAACGAGTCGTGCAGCTCCTTCATTTCATGGTTTTCCTCCACTACTGGCAGTTCAGTGTCGAAATTACCTCCTGCGATGTTGCGTGCCGCTTTGGCAAACCTGGAGAGAGGCCTTATCTGCCGGTTGATGATGCGGATGGTGACAATAGTCAGCAGAGTCAGTGCCATCACGGAGAGCAGAAAGATCATAATGTTTAGGCTCCTGAGTCCGGCATACATTTCCCTGTGGGGATACACCACCCCAAGCGACCATTTAGAGGAGGGAATTTTGGTGTGATAAATCCACACGTTTCCCATCTCCTTCAGGTTGACATTCGAGAGTTTACTTTCCCCACCGATCATATCTCGACCTATCTCTCTTATTACCGGCTCATTAACCTCTTTTGCATAGGTAAATATTGTCTGGTTCATGATGTGCGACGCATTGGGATGGGTCACGTATACTCCGTTTCCAGAAATGAGAAAAGCATATCCCGTTTCAAATATTTTTACGGAGTTCACAATCTCGGTAAGCCATTCAAGCGAAATATCGATGGTGATAATTCCTGTGAACACCCTGCTGTTATTGGTGTTCGTATAAAAAGGGACCGAGTAGGTGGTCATCAGAACCCCTCCTCCCCCCTCGTCGAAATAGGGTTCCGACCAGTATGGCTTCCTCAGTAGCGCCGGGATCTGATACCAGTCCATGATGAAGTAATTATATGCAGGCGACCAGAGGTCACGGTTCAGGATTTCATCACCGCTGCGGTAAGCATAGGGTGCAAAGGCATATCGCTCTTGCGAAAACAAATAAGGTTCAAAGGCGATTGCAGCGGCAAAAACCGACTTATTATTACGCACCAGCTGCCTTAAAAAAGCATAGATTGAATCCCGGGAGAGTGTGTTGTTTTCGATGATCCAAGCCAGGTTTCCGGGAATCATCTCCGCCGGGTTAATGATCTCTTCAATCTTATAAACAGTGCTTTCGGCCAGGTGTATGGCATTTTCCCGACTCTCTCTTTCGATAGTTTTCCGGGCAAAAAGATAATAGATGGTGAAGATTGATCCCCCCAGTATAAAGCAAAAAAGAAGAACGCGGACAATTATTTTAAAAGAGAGCCTGTTCCGATTCATCTCTATTTTTGATATTTTATTTTCTTTCCCTGTCTATTTTCATGGCCAGACATGCGGCAATGATTATTTTAGACCCTTGGCCGATGGATGGTAAAATTGCTCATATCCGAAGGTCTGATATCCTTGCGTTCCCTTTGCCATTTTGAAAACCTCCATCGCCCTTTCGAAATCCAATTTCAACAATTGTCCCTTCATCACCTTTTTCTTTCCCGGTTCCATCATCGCCAGCACTTTTTCAAGCATCCAACGTTGGTGTACCCTGTTGTTTGGCAGATGCGCCTTATTCATTTCCCCAATCACCAGATCCAGGGCATACTCCCGATGTTCACTGGCGTACTCCCATCCTTTCAATGTAGCCTTCAAAAAACCGGCATACGCGCTTCCCTTGCTTTTAAGCGACTCTTCCATGCAATAGATCCCATCTTCCGGAATATCCAGATTGAAGTCGGAAAAGAAGAAGGTGTTCAACTCATCCTCATCAATTCCACAGTTATTAATCTGGTCATATTCGTTGTAATACATGACCAATAGCGCATCTACCCCGTCCATAAGAAAGAGGTTTACTGTTTGCAATATCCTGATAAGATCCATCTTGATACCGTGCTCCTGCATAAAAGCAAGAGGTACATCTTCGAAACCGTTGCTCCAGATTCCCAGCTTTTTGGTATGTAGTTTTTGGTATGTATCAATGCCGCTCTTCCTTTTGGTTACTATCATCAGTGAGGAATGCTGGGAGAGCTGACCGATATTTACCAGGGGAACACCGTTTGCCCGTTGTTCTATGGCATCGAGCATAAAGGAGGAAACAATATCGGCATCTCCATTCTTTAATAAATCCAGAGAAGCGATGTTTGCGGTTGAGTGAACGATATCCACGTCAAGTCCATTATCCTTGTAAAACCCCTGATCCACAGCCACATAATAGCCTGCAAACTGGGCTTGCGGAATCCAGTGAGGAGTAAAGATCAACTTTCCGTTTTGTGCCAGAGAGTTATTCCAACCAAGTAACAAAAGCATCATTCCCATCAGTGGGGCAAAACACTGATCGCAAAATTTAACGCGTTTCAATTCGGGATATATCAGATTAATCAAAAAATATGTTCCAACCTTGCAAATTTACAGACAATTTTGAATTATATATTTTTTTGTTATTATTTCAAAGAATGCATGCAAAAACCCTTCCTGCTACCATTTTAACGGGTATACACCGGTCGCATCCATTTTTCAGGAGCCTCATGCAGGCTTACCGCAGCCCAGCGAATCCCCCGCTGCATGATCTCAAGCGCTTCGGTCACCTCGAAATCTTTGGCTACATGTCCCAGCGAAGAGTAAAAGACCCGTCCCTTACCATACATTTTTTTCCAGGCTACCGGTATGATGGCTCCCTCAATCCAGGGAGCATGTTCACCACCAAAGGTTGTCGTGGCCAGCACCTTCACGTTGGGGTCCACATGCATGTAGTACTGTTCTGAATTCATGTGGAAATTCTTTAGGCCCTTTGTTATGTTATCCTCGTGATCAGTGATGTTTACATCGTAATGGATCACACCTCCAGGATGCGCCACCCACTGGCCGCCCACCATGAACTGAAACTCCACGTTGTTCCGGAATGCATCACCGATGCCACCGTGCCAGCCGGCCAGCCCCACACCCCGCTTCACAGCCGAAAGCAGTCCTTTCTCCTGTTCCTTGGTGATGGTACCCATGGTCCATATCTGCACCACCAGGTCGAGGCTGTTCATCAGCGTGCTGTCGGTATAGACATCCAGATTGTCGCTTACCACCACCTCAGCTCCTTCCGACCGCATCCAGGGCACAAATATATCACGTGTCTGCTTCGGCTCATGTCCATCCCATCCCCCGTGGACAAACAGTACTTTCTTCCCTTTCAGGGAGTGATCGCTTTGTTGCGCCATCAGTGAAGAAGAGATTATCGGTGTCATCATCAGCAGGAAACAGTAAATGATATTTTTTTTGTCGATATGCATAATGTAAAATATTTTCCGGTGTCAGTATTTCATTATTTCACAAATGAGCGCAGGCTCACAATTCCCAATAGGGAAGCCTATAGGGCTCCCTGTAGTCATAGTGATATAACCTGTGGGCTTTTGCCTCCTTGTCGTCCCCGAAGCTCAATGTCACCGGGTCCCATTTTACCGGTCTGTTTAATTCAGTGGCAATGTTGATCAGGCAACAGAGGATGTTGGTGCTGCAGCCGGCTTCCACCGGAGCAATGGGGTTCAGGCGCGTGCGCATGGCATCCAGAAAGTCCTGCATATGGGGTGCGCTCACCTCAAACGAACCTGCTGCGATCTCCTGCTCCGTTTTTTTCAGTAACGAGGGATCGGAACATTCAATGTAGCCCCGTGCTACCTTTATCCATCCATTGGTGCCGATAAACTGTATACCCTTGTCGTCCGGCTTGTCGTCGCGGAAAGGCTGTTCCGTCATTACAACGCCGTTCGCATATTTCAGTGTGGTATATTTCGTTCCATTATATCCTGCGGGGATGTATTCTACCGGGCCGGTACCATCAAGCCCCATCGCCCATTGTGCAATATCGAAATGATGTGCTCCCCAGTCGCCCGTGTACCCGTTGCCCGTCTCCCGATAATAGCGCCAGGTAGCCCATTCTCCTTTTTCTTTGTAATCGGGTGGAGCAATGGGTGGGCACATGGCAGGGTTATAATGCACCTTTGGGTTGTTCAGCGGTCCCAGCCACATTCTAAAGTTCAGGTTCGAGGGAACCGGTACCTCCGGTAAATCGAAAGGTTTCGGTGGTTCCCCGATACGTACATATATTTTTTCAATGTGGCCAATTTTGCCTTCCAGTACCAGGGCGACTGCCTTTTGAAATTCTGCGCTTGAACGTTGCTGGCTCCCCACCTGAAATACCCGCTTATGTTTTCTCGCAGCTTCCACCATGGCCAGACTTTCCGTTATGGTATACGATAGTGGCTTCTGGCAATACACATCTTTTCCCGACTGACAGGCGTGGATGGCCGTGAGGGCATGCCAATGATCGGGTGTGGCAATGGAAACTGCGTCAATGTCCTTTCGTTCCAGCAGATCCTCATAAAACTCGTAGGTGTTGCATTTCAATGGTAGGCTGTTTTTTTCCTGCCACTCTTTGACCACGTTCCTGAAGCGATCGTTCTTTATAGAATCCACATCGCTACCTGCTACTACCTGCACGCCACTGCATCTGGAAAAAGCCTGAAAATCGCTGATTCCCTGTCGTCCCAGTCCAATAAAGCCCAGGTTAATTCTGTCACTCGGTGCAATCCTTACCCCATTTATGGCCCAGGAAGGTAAAATAGTCAATCCTGTCAATCCCAGCGCCGACAGGCCCAGGAACTCTCTCCGTGTTACTTTATTCGATTTGTGTTTCATATGATTAAAAATATTATTTTCAAAGGTATCATAAGGAACTCGCCTTTAATCATCACCTTGAGTGTAATGATTGTTGACTACGTCTATTACTTCGTAATTCATGCTCGTTTCATACTTCCGGATAAACTGTATAGAGTCACTGTTTGGAGAAAATAATTAAATTGAATCATTCTAAATTTTATAAACAGGTGAAAGATTTGGCTTCTTTCAGAACAATTTGTTGATATGACATTTACATTTGTAAGAATTTAAAGAAAAAAGTTTAATTAAAAATCGCTGACTATGTTTACACTATCACATCTGCATCCTATGTTGGTGCATTTCCCCATTGCTTTAATTGCAACCGGTTTTTTGCTGGAACTTGTTTATCTTTTTTGCAAAAAAGAGGTATGTCTTACCAAAGCCGGATATTATTTGCTGATACTTGGTGCTTTGTCTTCCGTAATCACTTGGTTGTCAGGTATTTTGTTTACTTCAGAAATGGAAGGAACAGCAGGACAGGTACGCGAAACACATGAGTTGATGGCAACAGTGACTGTTGTGTTGCTGATCATCGCTGCTGCTATCCGCATGTATGTTGTTGTTAAAAAGAAAGATAATGACAAAAAGCTGAAAAACATTGCTTTTGTTGTGTATGCTTTGGCTACAATCAGTGTAATGATTACCGGTTTTTTCGGAGGAACACTTGTATATAATTATATGATGCCACTTTAATGTTTAATTTTTAAAAGAATGATGAGATGAAAAAGTATTTGTATGTTATGTTGTCTCTCGGAGTATTGTTTATGTTAGTAAGTTGCGCCCAGAAGCCTGTTAAGACGATTGAGAATCTGAAAGAGGGTATCAAGGGTGAAACGACGGCAAGTGCCAAATATGCCGCTTTTGCAGAAAAAGCCCGGGAAGAAGGAAACGATACCGTCGCCATTTTTTTCGATGCAGCATCAAAGGCTGAAGCCATACATGCTGCCAATCACACCAAGGTGTTGGAAAAACTGGGAGAAAAACTGGAAGCTTTCACGCCCCAATTTGAAGTAAAGACAACAGTCGAAAACCTACAGGCTGCCATCGACGGGGAAAACTATGAGGAAACGGTCATGTATCCTGGATTTATTAAGGATGCGGAGGCCGAAAAAGTACCTGATGCCATCAAATCGTTTACATGGGCAATGGATACGGAAAAGAAGCACGAAATATTCTACAAAGAAGCCCTCGCTGCTCTACAGACAGGTAATGAAAGTACGTTGCCAGCGGGTTATGAGGTTTGCCCTGTTTGCGGAAATACCTATGCGGAAGGCAATGTGGATGAAAAATGTGCTTTTTGCCAAACACCGCGTGATAAATTCGAAAAGATCTAACTACACATTCAGCACGATACGCGATCTCCGGCACAAGCAGCCGTGATTTTCATGCGGGATTCAACGATTCCAGATCACCATCAGCTGGAAGCCTTTGCCGGCGGGTAGAGGCCTTCCCAGACGCCATCGGTTGTTCGTAACTGGGTCGCGCATGTCCATCTTATTAAACCACATCAGCGGTCGGAAAAGCTGTGCCGATCCAAAGTTGATTTTTTGCAGACCCAGTCCTATTTCGCTTCCCTGGGTGGCGTATCTTACCCTGAGACGGTAGGGTTTTATGTTCCCTGTGGTTGTGATCACGGGTGAAGGCGTAGCTACCAGCTCGCCGAAAAGGCTGGCTGAACCCTCGAAGTCGATCAGCCGATTCTTGCTGAGGGTATGTCAGCAGTGGATTTGTGGAATATAACGACCGCCAAGCCAACCTTTTGTTTCAATATCCGGCGTGGCGCTTTTCCAGCCGGAGAACTGGCCTCTAAACGGCCATCGTCTTCAGTAAATTGCGACGGGAACGGTTTGTTTTCATCATATTCTGATTTTAATTACCATGGGTATCAAAAGTGATTTCATGTAAATGTAACTACTTTTCAGAGCGTTTATACAAGAAAAGTCTGCCTTTTTGCAGGATTATTTCTCATGAAAAATAACTGATATTTTTTGTTGATACTGTAAAATAGTTGTATCCTTGTAGTCGCTGTACTCAAATAATTGATCTCCGCCCTTTACCAGACAGCACGGGAAATTGAATTCCGGTTTTGTCACTTACTGCCTACAGGCCGGTGGGTGCCAGCAGCCGATGGATGCGCTTATTATGGTTACGTAACAAAAAATAAGTTATTATGGAAGATTCGTTAAAGCGACCCCCATTTACACCTGAGAATATTAGCAAGTTAGCGGCGGATGAGATTTTTGTCTTTGGTAGTAACTTGGGCGGAAACCACGATGGTGGTGCCGCCAGGGTAGCAATGAATAAGTTTGGCGCCATCTACGGCCAGGGAATAGGTCTGCAGGGGCAGAGTTACGGCATTCCCACCATGCAGGGCGGTGTGGAGACCATCGCACCCTATGTGGATCAATTTATTGAATTTGCAGGAGCACATCCTGAGTATTTCTTCTATGTAACCCGTGTTGGATGTGGTATTGCCGGATTCAACGACCGGCAGATAGCTCCGCTTTTTAAAAAAGCATTGAATCTAAAGAATGTTTGTCTTCCGGAAACATTTGTACGTGCACTTAATAACCCCCCTTTCCTACTGAAATAAAACCACGGTATTGTATCCCACCACGAAAATAATAGTATCTGCTTTTTTGTCTCTTTATGCATCATGAGTACCTGAAATAAATAGATAAGTCTTCTGATTGATTTCATGATAGTTACTGACTATATTTCTGAGGGACAGAACCTGCATGGACGCAAGTTGTAAATGCAAGCTATCCGGACAACAATTCAACAGTAGTATTTGTAAAGAAATTTCGTACATTACATAACTACTTTTCACAAAAATTTGTACATTTGCCAGAAATTAATGCCACCGCCCTTTGTCGGAGAAAATTGGAGTTAATAATCGACTATGATACAATACGGAAAAAATATACATATGAAACGAGCATGAATTA
>DGZP01000126.1:0-183 GCA_002398565.1 Proteiniphilum sp. UBA4977
TATTCCTTTATAAAGAGATAGATCAACGATCTCTCTTGGAGATGATGCTCAAAGCTTTTTTTAATATGTCACGTTCCGTTTCAGCCTCACCCAGACGTTTTCCAGCTCAGCTATCCTTTTGGCGTCTTCACTTAGAGACGGGACTCCATTTCCGGGGAAACTGGCTTTCCCTTTCTGCTGGAA
>DGZP01000126.1:517-4565 GCA_002398565.1 Proteiniphilum sp. UBA4977
TTTATGCTTAACTCTGTGTCCCGGCCAAGTTAGTAATTCCAATCTCTTTCGATTCTATCAGTATACACCCTATGCGATACATCTCCTGCAGTGCTTTTTTATCGTCGCCAGGTTGTGCGTTTACCGCGGCGATAGCATCGGTAATTACATAGGTGTGGAATCCCGCTTTCACGGCATCCAGCGCAGTTGCTTTCACGCAATAGTCGGTAGCAAGGCCGCACACATAAAGCTTTCGGATTTGATGCTCCTCCAGAAAGTCGGAGAGTGAAGTATTGGTTGCTTCGAAGGCTGAGTAGCCATCGTCCTTATTGTCGGTTCCTTTATATAGCTTCAGGTCGATTTTTTCGCTGTCCAGTTTCGGATGAAAATCGGCGCCATGTGTGCCTGCGACACAATGAACCGGCCACTTCCCAAAATGCACCGAATCTGCAGGATGCCAGTCCTGCGATGAGATTACCAGGTCGAACCGTTCCATGAGCCCATTGATCGGCGGCACCACTTTATCGCCGTCCTTCACTCCCAGGGCGCCACCGGGGCAGAAATCGTTCTGCACGTCCACAATCAATAATGCCTTCTTCATATCTTTTTTACAACTTGTCTCTTTCTATAACAACAGAAGTAAGAAGGTGTTCATGCGCAGTCCCCCCATCCCCCGTGGGTGTCATTTCCCGGAATAAAGTAGCGGAAACGACCGGATGTAAAGTTGTGTGCGAGATTCCTGTGTAGGTACGTTGCAATGTCTACATGAGAGACCTTCAGACTCAGAAGGGCTTTGTTTGCGGAAATGTTGTACTTTTGCACAATTTTTTACGGATATCTATGAATTATTTGCTTACTATCGGGCTTTTGGTTGTCTCAAATGTTTTTATGACACTGGCATGGTATGGCCATCTGAAGCTGGCTGAAAATAGCTGGTTCGGCAAATTGCCGCTTATCGGTGTCATCGTAATCAGCTGGCTTATCGCCTTTTTTGAATACTGTTTCCAGGTGCCGGCAAATCGTCTTGGATTCGAAGGTAACGGAGGGAGCTTTTCACTGTTGCAGTTGAAAGTCATGCAGGAGGTGATCACTCTCCTGGTGTTTGTGATCTTCTCTTCCCTTGCATTTCAGACACAGATAAGGATGAATCACCTGATCGGATTTCTTTTTCTGGTGCTGGCTGTCTATTTCATTTTTAAGCAGTAGCATTAAAGAAAAATATCACTAAATGTAGTGATTGTCGGGTAACATTTTATCGCTTTTCTTTGCATTTAGTTAAGAATCCAATAAAATGTGCATGATGAAACAGTTGCTGATAGTATGTATTGTCTTGTGTTGTAATATTTTTGTGTCTTTCCCGCGGGAAAATATACCGGCAAAAGAAGCCAATCCAAAAGATACAGTCAAGGTTTATTATCTTGATGAAGTGGTGGTGACCTCCTCGGTGAAAGAAACCAACGAGCTGAAGAACATGCCGACAGCCGTCTCCGTAGTCTCTCCAAAACAACTGCGGGATACGCAGATTGAGTCGTTGCCGGGCCTAAGCGCATATATTCCCAACTTCTTTATTCCGGTATATGGTTCCAAAGTCTCCACTCCAATCTATATCCGGGGTATCGGCGCACGGTTGGGAGCACAGACGGTGAGCATGTACGTGGATAATGTCCCCAGCTTTAATCCCTCGGCTTTCGATTTTGAATTTCAGGATATACAGCGTGTGGAGGTACTACGCGGTGCCCAGGGAACACTCTACGGCAGAAATGCCATTGGAGGAATCGTGAATCTTTACACGCTTTCACCCCTCACCTTCCAGGGTACCCACCTGATGGTGGGTGGTGGCAATTACGGCCAGTTCTCGGCAAAAGTTTCAAACTATAGCAAGCTGTCGGATAACTTCGGGATCTCTGTGGGTGGCTATTACAAACGTGACGATGGATATTTTACGAACAGCTATACCAGAAAGAAAGTGGATGCCTCTGAAAATGCAGGCGGCAGGGTGAAGTTTGAGTGGGAGCTGACTCCCTCTTTCAAGGCGTTGCTTTTTGGCAACTACGACTATGTGTCCGGGGGCGCCTTTCCTTATATGCATAAGGATTCCACCGAATCCAATTTTAACGAACCCTCGTCGTACGACCGGCACCTTTTTACAAACGGTTTGTCGCTGGATTATTCCGGGCAGGGCTATAGCATTCACTCGACCACTGGCTATCAGTATCTGAAAGATGATATGAAGATGGATCAGGATTACTCTCCCAAATCGGTGTTTTCCATTCGTCAGATGCAGAAGCAACATTCGTTGAGCCAGGAGATCACGGTAAAGTCGGACTTACAGCGGAAATATCGCTGGGTACTGGGAGCCTTTGGTTTCTATGATCACCGGGTGATCGATACACCGGTAGCCATCAAAGAGGAGGGTATTGCTGCCATGCAGACTCACCTCGATGCTTTTACAGCCAATGCACCGTTGACAATCTCTTATGCCAATGACCGGATCGATTTGCCGGGTGTGTATACCAAACCCT
Source organism: Proteiniphilum sp. UBA4977 (assembly GCA_002398565.1). Lineage (GTDB taxonomy): Bacteria > Bacteroidota > Bacteroidia > Bacteroidales > Dysgonomonadaceae > Proteiniphilum. The sequence goes on from DGZP01000126.1 coordinate 3,019, forward strand.
CAAGAGGGGCTGCGTTCTTTCATCAATCTACTGTGAACGATCTTTTTGGCGTGACGGGATTGTCCGGCACGGCCGGCATTCGTTTCGACTACGAACATACCGGACTCGACTTTTCTACGGAAAGCGAGGGGGGCGATGTAAATCTTCTGTTTAATATTCCCAACCGTCCCATGCCTCCCATGTTTATTGAGGGCGACACATTGCTGACGGGTAGCTATAGCAAAGACTTCTGGAAGATACTTCCTAAGTTTGCCCTGCAATATCAATTCACCCGCACCGCTCATGTCTACCTGTCTGCTTCCAAAGGGTACAAGACCGGCGGCTATAACGAGCAGGCATTCTCCAAAATATTACAGGGTGCTTTGGCTGCTTCGATCATGGAAGGAATTGCAGCGAAAATGCCTCCCAATATGCCCATGCCTGGAGGGGCGCCAAACGGTGACGGCGCTAAGCCAACCCTTGAGGAACAGCTCTCCTATGATCCGGAAACCAGCTGGACCTATGAGTTGGGCGGACGATATGAGATGTTTGAAAACAGGTTGTCGCTCAATTATGCATTGTTTTATTCCCGTGTCAACAATATTCAGATCATCAAACTGGAAGATCAGGGAACATCCGGTCGCACGGTTAAGAATGCCGGCAAATCGGAAAGCAAAGGATTTGAGTTAAGTCTGAAATATGTTCCTTTGCAGAGCCTGTCGTTGTATGCCGACTACGGATTTGCCGATGCGCGTTTTGTAGATTATGAAGCGGCTGAGGATGTGGATTACTCAGGGAATCATATACCGTTTGCTCCACGACATACGGTAAGCCTGGGTACCAGCCATGTGCATAGTTTTGCCAATGGGGCGCTGATCGACCGGCTGATCGGAAACATCCAGTATACCGGAGTGGGAAAAATTTATTGGACAGAATCGAATAAGACGACGCCTCAGGCTGGGGATGAAGGAGTAGCGCTGTATCAGCCTTTTTATGGGCTGGTGAACGGTAGTATTTCTGCCGAGAGAGGTGCCTTCTCGCTCGAACTCTGGGCTAAGAACCTCTTCAACACCGACTACCACTCCTTCCTTTTTGAAGCATCTGACATGACCACCGGAAAAGTGAATCAGTTTGTGCAGCGTGGATATCCCATGCGACTGGGCGTAACTCTGCGGTATACGATGAACAAATGATTTAATGTTGCGACCATGCGACAGGAGAAAAACTAAAACGTAATCCTGTGGGCCGTGAATAAAGCCGTAACCACTACGGCACCGGCCAGCAATAAAATTATAACAGCCCATTCCCATCGTTTGGGCTGTTTTTTTTGTTCTCTTTTTGCCCTGATAAACAGCAAGGAGCCGATACTGTAAAAGATCACCGAAAGGAAGAGATATTGTATGCCCACGGCGTAAATCACATAAAGAGAATAAAGAGTGGCGAGAAGCGCAATGACCAAATGGAGAATCGGTTCTTTTTTTCTGAGACCCAGGGCTATCTTCACGGCATAGAGCGAGGTAAGCAGATAAGGTATTAGCACCAGGGTAGTGGCAATGGTGATGGCGGCA